>CAXPTW010000024.1:0-289275 GCA_964220165.1 Abyssibacter sp.
CCCCCCACGCCTCCTCCCCCGGGATATTTTAAGACGAAAGAAAGCAGCCGATGCTCAAGAACCGTCACATCCAAGGCTGGCTTCAGGCCTCGCCCCTGACCGTGGTGCTTGTGGGATTTCTGATCCTGCCGATCATCACGATTGTCGTCGTGAGCTTTTGGCAAGCGACCGAATTTTCTATCATCCCGGCCTTCTCTTTTGAGAATTACGAATTCCTGTTCGGCTCGCCCGTGACCTACAAGGTGTTCTTTGCGACATTCAAATATGCCGCGATCACCTGGGCGCTGACCTTGGCGATTGGGTTCACCGTCGCCTATTACCTCGCCTTTCATATCCGCAACCAGACGGTTCAGATCGCGCTGTTTCTCCTGTGTACGATCCCGTTCTGGACCTCGAACATCATCCGGATGATTTCGTGGATTCCGTTTCTCGGGCGCAACGGGATTGCCAACCAGACGCTGATCTCCTGGGGGGTGATCGACCAGCCGCTTGAGTGGCTCTTGTATTCCGATTTCTCGGTGATCCTCGCCTTTGTGCACCTCTACACGCTGTTCATGGTCGTGCCGATTTTCAACACCATGACCCGGATCGACAAAAGCCTGTTGGAGGCCGCGCGCGACAATGGAGCCAGCGGGTTTCAGACGCTCACCCATGTGATCATCCCGCTGACCAAGCCGGGGATCATGATCGGAACGATTTTTGTCCTGACCCTCGTGATGGGCGATTTCATCACCGTGCGGTTCATGTCCGGGTCGCAAAAGGCCAATGTGGGCCGGTTGATTTCGAACGACATCGCCTTGCTGCAATACCCGTCCGCCGCCGCCACCGCCGTGATCCTTTTGATCACCGTTCTCATCGTGATCGGCATCCTGTTGCGGTTCGTCGACATTCGGAAGGAGCTCTGAGCCATGGAGCCGCGTCCCAAGTCCTTTTACGTGCTGACCGCGTTCTTCGCGCTCTTCATCCTCTTTCTCTACGGCCCGACTTTGACCATCGGCATCCTATCCTTTCAGGGGCCGAGCGGGGGCCTGACCTTTCCGATGCGGGGCGTCTCGCTCAATTGGTTCCGCGAACTGTTCCAAGAGCAGGCCGTGGGCGACATCTGGGGCTCGTTCCGCCGCTCTTTCATCCTCGGCCTGATGGTGATGGTCTCGACCATGGTCATCTCGGTGATGGGCGGATTTGCGTTTCGCAAGCGCTTTGCAGGCTCGGCGGTGTTGTTCTATCTCACCATCGCGTCGCTGGTGATCCCCTCGATCCTCATCTCCTTGGGCGTGGGCCTCATCTTCAACCAGTTCGGGTTCAAGATTCACTGGGCCACCTCGGGGTTTGGCTCGCAGCTCACATGGACCCTGCCCTTTGGCCTGTTGATCATGTTCGCGGTGTTCAACCGCTTTGACAAAAGCTTTGAGGAGGCCGCGCGTGACCAAGGCGCCTCTCCGTGGCAGACCGTGCGCTATGTCGTCTTGCCGATCATCGCGCCGTCTCTCATTGGTGTGGGTCTCTTTGGCTTTACACTCTCTTACGACGAATTCGCCCGCACGCTTTTGACCGCTGGCTCCTACAACACGCTGCCGTTGGAAATCTTCGGGATGACGACCAACGTGACGACGCCAGTGATCTATGCGCTGGGCACGATGACCACGCTCTTCTCTTTGCTGATCATCGGGGCGTTCCTGTTGACCGTCTGGATCATGGGCAAACGCCGGGCGCGGTTCGGGTCCGACGCCGGGAAAGGGGTCTGAGGTGAAAATCGCCTGTCTGAACCCAAACTCCACGGCGGCGATGACTGAGAGCGTGGTGGCCACGGTGCGCGCGCTTTTGCCGGACGCTCAGGTGGTCGGCTGGACCAACACCTCTGGCCCGCCCGCGATCCAAGGCCCGGAGGACGGCGACGCCGCCCTGCCCGGTCTCCTGAACCACCTGCCGCGTCTCTCGTCCGAGGGGATCGACGTCCTGATCATCGCCTGTTTCGATGACACGGGATTAGAAGAGCTGCGCGCTCAGGCCCCCTGCCCGGTGATCGGAATCGGCCAATCCGCCTATGTCATGGCCCGGCTCAGAGGGATGAGTTACGGCGTGGTCACGACCATGCCCGCCTCGGCCCCGGTGATCGAGGGCAATATTGAACGGCTGGGGTTTGAGGACACTTGCATCGGGGTCATCCCCTCCGGCATTCCCGTGCTCGACGTCGAAGAAGGTGCGCCGGAGACCTTGGCGAAGCTCTCACAGGACATCACCGCGATTGGCGCGCGCGGGGCGCAGACGATCATTTTGGGCTGTGCCGGGATGTCGGCGCATTTCGGGGCCTTGTCAGAGCAGACCGGCCTCACCCTGATCGACGGGGTGCGGGCCGCGGCGGCATTGGCGCAGGCGCTTGTGCTCATCGGCGGGGATTACGCCGTCTGAGCGGCAGTCTCAGCCAAGGCGGCATTGCCCCGCACCATGAGACTGTCGTCCGGGAGGGTTGGGATCTCCACCTCCTGCTCGGCAAGATGGAGGGAGGTCTCAAAATCCACCCCGGCGACGCGCAGCATCGCGGCCACAAAGGCGGGGATGTCGACCTCTTCGCCCTCGCGCATCCGGCGCAAGAGGGCAATCGTGCCGACCTCCAACATGTCATAGACAAGCATGTCGGGGATCGGCCCGAACACGCAGTCCCGCTTGTCAGTCTCCGCGAACTCCGGCGAGGTTTCTTGCAGAACGGTGACAAAGCCGTAGCTGTTGCGACCGAGCCGGGCGGTGAATTCGAGAAAGAGCGGGTTTTGACGCGCCACTTCGATAAAACCGCGCAGGCCCTTGGCCAAACGCTCGGCAACCGGGAGCGCGGGATCGACGGTGCCTTTGACGAGAAGCACGACCTCCCGGCCCAGTTCGACCCGCGCGGCCTCCAACACATCCTCGATGGTGTCGAAATAATTGTAGAAGGTGCCGCGCGAGACCCCGGCGGCCTGAACCACGTGATCAATCACCGTCCCAGACAGACCCCGCGCGGCAAAGACCATGATCGCCGCCTCGATCAGACGGTCGCGCGTGCGTTGACGGCGGGCTTGCCCGGCCTTGGTGCGATGATCAACACTCATTGGTCCGCCTCCGGCTTGACGCGGAACACGAGGCAATAGAGCGCGGGCGCGAAGAGGAGTGTGATCAGCGTCCCGGCGATGATGCCGCCCATCATGGCATAGGCCATCGGCCCCCAAAACACCTGACGCGAGATCGGGATGAGGGCCAGAGAGGCCGCCGCCGCCGTCAAAAGGATCGGGCGCGCACGACTATCCGAGGCCTCGAACACCGCTTGCCAACGGGATTTGCCCTCTTGGCGCAGATCTTCGATGGCCTGCACGAGGATGATCGAGTTGCGGATAAGAATGCCCATGAGGGCGAGTACGCCCAGGAGCGCGACAAAGCCCATGGGCGCGCCGGCACTCAGAAGCGCGGCCACGACACCGATGAGACCGAGCGGCGCGACGGCCAGCACGATGAACATGAGGCGGAAACTCTGCACCTGAATCATCGCGAGCGTCAGCATGATCAGGAGCATGATCGGCATGACCGCCATGATGGGCGCTTGGCTCTCGGCGCTGCTTTCCACGGTGCCGCCGACCTCGACCGAATAGCCGCGCGGGAGCTGAGATTGGAACGCCTCCACCGCCGGGGCGAGATCGTTGACGATGGTGGCAGGCAGGTCGTCGGAGGCAATCGCCGCCTTGACCGTGATCACCGGGGCGCGGTCCTCTTGGCGGATGAGCGGTTGCTCGGTCTGCCATTCAAGGCGCGCGATGGAGGAGAGCGGGATGGAGACACCGTCGGTGTTGGCGAATTGCAGGTTCTCCAAGGCGCTGAGCGTCTTGCGGTCCTCCGGGTCGCCCCGGATTTCCACGTTGATCAGATCGCCATCGAGACGGAGCTGGGTCACGGTCGTGCCCTCAAAGAGAGAGGACAGAACCCCGGCGACGTCGGATTGCGTGAGGCCAAGCTGTTGCAAACGGGCTTGGTCGAGATCGACGCGGACCACGCGGCTCGGCTCGTTCCAATCAAGCGCGATGGCCATGAGGCGGTCGTCTTTCGCCATCTCGGCGGCAAAAGCGCGGGCCTGATCGCGCAGCTCGGCGTAGTCCGGGCCGGAGATGCGGTATTGTACGGGCTTGCCGACCGGCGGGCCAAGCTCAAAGGTTTTCGGATAGAATTCCGCCCGCGGCGTGGCGTCGGAATAGGCGCGGACCTTGGCGAGCAAGCTGTCGCGGGCGTCCAGATCGGGCGTCATGATGAGGAGCTGGCCGATATTGGGGCCAAGGGTCAGTGCGTCCAAGGTCAGGATCACACGCGGCGCGCCCTCCCCCACATAGGTGGTCCAGTAAGAGGCCTCCTCCTGATCCGCGAGCCACTCCTCGAACCGCGCGATTTCTGTGTCGGTGGCGTAAATGCTGGCGTTTTGGCGGAGCGTCACATCGACCAAAACCTCGGGTCGGTCGGAGTTCGGAAAGAACTGTTGTTCGACCTTGGTCATGCCGACAACGGAGACGGCAAAGACGGCGAGGGTGATCCCAATGGTCAAAAGTTTGTTCCGCATCGACCATGTGAGAAGCACGTGGAAACGACGGCGGAGCCAGCCCGCCTCACCATGGGTATGTTTCCACGTTTTTGGCAGGAAGGTCGCGCCAAGCACGGGCGCGAAGAGCACCGCAACGATCCAGCTCAGGATCAGCGAAATCGCGATCACATAAAACAGCGTGATGGTGTATTCCCCGGCGTTGGAATTGTTCAACCCGATGGGAATGAACCCGGCGGTGGTGATCAGCGTGCCGGTGAGCATGGGCCAGGCGATGGAGGTCCAGGCGTAGGACGCGGCCTTGGATCGGCTTTCGCCCAGTTCCAGCCGGGAGATCATCGTCTCGATCGCGATCATGGCGTCATCGACCAAAAGCCCGAGTGCGATGATCAGCGCACCGAGGGAAATCCGTTGGAGCGTGATGCCCATGAGTTCCATCAGGACAAAGGTGAGGGCCAAAACGAGCGGGATGGTGAGGCTCACAACGAACCCCGCGCGCACACCGAGGGAGACAAAGCTCACGGCGAGAACGATCACCACGGCCTCGATCAGCGCCTTGACGAAATGGCCCACGGAGTCCTCGACCACTTTGGGTTGGTCTGCGACGTGATGAACCTGAATGCCGATGGGCAGCTCTTGGGTCAGCTCCGCGATTTTTGCGTCGAGCACGGTGCCGAAATCGAGGATATTGCCGCCTTCGCGCATGCCGATTTTAAGCCCGATGGCCGGTGCACCATTGTAGCGAAACAGCGTGTCGGGCGGGTCGTCATAGCCGCTCGTGACCGTCGCCACATCCGAGAGCCGGAAAAAGATGTCGCCGGAGCGCAAGGGAGCCTGCGCGAGCGCCTCGGCACTGTCGAATTGGCCGGTGACGCGCAGGAGGATGTTTTCGCCCTCGGTCGAAATCATGCCCGACGAGACAAGCGCGTTTTGTGCGGAGAGAGAGGCCATGACCGCCTGACCGTCGAGACCGATGGCGGCGAGGCGACGGGCGGAGAATTCGACGTGGATGACCTGATCGCGGGTGCCGAAAAGTTCGACCTTGCCCGCATCATCGAGCTGTTGCACCGCGTCGCGCACGTCCTCGACGTAATCCTCCAAATCCTCGGGCGGGTAGCCATCAGAGGTAAAGGCATAGACCGTGCCGTAGACATCGCCGAAATCATCGTTGAAGGCAAACCCCTGAAACTCCTGCGGGAATTGGCTTCGGATGTCGGACATCATGTTGCGGACGCGGGTCCAGGAGGGGCGGATTTCCTCTTTGGGAATGTCATCGCGCAGATCGACATAGACGATGGAAATGCCCGGATAGGTGACAGACCGCGTGCCGTCGAGGGCGGGAAGCTCCTGCAATTTGCGCTCAATCCGATCCGTGACCTGTGTGACGGTTTCCTCGGCGGTCGCGCCCGGAAAGCTCGCGGAGATGACCATGGTGCGGATGGTGAAGGACGGGTCTTCTTCGCGGCCCAAACGCATGTAGCTCAGCGCGCCCGCGATTACGGCGACCATCATCAGGAACCAGATGAAAGACCGGTGCCCCAAGGCCCAGTCCGAGAGATTGAACCCCTTCATGGCAAACGCTCCCCTACTTTCTCACCCGGCGCGAGCATGTGGACCCCGCGCGTGACAATTTCATCGCCCTCGGCGACGCCCGTAACAATCACCCGATCTCCGACCTCGGCCCCGAGCGACACGGGGACAAAGGCCACTTGCCGGTCGGTCTCAATGCGCCAGACACCCGTTTCGCCGTTGCGGGTCAAAATGGCGCTCTGCGGCAGCGTCATGACCGGCGCGCTTTCGCGGTCGTATCGTGCGGTGATCAAAGTGCCGATGCGGTAATCCTCCGTCGGCTCCACAAGGGTGAGGCGCAGGCGGCGCGTCTCCAACCCGGTTTGCGCCACGGGTTCGGTCACATCGAGCCGCGCGGCCACGGGCGGAACCCCGGGAGCGCGGTGTTGAATGATAAAGCCCGCACCCTCCGGGATAAGTTCGGCAAAACGTTCCGGCACGTCGATGATCGCCTCCCGGCCCGAGGGATCGGCCATGGTGAGCACGCTGATGCCGGAGCTGACGATGGTGCCGGGTTCGACCTCTGTCTCCAAGACGATGCCCTCGCGGGGGGCACGCAACGTGCCGTAGCTTTCCGCCTCGCGCGCCTGAGTGAGATCGGCCTCGGCGCTTAGGACATTGGCGCGGGCGGCATCGCGACTTGCCCGGGCGGATTCGATCTGGGCCTCGCTCGCGACATTGCGGGCGGCCAGTGTGGCGATGCGGTCGTATTGGGTCTGAGCAAACTCCGCCGCCCCCTCCGCCGCAGAGAGCGCCGCCTCGGCGATGGCCACGTCTTGGGCAAGGGTGATCTGGTCGAGCATGGCCAGCGGTTGATCTTTCGCCACACGGTCGCCTGCCTCCACATCCAGTGTCGCCAAACGTCCACTGGTTTGAAAGGCGACGGCGGTGACATTCTGGCCCCGGATCACGCCGGAAAACGCGCGCTCTGAGGCGAGATCGGTGGAGACGAATTCGGAGATCACGGGGCGCGGCAAGAGGGCGCTGGACGTGATGCTCTCCTCGGACTGTGCGGGAAATGCGGGCGCGGCTAGGGAAAATACCAGGCAAATTTTTAGGACATGAAAGAATGACAATTTTGACGAATTCATCAAATTACGCATGTTATTTCTCATTTTTCAGCCTCCGAGGGCGCGACTGTGCGTCCTTCGAACAGGAGATGTGAGCCTTCGGTGACGACCTGTTCGCCGGGGGTAATGCCAGAGAGAAGCTCCACCCGATCATCGTCATAGCCGCCGATACTGACCGTGCGCAGAGTGACGCGCGTGGTGTCCGGATCGAAAATCCATACGGCCGGACCCTTGGCGTCAGAGCTCAGCGCACTCCACGGGAGGGTGATGACCGGATCAGAAGCAAAGCTGATATGGCCGGTAATCGAGGTGCCGAGGGGGATATTGGCGGCCTCCGACATGCCGATCTCGACCCGGATTTCGACCGTGCCGGTGTCATTCAACACGGGAAGGATTTCGCTCACACGCGCCGCAAACGCGGGGACATCCCCCGCAGGTTCAAGTGTGATCACCTCCCCGTTGACAGACGAGAGCCCCGCCACATCGGGGGCGAGGAACACCGCCTGACGCAGCTCTTCGGGGGCGAGGGTGACGACAGCGGCCCCGGCGGCCACGACCTCTCCGACATCCACATCGCGCTCGATCACGATCACATCGCGTTCGGCAATCAGAGTGGTATCCTCGACCGCCTGTTCGGCGCTCTCGAACATGGCCTGCGCCTGATCTCGGGCAGCACGGGCAGAGAGATAGGATTGATGCGCGGCGTCATATTGCGCCTGCGTGCCAATGCCGCGATCCAGCATGGATTGCGCGCGTTCGCGGGCCTGCTCGGCCTGCAAAAGCGTGGCGGCGGCAGCATCGAGCACGGCCTGAGCAGCGACCTGTTCGGCCAAGACGGTGGTCGGGTCGATCTCTGCGATGACATCGCCCTTCGCCAGGTTTTGCCCGACTTCGACGGGAAGCGCGATGACTTGGCCGCCGCGACGGAAGGAGGCGGGATAGCTGTCCTTGGCCTCGATGGCACCGACGACACGGAGGTCTTTGGCGACAGTGGTTTGCTCTGCCGTGACGATCCCGACCTTGAGCGGGGCCTCCGCCGCGAGGGGGGCAGAGATCGTGAGGGCGCAAAGGAGAACAGGACAGAGGAGAACAGGAAGGAATCGCATGACACACCACCGGGTCGAACAGGGGACAAATCCATTAGCTAGTTAAAATGACACTTATGTCAATATGAGGGTTGGTCTAAGAGGGCTTTGTGTCGCAGAGCGGGGTTGAAAAACCGTTACGATAAAGTTGACAGAAAAACTCAGATTAATTATCGATGGAGATATTGGACGTGTCGTCCAAGACACCCAAGGCAAGCAACGGCCTCTCGGCCCAGCCAGTCTTGGCTTTTCTTAACCCGCTGAACGCTGGCCCGAGACGCGAGGGCCAGTTGAAGGCCACATGACAGTGAAGACCCCCGAGAGGCCAACATGAACGCACATACTCCCGCCCTCACAGGAACCGCCCAACTGCCGCCTGTCGATGCCCGCCATCTGGTTGCGGACGGCACCACCCGTTTGATTGATCTCGACGGGCAGATTTACACCCTGCGCATCACCCGCGCGGGCAAGTTGATTTTGACGAAATGAGAGCGGCCCCAAAACGGCGACCCGTGCCTGCACTCTTGGAGCTGGCGGATGCGCTTCGGTTTATTTCCTCCATCGCGGGACGCGGATGACGCCCGTTCACATCACAGCATTGGCGCGCCGGACCTGACGGCTACGGCGCGCGAAGGCGATGAGGAAGAGCGCCGTCTGAACCAGAACGATGGTGGGCGCGGGCGCGCTGTCGATCCAGAAGCTGAGATAGATGCCGCCACACATTGTGAGGAGGTTCACCACGACCGCCGTCCAAAGCATTACGCGCAGCTCCCGTTGCAGGAGAAACGCAATCGCCCCCGGCGCAATCAAAAGCGCCACGGCGAGGATCAACCCCGTCGCGGTGAGTGTGGCGACGATGGTGAGAGAGATCGCCGTGAGAAGACCGTAGTGCAACAGCCCGGTGCGCAGGCCAGAGGCCCGCGCCTGGATCGGATCAAACGCATGAAGCATGAGGTCTTTCCACTGGAGCACAATCCCGAGACTGACCAAGACCGCGATCGAGCCGGACAGCCAGAGATCGGCGGAACCGACCCCAAGCATGTTGCCGAACAGAATGTGGTCGAGGTGAATCTCCGAGGTGATCGCGGTGTAAAGCACGATGCCGAGACCGAACATGCCGGAGAAGACAACGCCCATCACCGTGTCCTGTTTCACCCGGCTGTTGGTCGAGAGATAGCCAGTCGCCAGAGAGGTCAGCATCCCGGCGACAAAGGCCCCGACGACCAGAGGCAGGCCCAGAAGATAGGCCAGAACCACACCGGGAAGGATCGCGTGGCTGATCGCATCGCCCATGAGCGCCCAGCCTTTGAGCACCAGAAAACAGGACAAGAGCGCGGTCGGCACGGCGACGAGACAGGCGATGAGAAACGCGTTCTGCATAAAGCCGAACTGAAACGGCATGAGAGCCATGTCCATCACAAGCCCTCCTGTCGCAGGCTTTTGGCCGCCTTGGCCCGCGCGGCGCGGAGGCCGTGTTTGGGGGCCCAGACAAAGGCGATGAGGAAGATCAGCGTTTGCAGACAGACGATGATCCCGCCCGTCGCGCCATCGAGGAAGTAGCTCAGATAGGCGCCGACAAAGCTTGTCACCGTGCCAATGGCGACGGAGGTCAGGATCAGGCGCGGGAAACGGTCGCATAACAGGTAGGCCGTCGCCCCAGGCGTCACCACCATGGCGACGACGAGGAACGCGCCAACGGTTTGCATCGCCGCCACAACGGAAGCCGAGAGGAGGACAAAGAACATCGCCTTGAGCAGGCCGGGGCGGAGGCCGATGGAGCGCGCATGGGCCTCATCGAAAAAGACCACCATGAGGTCTTTCCACTTGAGCAGGAGCACGGCGAGAGACACGCAGCCGATGATCACGAGTTGCAGCGTGTCCTCGGGAGTGATCGCGAGGATATTGCCCATGGTGATGGTCTGGACTGAGATGGACATCGGGTTGAGCGAGACCATAAAGAGGCCGAGACCGAAGAAGGATGTGAAGATCAACCCGATCACCACGTCAATCTTGAGGCCGGAGCGTTCCGATAGAAACAACATCGCCGCCGCCGCCAAGCCACCGGAAAGAAACGCGCCGAGCGCAAAGGGCAGGCCGAGCATATAGGCCCCGGCCACACCGGGCACGACGCTATGAGAGAGGGCATCCCCGATGAGGGACCACCCCTTGAGCATCAGATACGCGGAGAGAAAGGCACAAACCCCGCCGACGAGGGCGGAGACCCACATGGCGTTGGTCATATAGCCGTAGGAGAATGGCTCCAGCAAAGCGCTCATGTCTCTGGCGCCTCCCGACGGGTCGGTTCGCCGTAATGGACCAGAGGACGCTCATCATCGGTCAGGATCGTAACCCGACGCGGGTCGTCGTCGTCATGGAGGTCAGCCCCGCCCAAAGTGAATTGCCGCAAGACGCCGCCAAAGGCCTCTTCGAGATTGCTGCGGGTAAAGGTGGTTTCCGTCGGTCCGTGGGCCAAAACCGTGCCTTTGACCAAAACCACCCTGTCGCAAAACTCCGGCACGGAGCCGAGGTTGTGGGTGGAGACAAGCATCACCCGCCCCTCGTCGCGCAGCTCCTGCAAGAGGGTGACGATCTGAGCCTCTGTTTTGACATCAACGCCGGTGAAGGGTTCGTCGAGCAGGATGACCTGACCGTCTTGCGCAAGCGCGCGGGCGAGGAAGACGCGTTTCTTTTGCCCGCCGGACAGCTCGCCGATCTGACGATGACGGAAGTCGAGCATGTTCACACGGGTGAGCGCCGCCTCCACCGCCGCGCGATCCTTTTGCGAGGGACGGCGCAGGAACCCCATGTGACCATAGCGGCCCATCATCACCACATCTTCGACCAGAACCGGGAAAGACCAATCGACCTCCTCGGATTGCGGGACATAGGCGACGAGGTTCCGGCGCAACGCCTCTTTGACGCTCATGCCCAACAGACGGATGTCGCCCGCCGCGAGCGGAACAAACCCCATGATCGCCTTGAACAGCGTGGATTTGCCCGCACCGTTCACGCCCACGAGTGCCGTCACGGTGCCGCGCGGGATGGCGAAAGAGGCAGAGCGGAGCGCAGTGTGGCCGTTGCGGTAGGTGACACTCACGTCAGCCGCCCAGATCCCGTCAGACAGTGCGCTCCGCTCCACGTCCTTCATTCGCTTTGCCCCTCCATCAGGCCGGTCGCGATGGTCTCCGAGGTCACCCGCAAAAGATCGAGATAGGTCGGCACCGGCCCCTTGGCTTCGGACAGGCTATCGACGTAGAGCACGCCGCCGTAGGTCGCCCCGGTCTCCCGCGCGACTTGCTCAGCCGGGGCGGTACTGACCGTGCTTTCGCAAAAGACGGTGGGGATCGCGTTCTCTTTGACGCCGTCAATGACCGCACGCACCTGTTGCGGGGTGCCCATCTGGTCGGAGTTCATTGGCCAGAGATAAAGCTCTTTCATCCCGAAATCGCGGGCGAGGTAGGAAAATGCACCCTCACAGGTGACGAGCCAGCGCTGATCCTCGGGGATCTTGGCGATCTCATCGCGCAAGGGCGCAATCGCCTCGGTCAGTTGGGCTTTGTAAGCGTCGGCATTGGCGCGATAGGTCTCCGCGTTGGCGGGGTCTTCGTTGCTCAGAGCCTCTGCAATGTTGTCGACATAGATCAGAGCGTTGTCCAATCCCATCCATGCGTGCGGGTTCGGTTTGCCGTCGTAAGTGCCTCCGTCGATGGAAATCGGGGCGATGCCGTCGGTGAGCGTGACGGCGGGGACGTCGTCGAGGTGAGACAGGAATTGTTCGAACCACAGCTCAAGGTTCATCCCGTTCCACAGGATCAAATCCGCGTCCTGCGCCCGGACGATGTCGCGCGGGGTCGGTTCATAGCCGTGGATTTCCGCGCCGGGCTTGGTGATGGAGACAACCTCCGCCGCCTCCCCCGCCACATTTTGCGCCATGTCGGCGAGCACGGTGAAGGTGGTGACGACTTTCAACCGATCCTGATCCGCCCAAGCGGCCGGGGCGGCCAGCATCATGGCACCCGTCGTCATGTAGATCGCTGTTGCTTTGATCATGCCTATCCTCTTTCGACCTGGCGTCCATGACGCAGGCTTTGGTGTTTCATCTTGCATATCTGTAAATGATAATCATTCGCAAATATAATCTGAACCAAAGCGCTGCCAAGGGGAAGCGTGATCAAAATTGCATCGTTTTTGCGGCGTTTTCGCTGCAGTGCGAAAGATTGAGTGCGCGCCTCACGACGCTTTACTTGGATTTGAGTCGGGCGCAGTCTCTCGGAAAACCGGACCAAATCACCCGAAAATGACCCCGAAATCTCGCAAAATCTCACGGCACGCGGGTTTCGCACCTGCAAAAGCTTCTCAAATTCCAAAGGTAAAATCCCGCGGGCGCCCGCAGGCATCCGAAGGAAATTCAAAGGACTAGTCTCGGATCGCCGGGTTTTCTGCACCTGCCAAATAATGTCATCGAGATAATTGTTCATTGACATAACAATTATCTCGATGACATGGTTTGCGCAAATGGGAGGACCATCATGACACCGCAAGATCAGGTTGCGGTCGTGACCGGCGCAGGCAGTGGGCTTGGGCTGGCGACGGCGCGACGTTTGGCGAAAGCAGGCGCAAAGGTTGCCGTGCTCGACCTGTCCAAAGAGGCCGCAGAGCGCGCCGCCGCTGAGATCGGTGGCACAGGCTATGGTGTGGACGTCAGCGATGTGACGGCCATTGAGGCCGCCTTTAAAGAGATCGAAGCCACTCTGGGGACGCCTCGGATTGTCGTCTCCTGCGCGGGCATCGGGACGGCCAGCCGCATTCTGCCGCGCGACGGAAGCCTCACGGTCGACAGCTTTGCCAAGGCGCTCAACGTCAACCTTCTCGGCACCTACATCGTGATGAATGTCGCCGCGCGGGCCATGGCCGCCGCAGACGCCATCAACGATGACGGTGCGCGTGGCGTGATCATCAACACCTCTTCTGTCGCCTTTGAAGACGGCCAGATTGGCCAAGCGGCTTACTCGGCCTCCAAAGGCGGCGTGGCCTCTATGACGCTCCCCGCCGCGCGCGAGCTTGCCCGGTTCGGCATTCGCGTCATGGCGATTGCGCCGGGCCTCTTTGAGACCGCCATGAGCGCGGGCCTCCCCGATGACATCAAGGCGGATATTCTCAAATCCGTGCCCTACCCGTCCCGCATGGGCGATCCGGACGAATATGCGCGCCTCGTGCAATCCATCGTCGAGAACCCCATGCTCAACGGCACCACCATCCGGCTCGACGCGGCAGCGCGTATGCCCATCAAATAAGAAGAAAAGACCATGACCAGCGACATCCTCAAGATCGAGATCGACGGCCCCATCGCCACGCTGACGATGAACCGCCCCGGAAAACGCAACGCGATGTGCGACGAGCTTCTCGACGCCATCGACGGCTTTTTCTCGAACCCGCCGAAAGATGTGCGCGTGGTCATCCTGACCGGGACCGAGGGGCATTATTGTTCGGGTCTCGATCTGTCGGAACATGTCGCCCGCGACGCAGAAGGCACCATGCGCCATTCGCGCAACTGGCATTCGGTGATGGAAAAAATCCAGTTCGGCGGTCTGCCGGTGATCTCCGCCATGTTCGGCGCGGTGATCGGCGGCGGTCTGGAAATGGCGGCGGCGACCCATGTGCGGATCGCGGAGCCCTCGACGATTTTCCAACTGCCCGAGGGGATGCGCGGCATTTTCGTCGGTGGCGGCGCCTCTGTCCGCGTGGGCCGCATCCTCGGTGCGGATCGGATGTGTGAGATGATGCTGACCGGGCGCAAGTACACCTCCGAGGAGGGTCTGTCCCTCGGCCTGACGCATTACGCGGTGGGCGAAGGTGAGGCGCTCGACCTTGCGCGCAAGCTCGCGGCGAAAATCGCCAAGAACGCGACCCTGTCCAACTACATGATGATCCAGGCGATCAGCCGGATCGAGGACATGGCGAAAGCCGACGGGCTGTTCATGGAGAGCATGTGCGCCGCCGTGTCGCAAACCAGCAAAGATGCCGAAGAAGGTCTCAAGGCTTTCCTCGAAAAACGCGCCCCAGTGTTTCGTTAACGCAGAGGCACGGTTGGGCCGAGCGGCGGGGAGGTCGCTCGGTCCTACGGAATAAAGACCCGTGAATTCGGGCACATGTCATGAATTGGGAGGATTTCACATGACAAAGATGACTCGCCGTATGGCAATGGCCTCTATGGGCGCGGCCCTCGCGACCCCGGCCTTTCTCAAGAAAGCTCATGCCGCAGAAGTGACCCTGCGCGTGCACCACTTCCTGCCGGGCGTTGCGCCCATGCAGACCCGGTTCTTTGACGTCTGGGCACAGGAAATCGCAGAGGCCTCCAACGGCGCGATCGAGATGCAGATGTTCCCGTCGATGCAGCTGGGTGGCAAACCGCCGCAGCTCGCCGATCAGGCGCGCCAAGGCATCGCGGACATCACATGGACCCTGCCGGTTTACACACCGGACCGTTTCCCGGTGGCAGAAACTTTTGCTCTGCCCTTTATGGTGACGAACGCGGAAAAGACCTCGGTCGCGATGCACACCCTGATGGAGGAATACGGCCAGAACGAATACCGCGGGCTCAAGACGCTTGCCTTCCACACCCATGACGGTGGCAAGTTCCACACCCGTGGTCAGCGCATCAACACGGCAGACGACCTCAAGGGTCTGAAACTTCGCGCACCGAACCAGGCGACCGGCGAAATGCTCGCTCTGATGGGCGCGGAAACCGTGTTCTTCCCGGTGACGGAAATGGTTGTGGGCCTGTCCAACGGCGTGATCGACGGCTGCTGCCTCCCCTATGAGGTTGTGCCGGCGTTCAAGCTTCAGGAACTGACCACGATCACCAATGAACCCGAAGCCGGTGGCCGTGGCGTGTACTGCAACACCTTCTCGCTGGTGATGAACGAACGCACCTATGAGGGGATGTCCGACGATCTGCGCAAGGTGATCGACGATCACTCCGGCATGGAGCTGTCCCGCCGCCTCGGCGCGCAGTTCGACGAGTTCGAGGCCTTCGGCCGCGGCGTGGTCGAAAAGCAAGGCAACGAGATCCACACCATCCCGGCGGCAGAGATCGCCAAATGGCGTGAAATGGCCCAGCCGATCTACGACACCTGGATCGAAAAGCTGGACAACGCCGGTCACGACGGCGCCGCCATCGTCGCCCGCGCCAACGCGCTTTTGGACGCCTGATCCATGGCCGAGCGGCTCAATATCCAAAGCGAACAGGGGGAGCATACCCCCCTGTTTCGCGCCCTGCGGGGGATTTGTCTCGTGTCCGCCGGGTTTGGCGGGGCGGTGATCTTTGCCGCCTCGCTGACCGTCACCCTTTCGGTGGTGATGCGCAATCTCGGTTTGGGCGGCATTCGTGGGGATTTTGAGTTGGTGGAACTGGCCTGTGCGGCCTGTGCCTCGCTCTTCCTGCCGCTCTGCCAATTCAACAAGGGGCACGTGATGGTGGACCTGTTCACCCTCTGGCTCAAGCCCTTTACCCAGCGCCGCATCGACGGTGTCTGGACCCTTATTTTTGCCTTTTGCTGGGGCTTTCTCACTTGGCGTCTGATGGTCGGGCTTGAGGAAATGCACTCCTACGGTGATCGCACCATGCTTTTGCGCGCGCCGATCTGGTGGGTCTACATCCCCGCGATTTTCGGCACCGGGCTGTCGGCCATTGTCGCCCTGTTGCAATCCCTTCCCATGTTGAGCGGCGCCTTTCGCGCCATCGAAACCCAGTAACGCGATGGAGGTGCTCTGATGGAGCCGCTGACGATTGCCATTGTCATGGTTGTGGGGCTGTTGCTCCTGATCTTCGCCCGCATGCCCATTGCGCTTGGGATGGGTCTCGTGGGGGCCGTGGGCTATATCACCCTCGCCTCGCCCTATGCGCTCATGGCCTATTTCAACACGGCCTGGGTCGACAAATTCATGTCCTATGAGCTGGCGATTGTGCCGCTGTTCATCCTGATGGGGCACCTTGCCACCCGCTCCGGGATTTCTGCCGCGATCTTTGCCGCCTCGAACGCCTGGATCGGGCATTTGCGCGGCGGTCTTGCGATGGCGTCTGTGGCCGGTTGTGCCATGTTCGGGTCTATTTCCGGCTCCTCTCTGGCGACCGCCTCCACCATGGCGCGCGTCGCCCTGCCGGAAATGCGCAAGCATGGCTACTCCGGCGCGCTGGCCTCTGGCTCTCTGGCCGCTGGCGGTACGCTGGGCATTCTCATTCCGCCCTCTGTGGTGCTCATCCTCTATGCGCTCCTGACCGAGCAGAACATCGTCAAGCTGTTCCTCGCCGCGACCATTCCCGGCATTCTGGCGGTGATCGGATTTTGTATCGCCATCGCGGTCTATGTCCGCCTCTACCCGAACGAGGGCCCGACCCATGAGCGCGCAAGCTTTGCCCAGCGCCTGAAGTCTCTGCGCGACATTTGGCATGTGGTCGCGATCTTTGTGATCGTGTTGGGAGGCATCTACGGCGGGTTCTTTACCCCGGCCGAAGGCGCGTCCGTCGGGGTGGTCCTCATGCTCGTCACCGGGCTTTTGACCAAGGGGCTGAACCCCCGCACCATCCTCGATTGCCTGATCGACACGGCGGGCTCCACCGCGATGATCTTTGCCATCGTCTTTGGCGCGGACATCTTTAACGTCGCTCTGGCTTTGTCTCGGATGCCCTCCGATGTGGCGGCCTATTTCTCCGCCGCCGATGTGGCCCCAATGATCGTGCTGGCCGGGATCATCGTCTTCTACCTGATCATGGGCTGCCTGATGGACAGTCTGTCGATGATCCTCCTGACCGTGCCGGTGTTTTTCCCCACCATCATGGCGCTCGATTTCGGCCTCATGCCGGAGCAACAGGCGATGTGGTTCGGGATCATTTCGCTGGTCGTGGTGGAAATGGGGCTGATCACGCCACCCGTGGGGATGAACCTCTTTGTCATCTCCTCGATGGCCAAGGACATCCCCACCAGCCAGATTTTCCGCGGCACCACGCCTTTCATCATCGCGGAGGTTTTCCGCATCGCCATTCTGGTGAGCTTCCCTGTGCTCAGCTACTGGTTGGTTGACCTGGTAGCGAACTGAGGATGAACCGATGAGCAAATGCGACAAGAACACTGAGATCACCGACACCAACCTGCGTCAGTTCGTGGGCTACAATATGAAGCGCGCGTTTCTCACGGTGCGCGAAGATCTCGCGATGACCTTGGAACCGCTTGGCCTTCGGATGACCTCGTTTTCGGCGCTGGCGATCATTCAGGAAAACCCGGACATCTCGCAAAGCCGCCTCGCGGAGGCGCTTCATATCGAACGCTCCGGCGTGGTGGTGCTGGTCGATGAACTCGAAAGTGCCGATCTCATTTCGCGCAACCGCGTCGAGGGAGATCGCCGCCAATATGCCCTCCGCACGACGGAGGCCGGAGAAGCCAAATGGCAAGAGGCCGAGCGCGAGGTGCACGCCCATGAGGACGCTTTGTTTCAAAACCTGACAGACACGGAACGCGCAACGCTGCGCGATTTGCTTCGCCGGGTTCGGCGCGGATAACCGCCCCACCCCGATGAACGCCCGATAAGCACCTGCGAGGAGCATGGGAGGAACGCATGAAAGACACCACCACGGGGCTCACCATTGCCCCCCATTCGGTCGAAACGACCCAACGCGAGACCGACGTGATCCTGACGTCAAACGTCCCCTTGGACACGGTGGTCCAACATACGGGCGTTTGGCTGGAAAAATGGGCGGCTGAGCGTCCCGACACGGTCTATCTCGCCGAACGCTCCGGCGCGGGATGGCGCGAGTTGGGCTACCGCGAGGTGTTGGACCGGGTCAAAGCCATCGCCAGCGCGCTGGCTGCGCGGGGTCTCAACCAGTCCACGCCCATCCTCATCATGTCCGGCAACTCGGTCGACCACGCGCTTTTGTCCTTTGCCGCGCAATGGGTCGGCGTGCCGACCGTGCCCTTGGCCGAACAATATTCTCTCATCGAGGAGGCCCATTTCCGCCTCCAATACGCGATCCGCAAGACCCAGCCGAAAATGGCCTTTGTCGATGATGCGGGTGTCTATGCCAAAGCTCTTGCGCTCTCCGATCTCGACGGGATCGAGATCATCGCCTCCAACACGGAGGGCGCACCACGCCCCGTGACCCCTTTTGCCGAGCTGCTCAAAGGGGACGCGGGCGTGGACCTATCTGCGGTGCACGCGACGGTCGGACCGGACACATTGGCCAAAATCCTCTTTACCTCCGGCTCCTCCTCGGACCCGAAAGGCGTGATGACGACCCAGCGGATGATGTGCGCCAATCAGGCGCAGATGTCCTCTGTTCTGCCCTTTATGAAAGAACGCCCGCAGCGCATCGTCGATTGGCTGCCGTGGAACCACGTGTTCGGCGGGTCGCATAACGTCAACATGATGCTCATGCACGGCGGGTCGTTCTATATCGACAACGGCAAACCGACCAAGGCGCTGTTTCCGCGCACCATTGAGAACGTGATCGACAAGGCGGGCACCGCCGCCTTCAACGTGCCTGTCGGGTTCTCCATGCTGGTGCATGAAATGGAACACAATATGGCGCTTCGCGAGGCCTATTTCCGCGATCTCGACATGTTGTTCTACGCGGGCGCCTCGCTCCCCCAAGACATCTGGACCCGCCTCGAAGAGATGGCGATGGAAGTGCGCGGTAAGCTGCCCCTGATGATCTCCTCATGGGGCCTCACGGAAACCGCCCCCGCCAACGTCATGGTGCACGAACATATCGGGCGCTCCGGCGTGATTGGCGTGCCTCTGCCGGGCACCGAGATCAAACTCATCCCGGATGATGACATGCGCTGCGAAATCCGTGTCAAAGGCCCGAATGTCATGCCCGGCTACTTGAACGATCCGGAAAAGACCGCAGAAGCCTTTGACGACGAGGGGTTCTTTATCACCGGGGACGCGGTCAAATTCCTCGACAATGACGACCCGAACCGGGGCCTCGTTTTTGACGGGCGCGTGTCCGAGGACTTCAAACTCCTGACCGGCACATGGGTGCAGGCGGGCAAGCTGCGCCTCGATGCGCTAGAAGCCCTGCGGGGGCTGGTGCTTGATGTCGTGATCTGCGGTCACGACCGGGGCGAGATCGGCCTTTTTGTCTTCCCGCGTCCCGATCACGTGCATGATGACAACACCTCCGAGGGGGCCGTGATCGACGACCATCTTCAGGCCGAAATTCACCACGTGCTCCGCACCATGGCCCGCGCCGCGTCGGGTTCCGCCAAACGCATCGCCCGCGCCATTATCCTCGCTGAGCCGCCCTCGGTCAAAGATGGCGAGATCACCGACAAGGGCTCGCTCAACACCCGCAAGATTATCACCCGCCGCGCCGATCTTTTGGAACGTCTGTACGACAACGAAGACCCGGCCCTGATCCGCGTATAAGGACATTTCACATGGTAGATTTTTCCAAAGTCAGAGCGATTGATTTCCACACCCACGCCGAGGAGGCCTGTGGCTGTCACCACGATGACGGCTATGACGATTTGCAGTCCGCGATGGCGAAATATTTCGGCGCGCCGTGGAGTCACCCGCCGACGATTGACGAGACCGCCGCGCATTACCGCGAAAAGAACATCGCCGCAGTGATCTTCCCGGTCGATGCGGAGCGCGAGACGGGCTATCGCCGCTACGACAATTACGAGGTCGCCGACGCCGCCGCCAAGCACTCCGACATCCTCATCCCCTTTGCCTCTATTGACCCGGCCAAAGGCAAATTGGGTGCCCGCGAGGCGCGTGATCTGGTGGAAAATCACGGCATTCAGGGGTTCAAATTCCACCCGACGATGCAGGGGTTTTACCCCAACGACCGCAACGCCTATGTGCTCTATGAGGCCATCGCCGAGGCCGGCAAACCGGCGCTGTTTCACACCGGTCAGACGGGAGTCGGATCGGGCATGCCGGGCGGCAATGGCATGCGGCTCAAGTACTCGAACCCGATGTATATGGACGATCTGGCGGTCGATTTTCCCGACATGCCGATCATCCTCGCGCACCCGTCGTTTCCCTGGCAGGAAGAGGCCTTGTCGGTCGCGCCCCACAAGCCCAACGTCTACATCGACCTCTCGGGCTGGTCGCCGAAATACTTCCCGCCGATCTTGGTGCGCTACGCCAACACGATGCTGAAACACAAGATGCTCTTCGGCTCCGATTGGCCAATGATCGCGCCGGAGAAATGGCTTGATGCGTTTGATAAGGCCGAGTTCCGCGACGAGGTGCGGCCGCTGATTTTGAAAGAGAACGCGATGCGGCTTTTGGGGGTGTCGGAATGACGGCGTTCAAAGCCCCGCTCGACGACATCCTCTTTTGCCTGCGCCACGTCGCAGAGGCCGAACGCCTACCGGATTGGGACGGAGATTTGGCCGAAGGCATCCTCGACCACTTCGCCTCTTTCGCGGAGGGGGTGCTTGCCCCGATCGACGAACAGGGCGATGCGCAGGGCTGTCGCCTCACCGACGGGCGTGTGAGCATGCCAGACGGATTCAAAGAGGCCTATGCCCAGCTCATCGACGGCGGGTGGCAGGGGCTCACCGCGCCCGAAGACTTCGGTGGCATGGGCCAAAATGCGCTTTTGGCGGCGGGCGTGTCGGAAATTTTCTCCGGCGCGAACCACGCGATGCAGATGGTCTGTAACCTCGTGCCCGGTGCAATTTCCACGCTGATGAAATTCGGCTCGGACGCGCAGAAACACCATTGGATTCCGCGTCTGGCGGCGGGTGAAACGCTCTCCACCATGTGCCTGACCGAGCCGGGCGCGGGCTCCGATCTCTCTCGCATCCGCACCAAAGCCACGTTTGAGGGCAATGCCTGGCGGATCGAAGGGGAGAAAATTTTCATCTCCGGTGGCGATCAGGACATGTCCGAGGACACGCTCCATCTCGTCCTTGCCCGCACGGGTGGAGAGGGCGTCAAAGGTCTCTCCCTCTTCCTCTGCCCCTCTGAGGTGGATGGCGCGCGCAATGCGGTGACCGTCACGCGGATCGAGGAAAAACTGGGCCTCCATGCCTCCCCCACCTGTCAGCTCGCCTTTGACGGTGCACAGGCGGAATTGATCGGCGAAGAGGGCGCGGGCCTCATGGCGATGTTCACCATGATGAACCACGCGCGTCTGGACGTGTCGCTCCAAGGCGTCGCCCACGCGTCGCGGGCGGCACATATCGCGGCGGACTATGCCGCAGAGCGCAAACAGGGCCGCAAAGCGGACGGGTCCGAGGCCGTACTCTCCGATCACCCGGATGTGCAGCGGATGCTGGACGAACAAAGAACTCTCGCCCTCGGCGCCCGCGCGATGACCTATCTCACCATGGCGGAGCTGGCCCTCGGAGAAAACCGCGCACTGGTCGATTTCCTGACGCCGATCTGCAAAGTGTTTTGCACCGACGCTGGCATTCGTGCCGCCGATCTCGGCATTCAGGTGCTGGGCGGCTACGGCTATCTGACCGAGTACCGTGTCAGCCAGACCTGGCGCGACGCACGGATCACCTCGATCTACGAGGGCGCAAATGGCATCCATGCGGTGGCGATTGCGACCCGTGGGCTACGCGCGCCGGAGGGGCCGGACGCCTTTGCCGCGCTGATCGAGAGCTTGGCCGGGGGCGATGCCGCCTGTCTCGCGCTCTTGTCCGACTGGCAGGCCACCCGCGCCAGCATGACGGAGAGTGCGGTCGAGAAGGCGCATGACTTTATGGCGCTTACCTCGGAGCTTTTGTTCCAAGCGGTCTGGTGCAAACTCGCGGCCACGGGCGACGCGGAAATGATCCGCCTTGCCAAGTTGGTGGCCCGCCGCCCCCTGCCCGTGCGCCTGCCTCTGGTGGCCTAAATATCCCCCGCGACCCGGCTACGGTATTGAGACGGTGTCTCCCCCATCCGTAGCCGGAAGCGGCGGGAGAAATACGGCGGGTCGGTGTAGCCCAGCCGGTAGCCGACCTCCGCCACAGGGAGCCGGGTAAAGGCGAGGTGGCGGCAGGCTTCGGTCATCACCGCCGTCTCAAGATAGGTGGTGAGCGTCATGCCGGTCTCGGCCCGCACGATCCGGTTGAGATGGCCTGCGGTCATATGAAGCGCGGCGGCGTAATCCGCGGCGCTCCATCCTTCTGACACATGTTCCGCGATCAGGCTCTTGAGGCTTTGCATCTTTTGGCTGGCTGTCTGATCCGTGGCGGGCTGTTCCGCGTCCTCGGCCAATGTTACGAGGAGCGCATGAGACAGGGCCACAAGTCGCTGCGCGCGAAATGTACCAGACGACTCGTGAAATTGTGCAATCTCTTTTAACAGCCTCCCGGCCATCTCCGGCAATGCCCCATGGTGAACGCCATTGAGCCACGCTGTGAGTGCGGTGGCCTGCGGCCCGAGCCTCTGGATCACCGGCGCAGGCAAAGAGAGAACGATCCCCTCCGTGCCTTTCTCAAAAGCAAACCCATGGACAACCTGCGGCGGCACATAGAGAAATTCGCCATTTTTCAGGCCACTTTCCCGCCCGTCGAGCGTCACGCGCGCGCGCCCCTGTTCGATGTGAAAGACCTGAGACATGTGATGATGACGGTGCGGTGAGATTTTCCAGCCGTGGAGCCGCGCGCGGTCAAAAACGCGCTCGCAATGGATCACGTCCGGAAAGACGCTGGTTTCACCAAAGAGGTTGAAGACGGGGATGGAGGCATTCTCACTCATGCCGAAAAAGTACCATTCATTGCGGAGTGGGTCCATTCTGATCTGACGCGCTCAAGGGTATGGTCTCTCTAAATTCGGAGGAGACGCATATGACCACCCTGAGCACCCAAGTCGCCATCATCGGCGGCGGGCCTTCTGGCCTTCTTTTGTCGCAGCTGTTGAACAAGGCGGGCGTCGAGACCGTCATTCTCGAACGGTCCACCCGCGATCACGTTCTGTCCCGCATCCGGGCCGGTATTCTCGAATGGGGCACCGTTGAGCTTTTGCGCGAGGCCGGTGTCGGCGCGCGGATGGACGCGGAGGGCATCCCGCACGATGGGTGCTACCTGACCGATGAGGAGTTGATGGTCCATATCGACTTCAAGGACCTGACTGGCAAGCAGGTCATGGTTTACGGCCAGACCGAGGTGACCACCGACCTCTACACCGCGCAGGACGCCATGGGCACGACCGTGCTGCATGAGGTGTCTGATGTGGAAATCCACGATCTGGATCAGGCGAAATCCTATGTCGATTTCACCCACGAGGGGACGCGCAAGCGGCTCGAATGCCTCTATGTGGCAGGCTGTGACGGCTTCCACGGCGTGTCGCGCAAAACCATTCCCGAAGAGAAACGCCGTGAGTTCGAGCGCGTCTATCCCTTTGGCTGGCTGGGCATCCTGTCCGAGACGCCGCCGGTGCATGACGAGCTGATCTACTCCAACTCCCGCCACGGCTTTGCGCTGGCCTCCATGCGAAACGAAAACCTCGTGCGCTACTATGTGCAGGTGCCGCTCACGGATAAGGTGGAGGATTGGTCGGACCAGCGGTTCTGGGACGAGTTCTCCCGCCGGATTCCGTCGGAGGCGGCGAGCAACCTGATCACCGGACCGTCCATTGAGAAATCCATCGCGCCGCTGCGGAGTTTCGTGTCCGAGCCGCTGCGTTGGGGCAACATGTTCCTCGTGGGCGACAGCGCGCATATCGTGCCGCCGACCGGGGCAAAGGGGCTGAACCTTGCCGCCTCGGATGTGTACTACCTCTACACGGCGCTGATTGACGCGGTGAAGGGCGGGACGAAAACCGGTGTGGACGAATACTCCGCGCGTGCCCTTGCGCGGATTTGGAAAGCGATGCGGTTCAGCTGGCAGATGACCACCATGCTGCACCGGTTTGACGGCGAGGATGCCTTTGCCGAGCAGATGCGCAAAGCGACGCTCGACCATCTCGCCCATTCGGAAACCGCGCGGCGCGAATTGGCCGAGAACTATATCGGTCTGCCGTTCTAAGCGGAGAGATCCGGCGGCTTACGCCGGATCACCCAGACGCTGAATGTTTTGAACCAACTCGATGGCCATGGAGAGCGAGCGTCCGGTGGCCATCAGCATTTGCGGCAGCACCATCCACTCAAGGCTCCAGGCCGTCCCGGAGCGTTCCTGTTCGTGAATGAGCGCGTGGTGCATGGCGGAGACCTGCGTCGCGTTAAAGCGTGCCAGAGTGACCAAAAGCTCGGCGGCGACCGGGTTTTGTTTGTGCGGCATAGCAGAGGAGCCACCCCCACCGGACAAAGACACCTCACCCAAGCCCTGTTGCGCCATAAGCGCGATGTCCTGACCCATCTTGCCCAAGGAACCGGTCACAAGTGACAGGAAGGACGCGTATCCCGCGATCCCGTGGCGCATGCCGTGCCATGCCTTGTCCGTCGGCGCGAGGCCCAGTGCCTTGGCGACATCCGCGACGACCTCATCGGCCTTATCGCCCAGCGCCTTACGGTCGCCGGAAGCGCCGCCGATCTGGACCTTTTCCACATCCGCGCGCTTTTGATCGAGCGTTTTGAGATGATCCGCGACTGGCAGACGCCAGGCCAGAACGCGGTCGCGCACGGTGATTTCGGTCGCCGCCTGCATCCGGGTGCGGCCCATCAGGGGGGCGTCACCAAAGCGGTCTTCAAGCGCCTTGAGATAGGTTTCCAACTCCATCAACCGCCCGGCGATCAGGAAAGACGCCTCCCGCAGGGACAACACAAGCGCGGTGTCCACGACGTCCTGCGAGGTCGCGCCTTTGTGCACGGCCTCTGCGGGAGCGACAGCCTTGAGCTGTTTCACCAGACGCGGGATCGGCACGCCGTCTTGCGCCATTCCGGCGGAAATATCGGCCAGATCAATCTCGGCACCCTCGATCGCCATTGCGGCCTCTTCGGCCTGAGCCGCCTCAAACAGGCCCGCCTTGCCACAGGCCCGCGACCAAGCCGCCTCAAAGGCCAGCATATGCGCCATCTGCCGGTCGCCGGAGACAATCGCGGCCATCTCCGTGTCGCCAAAGAGACCGGACAGCCACGGATGATCAAAGACGCTCAGACCCATATTCTTGTTCCTTTTCATGCCGAAAGGGGCAACCGGAGCCGCCCCTTCAATGTCGTCAGTGAGTGTCGTCAGATTTCGCCTCAAATGTCGAGGAAGACCGTCTCACCCTCACCCTGAAGACGGATGTCAAAGCGGTATTTGCCCTCTCCGGTCTTCTTGGCGATCAGCGTGTCGACGCGCGGACGCTGTTCGATCCGGTTCAGGAGAGGATCGTTGGCGTTGTCCTCATCGTCGAAGTAAATCCGGGTGTTGAGACCGATGTTGATGCCACGGGCCACAATCCAAAGCGAGATGTGCGGCGCGTTTTCAACGCCACCACGACCTTTAAAGGATGCAGGTTTCACGGTACGGAGGGTGAATTCCCCGCTCTCGGCGTCGGCAGCAAACCGGCAATGGCCGGTGAACGCCGGATCGGCGCCCTCGGAACCTGGAAACACGCCATTCGCATCGCATTGCCAGCTCTCGATCAGAGCATCGCGCATCGCCCAACCCGTGCCATCAAAGACAGAGCCAACGATCTCGATGATCTCGCCTTGGGCTTCGCTTTCGTCGAGGAACGGCGTGGTGCCGATCTCTTCCTCGTAATAGCCGCCGTTGCCCGCGTAGGTCGGCATCAGGCCGATGTGGACATAGGGGCCTGCCGTCTGGGACGCGGTCTCAATCAGGGTGTCGAGTTTCTGGACCATGATTACATGCCCTCCATCTTGTTTTCGAACATGGTCTGGCGGCGGCCGCGCAGGACGATGTCGAATTTATAGGCGAGGAAATCGAGCGGACGCGATTTCGAAAAATCGAGCGGCGCGACAAGGCGGTCGAGCGAGCTGCGATCTTTGATCGTCGCGGCGATCGGGCAGTGATTGATGAGCGGATCACCCTCGAAATACATCTGCGTGATCAGGCGCTGGCCAAAGCTATGACCATAGACCGAGATGTGGATGTGCATCGGACGCCAGTCGTTCGCACGGTTCGGCCACGGATAGGCCCCCGGGCGGATCGTCAGGAATTCGTAATAGCCGTTCTCATCGGTGATCGTGCGACCACAGCCGCCGAAATTCGGGTCGAGCGGCGCGAAATAGGTGTCTTTCTTGTGACGATAGCGGCCACCTGCGTTGGCTTGCCAAATCTCCACCAGCGTGTGCGGCACGGGGCGGTTGTTTTCATCCACCACGCGGCCATGCATCAGGATGCGTTCGCCGACGGCGGGAGCCGCGCCCTTGGTCCAGTTCAGGATCAGGTTGTTGTCGAGCGCACCGAGTTTGTTGTGCCCAAAGGTCGGGCCGGTTTCCTCGGACGGAGAGCTTTCCATCGACAGAAGCGGCAGGTTCGGGGACCGCGCCACAGAAGTCTTGTAATCAGGGTCGTAGGGGGCCGGGTGAATCGCACGGTTGCGCGGGATCAGCGGGCCCTGATCGGTGATCGGGCTGGTCATTGGGTCTCCTCCATTTCGGCATAGGTCTGTTTGGCGAGCTTGAGCGCATGGTTCGCCTTGGGCACACCGGCATAGATCGCCACATGTTGTAGCGCCTCCGCCACGTCATCTTTCGTCGCACCCGTGCGCGCGGTGGCACGGATATGCATCGGAATTTCTTCAAAGTTCCCAGTCGCGGCCAAAAGCGCGATGGTCAGCATCGACCGCTCACGGCGCGAGATTTTGTCTGAGGACCAAACCGTGCCCCAGGCGCTCTCGGTGATGAGGCTCTGAAACGGCAGGTCAAAGTCGGTCTTCGCGGCCTCGGCGCGGTCGACATGGGTATCGCCCAGCACTTCGCGACGGGTTTTCATGCCCTGATCGAATTTTTCGCTCATGCGGCACTCCTTTTGATAAATTGTGTCATCGCCTCGACAAAGGCCTCGGGGGCCTCGATGGCGGGCAAGTGACCTGTGGTTTCGAACATGCTGAGATCGGCGCGCGGCAGGTCGGAGGCGAGTTTCGTGACAACCTCCGGCGGCGTCGCCAAATCGTGTTGCCCCCCGAGGACCAAGGTCGGTTGAGTGATCTCAGACAGGCGCTCCGTGATGTCGGTCCCGGCAATCGCACGACAGGTGGCGATGTAGCCCTCTGTGTCCGTGCGGGCCAACATGGTGCGCCAAAGCGGGGCGTTGGGGCGGGCGAGCATATCGGGACCGAACCAGCGCGGCAGGATGGCCTCAGCCATGGCGGGCATGCCCTGTTCGCGAATGGCGTCGATCCGGGCGAGCCAACCCTCAGCCGCGCCGAGAACAGACGCCGTGTTGGACAGGACAAGCGCCTCGACACGGGCGGGCTGCATCAGGGCAACATGTTGCGCGATGAGGCCGCCGATGGAGCTGCCGACGAGAATGACACGGTCGAACCCGGCATGATCCATCGCCGCGATCACATCCTCGGCGAGATCGGGAATGCCGTAGCCCTCAGGCGCGGTTTCCGAGAGGCCATGCCCGCGTTTGTCCATGCGCAGAAGGGACCATGCGGCGGGAAGCATGTCGCAAACCGCGTCCCACATACGCAGATCGGTGCCCAGAGAGTTCAAAAACACCAGTTTCGGCGCATCGGCTTCACCGTGGCGCAGCGTCAGGTGCATGTGCCCCCAGTCTCGTTTCAATGCGTGCATGATGTCCTCCTAGGCCTAAAATGGCATAGGTTTAACATTGCATAAAATACAATTATTCCTCTAAAGTATAACCAAATGGATATACCGAATGGCATAAAGCTCCGGCATCTGGAGGCGTTTCTGGCGGTAACCGAAGTCGGGACAATCTCGGCGGCGGCGCGGGCCCGACATGTGTCGCAACCGGCGCTTTCGAAAACGATCTCGGAATTGGAGACGGCGCTTTCCGCGCAACTTTTTGAGCGTTCAGGGCGGCGCACTGTCCTGACTCCTGCGGGCGAAAGCTTTCGCCGCCACGCCATGGCCGCGCTACAAACGCTTGAGGCCGGGTGCCGGATGGCGGCACAGCCGGTGCGTTCCGACCTCGTGAAAATCGGCGTGCTGCCCACGGTGGCGGGGAGCTTTTTCCCCTCCGCCGCGCTGGCCTTTTCCAAGATGCATCCCGATGTGCGGGTCGGCGTGATGACCGGGCCGAACCGCTATCTGATCGACATGGTGCGGTCCGGTCGAATTGATCTCATGGTGGGACGGATGCCGCCCGCCGATCTCATGCCGGGGCTGTCGTTTGAATATCTCTTTGAGGAACCCATCGAGCTGGTCGCACGCGCCGATCACCCCGCCCGATCAGGCGATCTGACACAGGCGCTGTCGCGCTATCCGCTTATCCTCCCCAATCCCGGCGCGATCATCCGACGCAATGTGGACCAATACCTTGCCGCCCTCGGCCTCAGCGGCGTGCAACCCGCCTTTGAAACCGTCGCCCTGCCGGTCGCGCTGAGCCTTTTGGAAAACTCCGACATGCTGTGGTTTATCTCGCGCGGTGTGGTCGAGCGGGAACTGGCCTCTGGGCAGCTCCTCGCGCTTGATATGAAGGCCGGGTATATGTCCGGTGCGGTCGGGCTGACGCGCAAACATGTGTTCGACGGCAAGACCCCCGCCGGTCTCTTTGCCGAGACCCTCCACCGCTACGCCAAAGAGTTGATGCCGCGCGGCTGATCAGCGCGACTGAGCCGCAGAGAGAGCACCAGCCAAAGCGCGGGACAAGGCGTCATACACCCTCTGATCCGCCATCTGCGCCACGTTGAAGCGCATAAATCGCGCGCAGGATTGTGAGGGGCTAAAGACGTTGCCGGGAGCGAGGATGACGTGCTCTTTCATAGAGCTTTGCGCGATGTCGCCCGTGTCGATCCCCTCGGGAAACTGACCCCAAAGGTAGAACCCGCCGCGTGGCATCAGCCATGGCTCGATCCCGATCTCGTTCAACCGTTTCGCTGCTGTACTCCGCGCCCGGTCCAGACGGCGATGCACCTCCGCCAAATGTTTACGATAGCCGCCGCCGGTGAGCACGCTCGCCAAAAGCTCTGTCGCGACCGGGCTTGGGCCGCCGAAACTCGTGGCGACCTGAAGATCGACCAGCGCTTCGATCCAATCGGCGCGCCCGGCGATATGCCCGCACCGCACAGAGGCCGAAAGCGTTTTGGAAAACCCGCCGATCCGCAGAACATTCTGCAAGCCATCGAGCACGGCCAGACGGGTCGAGGGTTCCGGCTCCAAATCGGCAAAGGTGTCGTCCTCGACAATCGTCACATTGTGGACCGTCGCGAGTGTGAGAAGGCGGTGCGCCACATGCGGCGCCATCGTCGCCCCGGTCGGATTGTGCAGCGCGGAGTTGGTGAGGTAGAGGCGCGGGTTCTCAGAAAGCGCGGCCTCAAAGGCCACAACATCCGGCCCCTCCGGCGTATAGGGAATGCCGATGACACGGACCTGATGCGCCCGGAGCAAGGCATGGAAATTGAAATACCCCGGATCATCCACGAGAACGATATCGCCCGGACGCAGCATCAAGCGACAGATGAGATCCATCGACTGGGAGGCGGAAGCCGTGAGCATGATCTGATCCGCGCCGATGGGCAGCGCCTCCTCCGCAAACCGGCCCAAGAGATAGCGGCGAAGCACCTCGGACCCGCGCGCCGATCCATAATTGGTCAGTACAGCTTCGTCGGTTTTCGCCAAGGCCCTGAGCCCCTTGCGCAGGGCGTCATGCGGCATCCAGGATTCGGGCAACCAGCCACAGCCCGCTTGAATCGCCGCCGGATGCGGATCGAGCGATTGCCGGGACACCCAGAATGGGTCGACATCCCGCGCCCGCGCCTCGCCCATCTCGGCAAGCTTCATCGGTGGCTGGTTGGTCTTTGTGACATAAAACCCCGACCCGACCCGCGCCTGAATGAGCCCCTCTGCGGCGAGACGGTCGTAGACATCCACCACGGTCGAGGGCGAGACATTCATCTGTTCCGCAAAGCGGCGGATCGAGGGCATCCGGTCGCCGGGACTAAGAGCGCGGCTGGCCATTTTGTCCTTGAGCACCTGCATCAGCGTATCGGTTTTGGTCATCGCGGCCTCCGACTGTATGGCTGCAAAAACCCATACAGTTCGAGAATATTGTACTGAACTGTCTCTGTTTACATCGCGCCCGCGCCCGTACCCAGAAGAAAAACAGCGCGAGGCACTCATGGATCAAAAACTCACTGGCTGGGGCAGTGGACTGCTCGGCGTCGTCATTTTCAGCGGATCCCTCCCGGCCACACGCGTTGCGGTGGCGGATTTCTCGCCCCTGTTTCTGACTTCGGCGCGCGCGGTGCTCGCGGCGCTGCTTGGGGTCGCATGTTTGATGTTGTTCCGGCAGGCACGCCCCACCCGCGCGGACGCGACGTCGCTGTTCATCGTCGCCATCGGCGTAGTGATCGGCTTTCCCCTGCTGACAGCGCTCGCGCTTCAGTCCATCTCGGCGGCGCATTCGATTGTGTTTATCGGCCTTCTGCCGCTTGCCACCGCGCTCTTTGGTGTCATGCGCGGCGGAGAACGTCCGAAAACCGCGTTTTGGGTCTTTTCCCTTTTGGGCGCGGCCACCGTGGCGGGTTTTGCCATTTCTCAAAGTGACGGCGGCTCGCTACGAGGCGATCTCTTGATGATTGCCGCCATTGTCATCTGTGGCCTTGGCTATGCCGAGGGGGCCGTCTTGTCCCGGCGTCTCGGCGGGTGGCAGGTGATCTCTTGGGCTTTGGTGGTCGCCTTGCCGATCATGGCGGGACTGGCCGCGATGACCTGGCCGAACACGCTCTCGACCGTCACCCTCCCGGGTTGGGTCGGCCTTGGCTATGTCGCTGTGTTCAGTATGCTTTTGGGCTTTGTCTTTTGGTATCGCGGCCTTGCGCTCGGGGGCATTGCAGGCGTCGGCCAGCTCCAGCTCTTGCAACCGTTTTTCGGACTGATGCTTGCCGCGCTTGTGCTCCATGAGCCGGTGGCATGGACGATGATTCTCTGCACGCTGATCGTCGTCGCCTGCGTCGCGGGGGCGAAACGCTTTGCCTGACATATCCCTGAACCATCTCCCCCTCATGCGGAGGATCACATGACCCACGTTCTCTTATGGCTGCTTCAATTGACCTGTCGCCTCTCCGATGTGCGGGCACAGGATGTCTGTCTCCGGTCCCGCGCGATGTCGGCGGAGGGGACACTGCACAACAGAGGACCGGAAAGCTTCGGACGGTAAAACACGGGGCGGCCTTTGGCAGTTAGCCCGCCTTGACCTGAACGAATTCCACCATGCCGGAGCCGACCAAAGCCGCCGTGAGACGCCCGGTTGCATAGGCCCCGGTATCGACAGAGATGACTCCGTTTCGCTCGCGGGGCATGTCGACAATCGTATGCCCATGTGCGACCCAAACCCCGTCTTCGCGGGCCTGCCGCCCAAAGGCGCGGTGGCCCCAGGTCAGGGACCGGGCGGTTTGCGCATCCATCGGTAGGGCCGGGTCCGCGCCCGCGTGGACGACCGCGACATTTCCGGTCTGAACCCACCGCGGGCGAGCGGCGAGCCAGTCGCCAAGCCCATCCGGCATCAGATCGACAAGCTGGTCACGTGCCACACGCAGGGCCTCTGGCGCGTTCTGTTCGCCAAGTCGAAAGGCCCCAAAACTCGCCATGGTCTGAAGGCCGCCATAGCGCATCCACCGGTTGCCCGCTTCCTCCGGAGTGTCGAGGAAGGACAGCATCATGTCCTCATGGTTGCCCCTGAGAAAGATCGTGTCGGGACGCGCCTCTTCGAGACACCGAAGACGCTCCAGCACCTGCGCGCTCTGATCCCCACGGTCGATATAATCGCCCACGAACACCCATTGCGCCTCAGGGGCCCGCGTCTCCAAAAGCGCGATCATGACCTCAAGGCAGTCGAGTTCGCCGTGAAGATCGCCAACAATCGCCAAATCGCGCTCTGGCGCGGGGGGACCGCCCTCAAAACGGGTCGGAACGAGCATCTCCTTTGGGGCGGGAGGGCGTTGGCGCAAACGTTTAAACACGGGTCTTTCCTTATTCGTCCTGAAAACACAGTGACAATCCACAAGTGGACTGTCCCAGAGATATGGCGTCTCGCCTCCGGCTTCCAGAGGTCAGTGAAACTTCGCCGCACTTGTGCGGCATCCCAGTCAGTCTCAGTCAGACGCGGGCCGTTCCAATGCGAAACAGCCAGCGTTCGCACCTATGAAAATTGGTTAATCACTCCTCGGTAGTGTCCCCGTGACAAAAGAAGGAGCAACCGAATGTCTACGAATGATGCTTTCGCCACCGTCAGTCGCCGCCCTGCCGGGGGCCCACGCCACCTTTTCCCGATTGTCCCGAACGACACCACGGACCTCGCAAACATGGCGCATTGGCTGCATGTCTCTGTCGCCGGGAGCCTCACCGTCACAACGGGCGGCGGCGAAACCGTGACCTTTGCCAATATCCTCCCCGGCTGGCACGCGATGGAAATCGCGCGCGTTCACGCCACGGGCACTACGGCAAGTTCCCTGATCGGAGGCTGGTAATGCAGACCAGCCTCAACTTGATGGTGCTTCAGGCGCAGCCGCTTGCCCGGTTTGTGCGCAACGGCAACATTCCAAGCGCGCTCTGGGATTTTTCCTCCGGCTTTTATACCGGGGGATGGTCCTTGGCGCGCGGCGGTCCGGCGCATTGGTTCGATGCCACTGGTCAACTCGACACCGCCCAGGTGGATGAGGCGCGGTTTGTCCAGACGCCGTCCGGACGCGCCCTCCTCGTAGAGACCGCCAGCACCAATCTGATCGACGCCTCCAATCTGACCAACATCAATCTCACGACGGTGGAGACGGGGGTCACGGCCGGGGGCATGGATTTCACGCGCTTGTCCAGCATCGAGCCGACAGGCTACCTCCAATTCAACGGTGTGGACATCTCCGGACTGTCTGCCGGCCAACCCGTGAGCTTTTCTCTCGTTGTGCGCGCGGACAGCGACAGTTTCGACCTGTGGCTCGGCGTCGGCACCACCGGGGCGGGTCGGGTGCGCTGTTCCGTGGTGCCCGCCTCGCTGACCGCCACGATCCTTCAGGACATTGACGAGACGGGCGCGACGGTTGAGATCGTGCCTTTGGGTGGTGGGAATTTGCGGGTCTCTGTGTCCGGCGCGATGATCTCAAGCGACGGGGCGGAGCTTTTGCGCATCGCAAGCCTCTCCGGGACGATGCAGTTCGCCCGCCCTCAGGTCGAAGGCCAAAGCACCGCAAGTTCCGTGATCCCCGGAACCACTCAAGGGTCCGCACGCGCGCCGGACCTTTTGTCGCTTTCGCACACGGATGGCACCTATACCGCTGTCGTGCGACGGGCGGGCGGCGCGGAGGAAGAAATCCCCGCAACCGTGAGCGGCGGGACCTGGTCGCCGCCCAACCTGTCGGGCGATATCCTAAGTATTGCGCTTTACGCGTGAAACCGCCGGTGAGGGGCCTGTATCAGTTGCTTTTTTGCAGCGCAGCATGCACAACTGGAGACAGGTCCCAAGCCCACGGAAGAGTTAATGTCAGTCGAACGTGTCGTTATCGTTAGCGATTTTTCCCAGATCAACGGTGGACAGGCAAAGGTCGCGATCGATAGCGCCCGGCTTTTGGCCGAAGCAGGCCTCTCGGTGACCTTCTTTGCCGCCAGCGGGCCGTCCGATGAGGCGCTGGACCATCCCAAAATTGATGTCATCTGTCTGGATCAGGCCGACATCCTGTCCGATACCAATCGTCTGCGGGCCATGCGTCGAGGCATCTGGAACACAGAGGCCGCGCGCCGGTTGCGGGAGGACATCTCCGGGTACGACCCGAAGACCACCGTTCTCCATTGTCACGGCTATGCCAAGGCGCTCTCTCCCTCCATCGGGCCGATCCTGACCGATGGGCCACTGCCGAGCGTCTACACGATGCACGAATATTTCCTAGCCTGCCCCAATGGCGGGTTTTACGACTATCAAAAGAACGAAATCTGTACCCGCAAAGCGCTTGGCGTCGGCTGCCTGACCACCAACTGCGATGTGCGCAAACCTGTGCACAAGGCTTGGCGCGTCGCCAGACAAGTCGCGACATGGGGACCGGGACGCATCCCGCGCGGGATGAAGGATGTGATCTATATTTCCGAGACACAGCCGGGCCATGGCGCCCTATATGTCTCCGAAAACCCGGATGCATTACGTGCCCAACCCCATCGCGCAAACGGACGCGCCAAAGGTCGAGTTTCAGAACAACGACGTCTTTCTGTTTGTCGGGCGGTTGAACCCCGAAAAAGGCGGGCTGATGTTTGCCAAAGCCGCGAAAAAAGCCGGGGTCAAAGCCGTCTTTGTCGGGGACGGGGCCGAAGCCGAGCAAATCCGCGCCGCCAATCCGGACGCCGTCCTCACCGGCTGGCAAACCCCGGCTCAGGTCCAAGACTGGATCAGCCGCTCAAAGGCCTTGGTCTTTCCGAGCTTGTGGTATGAAACTTTCGGCCTCGTTGCCTTTGAAGCGCTGGCCCGTGGCGTCCCCGTGATCTGCGGCGCATGGAATGCCGCCAGCGAAGGGATCACGCAGGGCGTCAATGGCGTGCTCTACCAAAGCCCGACCGTCGAGGCCCTATCTGACGCCCTGAAAGCGGCCGACGACCTCAAGGCGTTTGAGAGCGAGAGTTTGATGGCGAGCATGACGCCTCAGGCGCATGTCGATCAGCTCTCGCAGGTATACCGAGAGGTATCAAAGCGATGAGTTTTGTGCGCATTTTACCGAGGTTCGCTCTGGCCTCCATGATCCTGATGATCATTATTCCGTACACGCTTATGCCAACGTGGGCGATGCGTGTGTATATCAGCACCAGCGGCGTCGCGACCATGTTCCAAATTGGCGGGTTGCTTGCGTTTCTGATTTTGGCCAGCCCGCTCATCCTCAAGGGTTTGCGTGTCAAACACTCTAACGTTCTGCTTTTGGGCGGAGCATATTTTCTACTCGCATTAGCGACAGCGCCAATGGGGATCAAACCCCTAAACAGCGTGATCTATACCATCTTGATGCTGATATTTATTCTGATGTGCATGACTGTCGTCAGGGAGGGAGATTTTTCGAAATCTTTGGCCCTATCGAACAGAATAGTGACGTTTGTCATCATCGGAATTATGTTGGCATTTCCGTATAATGGCTCAACCTTCGGTGGCATTCAGCCAAATACATTTTCAAAATCATGTCTGACAATCTTTTGCTTGTCTTATGCTGACCCAAGTCGCTTTTTCCGCATTTTCGCAAAGACCGTCGCGATCCTCGCCGTTATTTTCGTTACGTCCAGGTCTGCGGGCATCGCAATTATACTTATGTATTTTGTAAGCGCCGTCATTAGCCTCGCTCGACAAAATTCGATGAGCAAGACTTACATCGCCAGCCTCTGGTTTGGATTGCTCGTATTTGTGCTCTTTGGCCTGTTTTACGGGATCAATCCAACCTCTGTGGAGAATTTTTTCTACAGCGCAATCGACCAAAACATCGAAAATCGATTCGATGCCTGGGAAGCGTCTATTTACGGCATACAACAATCTCCAATTTTCGGGCATGGATTTCGGTCCAGAGCGGCCTACGAACTGAATCTTTCGGATTATACAAACTTGAAAGCGGTAAACGCCCATAACGGCTATATTAACTCAATATTGGACGTCGGGCTTCTCGGTACATCCATCATGCTCTTGCTCTGGATCACTGAAATTATGAAAAATTTTAAAGCCTTGTCGAAAAACACACTGCCCCGAAGCTCGCGCAATATTCTGATGTGCTTCACTACCGCTATGGCTGCGAGTCTCTTCACGTGGCTAAGCGAGCCCCTCACATTCAACTTCGGAAACCCGTGGTCTCTTTTGCTAATATTTGCAATTTTTACGTCCGCAGAAGTTCGATCTCGTGGGCATCAAATTAGAACAGAACAAGCCTCAGGCACAAACAATGTCATTGGATATTTATCTTCTTCAGAAGCACGATTACCAAGTTAAAATAGAATCATTCAACAAAACGGCCCAGCTTCTTACAGGAGGTGGCAATTTCCAAGCTCTAACAGCGTCTCAATAGGTTACGCTGATAAAAACGCAAGAAATACAACCATCTTGGAACTTTCTAACATAACTCGTTTTAGAAAGATCTAATACATGGCTTCCAATAATGAAAAAAGCGGAAGAGCTTTTAGTTTGCTCCGCTTTTATTTGGCTGAAATGCTTCTCGTCGTTCAAACCCACGAGAGATCGACTATCAAACAATCCGCCTGAGCAACCAGATCAGCACAATGGCATGGCTGAAACTTGCAATAACCAGACCTATCACGGTGCCCTCTAACCCTCCGACGAGTGTACCAACAAGGGTTGCCACTGCGGTTAGGGTAAGAGAGAACAGCCGTAGCCAAGATTGAAGCGAGAAGCGTCGGGACGCAATGAGAGCGGCTTGAAGAATATTCACGCTTGCAGCAGCCATAGCAGCGATCACGATCATCGCTAGAAGCGTCGCTAATCCTTCGTAATCGTTCCCAAAAAGACCTGTCAAAATCCAATTTCCAAAGACAAGGCTGATCATCGCGAAGATGACACCCACGCCACCGAGGCCAACAAGCAGCTTTCTCAACAAAGTGAAAAGAGCGCGACGGTTGCCATTCACGATCTGATGCGCGAGGCGGGCTGAGATCGACTGGCTAATAGCAGTGACAATTTGCTGCGAGGCCTGTAGCGCATAGGCGACAACCGTAAATTGACCAAGCGCTGCAACGCCCAGAAGAGAACCGATGACAAAACGCGGTGTCGAGGTTTGAAGCGCGGTAAGAAGCCCGCTAATGCCAAGAGGCAAGGAGGTCATAGCCAATTCACGCAGCTTGCCCTGACGAATTTCGCCATCGTCGCCGAGGTTTTGCGCCAGTTTCCGCGCAGGCAGCGCATCGACCAAAATAAGCACAAGGAGCCAGGCCAGGAAAAGGGCTGAATAAGCTTCTGCCGTCCCTCCCGTGAGCCAAATCACAATCGCGAAAGCGAAGGTTCCACCAAAGCCGCGCAGAATAAGCGAGCGTGCGACATACTGAATACGTTCGGCTTTCTGAAATAGCCCGTAATATAGAAGACTAACAGACTCCAGCCCTTTTGCGGCCCCGAAGACCAGCATCACACTTCGAATTTCAGAAGGCATGGCGAGAAATGCGATCGCCACAATCAGGAGGTAAGCGAAGCCGGTTCCCATCAGACGCAGAGCAAGAAACTCTCTGAAACAAAAGACCGACCGAGTATCCGTCGACTGGTTTTCTCTCATCCCAAGATTTAAAAACCAGTAAACTGGTGTGACAACAGCCGTTGTCAAGCCGAAGCGCCCCACATCTTCTACTTGCGCGAAACGCGCAAGAACAGTGAGAAGCAAAAACTGGCTAATGACGAAAGCCATCTGCCCCAAAATGCCCCACCCCAAAAGCCGACGCACACTAATGCGTGCCTCCCCCTTTGGCTCATTTTTCTTCATGGCGATGTAACCTTGGGAAAGCAGCGTCCCAGACAGCAATGTCAGGGGCGCAGAGCTTTTCGATCTTGGCACGCCACTCCGGATTCTCGAGCTCCGGCTTGGCACGCGCGGTGGTGGACCCTTTGTTCTCGTGTTTGATTTTCACGCGGACGCCGAGTTCTTTTTGAATATCCGCCTCAAAACGCGCTGTGTTCGCGATGTCGCCGACAACGGCGAACTTGGCGAGATTGGCCACAGCTGCGGAAATCGCCTCATCAGAGTCTGTGGGCACGTCCTTGGGCAAGCCGCAGAGGTATTCGACATAGGTTGCGCCGATCCGTTTCGCCCGGTCGCTCTCCAAAAAGCTCTCGAAATCATCTTCGATCCACGCATGCGCGTGCGGTTTTCCGTAGCTCCAATGGTAATGCGAGACGAACCGTTTGACCGGGTCACGCAGCATGGTCACGAATTTGTAGCTGTCGCTGAACCGTTGATACGCGATTTCCGAGAACCTCACATGAAGTGACACGCCGCGGACGTCCTCAAACATGTGATAGAGCAGCATCTGTTCGCGCAGATCGAGCACATCAATCAGCATCTGTTCGCGGTCTTCACGCCCGGTAAAAGCTTCAAACGCGCGAAAACTCGATTCCGGGGTCACCGTCGCCTGGCTCAGCAGGTATCTTTTGCGCAGGGCGCGTCCAACAGACGTTCCGCCACATTTTGGAATGTGATGATAAACGAACCGCTGCGGCAACAAGCGATCCTCAATGTTCGATTTGCCACGCTTTGCGAAGTCCACAAGTCCCACAGTCGTCTCCGTCAGATTTTTGGCATTACGTCAGACTCGGCATTCCAAGCTGACAAGTTGAGGTCAAATGCCTGTTCAAGGCGCGTGTTCGCTGAGTGAAACTCCCGTTTCAGGGCCTCAAGAACCTCACTGTCCCGATCTGTCGGGCCGGTGGGTTTCGTGGTGTTGAGGCGACGGTAGACACTGCGCGCCGCTTCATAAAGTTTCCCCTTCGGCAGGGCGCCGCGAATGCCCACGTTCAACCGCTGTAGCGCCCTGTTTTTGGGCACATATGTCTCATTTTCCCGAGGGAATTCGTACTCATCGTAGAAAGAGGGATCGAGGCCGATCCACGCGGCCACGCGTTTGGTGAGCGCCCGTTGATCGCGCAGGAGTTCATCGAAGGTCGTCACCATGATGCGGTCAGGGCCAAGCGCCTCCAGCCATGGCAAGAGAACATCGACATAGGCCGCATTCGCAAGGGCATTCTGGGCAAGTTCATTTCCACCGAAATCGTGGCTTCCCTCGCGAACGGCATTCAGGAAATCGTCAAAACTCATGTCAGACGGAATCCAAGTCCAATTGTCCCGGAAATAGGTATAGAGCGAATACACCTGCGACGCGGGATCACGCAGAACGAAGAGGCATTTTGGCTGGCTCGGCAACGCCGGTATCTCGCGCAGGGCCGTTTGAGAATAGATGTAAGCAGGCGTGGATTCCACGATCACCTTGGGCTGCACCCCTTCCGGGATCGGGAATTGCGCGCGCCAGCTGTCGAGACCCTTAGAAATGTGAGCGTCCGGCCGATACATATGGGTGCCCGGATCGACAAAGAAGTATGTTTCTTTTTCCTCTGAGCCAAAAGCGTCAGGATGATCGGCGATCCATTGGTGGAGGGACGAGGTGCCCGCTTTCGGGGCGCCTGCGACGAAGAAATTGGGTAGCCATGTATCTCGGGTCATGTGCTCAAACTTTTGAATAGCGAAGAGAAGTCATCCCGAAACCGGGAAATGTGAAAGCGCTCTTGATAGGTCTGGCGACAGGCTGGCGTCATGCTGGCAAGGCGCTCTTTCTCAAGGGCCTGCAAGGCCTGAGAGAGATCAGACGGGGTCAGGTCAAAGACGTAGCCCGTCTCGCCATGGGAGATCAGACCGGGAAGCGCGCCCGTATTGCTCACCACCGCAGGTGTTCCATTGCGCAGGGCCTCTGGCACGACGAGACCGAACCCCTCCCAACGCGACGGCACGACAAGCGCGTCGGCGGACCGATACCAGTCGTCAATAGAGGTCGGATCCACCCAGCCCGAGAGGCTTGCCCCATCGGGCAGGTCAATCGGACCGCCGTCATCCCGCACCGTAGCGCCTACGATGTGGAGGCGGAGATCGGGGCGGGCTGTGTGGGCCTCCGCGAAGGCTTTCAGCAGAATATCGAGACCTTTTTGACGATCGAACCGCCCGACAAACAAAAGATGAAGCGCGTCGGGTTCATCCGCGAATAGATCATCGCGCGCGCCCGGAGACGGTTCTTCAACAGCATTTTCGATGGTGATCTGTTCGCCACGATACCCAAGCCGCTGGGCCAGAGCCTCGTCACCCTTCGAGATGTTCACAACCACATCCGCAAGGCCGCAAAGCCGCCCTTCAATCGCACGGACGATGCGCCCCTTGAGACTACTCTCCTCATATCGGGCAATTGCCCATCCGTGAGCTCAGTAGATCGTGCGAATCTTCCGATTGCTCAGGCGCAGAGCAACGAGGCCAAACAGAGCAAACGTAGAGTGAAAAAAGACAATTTGCGGGGGCTGCGTGCGGCACCGCCGGAGCAACGCGCGCTGAAACTGCAAAAGGTTCGACAGACCGCGCGATTTGGAGGGGTAGGTTTCGACATCGGACATCTCGGAGAGGCCTGACGCGTGGTTGGCCGGAACGAGATAGCTCTGCTGAACGTCGGTTTCAGAGAGGCCAGAAAGAGCTCGGATATATGTCGCGACACCACCGATTGCAGTTTCGCAGGCATGTAAAACCAGGATTGGATTTTCTGTGCCCATATCGTCCAAATCTGAATACAAACTACAACTCCACACGCGGCGCGTATATGGCACTATACGGAGAGAAACAACTCGACCAAGGATAATCCCCGGGACGTCAGCGGAAAAACGTTCGGAACTGTGCAAATGCAGCATTGTGGTGCAAATTTCGTCACTCAGACCGAGTTCACATCAAATTTATGACCCCGCAAACACATATGCTTTGTCCGCAATTCATGAATGAATTCATGGAGTTGCATGAAAGTCACAAAAGGAGAGATTATCAGTGTTCGACATTGCGGCAGGTGCATCCATACTGTCTCCGGCTATTGTGTAAGAAAGAGTGAGATTCGGCGGTGGGTACACGACAATCAGTCTGGGCGGTGTGTTTGGGATTGTTTCCCGTGTGTAGCCCGATGCTTGCAAGCGATTTGCAGCTTAGCTTCCCGGTCTCAACCTTCGGGACGCCAGGCCTTATCGACATGCCCACGGGTGAAGTGTTCCCAGACGGCATGCTCCAGTTGTCGACCGCGCTTCACGACAAGTCGCAGCGGCACACCCTGAGCTTTCAGATCACACCAAAGCTTTTCGGCAGCTTCCGCTATTCCATCATGCAAGATTACGATGGGCCGGGTCGCGACCGTTTCGACCGTAGCTTTGATCTCGGTTACCAGCTGTTTGATGAGACGCCCTACCGCCCCTCCGTCGTTGTCGGACTTCGTGATTTTGGGGGCACCGGGCTCTTTGCTTCGGAATATGTCGCCGCGACGAAGCACTTTATGGATCAGCGCTTGTCCGTCACGGGCGGCCTCGGCTGGGGGCGCTTGGGGAGCTATGGCGGGTTTGATAACCCCCTGAGTCTAATTTCTGACCGATTTGACACTCGTGGCTCAGGGCCCGGAAATATTAACGAGGTCGGGCGTCTAGAATTTGACCAATGGTTTCGAGGGGATGCCGCCCTCTTTGGCGGCGTTGCCTATCAGATCAACGACCGCATGTCGTTCAAGCTCGAATATTCCTCTGACGCCTATGAGTCAGAGGTGGCCAATCTCGGGTTCGAACGCAAAACGCCGTTCAATGCCGAACTCTCCTACGGTTTTAAAAATGGCATCGGCCTATCGGTCTATGCGCTCCATGGATCAGAAGTTGGCTTTTTGGCAACTGTGCCGATTACACCGCAAAAGCCGCAATTTGGCGGCGGGATCGAAGAGGCCCCACCCGCCCTGATGCCCCGGCAAAGCGCCGCCGCGCTGTCGTGGGATGCCACCAGCATTCAGACCAAGGAAAGCTCCGTTTTCGCGGCGCTCGACGATCAGGGCATCGTGCTCGAAGGGCTCTCTGTAAACGGCACAACCGCAACTGTGCGCATCGCCAATGGCCGCTTCCCGGCTGAGGCACAGGCCTTGGGCCGCACCGCGCGGGTTTTGGCCAACACGCTGCCTGCGGAGGTCGAGACATTCCATCTGGAATCGACTGCGAACGGGATGACGACCACGCGCACGACACTTCGGCGTGCGGACCTTGAGATGCTCGAATACGATCTGGACGGAAGCTGGCGGACATTTGCCCGCGCAGAGTTCGAAGACGCGCCGAGATCACAAGCCGAGACCATCGTCGGCAATTATCCGCGCTTTGACTGGCGGATTACCCCCTATCTCGAACCCGCCCTTTTCGATCCGGACAACCCCGTCCGGGCGGATTTCGGGGTGCAGATTGCGGCAGGCATCACCCCCGCGCGTGGCCTCGTGTTCTCAGGTGCGGTGCGGCAGCCCATCATTGGCAATCTGGACGAAAGCACGCGCAAATCGAACTCCATCCTGCCGCATGTGCGTTCGGACAGCGTCGAGTATTTCAAACAGTCGGATTTTGAGATTAAACACCTGACCGCAGAGTATTTTTTCCGTCCCGGCAAAAATCTCTATGGACGCGTGACGGCCGGGTATCTCGAAACGATGTATGGCGGCCTGTCCACGGAACTCCTTTGGAAACCCGTCAATGGCCCGCTCGCTCTCGGCGTCGAACTCAACTACGCCAAACAGCGCGATTTCGACCAGCTGTTCGGGTTTCAGGACTACGACATCGTGACGGGCCACGGCTCAGCCTACTATGATTTCGGCGGCGGCTATCTTGGCCAGCTCGATGTGGGTCGCTATCTTGCCGGGGATTATGGCGCGACCTTTGCGCTGGATCGTGAGTTCGACAATGGGTTCCGTGTGGGGGCTTTCTTTACCTTGACCGACGTGCCGTTCGATGACTTTGGCGAAGGGTCTTTTGACAAGGGCATTCGCTTTGTCATCCCGATCGACTGGCTGAGCGGCGATGCCGTGAAGGGCGGCTATGGGACAACCATTCGCACCATCCAGCGCGATGGCGGTGCCCGTCTTGATGTGCGCAACCGTCTCTACGACGTCGTGCGCGGCAGCCAGACAAACGAATTGGAAGACCGCTGGGGGAAATTCTGGAGATGATGCGCACAGCTTTCCGCCCTTTGGCAGTCTTGTTCGGTCTGAGCCTCGCTCTTGGCGCCTGCTCTTCGGGCACTTCGCAATCCGATCTGGTGAGCGAATACCTCGCACCTCCGGGCTCGACTGATCCGGACCCGGCCTTTATCGCCGCGCGCAATGCGGGCGCGCCGGCCTTGGTGGCCGCTCTGCAGTCCAAAGACAACGCCTACTCCCTCTTTGTTCAGCAAACCGAGAACGCGAAAGGCGAAGAGACCTGGATCTCATTCGACAAGCTCTCTCTCGGCCTCAAAGACGGGATGATCATTGCGACCCGGGGGTTTGGCTATGACCAACTTGCGGGCGACGCCGATCAAACTCTGGCCGCGCTTAAGGCCGGTCGTGAGACGATCACCGAGCGTTTCGTGACCATGCTCACCGGCGAAAGCCAGGCGGAGACGCTCGCCTTTCGTTGTCAGATCACGGCGCAATCGCAACAAGACATCAAATTGAGCGACACATATATTTCAAGCACCGACCTATTTAACGAGACCTGCCGCAACGGACTAATCGAGTTCCGCAACTTTTTCTGGGTTGAGCGCGGGAGCCGGGACATTGTTCAGTCCCGACAATGGATCAGCGAAGAGACCGGTGCACTTGCACTACGCAGTGTGAAATCTTAGGGCTCTCTTGTGCGACAAATACTCAAGGACACAAACGTAAATTGCTGGGGTAAAACCCCTCTAACTTGCGCAGTAAAGTACACTGAAAGGGACAGGACATTTGGCCTCTCAAACACAGTCAAAAGATGACGATATCATTGATATTGGCGCTCTTCTCGGGACGCTTTGGCGCAAGAAACTCTGGGTTGCGGCAAGTATCGTGTTGTTTGCGGCGCTCGGGCTTTTGTACGCCTATGGCATCGCGGTTCCGAAATACCGCGCCACCTCTGTGATCCTGCTCGACGCGACCAGCGAACAGCTTTTGGATCTCGGTGCGGTGTTGCCGTCTTTGGGCACGGACTCTGAGGCCATCAACACCGAAGTCGAAGTCCTCAAAAGCCGCCGTCTTTTGGAGCGTGTTGTCACCTCCGCAAATTTGCTGGAGGACGCGGAATTCAACACCACGCTTTTGGCTCCGAGCCTCAAGAGCAAGATCAAAAGCGTTCTTACCGGTACACCGCTCACCCCTGCGTCGCCGCAAGAGCAGCTGACTCAGACCGTCAACAGCATGCTCGAACGCATGTCCGTCCGCAATGTGCCCAACACCTATGTGTTGCAAGTGACCGTCGAAACCGAGGGCGCTCAGAAATCGGCGTTTCTCGCGGATACGGTCGCAGAGCAATATATCCTCTACCAAATGGACGTGAAGTTTGAGGCGACACGTGACGCCTCAGAATGGCTCACCTCGCGCGTGGCGGATCTCAAGATCGAATTGGAAGAGGCGGAAGCCCGCGTGTCCAACTTTTCGACCAATTCTGAGGTCGTGAGCATCGAAACCGTGCAGGCCCTTGAGCGCCAGCTGAAGGAACTGAGAGACCGTCTTCAAACCATGCGCGCGTCGCGTGACGCGGACGCAGTCTATCTGAGCCAATTGCAAGAGGCACAGGACGCCTCTCCCGAGGAAAAGATCGACCTGACCGGGGACATTCGTCTCCAGACCATTTTCAATGAGAACGGGGCAAACGCGGCGTTTGATGCCCGTTTCAATCAAATCCTCACACAGGCCACGGTTCAGGAACAGCGCACAGAAGCGCAGGTTGCCGCCCTCGTCTCCGGCATTGAGGCGCGCGAGGCCGACATCGCGCGGCAGAGCGAAGAACTCATTCAACTGCAACAGCTCACTCGCGAAGCAGAAGCCAGTCGTCTGCTCTACGAATATTTCCTGAGCCGCCTGAAAGAGACCTCTGCTCAAGAGGGCATCCAGCAAGCCGACAGCCGCATTTTGTCCAACGCCGTGCTCCCGCGCTTCCCCTCTGAGCCGCGCAAATCGCTCATCATCGCGATGTCGATTATCTTGGGCGCGATGATCGGGAGCGGCGCTGCGCTGCTTTGGGAAATGCGTCAAAACGGCTACCGCCTGGCCTCCGATCTGGAAGCGGACACCGATCTTCCGGTCATGGGTCAAATCCCGCTCTTGCCAACAGGAAATCGCCGCGAAGGCCTCGACTATCTGGCCGAGAAACCGACGTCTGCGGCTGCGGAGGCCGTCCGCAACCTGCGAACCTCGGTTCTCTTGTCCGGGGGCGACAAGACCCCGAAAATCATCATGTCGACCTCGTCGCTTCCGAGTGAGGGCAAAACGACCGTGTCCTTTGCGCTGGCGCAAAACCTCGTTGGCATGGGCAAGAAGGTGCTCTTGATCGAGGGCGACATCCGGCGTCAGGTGTTCAGCCAATACCTCAATGTGAAGAATGCGAAAGGCATGATGTCCGTCATGTCCGGTGAAATCAGCCTTGAAGACGCCGTGATTCACGATCCGATCCTCGGCGCCGACATTCTGGTCAGTGAAACCAGCACCAGGAACGCCGCCGACATCCTCTCTTCAAAAGAGTTTGCGGACTTTATGAAAGCGGCGAGTGACGCCTACGACATGGTCATTATCGACACGCCGCCGGTGCTTGTTGTGCCGGATGCGCGTGTTGTCGCGAAAATCGTCGATACCGTGTTGTTCACTGTGCGCTGGGACAGCACCTCGAAAACCCAGGTGCGCGAAGCGCTTCATATGTTCGACACTGTCGGCGTGACGATCAGCGGTTTGGTTCTCAACCAAATCGACCCGCATGGCATGAAACAATATGGCTATGGCGACAGCTACGGCGCCTATGGCTCCTACGGGTCAAACTACTACACGAACTGATCTCTTTCCGAGAGACAGCTCATATTGTGAGCGGCCAGGTGCAAAGCGTCGCTCACAACCCTCCGGGGGGAGAAAATGAAATGGTTTCGGGACTGATTTTTGGTTATGACCGGACCGAACGACGCGTTTTTAAAAGGACTGAGTTCATTGCGTATTGCCGCCGCCTTCATCGTCGCCCTTTCTCTTTCGTCTTGTGGGGCCGTCTATCATAGTCAGCGGGTTATTCCCGGCGCGACTGACGAGGCCAAGGTGCGCGTTGTGCCGGTGACTTCGCAATCTGTGCTGGTCGCCAACAGGTCCGCCTACTCGCCGCAAGAGCTTCCTGCCGTGTTCCGAACGACGGCGGGCTACGGTAGCGGTCTGCGTGGTACGGGAACTGTTCCTGAACCGGCCTATACCGCACAAACGCGCCCGAATACGCTCGAAACCCGTCTCCCGCCCGAAGTCACGCCGCGCCCCTATCGCATCGGGATTGGCGACGTCGTGTTGCTGGCCACTCCGACTGGGAGCTCGGTTGAGGAGTTGTCCGGGCTTTTGGCCGCGCAAAACAGCCGCCAAGGCTATACCGTTCAGGATGACGGAAGCATCGCGATCCCCGACGTCGGACGCGTCGCAATCGCGGGGCTGACCCTCGAAGAAGCCGAGGCAACCCTATTCCAAAGCTTGGTCACGGCTCAGATCGAGCCGACATTCAGCCTCGAAATCGCGGAGTTCAATTCGAAAAAGGTCTCCATCGGCGGGGCCGTGCCGAACCCGGGGGTGATCCCGGTCACCTTGACGCCGCTCTATCTGGACGAAGCCCTGGCGGGCGTCGGCGGGACGACTGCGGCCAATATGGATTACACCTCTGTGCGCGTGTATCGCGACGGGACGATCTATCAAATCCCGCTCGAAGAGCTCTATTCCAACAGCAGCCTGCGACGGGTTCAGCTTTTGCCGGGTGACAGCGTTTTTGTCGATGACACCTATCAACTGGATCAGGCCTCGGCCTATTTCACCCAGCAGATTCAACTCGCGGAATATCGCCAAGACGCCAGATCCGCCGCGCTGTCCCAACTTCAGACCGAAGTGTCGATCCGCCGCGCCGCCCTTGAAGAGGCCCGCGACAATTACCGGGCGCAGGTCGAGTTTGACGCCACAGATCGCGACTACGTCTATCTGACGGGCGAGGTCAAACAGCAGGGGCGCTTTGCGCTTCCGCTGGGCCGCAACGCCTCGCTTGCGGATGCGATCTATGACGGTGCGAGCGGCCTGGCCGTCACGACGGCGGACCCGCGTCACATCTATATTCTGCGGGGCTCGAACGATCCGATGGAATTCGATGCGCTGACAGCGTGGCAACTCGACACCAGAAACGCCGCGAATCTGTCCTTGGCGACTCGGTTTGAGCTGCGCCCGAACGACATCATTTTTGTGGCAGAACAGCCGATCACACGGTGGAATCGGACCATCACTCAGATCACACCAGCGATCATCAACATCGGAGCATCCGCCGCTGACTAAGTTTTTTGCAGGGAATATGGCAATATTTTATGCAATTGCAGCATCGTCGGCAAAAAATGGAAAAACGCACCAAGCAGTCGTGTTATTTCCATCGAAAATGACGTAAGCTGCTTGTCAAAGGCCTTTCTCTTTGGTGGGAAGGGTGTGACCCAAAATAGCGAGTAATTCATGATGAAATTTACAATCTCTCTGGTCTCCGCTCTGGCCCTTTGCACATCCGCTGCTCTGGCTCAGGATACCGAAATCGAACCGACCGAAATCGACTGCACCTTGCCGGCAAACGTTGAGCTGGCTGACTGTGTCGATCTTCCGGACGTCGGCAACGTGGAAAACTTCTTGCCGGGCATCGCGGCCGGTGGCCTTGGCCTTCTGCTTCTTGCTGGTGGCGGCGGCGGTTCGACCACAACCACGACGACCACGACCACGACGACCACAACGACGTCCACCAACTGAGTCGGCGTCGACCACACGGTTACAGACGATTACGGAAAGGCACCCACAGGGTGCCTTTTTCGTTTGTACCTTTTCTGCGGTAGAACGCTTTGGGGTTAGACGATCACGTCCATCTTTTCCTGAGCGCCCACGCCAAACACTCGTTTGTAGCGCTCGATCTCCTCAGACGGCCCCATCGCCTTGTTCGGGTTGTCCGAGAGTTTCACGGTCGGCTTGCCGTTCGCCGAAATCGCCTTGCACACAAGCGAGAATGGCGCCAGCGCGTCGTCCGGCGTCAATCCACGGAAATCGTTGGTCAAGAGCGTGCCCCACCCGAAAGAGGTTTTGACCCGGCCTTTAAATTGCTGGTGCAGTTCAATGATCTTGTCGGTGTCCAAGCCATCGGAAAAGATCACGAGTTTCTTGGTCGGGTCTTCGCCTTTCGACGTCCACCAGTCGATCGCCGTTTCCGCCCCAGTTGCAGGATCGCCGCTGTCGATCCGAATCCCGGTCCACCCGGCAAGCCAATCGGGCGCGCGGTTCAAAAATCCTTCGGTCCCGTAGGTATCCGGCAGGATGATCCGCAAATTGCCCTCATGTTCCTCATGCCAATCGCGTAACACGTCATAGGGCGCCTCGGCGAGCGCATCGTCATTGCGCGCCAGCGCGGAATAGACCATCGGCAACTCATGCGCATTGGTGCCAACCGCCTCCAGATCGCGCATCATGGCGATATGGCAGTTCGAGGTGCCGGTGAACTTGTCTCCGAGACCCTCCCCCATGGCCTGAACGCACCAATCCTGCCAGAGATACGAGTGCCGCCGCCGAGTGCCAAAATCCGCGATCTTGAGTCCATCGAGGGGCTGAAGCTGTTTGATCTTTTCCCAAAGCTTGGTCATCCCGCGTGCGTAGAGCACCTGAAGCTCGAATTTCTTCATCGGGTCGAGAACGGCGCGAGAGCGCAGCTCCATCAGGATCGCGAGCGCCGGGATTTCCCAGAGCATCACCTCAGGCCACGACCCCTCAAAGGTCAGCTCATATTGCCCGTCCACCTTTTCCAACTGATAGGCCGGAAGCCGCAGATTTTCGAACCACTCCATGAAATCAGACCGAAACATCTGGCGTTTGCCGTAAAATGTGTTGCCGCGCATCCAGGTCGATTCACCGCGTTTAAGCGACAGGGAGCGCACATGATCGAGCTGTTCGCGCAGCTCCCCTTCGTCGATCATCTCGGCGAGGCGGATGTCTTTGGACCGGTTGATGAGCGAAAAGGTCACCTGCGTGTCCGGTTTGTTGCGAAACACGGATTGGCACATCAGGAGTTTGTAGAAATCCGTGTCGATCAAGGACCGGACAATCGGGTCGATCTTCCATTTGTGGTTATAAACGCGGGTGGCAATATCGACCATGCGAGCGGTCCCTCTTCATATCACCGCCCCGTTAAAGCAGGGGGGATCCCCCTTTGGCAAGAAGCGGCGCGCATTTGTTGGGGATTTGTCAGGGATTGGCTGTTAGCGTTTGTGCAAACGATGTGTGAGGTATGTGTATGACTTGGGTCGCAAGGGGAATGACAGGCGGTGTTTTGGCCGCATGTCTGTCGGGCGCGTTGGCGGCGGAAGAGGGGTTTTGGGAATATGACTCCTGGCGGGTCTACACCTATGACGAAGACCTAGGAGAGGACATCTTTCGCCACTGTATCGCAACGACGGGCGGCGACGGCCTTCCGAGTGCCAATGTCGAATTCTTTTCTGGCGACGCAGGCCCGCCCCATAATTTCCCCTCCGTTGTGATCGAGGAATACGCCCCTCGCGGCTACGACACACAGATGCAAGAGGGCATGAGCGGCTACATCATTTTTGACAATTACGAGACCGCAGTCGCCATCCCGGACGTTTTCTATGATCCTGACGGGTACAAAAAGGCCATGGTCAGCTACAACCAGCCCTATAGCCAATGGGTGCTGCAACGGATGCGACGCAATGCGCGCCTGGATTTGGTGATGAATGGACGGCCCGTGACCGCCGTTCATCTCAATGGCTTCACCGCCGCCTATCTCAAAGCGGCGGAAGAATGCGGGTTCGACGGCACGGGTGTGGTCGACTAGCCCTATTTGTCGCGCGGTGTCCAATTCGGATTCTCGACACCCCGCCGCGACAGGCGCAGGGCGAGGCCGAGCGCGATCCCTGTGCCGATGGCAACCGTGAGATCGGTGAGAACCGTCAGCACGAGGGTGATGAGCAACAGCACCAGATCAGAGCGTTTCCCGCGCAGAAATTCGCCCCAGCGATGCGGCTCAGACATATTCCACGATGTCAAAAGCAAGAGGCCAGACAATGCAGGAAGCGCGAGATATCCCGCCAGAGGGGCCGCCAACATCATGATCGCGAGAAGCGTGAGCGCATGAACGATCCCGGCGACCGGGGTTTTGCCACCTGCCCGCACATTGGTCGCGGTCCGGGCGATGGCGCCAGTGGCGGGCAAACCGCCAAAGAGAGACGAGCCGATATTGGCCCACCCCTGCGCCATCAGCTCCGCATTGGACCTGTGACGACCGCCAATCATCCGATCCGCGACGATGGCCGACAAAAGGGACTCGACCCCGGCCAAAAACGCAATGATCAGCGCAGAGGGCAAAAGCTCCCGCAGGGTCGCAAGGCTCAGCTCCGGCAGCTGCGGCGTGGGAAGGCTCCGTGGCAACTCGCCAAAACGTGACCGGATGGTTTCGACAGGCAAGTCAAAGAGCGCGACGACCGCCGAGGTCAGAGCCACCGCGACGATCAATCCCGGCAACCGCGGAAACGCGCGGCGCAACAGCGTGATCAGCACCATGGTCACAAGACCGATCAAGAGAGAGGTGAGGTTCACATCGGGAAGGGCTATCGCCAATGCGCCGATCTTTTCAATAAAATCCGCCGGAAACGGCCCCGCGAGCCCAAAGAGATCTGGCAACTGACTTGTCGCGATGATCACACCGATACCGATGGTGAAGCCGTTGATCACAGCCTCAGGCACATGGCGGACGAGCTGGCCCGCGCGGAACAATCCCGCGACGATAAGAATGATCCCGGCCAGAAAGGTTGCCGCAACCAACCCGCCATAGCCATGCACAGCGATCATCCCTGCGACGACAACGATAAAGGCCCCGGTCGGCCCGCCGATCTGAACCCGGCTCCCACCCAGCGCCGAAATCAGAAATCCCGCGACAATCGCGGTGACAAAGCCCGCCGCAGGGGCCGCCCCGGAGGCAATGGCAATCGCGATGGAAAGCGGCAGAGCCACAAGCGCCACCGTGATGCCCGCGAAAAGATCAGAGCCGAACTCGGCCCGGGTGTAGGTTTTCAGTGTGGTGAAAAGCTTGGGTGTCATGGTGCTAAAGCACCTCGACCCCGGCGGTCTTCATCCCGTCGAGAGCGGCAGCAAGCGACCCATCCATATCGATGGCGCGACAGAAATCGGTGCGCACGGCCACAGTGAACCCAAGTTTGGCCGCGTCCACAGCCGAAAAATTCACACAGAAATCCGTCGCCAATCCAACCATGGTCAGTGTGTCGATGCCACGGGTCCGCAGATACCCTTCGAGACCCGTCGGCGTCACATGATCATTCTCGAAAAACGCGGAATAGCTGTCGATAGCCGGGTTGTAGCCTTTGCGGATGATCAGATCGCCATCGACGCGCAGGTCTGTGTGAAACGCGGCACCCTCTGTCCCTTGGATACAGTGATCCGGCCAAAGCACCTGTGTCCCGTAGGGCATTTCCGTCGTCGAGAACGGTGCGGCACCATGCGAGGAGGCAAAGGAGCTATGGCCCTTGGGGTGCCAATCCTGCGTGAGGATCACGGTCTCGAAGTCACCCATGAGCGCATTGATTCCCGGCACGATCTCATCGCCGCCTTCTACCGCCAGAGCGCCCCCCGGACAGAAATCGTTTTGAACGTCGATCACGATGAGGGCCTTGGACATGGCGTATTCCTTGAAACGATTGGGAGGCGTGTCGCAACGGTAGCAGGCCGCGGCCGAAGGTCAATTCTCGTGAGAGTGGAAACTTGTGAGCGGCGCTCTGTGGGATTAAGAACGCCACTTCCGCACGTTCTCTCAGCAGTCGCCATTCACAAACGAGCCGCCCCCATGACACATCTCGCCATCGATTTCGGCACCTCCAACACCGCCGCCGCTTGGGTGCGCGAGGGTCAACCCGTGCTGATCCCTCTGGAGGACGCGGCAGATACGCTTCCGACGGCTGTGTTCCTCGATGGGGCGTCGCGCAAGACGCTCTACGGGCGCGCCGCAACGCAGGCGATGATGGATGGACAGGAGGGCCGGTTCCTCCGCGCGCTCAAATCCGTGTTGGGCACCACTTTGGCGCGGGAAAAGCGTCCGTTTTTGACGGAACGGCTCACATTGATCGAAGTGATTGCACGGTTTCTGGCTGAGGTGAAAACACGGGCAGAAGCCCAAACCGGCCAAACCTTTGAACACGCGCACTCAGGTCGTCCGGTTCGGTTCCACTCCCAAGATGAGGCCCGCGATGCGCAGGCCTTGGCGGATTTGACCGAGGCCTATCACCTCGCTGGGTTCGAAACCGTGACCTTCCTCGCAGAACCAGAAGCCGCCGCGCTTGCCGCGCCGAAAGACGGGGTCTCGCTCATTGTCGACATCGGTGGCGGTACGTCCGATTTCACCGTGTGTCGCGTGTCCGGAGACCAAACCGATATTCTCGCTAGTCACGGGCTTCGCCTCGGCGGGACCGATTTCGACCGGGACATCAGCCTGACCCACGTCATGCCGGAATTTGGCTTTGGCGCAGAGATTGGGGCCGAGTTCGGGGCACAAACGCACACGGCGCCCCGCGCGCTGTTCAACGATCTCGCGAGTTGGGAAAAGATCGCCTTTGTCTATGGCGACAAGACTGTGCGCGACATTCGTCGGTGGGAACGGCTGTCCCCCACGCCAAAGCTGTTCCATCGGCTTGGCGACGTGTTGGAGATGCATCTGGGGCACGATGTGGCCTATGCGGTTGAGGCCGGAAAGATTGCCGCGAACGATGCGCCCCAGACCGAGATTGACCTGAGTGTCGTGGAGAAGGGCCTGCGCCTTCCGTTCAAGCATGGCGAGCTTCAAGCCGTGCTTTGGCCCTCCGCTCGTGACATCGCAGAGGCGGCGCGGGACTGTCTCGCACAGGCCAACATCAGGCCAGATCAGGTGGACCGGGTTGTGTATGTCGGTGGATCGAGCCTTTTGCGGCTCATCCAGCAACAGGTTCAAACCGTCGTACCCGAGGCAGCGACGGAAATGTCAGAGGTGTTCACCGCCGTCGCACACGGGCTGGCGCGCAGCACGGCTGACTGAGCTACTGAATCCGCATCCGGAGCACGCGCCCGTTCCGCTCCAAGGCAATGACCCAAACGCCGATCTTTTGCCGCGCGACAGAGGCAAGATCGGCGGCTTCCGCGATCGGCACACCGTTGACCTCCAAAATACGGTCCCCGGGGCGCAAGCCGTAGCGCGCGACACGACCGCCGGTTTCGAGGACAAGAACCCCTTCGGCCCGAAGCGGCAGATCGTATGCCTCGATCAAGGCCGGGGTCACATTGACGACGCCAAGGCCGTCGAGTGGACCGGGCGAGACGATGCGCAGAGGCTCCAACTGATCGGAACCGGGGGCCACAGAGAGGGTCACCTCCAGCTCGACAGGTTCGCCCGCCCGGATTGCAGACAGCCGAACCGTCTCGCCGGGCGCGGAAAGCGTGAGCCGATAAGACAGGTCAGAGGGCGAGAGGATCGGTTGATCATCGAGGGCCACCAACACATCACCCGCATCCAGCCCCAACTCCGCGAAAGGTGATTGGGGATGCAGCTCAGAAATCACGACACCTTCTGCGCGCGGCAAGCCCAGCGCCTCCGCAACGGCTTCATCCACCGCTTGCGTCGCGACACCAGCCCAGGGCCGTAGGAACCGGGAATTGCCCTCGGTCGCCTGTGCGATGAACTCTTTGACGAGGTTCGAGGGGATCGCGAACCCGATGCCGTTGGAGCCACCAGAGCGCGACAGGATCGAGGTGTTGATCCCGATCAGCCGCCCCGACAGATCGACCAGAGCGCCGCCGGAATTGCCCGGATTGATCGCGGCGTCTGTCTGAATGTAACTCCCCGCGCCGCCGGGAATGGCGGAGCCAGACCGCGACAACCCGGAGATGATCCCGGAGGAGACGGTTTGACCAACACCAAAAGGATTGCCAATGGCCAGCGTCAGATCGCCCACCTCCAACTGATCGCTATCCGCCAGCGGCAGCGCAGGAAGACCTTCTGCGTCAGACAATTGCAGCACGGCCAAATCCGCCTTTTCATCGGCGAGGATCACCTCCCCCTCGAATTCGCGTTTGTCGGAGAGGACGACCCGAATGTTCGAGGCCTCGCCCACCACGTGATAGTTCGAGACGACGAGCCCCGTGTCCGTCACGATCACCCCAGAGCCCAAGGAACGCTGCACCCGTTGGCGTGCGGGGCCGGAGCGGAAAAACTGAGAAAAGAACGGATCATCGGCAAAGGGCGACACGCGCTCCTCGACCACACGCGATGCAAAGATGTTCACCACAGAGGGTGCGGTTTCTTTGACGACGGGCGCAAAGGACAGTTGGATTTCCGCGCGGGTCTCCGGGACGGTTTGCGCGGGGGCCGCGAGGGGCAGGACGGCCAGAGAAAGGGCGAAAAGGACCTGTTTCATTGGGAACCTCGTCAAGGTCTTCGGGACTGCCTTTAAATGGCGCGAGTGCGCAGCAGGTTTCAAGGTCTTGTCAGAGCGCGCAACCGGGCGTATCGAGCACATTATGTTTACCGTCTGCGCTCTCTACCACTTCACCCGCTTCGAAACCCCGGAAGGCCTGCGCCAACCGCTTTTGGATTTGTGTCTCGCTGAGGGGATCACCGGAACGCTTCTCTTGGCGAAGGAAGGCATCAACGGCACCGTGGCCGGGCCGAGTGCCAGGGCGATTGATCGGCTGATCGCGCATATCCGTGCCCTGCCCGGCTGTTCGGATTTCGAATACAAACTCTCGACAGCACAGGCGCAACCATTCCCCAGGATGAAAGTGCGGCTCAAGAAAGAGATCGTCACCATGGGGCAGCCCGATGTCGACCCGAAAGCGCGGGTGGGACATTACTGCACGCCGGAGGAATGGAACAAGCTGATCTCGGCCGAGGACGTGGCGATCATCGACACGCGCAACGACTATGAGGTCGCCATCGGGACGTTCAAGAACGCGATTGACCCCAAAACGAAGACCTTCCGTGAATTCCCGCACTGGTGGGAGGAGAACAAGGAGCGGTTCCACAACAAACGGATCGCGATGTTCTGCACCGGGGGGATTCGCTGCGAGAAATCGACCAACTTTCTCCTCGGCCAAGGGATCGACGAGGTCTACCACCTCAAAGGCGGCATTCTCAAATATCTCGAAGAAACGCCCGAACAGGAGAGCCTCTGGGAAGGCGACTGTTTTGTCTTTGACGGGCGGGTGTCTATCGGCCACGGGCTGACCGAGGGGCCGCACGAGCTCTGCCATGCCTGCCGTCGCCCGATCCTCCCAGAAGACAAAGAGCGCCCCGAATTTGAACAGGGCGTCTCCTGTCACCAGTGTTTTGATGAGACCGATGACGCGCGCAAGGAACGCTTTCGCGAGCGTCAAAAGCAGATCGCCTTGGCGAATGCCCGCGGCGAGACGCATTTTCGCGGCGTCTGATCAGAATACGAAATCCGAGGCGTCGAGGTCCGCGATGTCGACGCCTTCGAGGAAGATCGACCGGCTCTCACTAATGTAGATTTCGACATGGTCACCGTGGTCAATGAGGTGATTATTTGACAGGTCTGTCCAATCGGCGATGGCGCTGACCGCCGACAAGTCGATCTGTTCGAGATCACTCAGCGCGTCGAAATCGCCGATGGTGTCGATCCCGTCGCCATTTCGGAAGACAAAGACATCGTTGTCCGACCCGCCATAAAGCAGGTCGTTGCCTGCGCCACCGTCCAGCACATCGTCTCCGGCCTGCCCACGCAGGGTGTCATCCCCGTCCTCGCCGTACATGACATCGTTGCCATCCTCACCGATGATACGATCCTCATCCGTGCCGCCATAGATGGAGTCATCGCCCTCCCCACCGAAGAGTTTGTCACGGCCCTCTCCGCCTTTCAAAAGGTCGTTCCCGGCCTCTCCGTAAAGCTTGTCGGCTTGGTCGTCCCCCCGGAGGAAGTCGTCACCGTTTCCACCGAAGAGGTAGTCGAACCCGCCGCCGCCATAGAGGCTGTCATCGCCCTCTTCGCCGTAGAGCCAATCCCGGCCCATGCCCCCTTTGAGCGTGTCGGGATCGTCGCCGCCATAGATATAATCGTTCTCTGTCCCGCCCCGGACGTTGTCGGACCCGGCATCGCCATAGATCGTGTCGCCCGCGTCTTCACCCTCGATCACATCGTCGCCGTCGCCGCCGTGAATCTCGTCGCGGTAACTGCCGCCATAGATCGTGTCATTGCCAAGACCGCCCTCGATATAGTCATGCCCGGCGTCGCCAAAGATCACGTCGTCCCCGTCATCGCCGTAGAGCGTGTCACTCATGGTGCCGCCATAGATGACATCCGCGCCTGCGCCGCCCCAGATGGTGTCATAGCCGCTCTGGCCGTAGAGCGTGTCATCCCCGCTCCCGCCAGACATCAGGTCGTCATCATCGCCACCGTCGAGGAGATCTTCGCCGTCTTGCCCCATCATCAGATCAGCCCCGGCCCCGCCATAGAGCTGGTCATCCTCGGCGCCGCCATTCATCTGGTCATCGCCCTCTTCGCCGTACATCACGTCACGCGCGCCATAGCCCATCATGATGTCCGCGCCGTAATCCCTGTAGAACACCTCCTCGGCGTCCGTGCCATTCATGAGGTCGGCGGCGATGGTTCCGCGCAGGGTAAGTTGCTCATTCTCTGTGATGATGCTGGTTTCTGTGCGCTCGATCTCGACATGGGTGACGGTCTCGACCGTGACATCGAGAAACATATCCGTGGTGATCATCATCCCGTCGTGTGAGATCAGGTCGATGTATTCGTCCCCGAGGTAAATCCGTCCCCCGGTCGCGGTCGGCATGTAGACAATCTGGGACACATCCGTGATGCCAAAGGCGGTGAGATCGAGACGATCTTCGCGGTAGTTGAAATCCTCGATCCGATCGTTCTCGCCGTCGACATCGAACACAAAGAGATCGTAGCCCGCGCCGCCCGTGAGGCTATCGCTCCCGCCGCCATCTATGAGAATATCTTCGCCCGCTCCGCCACGGAGTTGGTCTGTGCCAGAGCCGCCCACAAGGATGTCATCCTTGGTCGATCCGGTCAGAACGCCGCCGCTCTCAGAAGCCATCAGGTTGAGACCCACGTCAGACACGTCGATCACGAAATGCGAAATGCCCTCCGCCGTTTCGCCCGTGGCGTAGATGTGAATCTCCGTTCCAATGACTTCCGCATCGAGCGCGGTCACATTGGTCAACGTGCTGTCCGCCGTATCCGCCACGGCGCCGAGAAAAACGAGCTTGCCATCCGGGCGCAGGGTAAAAAGCGTCAGCCCGTCGTCCCCACCTCCCGCGATCACAAAAGGCCGTCCATCAACCTCAACCACACTCATCGCGGTCACCGAGGCAAAGCGCGTGTCGAGGTTGTCGTTGACCTGATCGACGGCCTCGATGACACCATCCTCACCGATTTTGAGAACGGAGAGCGACGAACTTCCGGGAGACGCCACCACCACATAGCTTTCCCCATTCATGGTGAATGGTTCGATGTGTTGCGGGTCTTGGATCCAGAGCCCGTTGGATTCTCCCATGAGATCGACAAAACTCAGTGTCCCATCGGAGGCAACCGCAAAACTCGTCACACTGTTGAGATCATCGAACGCGGCGACGAGGTAGGTCACCTGCCCGCATTGAACGGTGGCGAGGTCACTGATTTGATGTGTGCCCAACACACTGATCAGGTCGATCTGAACGCTCTCCTGAGCTGTTGCATCAAGGCTCGGCAGATAGGTCAATCCCGAACCGTTGTGCGCCGCGTAATATCCGACGCCCTCGACATAGATCAGGTCCGTAAGGTCGTCTTGCGAGACGGCGGGAACAGAGATCTCCTCCCACCCTGTCACAGACGCCGGATCGTCCAAGGAGACGGTGGCAAAGCTGTCGCCCGCGTAGCCCAAAACGAGGAGTTGCGTCTCGCCATCGACCTCTACCGTGACGAATTCCGGTGCCATGGGCCGCGCGCGCTCGTCGTCCGTGTCCCAGACCTCCTCTACCTGGCCGTCGAGCGAAAAAATCGCACCGCCCCCGCCCGCGCGTGAGACCATCGCCAAGGCCGGTGCACCGTTGTAGTCGACAAGCTCAAGATCGCCGATCCCGGCGAGATAGTTGATCCCCAACTCCTCTCCGATCACAGATTCGAACTCAAATTGATAGAACGCCATTCAGCCCACTCCGCACCAAATCATGCGCGATCCCCATCGCAGCACGCACCCGAAGACAGGATCACGCAGAGCGGCAAAAACGGTCTTAAGACTTTGCGGCACAATTGCGGTTCTTTGGAAAGATTTGAGATAAAGACGGCTCACTCAGTCCGAACGCGTGACCCTGGCGTTGCGGAACCGTGTCAAAATTGTGCCAAACTTTGACTGTATGACTGCGTGACAGAGAGCCGGGAGAGTCGTATAAAACGGCACTTCTTAGTGTAAGATCGGAGTGCTGTTACATGTCGTCCTATGATTCAAACCCGCTTTATTCAGACCAATGGCACTTTAGCCTGATTGGTGACATTGAAACCGTTTGGGACGATTACACCGGCGACGGCGTGAACATCGGCATCTACGACGATGGCGTCCAAGAGGACCAACACGATCTCGCGGGCAACTATGATGCCTCTCTCGAATACAACGATCTTTACTACAACGACGGTGACCCGAACGACACCGGCGCAGGCGGCGACACGCATGGCACTCAGGTCGCCGGTCTGATCGCGGGCGAAAACAACGACGAAGGCGGCATTGGCGTCGCATGGGAATCCACCATCACGGCTGTTGATTTCCTCAATGACGCGCCGAGCTCCGGCTACTACTACGAAACCATCGAATACATGGCCGCGTTCGACATCACGAACAACAGCTGGGGCTATCTGAGCCCGGCCAACCCGGCCTTTGACATTTTCGACACCGGCACCCAGGCCAATCTCGAATATCAATCCTTCCAGACCGTCGCCGAAACCGGGCGTGACGGGCTGGGCACGATCATCATTAAAGCGGCGGGCAACTACGCCTATGGCTACGGGTTCCTCGGCGTCACCGGGAACTCCGCCGTACACGACCCGCTCAACAACATTCACGAACTGGTTGTGGTCGCGGCGACCGACCAGTTTGGCGATGTGACCTATTATTCGAGCTACGGCTCCAACATCCTGATCTCCGCCCCGGCGGCCAGCGTCACGACCGATCTCAACGGCTCTGACGGTGATTACCCGGGCGACGATTCCGATGGCTTTGGCGGCACGTCTGCGGCGACCCCGGTCTCGACCGGCGTGGTGGCTCTCATGCTTGAAGCCAACCCGGACCTCGGCTGGCGCGATGTGCAAAGCATCCTCGCCATTTCCGCCGCTCAGACCGGCTCCGACTACGGCAGCGCCGCCACCGGCTATGAGGTTGGTGACTGGTACGCCAACGGTGCTTCTGATTGGAACGGCGGCGGCATGACCTATAACGTCAGCTACGGCTATGGCATGATCGACGCTTATGCGGCAGTCCGTCTCGCCGAAGTGTGGTCCTATTTCTACGACGCCGCCGCCACCTCCGCGAATATGGTCGAGGCAACGGGCAGCTGGATCGGCAATGAGGCCATCACGGACAATACCACCACCGCCGTGACGATTGATGTGACCGAAGACATCATGATCGAGCACATCTATGTCACGATCGACTTCGAGCACACGCATCTCTCCGAGCTGTCCGTGTATCTCGTGGCCCCCGATGGCACCCGTATCCTCCTCATGGAAGACGAAGGCCGCGGCACCGATTGGGACGGCGATTACACCTTTGGTGTGGCGAGCCAGATGGGCGTGACCTCCGCCGGCGAATGGACCGTCGAGATTTACGATGATGGCACCAAGGTGGACACAGGCACGCTCTATTCCGTCGACCTCGAATTCGAAGGTGCGGAAATCACTGACAACAATGTCTACCACTACACCAACGACTTCCTCGACCTCCTGAGCGTCGATGCCGATCGCGGCACGCTGTTTGACGCGGCAGGCGATGCGGACTGGATCAACCTCGCGATGATTTCCGGCTCTGCGACTGTCGATCTCGCGGCGGGCGTGGCTGTGGACGGAACCACTTGGTTCACCATCACGGGCGGCATTGAGAACCTCGCCCTTGGCGACGGCGACGACACCGCGCTTGGCACCTCTGGCGACAACATCATTGTCGCGGGGCGTGGCAACGACACGATCAATGGCCTCGCTGGCAACGACGAGCTTGTCGGTGGCGAAGGCGATGACCGTTTGAACGGTGGCGGCGGCAACGACGAGCTGAACGGCGATGCCGGGTCCGACGTCGTTCTGGGCGGCAGCGGGGGCGACATTCTGTTCGGCGGCGGCGACATGGATATTTTGGTCGGCGGAAACGGTCTCGATGCGCTCTTCGGCGAAGAGGGCGATGACATCCTCTTTGGCGGAGCGGGCGACGATCTTTTGTCCGGCGGCGCAGGTGTGGACACCTTCATCTTTACCAACAACTTCGGCAACGACACGATCACCGACTTTGACAATGACATCATTGATCTGGGCGGCGTGAGCGCGATCACCAGCCTGGGTGATCTGGCCAACAACCACGCCAGCCAAGTGGGCAATGACGTTGTGATCTACATCGATGCCAGCAATTCGATCACGATTGAAAACACAGAGATCGCAGACTTCGGAGCCGATAACTTCGTCTTCTGATGACCGGCACAAAATGCAAAAAGCCCGCAGGTTTCTGTGGGCTTTTTCATTTCTCGAAGGTTCACGTACAGCGCCTAAAGCTCTGCAACATAGCGCATCAGTTGATCTGCCTGATCCTCATAGGACGCCACCGCGGTCGGTGCCGGATGGGACGTCCCAGACGCGAGGCACCGTTCGATCTCGGCCTTTAAGACCTCTGGACTTGCGCCAATCGGGATCAGCCGGTCGCGTTCCACCGCCGCATGTTCAGTCGTCCCGCCACTGTCCGTCTGGATCACCCGGATGCCACGCGCAATCGCCTCGCGCACGGTGAGGCCAAAGGTCTCTTTCCACTGTGACATGAACAGAAGGACGTCGATCTCCGCATAAAAATCATCAATCGTGTCCTGTTCAAACCGAGGCACAATCTCCCACTCCCCACGCATCTGCGTCACCTGTCTGCGAAAATGATCGGTCCACCACGTGCCATCTACAGCGCCATCGACCAACACACCGCGTAGCGCATCCGTCTCAAGGCTTGAGAATGCTTTTTGGGCCAAAGGCCAACCTTTCATGTGAGACGGCCCACCGACAAACCCAAACGTCACCCGCCCATCGCGCGCGCGCCGCACCGCCTGTTTTTCGAAGAACTTTGTACCCGGCAAGGTGACGCCATTTTCCCAAACCTGCGCGCGGCGGCGGTCTGACGGCACGCCGGAGCGGACATGGAGATCACGGGCAAAGCCCGACGGAAAGGTCACCAAATCCGCCCCTGCGATTGCCTTCGAAAGACGCTCTTGGCGGCGTGCATTGGCAACCGGATCCGCCACACAGCGCGCGCAGACCTCCGGCTTGATCGGGTCTTGACCACAATAGCTTTGATCCGGACGGATCATGAATTGACGCTCACAGAGCCACCAAAAATCATGCGTGGACACGATGGTCGGAAGGCCCGCCGCCTTCGCCGTCTCGATGAGACCTGCGCCGAGTTCCTGCACACAATGAATATGCGCGACATCGGGTTTAAGCGTCTCGGCCAGACGCGCGAAAACCGCCGACACCTCAGGATTGTCGTAATAGGCCTCGGCGGCGCGGCCCGAGGGCAAATTGACAACGTAATTGTCGATCCCGTCGCATTGGGTCCGAATGATCGTATAGGGCATCAAATCGGCGCGCGACATCACGGAGAAGGCCGAGACCCGAGCAAGGCCGCGCCGAACCAACGACTTCGCCACTTCACCGGCGACGATTGTAGCGCCGCCATAGCGCCAGGGCGCAAAAAACACGTTGGCGACGAGGATATGGGGAGGCGCTTCACTCATCGAAAGGCCTCCAGAAATTCGCGGTCCACAACAGGCGTCGTCGCACGGGCCGACCATGTTTCCTCAAGTATCCGACGCGCGCGCCGCCCCATGTCCCATGTCTCAAGACGGGCCTCTGCACACGCCTCAAGCCTCTCCAACCAATCGCCGGATCGCGGGATCACATGCCCGGACACGCCCTCCGACACGACATGTTTGAGATCGCCTACCTGCCCCACGAGGGACGGAACCCCGACAGAGGCCGCGTCGATCACCCGCACCCCGCTTTTGCAGGCGTTAAACCGATCATCAGTCAATGGCATCACCGCGAGATCGCTCTCTGCGAGTTTCACGAGGTACTTGTCGTAGTCGAGAAAAGCATAGGTTTCGATCTGTCCGGATAGCTCCGCGGGAAGGCGTTTTTCATCAAACCGACCCAGAATGCGCAAGCGGCGGCGAGGATCGCGTTTGAGAAAGGCAACGACATCCTCACGGATCACGTCGAAATCCTCTTCATGCCCATTGGAGCCAGAGGCAAAGACAAGGCGAAACGGGGCATCCTCCGTGCTCTCCCCAACTTTTGCGGCGGCCCGCGCGCCGTCTTTCAATGTGAGATGATCGGCAAAATTGCGCCGCACAAAACAGGGCGCAGCCGTATGCAATGCCGCCTCCTCGGCCAGAACCGGCGTCGAGAGAGACACCGCATCGGCCATATTCATCACGGCGGCATACCCCGGCGCCTCATTCAAAAAATGCTGCCACAATCCGGGATCAATCCCCTTCATGTTTTCATAGGTCGCATAGCAGGAGACCGAGAAAAGCGGGTCGTCGATGTCGTAGAGGATCGGAAGCCGCAAACGACGCGCTTCATAAAGATGCTGGATCGTCGCTCCATCCAGCCGCAGCCGATAGAACATCACATGTGTCGCGTCCTGGAGAATACCGGCCGAACGCGGCAAGTCTTCGCTGTGGGAAAACTCATACTCCATGCCCATGGTTTGAAAAAGTTCGGCAAGCTGCTCGACACGGTATTTTCGACATTGCGAAAGGTTCAAATCCCCGATCATCGCGACCTTGCGGCGCTTTGACATAGACGCAGGACTTTGGAGCGTGTGGAACCCGCCCCGCGACGCGAGGTCCGTCCAAAGCCCACTCAAGTAAAACGCGCCAGAGGATTGGGAGGCGGGTTGAGCGCCCGGATAATCATCCCGATTTCCGGTGCGCAAATACCGCGCCCACCATCGCGCCTTGGCCACTGCGGCTCTCACACCCTCTTCGCGCAGCGCACGCAAAAACCGTTTCAGATAGGGGAGGCGAAAGAATCTGGCCAAGTCGTCACACGCATCCTGCGATTGAGGTCATGACCCTTCTTTGGCGGAAATCTATCAACAAATATTTAATGTTTACCAACAATGCTGAGGAGGCTTTTCACTCGGACTGACTCGTGGATCACATGACGGTTTCCATCCTCCTCGCGCTGCATAATGGGCACTCGCATCTTCAGGCTCAGTTGGAGAGCCTCTCGGCACAGACCCTGTCAGATTGGTCGCTGACGGTGGTCGACGATGGGCCGGACGATGGGAGTGCGATCCTCGTCAAACAGTTTGAACGACAGATCGCTCAACGCGTCTTTTATCATCGGCGCGCGACGAATGGCTTTGCGGCCAATTTTCTCTCGGGTCTCTCCGTGCTTCCGAACACAAGCGCATATATCGCGTTTTGCGATCAGGATGACATCTGGCTTCGGGATAAACTCGATCGCGCGGTCGCGGCGCTCTCTTCTGTCCCGGCACATGTCCCCGCGCTCTACTGTAGCGCGCGTTGGATTTGGCGCAGAGACGACATGAGCGATCTGTGTTCGCACCATCCGTACCGCGGACCGTCCTTTGACAACGCGCTCATCGAGAATATCGCGCCGGGAAACACGATCGTTCTGAACCGCGCGGCCTCTCACCTGGCGCAAGAGACCGCAGAGATCGCCAAAGGCGTCTTTGCGCACGACTGGTGGCTCTACCAATTGATCTCCGGCGTCGGCGGGACCGTCCTCTATGACCCTGAGCCGACCCTGCTCTATCGCCAGCATGCGACCGCCGTGCTCGGCGAGGGCGTCGGATTGAAGGCCAAGCTGCGCAACAAAAAGGACGCACTCAGGGGACTCTATCGTGACCGGGTGACTCGCCATATCGACGCGCTCATGAAGGTCGAGCATCGCCTCACTCCGGAAAATCGCGCCTGTTTGCGCCGGTTTCAGGAGGCGCGACAGGAAACACGGCCCCTGCACCGGGCGCTCGCCTTGGCCCGGTCCGGCCCCAAACGTCAAACGGTGCGGTCACAGGCGAGCTTTCTGGCGGGGGGGATCATCGGTCTTGTCTAACTTAAAACGAAAACCGCGCATTTTGCTGATTGGGGGAAGCAGCACGCGCTCTGGTGTTCCGCGCCACCTGACGCATCTCTGTAAGGCTCTGAAAGACCGGGCCGACATCACCGTCCTCTCGGACCGCAACCAAGGCGGATTTGACGAGGTTCAGACACTGACTGTGACCCATCGCGAAATCTCCGGCCTCGCAACCACGCTCTCGCCCCTGCGAAGTCTCCGGGCCCTATTGGCACTAAGGTCAGAGATTCAATGCGGCGACTATGATCTGGTTTGGGCGCATGCGCGCCTCCCGGTCATTCTTACCCGAGTGCTCTGGCACACGCTCCCGAAACCACGCCCCCGTCTCACCGTCACATTTCACGGCCTCCCTTTTACACAGGGCCATCATGTGGTGTCCCGCATCACCTCGCGCGCGCTGGAGCATCTCATGCTGCGTCTCGGCCCCCGTATGGACGCTATTTTCCTGACCGAGGCCCAAAAGAACCTCTACCTCAAACATGTTTCGCGGCGAGACGTTGAGAAACTGCGGCCGCATGTGTTGAACAATTGCTCGGATGTCGGCCCCTTGCCTCAGGTCCGCCATAGATCCAAACGGACCCGCCTCGTCATGACCGGGCGCGTCAGCTATCAAAAGAACCTCATCGCCGCCGCCCGCCTGTTTGCGCATTTGCCGGAGAGCTACCAACTGGACCTTTACGGTCCGGGTACGGATGAACCGTATTTGCGTGAAAGCTTCGCGAGACATCTCTCCGCCACCGCATTGACCCGTGTCGGGTTCCATGGCCCAACCGACGACATGGCCGCCGTTCTCGCCAAAGCTGACGGTTACCTTTTGACCAGTCGCTATGAGGGGCTGCCCATCGGTGCCATCGAGGCGATGGAGGCCGGTCTGCCGGCGATCCTTCCCAAGATAGAGGGCACGCATAGCTTGCTCTCACAACACCCTTATAGTTTGGGCCTCAACCTCACGGATTTTGAGCGAGACGCCGTCGGCGCTGTGTCCCTCATGTCGCGCACTCAAGAAAACGGTGATGCGGCGCGACGCGAAATCCGGCTGGCATGGGCCAAATCCTATTCGCCGGAAGTTTGGATGTGTGACCTTCACCGGCTTGTGGCCGATCTTACGATTGCGCCCAACGTCACGAATGAAACGACCAGCCTGCCAAACAAAGCCGAGCCTCAGAGAAAGTTCGCCATCGAGGGGAGCATCGCGTCATGACAGTGACCATCTCACCGCGCACCATCTCGCGCACAGCCAAGTCAGACGACACTGCGCGCACGCGCGAGGATCGGGAGAGACACAATCGGGCGGAGCGCGCGCGCCGTCAGGCGAAACGACAGGAGATGGATGCGCGGCGCGATCAGGATCTCAAACCATCAGATGGCGGCACGAAGGCCGCCTCACTGCCACACACAGACACCGCGGTTGCACCCGCCCGTGCGAAAAAGCGGCACTACCTTTTGCTCCTGAGCTTTCTCACCTTGGTCGTCGCGCCAATCGTGCTCAGCGGCGTCTACCTCTATCGCCATGCGGCCGATCAATACGCGTCGCACGCCGCCTTTTCCGTCCAGAAAGAGGAGGGCAGTTCCGCCATCGAAATTCTCGGCGGCTTTACACAACTCTCAGGGGGGAGCACGAACGACACCGACGTGATCAACAGCTATATTCTCTCCCAGGAATTGGTCCTCAATCTCGAAAACAGCGTTGGCCTCAGAGAGCGCTTTTCGCGGGTCTACGAGGTCGATCCGGTATTTGCCCTTGCGCCCGATGCCACCGTTGAGGATCTCGTCGCCTATTGGAACAGGATGTTGCATGTCTCCTACACCAATTCAGAGGGGATTATTGAGCTGGAGCTCAGAGCCTTTCGTCCTGACGACGCCCAAATCATCCTCTCGGAGCTCATTTCTCAAAGCACGCTCCTGATTAACGAGATCAACCAGATCGCGCGAGAAGATCAAATTCGCTTTGCCCGTGACGAGCTCGACAAATCCGTCGCGCGGCTCAAAGACGCGCGTGTGGCGATGTCTGAATTTCGGGAGACCAATCGTCTCGTCGATCCGACGGTGGACATTCAGGGACAGATGGGCGTGATCAACTCGCTTGAACAGGAGTTGGCCAGCACGATGATAGAGCTTGATTTGCTCTCTGTCACCGATGGGCGCGCCAATCCTCGGACAGACCAATTTCGACGTAAGATCACCGCGATTGAGACGTTGATCTCAAACGAGCGCGCAAAAATGGCCGCGCCCGATGAGACCGGGCTCACGAGTCTTGTCGGGCGATATGAAAGTTTGCTGGTCGATACGGAATTCGCGACGGAGGCCTATAAATCGGCGCTCGTGGCCTATGACGCCGCCCTCGCTCAAGCGCAAAGACAAAGCCGCTATCTCGCGACCCATATCCAGCCGACCTTAGCAAGCTCACCGGAATATCCACGCCGGATCATGATCCTCGGCTTTGTCGGAAGCTTCCTCTTGATGCTCTGGGTCTTGGGAATCCTCATCGCCTACTCCCTGAGAGACCGCCGTTAACCATGATCCGTTTCGAACATCTGAGCAAAATCTTCAAAACGGGCCTCGGCCAGACCAAGGTCGTTCTGACCGATAGCAGTTTTGTTTTTCCCAGCGAGCGTAAGATTGGGCTTCTCGGGCGGAACGGCACCGGCAAATCCACCGTGCTCAAGATGATCGCAGGGACACAAGACCCAAGCAGCGGCAAGATCCACCGTGCGGGAAGCGTCTCTTGGCCTATCGGATACGCCGGGAGTTTTCACCGCGAACTCACCGGGGCGCAAAACACGCGCTTTATCGCGCGGGTCTACGGGGTCGACACGGACGGGCTTTGCGATTTCGTCCGCGATTTTTCCGAACTCGGGCGCTATTTCGATATGCCGCTGAAATCCTATTCGTCCGGGATGCGCGCGCGCCTCGCCTTTGGCGTCTCGATGGGAATCCCGTTCGACACATACCTCATCGACGAAATCACCTCTGTCGGCGACGCCCGGTTTCGCAAAAAATGTCTGGACGTCCTCCAAAACAAACTTCAGGGCGCATCCGCAATCATGGTCACCCACTCGCTCAAAATGGTGCGAGAGACATGTGATTGCGTGGCCGTCCTTGAGGCCGGCCAGCTGCACCTCTTTCATGATGTGATCGAGGGGATCGGATTTCACCAGAGCAACCTGGAATTCGCCTGATGTGCCCGAAAACGCTTTCCCACATCGCACTGCACATTCGACCCGCTTCAAAGGAGTCTCTCATGTTCACCACCTCCGTCCGCCTGTTTGATCAACCAATTGCGGACAAGCGGACCGTCGTCTGTTTTGGCACGCCGCGCGGCGGGACAAGTATGGTCGCGGGGGCAATGGCAGGGCTGGGTATTCGCATGGGGCCAAACCTTCCCGTCAATGTCGAAGATCCCGCGTTCAATCCGGATGTGTTCGGCGGTGACGGACCGGAGTTCATCGCACAGGTGCAACAGACGATTGTCCAGCGCAGAAAGGTTCATGATGTCTGGGGATGGAAATACCCACGTGCGTCCCGCTATCTCGAACGAGTTGTCGCGCAGCTCCCCGCACCACGTTTTGTGGTCGTGTTCCGCGATCCGGTTCCGGCAGCAATGCGGGCGGCCAAACGGGACGGCGTCTCCACTCAGGCACAGGGAAAGACGGTACAGTCGACCATTGCGGGCAAGCTTCGTGCAGAATTGAAGAATCTCAATATGTGCTATGAACTCGGCTTGCCGACCCTTTTGGTCTCTTTTGAAAAGGCGCAAGCCAACCCGGAGGCCTTCCTGACCGAGCTAGCCAGTTTCACTGGCATGCCCCTCCCGCACGACCTGACGCCGATCCTCGACTTCATGACACCTGGGAGCTACAAAGACATCACATCTCTATTGCCTCAGACCGTGTGAAAAACTGAGGCGTCACACGCCCCAGCTCTCGGGGATCGTCAGACCCGCGTCTTTTAGCTCGCCCGCGATCCGTCGGATGTCTCTTTCGAACAAATCGGGGAAAAACGCGGGCATCTTTCGGGACACACTTTCGTTCACGCGTTGGTCCAGGAGGGCTTGGGGATAGTCGAAATGACCGACCCCGAGAAAATCCTCGATCTTAAAAAGCGTGCCCCGCTGATCCGCATGCAATTCCTCGAAAAACAGGAACATGCGCATCTCCGGAGCAAGACCGCCTTGCATGGCCCGCACCGCGCGGCCGTATTCCGCATTGTTCCAGATAAAGGGCCGCTTCGCGAAGTCGCGATAGTCCTTGGGCTTCCAATCATCGAGCTTGTTGAGTTCGCCCGTCACCTGAAGGTGAAATTTCACGTGGCTCCAAAGCCGTTTGATCGGATGGCGCATCGTGTAGAGCACCCGAAAATGCCGCGCCGTCTGCGATGCGCGCCGCCACGAAGGTGTATCTAAGAGCGCATTGAGATTGGAGAATTCACAGCAATATTTCTGCCGTCCACGAAAGGCGAAGAGGTTCTTGAACCACAGATCATCCACCGGGCTATCGAGATAGTTCGCAGCCCATCTGATCCGCTGTCGAAGTCGCGCCGTCTGCACATTTTGCGGGTCAAAGCGGAGGTATTTCGACTTTGCATTCTCCAGACGCCGCGCCTCGCTCAACACCTGATCGCCGCTGAAAGTGTGGTAGAAATAATGGATTTCTTTCTCATAGGTGAAATGCAGCTCCGGGTGGCGCGCCATAACATTGTAAAGCCATGTCGTCCCGGCCTTCATCGCGCCGGCACCGAGGAACAGGTGATCGAAAACAGGCGTGTCGCTCATCTTTGTTCCGGTCCCCTCAAAACATTCTTAACCATTTGATTTCATAACCCTCATAGCGGCGCATGTCTGAGACACACTCTAGGGGCAGCAGGGTTAACAGCTCCTTACGGTTCGGAGGAAAGAGCGATGGAGATCACGGGAGCACGACCCAGCCGCGTCTCGGACCGGTTCGTCACACTACGCGTGGTCTTCGCGCTCATCATGCGGGAAATGACGACGACCTATGGCCGCTCGCCGGGTGGCTATCTTTGGGCCATTCTCGAACCGGTCCTGGGCATCGCGCTATTGACGGTTGTGTTTTCCTTGTTCCTACGCGCGCCCCCGCTGGGGGATAGTTTTTCGCTGTTCTACGCGACCGGCGTCCTACCTTTTACGATCTATTCCGATCTCGGAAACAAAATGGCGCGGTCGATTAGCTTTTCGAAACCCTTGCTGTTTTACCCCCGCGTGACCTTTGTCGACGCGATCCTTGCACGATCGCTCTTGTCGATTGTGACCTCTCTGACGGTCAGTTTCATGATCTTTGGGGCCATCATCTTGGCCGAAGGCATCAGAGTGCAGCTTGATCCCAAAATGCTCCTGCTTGGGACCACCCTGCCGATCGCGCTCGGGTTTGGGATCGGTGCATTGAATGCGTTCCTCTTCGCCATAGTCCCTATGTGGGAACATGTTTGGGCCATCTTGAACCGGCCATTGTTTCTCATTTCCGGGGTTTTCTACGTCTACACCAGCCTGCCGGAGACGGCGCAAGACATCCTCTGGTTCAACCCGCTCATCCATATCTCTGGCGCGATGCGGGCGGCGTTTTTCGATCAATACGACCCCTATTACATCGAACCGTTCTACGTCTTTTCGATCTCCCTGATCTGTGCCGTGCTCGGTGTTCTTTTCCTGAGACGATATAACAAGGTGATCCTGAACGAACTTTGATGGGATCTCTGTCCCACCACGCGCCACTGTCTCTTGCTCCAACTGGCCTGAGGGCTTATGTCCGTGACGCAAAGAAAGCTGAGCGCAAAGGTGGCCCATGGCGAATTTCCTGTATCAAAACGACCTGCCCGATGATCTCGACCTTGGGCCGATTGTCGCGATTGATTGCGAAACCATGGGGCTCAATCCGCACCGTGACCGCCTCTGCCTCGTGCAAATGTCGGGTGGGGACGGCAATGCGCATCTGGTTCAAATCGCAAAGGGCCAGACCGAGGCCCCGAACCTCTGCAAAATGCTGGCCGATCCGAACGTGCTCAAGCTCTTCCATTTTGGCCGCTTTGACATCGCGTCGATGTATCACGCCTTTGGCACGCTCGCGGAACCTGTCTACTGCACCAAGATTGCCTCGAAACTCGTGCGCACTTTCACGGATCGTCATGGTCTCAGAAACCTCTTGGACCAGCTTCTGAAAGTCGACATCTCAAAGTATCAGCAGATGAGCGACTGGGGTGCACCGACCTTGACCGACGCCCAGCTCGACTATGCCGCCTCCGACGTTCTCTACCTGCATAAACTGCGCGAAAAGCTGAACACCATGCTGGAGCGCGAAGGCCGCACAGAGATGGCGCAAGCCTGTTTCGATTTTCTGCCGATGCGCGCCAAGCTCGATCTCGAAGGCTGGCCGGACATCGACATTTTTGCCCACTAATCAGGAGGGCGACATGTCCCAATCCAACGGATTTTTGTCCACCGCTCAGCGCGTGATCCGCCAAGAAGCCGAGGCCCTTGGCCTCTTGTCTGACAGCCTTGGCGCTGAGTTCACGAAAGCCGTCGATATGATCCTGTCGACCTCCGGACGCACGATCGTGACCGGCATGGGCAAATCGGGACATATCGCTCGAAAAATCGCCGCAACCTTCGCCTCGACGGGCACCCCTGCGCATTTCGTGCACCCCGCAGAGGCCAGCCACGGCGATCTCGGCATGATCGGACCAGATGATCTCTGCCTCGTGCTGTCGAACTCCGGGGAGACGCCAGAGCTTGCTGACCTGATCGCCTACACGCGCCGGTTCGAAATCCCGATGATCGGTGTCGCCTCCAACCCGGACAGCTCTCTCATCCGCGCCTGTGATGTGCCGCTGATCCTGCCAAAAGCACCTGAGGCCTGTGGTCACGGTATCGTGCCGACCACGTCGACGACCATGACCCTCGCCCTTGGCGATGCCTTGGCGGTCGCTCTCATGGAACATCGCGCGTTCACCGCCGACAATTTCCGTGTTTTGCATCCCGGCGGCAAGCTTGGGTCGCGCCTGACCAAGGTGCGCGACCTCATGCATGCCGACATGCCACTGGTCACAGAAGCCACGTCAATGCGCGAGACACTCGATGAGATCTCGTCCAAGGGGTTCGGCGTCGTCGGCGTGGCGGATGCGGATGGCGCGCTGATCGGGATCATCACCGACGGTGACTTGCGCCGCCATATCGACGGCCTTTTGGAAAAATCCGCCGGCGACATCATGACCCGTGGTCCGATGACGATCCCTCCGGAGGCCTTGGCGGAGAAAGCCCTTGCGCAGATGGACTCGCGCGCGATCACCTGTCTCTTTGTGCAAGATCCTGCCGAAAACGGTCGCCCCTGCGGGATTCTGAAAATTCAGGACTGTCTGCGCGCCGGGGTCATGTAACCTGACATCATGAGCCGGTATGACAACAGCTATTCGCGCTTCGTGGCCTTCGCGAAAATTGCCTTGCCTCTGGCGAGCCTTGCCGTGCTGGCCACCCTCTTCCTGTTTGCGCGCGGACGCGACATCGGCCTGTCCATTCCCTACGCCGAGGTCGATCTCGAAACGCTCGCGCGCGAGCAACGGATCGAGGCGCCGTCCTTTGCAACGGTGACTCAAGACGGTGCCGCCTTGACCCTTTCTGCCGCTGTCGTGCGCCCGGACCTTTCCGCCACCGATGTGGTCAATTCCTCGATGATCGAGGGGAGCCTCCGGTTTCCGCAACAGGGTCGCGTGACACTCAAGGCCGATAACGGTGTGATCGACAGCCCAAGCCAGATCGCCGAACTGTCGGGTCATGTCGCCCTGAGCACCACCACGGGATACGACATCACCTCCGAGCGCATCGCCGCCCAGCTCGACATTGCCCGCCTCGAAAGCCCGGGAGAGGTCGCGGCGATTGGCCCGGCAGGGTCACTGACCGCTGGGGCGATGGAACTGTCGAAAGACACTGAAAGCGGCGCCTACCTTCTTGTTTTCAAGAAGGGTGTGAAGCTGGTATATCAGCCGTGATAGTTACGAGGAGTTCTCGCGTGTTTCCAACCCGTTCTCTGGTCCCAATGCTGGCTCTGGTGCTCGCCATCAGCCTGTTCTCTGCGGCGGCTTCCGCCCAAGGAGCGGAGATTGCCTTTGGCGGGATCACCCACGACAGCAGCCAGCCGATCGAGATCAACTCCGATGAGCTGAGCGTCGATCAGGCGACGGGTAAGGCGACGTTTTCGGGCAATGTCGACATCACGCAAGGCGACATGCGCATCATCGCGGGCCTCGTTCAGGTCGTTTACGGCGCGGACAGTCAAAAAATTTCTCATCTGATCGCCTCGAATGGCATCACGATGATCAACGGAGGCGACACAATCGAGGCCGCCAATGCGGATTATAACCTCGAATCAGGTGTCGTCACGCTCAACGGCAATGTGCTTTTGACCCAATCGGGGAGCGCCATGTCCGGGCAGCGTCTCGTGATTGATCTCAACGCGGGAACCGGGCGCATGGACGGGCGCGTGAAGACGATCCTGCAAACCGGGAAAAACTGATGAGCGACACCTCCGGTCTGACAGTGCGCAATCTGCGCAAAGGCTACCGCAAACGCACGGTGATCCGGGATGTCTCTCTCGACCTTCATCGAGGTGAAGTTGTCGCGCTTTTGGGGCCGAACGGGTCGGGCAAGACGACCTGTTTCTATTCCATCGCCGGATTGGTCATGCCAGAGGCCGGCGAGGTCATCGTCGATGGCCGCAACATCACGATGCTGCCGATGTATCGCCGCGCGAAAATGGGCATCGGATACCTACCGCAGGAGGCCTCCGTCTTTCGCGGTCTCTGCGTCGAAGACAACATCCTCGCCATCCTCGAAGTCTCCGAACCCGACCCTCTTTTGCGGCGTGAAAAGCTTGAGGATTTGCTCTCGGAATTTTCCATCTCGCACCTCCGGCGCGCCCCGGCTCTCGCGCTTTCTGGCGGGGAACGCAGGCGAGTCGAAATCGCGCGCTGTCTGGCCTCTGATCCCTCTTATGTGCTTCTCGATGAACCCTTTGCGGGGGTCGATCCTATTGCGGTTGCAGAAATTCGCGGCCTGGTTTCTGACCTCACAAACCGCGGCATCGGAGTCCTGATTACGGACCATAACGTACAGGAAACATTGGGAATTATTGATCGCGCCTATATTCTGCACGACGGTCAGGTTCTCATGTCCGGCAGCAAGGAAGAGATCGTCGAAGACGAAACTGTCAGACGCGTTTATCTCGGCGATAATTTCCGGATTTAAACGCGGGTTTCGATTGACAACCAACCTCATTTTGCCGCCAAATACAGGTGATGCATGACGTGCTTAGAAGAGTGTGCACCAGAGTCGGAACGGACTCAGGAGTGCGAGAGAAAAGCCCCGGGTTTGCAATGGGGTCCATTCAAATGCGCATGCATTCACTTCCCGCTTATGACAAGAACCATGACTTGACGCGCAAACCGGAGGAGGTTTCGCGTCACCGGTCGAACTAAAAGAAGGAGGTATCTATGCGGTACCAAATCAGCGGAAAACAAATCGACATTGGCGCAGCGCTTCAAACGCATGTGAAAACTGAGCTTGGCTCTGTTCTCGAAAAATATTCTCAGCGTCCGACAGATGCGAATGTCGTCTTTTCGAAAAGTGGGGCTGAATATGCATGTGAGGCCGTGGTCCACCTCTCGACCGGGTTGACGGCACAGGCCAGCGCACATGCGCATGAAATCTACGCGGCTTTTGATGCCTGCGTGGAGAAAATGGACAAGCAACTGCGCCGCTACAAACGCCGGTTGAAAGATCACCACAAGGAACGCGCGGAGCCTGTTGAACTTCTGATGGCTTCCCAGTATATCCTCGCCGCAAACGAGCACGATGAAGATCAGGAGCCCGAAACCCTCCAGCCGATCATCGTCGCCGAGATGGAGACGAAAGTCCCCACCCTCTCCGTTGGGGAAGCGGTGATGCAGATGGAACTTGCCGGTGCTCCGGTCCTGTTGTTCCGCAATGAAGGAAACAAGGGCGTGAACGTGGTCTACCAGCGCGCCGATGGGAACATCGGCTGGATTGATCCGAGCAACGCCACGTAAACAAACTGACCCGCTTTGAACGGGTCGAAGCGGGTAGGTTCTTATGGACATCTCTCAGATTTTGGAGCCGCAGGCTATCAAAGTCGTTGGCAAAATGACGAGCAAGAAACGTCTTTTCCAGGATCTGGGAGAGATCGCCGGAAGTGCGTATGGCCTCTCGGTCAATGACACCTTCGACGCCCTTCAGGAACGCGAAAGCCTGGGGCCCACGGGAGTGGGCCGCGGGATCGCCCTGCCCCATGCCCGGATCGAGGGGCTTGAGCGCGTTGTGGGCACGTTTCTCCGTCTAGAAACCCCGATGGATTTCGATTCAGTCGACCGTCAGCCGGTCGATCTCATTTTCGCGCTGTTCGCCCCGGCGGAGTCGGGTGTCGAGCACCTCAAAGCGCTGGCGTTGGTGTCCCGCACCATGCGCGACGCGGACCTTTGTGCCAAACTGCGGGCAAACAACGATGCCGCCACGCTGCACGCAATCCTGACCGAAGGCCCGGCAACGAAAGCCGCCTAAGCGCGGCTTATCGCCAGGATTTGAATCCGAACATCATGTAATCGCGCTGATACGCCCCGCGTATCGCATCTTCGATCTCGTCCGTGTAGACCTCGGAGAGCGCATAGGGCGCGTCTTCTGCGGCGGGCTCAGGCGACACAGGTGCCACGCCAACCGCACCGGCAAGATAGGCCAAATCTGCCTCCAGCCGCTCCTCGCGCAGGATCAGGTCCGGTAGGGAGAACTCCCCAAACCCTTTGATCACCTCGGACTGTGACGCCCAATTCGCGTCCGTGCGGATTGAAGTCTGGCCATTGAGATTACCGCGCACAAACTCGGCGAATTTCAGGAATGTCTCGCGATGCTGCTCCAGAGAGTAGTCCCCATCCGGCCCCGTGAAAGGCAGCGGAAGTTTGTAGGTCGCCCGTAGCGTATCACGAATCTCGCCAAAGGTCTCCGGCCCGACAGGCAGGATGAAACGACAAAAGGCGCGGTGCAGACGCTGAACCGGATGGCTGATCACCGTAAAGCTCCGATGGCCTTTGTGTTTGCGCTTCCATTGCCGAAGCGTTTTCTGCGTGAACCCCCGGATCAGAGCCTCATCCCCAGCTCCGTCAAGCGCCGCCATCCAGCGTTCGACTGTGACCTGAGGGCCGCTCCGCACGGGCATGTAGAGCAAAGGCGCCTCGGCACAGGCCAGATAGCTCGGCACGGCGGGACCACGAGGCGGCTCAAAATTCGGCGTATCCGAGAGATTGAAATGATCCACATGCGCCAGGTCCGAGACCATCTGCGCATAGTTGACAACCTTGTCCTGGAGTCGTTTCGGGTTTTGCACCTTGGTCTTCTGCGTGGTCTTGTCCCGCTCCGCCTCGACACCAAGGAACCGTGCGAGACCGTTCACAACCTCGACGTCCTGAATGTCCTCGTAATTGATATAGAAGGCGGTTTGACCGGAGTGCTGGAGCGCGCGCTGAAGCTCTTTTTGAAAGCCCTTCACCTCATCCAGCATCTCCTGGAATTCGTCGGCATCAAACGTAATCTGGGCCGAACGCGCATCCTTGAGATCGCCCAACCGCCATTGTCCCGTCTCTGCCGCGATCTTGCGCGACACATAGCTCTCAAGAGGGTTGCGCGTCAGAATGATCTTGGCACAGCGGCGGTCTTTGAGCACAGCCTTGAGCACGCGCGGATCATGATCGTGGAAAAATCGGAACCCAGCGAGCCCCTCGGTGTTGTCGCGCATTCTATCGAGCAATTGAAGCGGGTTTGTTTCCCGCGCCAACATATCGACACCCAGCATCTCTTTCTTATTCGATTTACCGATGAAGGCCGGATTGAACACCTCGCCCCAGGATTTGAGCCCGGGATAGGAGTTCACATTTTCTTCCAAGAAATTGGAGCCGGTCCGCATCTCAGCAAAAATCACAAAATAATCGAAGGGCTGTGCCATACTCTACTTCACCAAATAAGGCCGTTTGCGCGCACGGGGCTGCACATCAAGGTCAGTGCTCGTCGGAAAATCACCCATGAGATGGGGCTTCATCCCCTGATTTTTGAGGTTTTGCAGGAACTGGCCAAAGCCCGTCAAATCCCGCATTCGGGGCGCTTCGGTCAGACGCCGCACATTGCGCGGGCCGATCTCGTCGATGATCGACTGCAATGGCTCCATCTGACTCTCGATAAAGTCCGCCATGGTCCAAATCCGCACGCGCGCCTTGATATGCGGCGAGCGGAGGATTTCGAGATGTTCCGCCTCGATCCGTTGAAGCCGCGCCGCCTCGCGCCGGATTTCGGAAAAGCTCATGTTGGATTTGAACAGCGTCACCGCCCAGGCGCCGGAGATCACAGAGATTTGGGCATTGGGGTCCGTGGCCAAAAGCCAACTGATGTCTTGCGTGTCGCGCGGTCCGAACATGAAACACTGCCGCTCCCCACGCGTGTTCCACAGAAGAGAGGTCAAGAACCCGCAGGGGTTATAGTCGCGAAGCGCGGCGTGATCCGACAAAGCGCCGGAAAAGGCCTTTTGCCCGCCCGCGAATTCGGCACGCTCAGGGGCATAGAGATGCCCATGAACACGCGCGCCCACCATGCGGGAGAGCCACGTGGGGAAATCCTCAAAAAGGTCGGAGAAGCCCTCAAACACCGAATAGGGCGCGGGGGTTTTGCTGCTGTCCTTGCCGTAGCCGGGCATGCGGCTTTGCATATAAAGGCCCGGACGCCCCATCACGCGCCGCTCGACCGCCTTGGCAAAAATCCGGTCGATTTTACCCGGGTTCGGCTCAGCGCCTTTCATCGGGTTCACGGCGGTGTTCAGGAAGGTCGCGTAAAGCCGGTCCGCCTTGGGCCAGATTTTGCGCGCGACAAAGCAATCTGAGCGCCGCAAGAGTTGCAGGTGGTCATCGTAAAAGACGTGCGGCTTGCCCTGATAGTCGAACTTGGAAAGGGTCAGGGAGCGGCTTTCAATATCGTTGGAATAGAGCCGGACGAGCGTCTGATAATAGCTTTCATCTGGGATCCAGACCCGTTTGAAATACCGGTCGTACATTTTGCGATCCGGGTCTTCGAGGATGGCGGAAAGCGTCTGCCGCGTCAGGCACCACCATTGGCTCCCGAGATGCGGCACCAGCCCATCGGGAATTTTACGCTGATACCCCATTTTACGCTGTAGCTCGACATAGCGATCAAACAGGCGGCGCTGTTTCTTCCACGAGAAAGGAAAGCGGAGGGTAAAGCGCTCCGCATCCAGCCCGCCCACGGTCCAGGGCACATCCTCTGTCGTCACACTTTCGATGAAATTCGTCATCGGCCGAGCGGCCAGATAATGTTTGAGATCATCGACCGGGCGCAGCGGCAAGCACGACCCGGACGCGAGATAGATGTGCCGCGCCTCGGGAAAGCGCGAGAGCATCAGCTCAGAGGCGTCTTGGGAGGCGGCGACCAGCGACCATGTGCCCCAGTCACAGGCATGCCGTTTGGAAAAGACCACATTGTTCAGATCAGCGAGACTATCGGCAAAGGGCTGATACACGTCCTTTTTCACACGCCGGTCGACATGGATCACAACGGGACAGCCATGCGTCGCCCAGTGGCGCGCGACCTGTTCGGCCCGGTCCAGAGCGGTGTGTACCAACATGACAAACCCGACCGTCATGCCCAGTTCCCCTTGGACATCAGACCGAGAATTTCGAGCTGTCGCCAGTTGATGTATTTCTCCGACCAATTGCACCAGAGGTCCGGGTCATCCTTAATCCGGCTGTGATAGGCGAGATATTCGCGCGAGCCCGCGTAGTGTTGCCGCCGCTCCAGCTCCTCTTCGGTTTTTTGCACGAAGGTGTTGAGGAACTTGGCGTGAAGCAACGCGCCCGAGGCCTTTTCGCCACCGTCGACCTCATAGACCATGTTCAAACCACGTGGCAAAAGCATGTGAGTCGAATGCATGTAGGCGTAGGCACGATGCCATTTGACGAGCGGGATCTTGTTGACCGAGGGCGCATGAAACGGGTCGTTGTTGAAAAACAATCGCGCCCGGGGCCCGCCCTGAATCCAGAGATTGTAATACTCCGGGTTCATCGAAATCATGTAGTTTCCGCTGTCGAACCACTCGGCGATCTCAAAGGGGTTCTGGCCCTCCCGGTAAGGCTGCGCATCAATCGGCCCTTTCGGGTACATGTCGACCAGCATCGCAGAAAAGCTCCGGATGCCGGAGCTATCGAGCCAATCGGTCAGCGCGTGCACAGGGCGGGTGTCACAGAAGGGAAAGACCAGAAATTCGTCCACATCGACGGTCAGGGTCCAATGCCCATGACAATATTTGCGCGCAATCCAGTTCATCCAATGCACGCCAAACAGCGATTTCCGATAGCTCGCCGTCGTGTGCCAGATCGACACGTCCTTTTGGCCCAAAAGAAACTCGCGTGAACCATCGTCACTGTCGTTGTCGACAAAGAGGAAATGGGAGACGCCCATGTTCCGGTAATATTCGAGGAAATAGGGCAGACGGATGCGTTCATTGCGCAGCGTGCAGATCAAAAGCACATCGTCAGGGGCGATTTGGGAGGTGTTATCCTGAATCAGCATAAGATCCCGGCGCGCTCGAAACGCACGCCAGAGCGCCTGCTTTCGCCTCAGCCGCAGTCTATATTGCCAAATCCGGCTCACTGATCCGCCTTCTGCCCCTTATCCAAAGACATCATGTCTCTGACGCCCCTCGGATTTTCCAAACCAATTTACGGGTTTGCGTGGAAAACGTAAACAATACACAGTTAAAGGCAAAACTGTTTATGTCGCATTACTTTTTGCACGCTTTGTCCGACATGGAGTGTGTCGAAATGCTCAAATCTTGGAGCTCATCAGGCCCAGAGACACAAGCTGCTCCCATCCCTGATACGCCACCGACCCCTCATGCCACAAGACAGGCGCATCGATCACGGCATCATAATAGCCGTCAAAAGCGTCTGGTTGACCAAAATGCTGTTTTCGAAGCTTTTCTTCACGCGATTTTTCAATCGCATTGGGAAGAAACTTGGTGTGGAGGAGTACGCCACAAGGCCGCGAGTCTCCCGGTCCGTCATAAGCGAGGTTCTGCGCCGGGGGGAGCATCGCATGGGTCGAGTTCACATAGACCGACCGCCAATGCCATTTCACCAAGGGCAGCTTGTTGAGTGTCGGCCCTTTGGTCGGCTCATCAGCGAAAAAGACGCGCTCCCTGACGCCGCCTTGCACCCAGAGGTTTTGTTTCGGCATCTGGCGTGTGGCGCGAAATGGACCGGCGTCGAAATGGGTGAGAACGATGAGGGGATCGTCGCCCGGATGATAGTCGACCGAGTCAATGGCGCCCTGCGGATACATGTCGAGCATAAGCGCTCCGAAAGCGGTCACGCCCTGATTGTCCAACGATCGCGTCACATCCCGAAGCGTTTGGACCCCGTCTTGAGCGAAAACCAATAGCTCATCGGCATCGACTGTGAGACACCACCTTCCGGACCCATAGCGCATCTGGAGCCAGGTCACCCAGTCAAGCCCAAAGCGCGCCGCCTTGTAGCTGGCCTCGGTGGACCAGAGCGACACATCGGGTTGATCCATGAGCAAGGCACGCGTTTCGTCCGTGCTCGCGTTATCCACGATGAGAAAATGCGTCACACCCAGACGGCGGTAGTAATCGAGAAAATAGGGAAGGCGGAGGGCCTCATTGCGCAGACAGGCAAAGCACAGGATCGGCTCCGCACCAATCGCATCGGTTCTATCCGCCACACAGGTCAGTTTATGTCGCGCGCGAAAGGCGCGCCACAACAGGTGGCGACGCAATATGCGCAGCTTATAGGAGTGCCAAATCCGCCTCAAAACGTCCCCCGACGATCATACCGGGGGACAGATTAACCGGCTGAGATCATTTGTCATAGTGGCCAGTTTGGTGCCACGCCCAAGCATCGGTGATCATTTCCTTGAGGTTGGAGCGCGCGGGCGTCCAGCCCAATTCCGTGACGGCCCGCTCGGAGCCAGAGACAAGCTTTGTGCAATCGCCCGGGCGACGATCGCCCTCGACATAGGGAACGTCTTTGTTGGTCACGGCACGGGAGTGATCAATCACCTCGCGCACGGAAAAGCCTTTGCCAGTCCCGAGGTTGAACACGCGGCTGCCTTTGCCCTCTTCGAGCCATTTGAGACCCAGAACATGGGCATCCACGAGATCGCAGACATGCACATAGTCCCGGATACAGGTGCCATCCGGCGTGTCGTAATCCGTCCCGAAAATCGTGAGCGCATCGCGTTTGCCGGCAATAGCGTCGAGCATGAGAGGAATGAGGTGTGTTTCCGGCTGGTGGAACTCACCCACTTCGCTCTCGGGATCACAGCCCGCGACGTTGAAATAGCGGAAGATCACGGAATTGAGGTCAAAGGCCTGTTCGAAATTGGCGAGAATGTCCTCAATCGCCTTTTTAGACGCGCCGTAAGAGTTGATTGGGAGCTGCACGGAGTCTTCGTCGAGCACAACGTTGTCCTGATCGCCATAGGTCGCGCAGGTCGAGGAGAAGACAAAGTTCTTACACCCGGCCCCCACGGCGGCCTCGATCAGGGTGAGCGACCCGATGACATTGTTGCGCCAATATTTCCCCGGATCTTTCATGCTCTCGCCGACCTGCGAGAAGGCGGCAAAATGCATGACGGCCACAGGGGCGTATTTGGCAAACACTTCGTCGAGACGTGCACGATCCAAAAGGTCGCCTTGCTCGAACGGGCCGAATTTAACCGCGTCTTCCCACCCCGTTGAGAGGTTATCAAAAGTCACTGGTACATAGCCTGCGGCCCGCAGCGCCTTACACGCATGCGAGCCGATGTAACCGGCCCCACCGGTCACGAGGACTGTTTTACTCATGTGTTGCCCTTACTGAGCCGCAGTGCGGATGGCAGACAATTCATCGAGATATTCTTGCAGCTCGTCACGAAGTTCGTCGCGCGACAGACCAAACGCGATGGTCGCCTGAAGAAAACCCGCTTTGGAACCACAATCAAACCGCTGACCCGAGAACCGGTGGCCGTAGACATTGCGGCCCGCTTCGATTTCGTCGGCAATCGCGTCGGTGAGCTGAATTTCACCGCCAGCGCCGGACTTCATTTTGTTCAGGTTCTTCATCACGTCAGGCGACAGGATGTAGCGACCGATCACGGCGAGGTTCGACGGCTCAGTGCCCGGAGCCGGTTTCTCGACCATGCCACGCGCGATGACAGAGTGACCGAGGTCTTCTTTCACGTCGAGCACACCGTAGGCCGACACTTTGTCCGCTGGCACTTCCATGGCCGCAACCATCGAGCCACCACCGAGTTCCTCATAGGCTTCAACCATCTGCTGTAGACAGGGTTTGTCAGCGGCGATGACGTCATCCGGCAGGATCACGGCAAAAGGTTCGGTCGGGTCGAGGAGACGACGCGCACACCACACCGCGTGGCCGAGGCCGAGGGCCTTGTGCTGACGGATGTAGGCGATGGCACCGCTGTCCATGTTGGTGCTTTTCAGCACTTCCAAAAGCTTGTCCTTGCCCTTCTTGCGCAGCTCTTGCTCAAGGATCGGCGAATGGTCGAAGTAATCCTCAAGCGCGCCTTTGCCGCGCGACGTGACAAAAATGAATTCTTTGATGCCCGCGGCCCGCGCCTCGTCAATCGCGTATTGGATCAATGGGCGGTCGACCAGCGTCATGATTTCCTTCGGGATGGATTTGGTTGCGGGCAAAAACCGCGTCCCAAGCCCTGCCACCGGAAAGATCGCTTTGGTCACTTTACGTTTCATCTGAACTCCTTTGAACCCGTACATCTGGGTCATTTGATACTTGGTCTCGGCATGACCCTAGGGCGCGTTGCCTAAAAGGTCAGCCTTCGCCATAATTATTCGCACAAAATCGGCACAGTTTTGCGACTTTGCCTCTGAGGAACACACGGATTGATTAAAAAATAATCAACCGAAAAACCATACCTCAGTCGACCTGCATATCTCTGAGCATAGCCTCGATCCGCGGGACATCTTCCGGGTTATTCAGCTCCCAGAATTGCCGCCCACGAGCCGCAACCTCGACACAGAGAACGGGGCGCTCCTGCTCAAGAAACCTAAGCTGTTCAAGGCCTTCGAGTGTCTCAAGCGGCCCAGTCGGCCATTTCGGATAGGCGCCCAGCGCAGAGGGGCGGTAAGCATAGACACCGACATGGTGAAAGACCGGGGTCTCGTCCTCATCCGCATAGGTCGCGGGCGTGTAGGGAATCACCTCTTTCGAGAAATAGAGCGCCTTATTGTCCGCGCCGAACACGGCGGTGGTCCCGCCAACGCGGCCCGCGCGGCGGTCTTCGAGAAACCCGTTGAGCGCCCGACCATCGCACCGCAGCACAGGTGTTGCCACTTCTGCCGTCGGATGCGTGCGAAGCCCCGCGATCAGATCCTCCACGAACCAAGCGGGAGTCAGGGGCGCGTCACCTTGGAGGTTCACGACAATGTCGTAAGCTCCACCAAGCGCATCCCAGGCCTCGGCACAGCGCTCCGTTCCGTTGGCACAGTCCGGAGAAGTCATCACGACCTCTGCGCCAAAGGCCTCAGCGGCCTCGCGAATGCGATCATCATCTGTCGCGACCACGACACGATCGACACCATTGACCGCCTTGGCCGCTTCCCAGCTGCGCTGAATCAGGGATTTCTTGTCCCCCGACGCGCCGGTCAATTCGACAAGCGGTTTGCCCGGATAGCGCGTGGAGGCGTACCGGGCCGGAATAGCGATGAGGACAGACATCAGGCGTCTTTCAGATCAACGCCCGGCGCGTACGCGATGAAGAACGGGTTGGCGAAATCTTCCTTGCCGTAGGTGAGCGGCTCATGGTTATCAAAACGCACCACATCGCCCCCTGCACCCAAGAGAACGGCGTGACCTGCGGCGGTGTCCCACTCCATCGTGCGACCCACACGCGGGTAAAGATCAGCTTCACCCGTCGCAACGAGACAGAATTTGAGCGACGAGCCTGCCGACTTGCTGTCTTTCACGTTGTACTTGTTGATGTAATCCTCGGTCGCCTGATCCCGGTGCGATTTAGACGCCACGATCATCAGGGCGTCATTGTCCGGCGTGGAGACGGAAATCTTTTTCCATTCGCCTTTGGTGTCCGCTTTGAACGGGCCGATTTCCTCATAGGTCTGACCATCGACGTCGGTGATGAACAGGCGGTCTTTGGCGGGGGCGTAAACGACGCCGCGCTGCGGAACGCCTTTTTCGACGTAGGCGATATTCACGGTGAAATCGCCCCGGCGCTTCACGAATTCCTTGGTGCCGTCGAGCGGGTCGACAATGAGGAAAGTATCAGCATCGATGCCGTGAGTCGCGGCCTGTTCCTCGGTGATCAGCGTTGCATCGGGAAAGGCGGCACGAAGACCGGCGGAGATCAGAGCATCGGCGGCCTCGTCAGCTTCGGTCACCGGGCTTTCGTCGGATTTTGTTTTCACCTCGAAATCGTCTGCATTGTAAATTTCGAGAATTTTCTCCCCGGCTTCGATGGCAAGCTGACGCATGACCGGTATGAGTTTTTCAAAATCCATCACATATCTCCAAAAGGGCACAGGTTTCGTTTTCGTTGAAAGAAAACGTCAATGACCTTATGCTACGTCAAAAAGTGAACGGCAAGAAACTCCGTTCGCTGCGAGCAGACTCTCCAGCATTCAGGACCAGTTCGATGTTTCATTACTCAAAGAATCAAAGCGGCTTTGCCGCCGCCTTTTCGATTCTGCGCCTGATCTTTGTGAACACCGCCCGCCACGTCCGCAAATCGAACGGAAGCCCCATTCTGGGTCTGATCCGAAATATCCTTCAGACTCTGATGCTTGTCGCCATCTTCGTCTTCATGTTCTCGATCCTCGGCATGAGAAGCGCCGCCATCCGTGGCGACTTTATCCTCTATATCATGTCGGGCATCTTTCTCTTTCTGACGCATAACAAGGCAATCGGTGCCGTCTCCAGCTCGGAAACAGCCACCTCGCCCATGATGCAGCATGCGCCGATGAATACGGTGATCGCGATAACCTCTTCGGCGCTAAGTGCACTGTATATTCAGGTCTTGTCCGTCATCGCCATTCTGAGCGTCTATTCGCTCGGCTGGGGCACGGTACATTTCCAAAACATGAAGGGCGCTTTTGGAATGATGCTTTTGGCATGGGCCTCCGGCGCGGCGCTTGGCATGGTTTTTTTGGCCGCGAAACCCTGGGCCCCTGCGGTCGTGACCATCATTCAACAGGTCTACACCCGCGCGAATATGTTCACCTCGGGCAAGATGTTCGTCGCCAACCAGACGCCCGGCTATATCGTCGCCATGTTCACCTGGAACCCGCTGTTCCACACCATCGATCAGGCGCGCGGCTATACGTTCGTGAACTACAACCCGCATAAGAGCACGCTCTTGTATCCGATCATCTTCACGCTGGTGTTCGTGACCATCGGGCTTTTGGCCGAATTCTTTACCCGGCGGCGTGTGTCGCTCAGCTGGCTGAAATAAGCCACACCGCGCTAGGTTAGCTGACCACACGCAAGGTAAGGTTGATCCGCCCACCTTTGGGCAAAAGCGTGCTGCTCCCCGGTTTGATCCGATCAATCCCGTGATACAAAAGACGCGCCTCGCCCTGCATCACCACGACATCGCCGGACCGGAGCCAAATGCTTTCCGTCTTGCCACCGCGCGTCAGATTTCCCACCCGAAATAACGCCTCATCCCCCAATGAGATCGAAAGCACCGGTTGGGAAAAATCCGCCTCGTCCCGATCCTGATGCATCCCCATCTTGGCATCGTCCCCGTAGAAATTAATGAGGCAACATTCCGGGCTCCTGGCGCCGTCCGTATACGCCTCCCAGACCTTCAAAACCGACGTTGGAATATCTGGCCAAACCTGCCCGGAGGGATGCGTCCGGCTATAACGGTAGCCTTTGCGATCCGACACCCAACCATACGCTCCGGCCGAGGTCATACGCACGGACATCGGTTTGCCGGAGGGCGTCATCGGCGAAAATAAGGGGGCAACGCGGACAATATCCCGGAGGTCAGCCACCAGACTTTGCTGTGCGCCAGCCGTCAGCGCGCCGGGAATAATCCGCATTCCCCGCAGAGTCATTTCCGCATTGGACTGCATTTTTTGCTCCTTTTTCGACTTACGCCGGGGCTTCTTATGGAAATGACTCGATTTTTCCGCGATTCAAGTCCGCCCCACAACTTGCAGGGGCCAAAACCCATCCTTATATACGCTCCGAAAGCTGATCGGCCTGAAGACAGACCGATTAAATCACTGGGATCGACCGCGGACGCCGCAATGGGTCCAACGTCACAACATCGCCTAAGAGAGGATTTTGAGCATGGCCAAAGTCATCGGTATCGACCTCGGGACCACCAACTCCTGCGTTGCCATCATGGATGGGTCGCAGCCGCGTGTGATCGAGAACTCCGAAGGGGCGCGTACCACGCCCTCCATCGTCGGTTTCACCGACAGCGAACGCCTCGTGGGTCAGGCAGCCAAACGTCAGGCTGTGACCAACCCCGAGAACACGGTTTTCGCCGTGAAACGTCTCATCGGCCGCCGCATGGGCGACGCCGAAGTCGAAAAAGATAAAAAACTCGTGCCCTACGCCATCGTTGACGGCGGCAATGGGGATGCGTGGGTTGAGGTGCGTGGCGACAAATATTCGCCGTCGCAAATCTCTGCCTTCATCCTTGGCAAAATGAAAGAGACCGCTGAGTCCTACCTCGGCGAAGAAGTGACCCAAGCGGTGATCACCGTTCCGGCCTACTTTAACGACGCTCAGCGTCAGGCCACGAAAGACGCCGGTAAAATCGCCGGTCTCGAAGTGCTGCGGATCATCAACGAACCGACGGCTGCGGCTCTGGCCTACGGCCTCGACAAAGACGACACCAAAACCATCGCGGTCTATGACCTTGGCGGCGGTACGTTCGACGTGACCATCCTCGAACTCGGCGATGGCGTGTTCGAAGTGCAGGCCACCAACGGCGACACCTTCCTGGGTGGTGAAGACTTCGACATGCGCATCGTGAACTACCTCGCGGATGAGTTCAAAAAAGAGCATGGCGTCGATCTGACCAAAGACAAGATGGCTCTGCAGCGTCTGAAAGAAGCGTCCGAGAAAGCGAAAATCGAGCTGTCGTCCTCGACGCAGACCGAAATCAACCAGCCGTTCATCTCGATGGACCCGTCGTCCGGCACCCCGCTTCACCTCGTGGTCAAACTGACCCGTGCGAAGCTTGAGAGCCTCGTGTCCGACCTGATCAAACGCTCCATGGACCCGTGTAAAGCGGCCCTGAAAGACGCTGGTCTCTCCACCTCTGACATCGACGAAGTCGTTCTCGTCGGCGGTATGACCCGTATGCCGCGCGTCATCGAAGAGGTGACCAAGTTCTTCGGCAAAGAGCCGCACAAGGGTGTGAACCCGGATGAAGTCGTGGCCATGGGCGCCGCCATTCAGGCCGGTGTTCTGCAAGGGGACGTGAAAGACGTTCTGCTTCTGGACGTGACCCCACTGTCCCTGGGTATCGAAACCCTCGGTGGTGTGTTCACCCGTCTGATCGACCGCAACACGACGATCCCGACCAAGAAATCGCAGATCTTCTCGACGGCTGAAGACAACCAGTCCGCCGTGACGCTCCGCGTGTTCCAGGGCGAGCGCGAAATGGCCGCTGACAACAAGATGCTCGGTCAGTTCAACCTCGAAGGCATCCCGCCGGCACCGCGCGGCATGCCGCAGATCGAAGTGACCTTTGACATCAACGCCGACGGTATCGTTGAAGTTGGCGCCAAAGACAAAGGCACCGGCAAAGAGCAGAAGATCACGATCCAAGCCTCCGGCGGTCTGTCTGACGAGGACATCGAACAAATGGTCAAGGACGCCGAGGCGAACGCCGAAGCCGACAAGGCCCGCAAGGAACTCGTCGAAGCCAAGAACCAGGCAGAGAGCCTGATCCACTCCACGGAGAAATCCATGGAAGAGCATGGCGACAAGGTCGACCCGACCACGATCGAAGCCATCGAGCTTGCGATTGCCGCGCTCAAGGACCAGCTCGAGACCGAGAATCCGGAGAAAATCCGCTCTGGCATCCAGAACGTGACCGAAGCCGCGATGAAACTCGGCGAAGCCATCTACAAGGCTGAGCAAGAGAAAGCGGGCGGCGACGCCGGTATGGATGACATGGACTCCGGTCCGTCCTCTGTCGACGACGACATCGTCGATGCCGACTTCGAGGATCTGGACGACGACAAGCGTTCGTAAATAAACCCGTAGCAAATGGGCTCATTGTACAGCCGGCCCAGATGAGGTCGGCTGTGCATGTTCCTAAGGAGCGATTTTCATGGCAAAACGCGATTTCTACGAGGTTCTCGGGGTCTCCAAAGACGCAGATGCGGGCGAGCTCAAGAAAGCCTATCGCAAAAAGGCGATGGAGTTTCACCCCGACCGCAACAAAGACAACCCAGATGCCGAGTCTCAGTTCAAAGAAGTGAACGAGGCTTACGACACCCTCAAAGACCCTGACAAAAAAGCCGCCTATGACCGGTTCGGTCACGCCGCGTTTGAACAGGGTGGCATGGGCGGTCGTGGTGGCGGCTTTGGCGGTCAGGGTCAGGGCGACTTTGCCTCGGCCTTCTCCGATGTCTTTGACGATCTCTTTGGCGACTTCATGGGCGGGCCACGCGGTGGTGCGGGCCGGTCTCGTGCACAGCGCGGGTCCGATCTGCGCTATGACATGCGTGTCACGCTCGAAGAGGCCTATAAGGGCGCGCAGAAGACGATCAACGTGCCGACCTCTGTGGCCTGCACGGGCTGTAGCGGCACCGGCGCGGCCAATGGGGCCGAACCACAGACCTGTCCGTCCTGCTCCGGCATGGGCAAGGTCCGTGCGCAACAGGGTTTCTTCACCGTTGAGCGCACCTGTCCCGCCTGTGGCGGTCTCGGTCAAACGATCAAAGACCCCTGCCCCGATTGTCGTGGCGCAGGTCGGGTGGAGAAAGAACGCTCTCTGTCGGTGAACATCCCCGCGGGTGTCGAAACCGGCACGCGCATCCGTCTCGCCGGAGAGGGCGAAGCGGGTCTGCGCGGTGGTCCGACGGGCGATCTCTACATCTTTATCGAGGTCCGTCCGCACCAGATCTTTGAGCGTGAAGGCGTCAATCTCCATTGTAGCGTCCCGGTCTCCATGACCTCTGCCGCGCTTGGCGGCGACATCGAAGTGCCGACCATCGACGGTGGTCGGTCGCGGGTGAAAATCCCTGCCGGAAGCCAATCCGGACGTCAAATGCGCCTCCGAGGCAAAGGCATGCCTGCGCTTCGTGGCGGCGGCGCCGGGGATATGTTCATCGAACTGGCGGTGGAAACCCCTGTGAACCTGACCGCGAAACAGAAAGAGCTTTTGCAAGAGTTCGAAAAGCTCGGTGAGGATCACAACAACCCGGAAAGCTCGTCTTTCTTTAAGAAAGTCAAAAGCTTCTGGGATGGGATGAAAAACGCCTAAAGACATTTGAGGGGGCCACGCGGCCCCCTTTTTCGTGCCCGGCATGCGCGGGCTTTAAGCCGGGTTAACCAGTTATTCAGCGAATCGGCGCATGGATTCAGGCTATGAGCACGCCTGTAAATCCCTCCGCGTTTCGCGAAATGCCCTCTTGGCTTTTTGACCTCGATGAGGCCCGGCCAGTCGCCCTGCCCGCGCGTCCGCCGAGTTATCTGCGCCATCATCGCCGCGATCTTCAGGACCGCTTTATCCAAGGCGGCGCGCAGGCGATGCCGGATTATGAGCTTTTGGAACTCATCCTCTTTCGCGCCCTGCCCCGTGCGGATGTCAAACCTATCGCCGCCGCCTTGATCGAGGCTTTTGGCGATTTCAATCGGGTGATTTCCGCGCCTGTTACGCGCCTTTTAGAAATTGAGGGGGTCGATGCGCCCACCGCACAAGAGCTCAAAATCGTCGAAGCCGCTGCGCATCGTTTGGCCCGCGCCCGGATCATGCAACGCCCTGTAATTTCGAGCTGGGATGCCGTGGTCGACTATTGCCACACCACCATGTCGCACCGCGAAACCGAACAGTTTCGCGTGCTCTACCTCGACCGCAAAAACATCCTCATCGCGGATGAGGAACAAGCGCGCGGCACGGTGGACCATGTACCCGTTTATCCACGCGAAGTCGTCAAACGCGCGCTGGAACTCAATGCCTCTGCGCTAATTCTGGTCCATAATCACCCGTCTGGTGACCCAACCCCATCTGACGCCGACATCGCCATGACCAACCAAATTCGAGATGCGGCGGAGGCGCTCGACATTCAGCTCCACGATCATCTGATCGTTGGAAAGTCCCGAGAGTTGAGCTTTCGCGGGGCGGGATACCTTTAATCCAAAGGTGTGTCGCGCACCCAGATTTCGACGCGACGATTAAGAGAGCGGCCCCAGGCCACATCATCACAGGCCAAAGGCATCGCCTCCCCGAACCCACGCACATCGAAGTGCACACGATCCGCGAGGAAGTCGCCATCCAATCCCTGTTCCAACGCGCGCAACACGGATGTGGCGCGTCGCTTGGACAACGCTTGGTTAACCGACGCCGACCCCTGACCGTCCGAGAAGCCCGCAAAGATGAGTTCTTTGCCATCGAAAACGCCAGCTTCCAAAAGCTCCGCCAACAGATGCACGTTTGAGCGTGATTGAGAATCGAGCCTTGTGGACCCGTCCTCAAAGCGGAAGCCGAGGGTCAGACGCTCCGCCCCCTGTAAGGCCCCGGTGACCGCCTGCAAATCCTCAAGCGTGATCTCATCCCCCGCCCGCGCAATCGCATTGGCAAACCGCCGCCCCTGATCGCGATAGGACAAGCGATCCACGCCTTGGTCCACGAACTCCGTCCGGGCCACGACGAGCTGCGCGGGAGGCGAGAGGACATAAGTGAGGAACTCCCGCGCAATCGCCGGAAGGCGTCGGGCAGGCGTGTAGAGAAAGACAGGTCGGGTGAAGGGAAAATCCTCGGTCTTGATGTCTGAGGCAATCGCTTGCGCATGAAACCCGCAGGCCCCCGCCAACCCGATGGGTTTGACACTGCCGCCAGACGACAAACGGCCAAGCCCGATCGCATAGGGGTCCGCCTCAAGTGCATGCACCAGATCGCGGTCGGTCTGGTGCAATGTGACACCCTGCTCGGGCAGATCATCCGCCAGGATCATGCGCCGAAACTCTGTGCCCTGCTGCAAATCCTCTTCGATCAAATGCGGGACAATCGGTGCGTCAGCGCCGCCCAGATCCGCCCAATTCTGAATCCGACCTGCGTAAATCCCGGTCAAGTCCTCCAAGGACAGAGCTTCGATCTGGTTCGACCGTGACACCATCGGCAAGAGCGCGTCGAGCGCGACGACACGGGCCCGCAAGGGATCGAACAGATCGCCCAGGTCGGCCTCCTGCGCCAAAGCCCGCTCTGCGCGCGTGACCGCGCGAGAGGACAGCACCATATCCGCATTCTCGGAGACCAGGTCCGCGAAGCCCTCGGCGTTCGACGTCTCGGACAGGAGAAATTCACCGACCGTCAGATTTTCCTCGGTGTCGGTGAGCACATAGCGGGTGAGGCCGACATCAATGCTAGACACGCCGACGGCATAGCCCTGACGCGCAGCAAAGGCGGTGATCAACGCCGGGAGCAGCGTGCGCGTGCCTTTGGGATCGCCGGAAATCCGGACCTCTGCGTAATAGCCATCGAGTTCCGGGCAGCCCGGCCCCTCACAGCGGACGCCTGAAGCATCCACGGTCAAAACCCCGAGATCGGTCTCAACCCGGTAGAATTCGCCATCAAAGCTCAGAAAATTGCCGCTGATCTGAATGCTGCCATCGCGTGACATCAGGCTCACGTCCTGCGCCAGCACCGCGACGGGCGCGAGGAGCGAGGCAACAGCCAAGAGGAGAACACGAAGGCGCATGACGGCAACGTCCGACAGATCAATACGAAAACCCCGCCCGAGTGTCGGGCGGGGCGAAAAGCTTAGCCTCAGACAGCGCCGTGGCAGTGTTTGAACTTTTTGCCGGAGCCGCAGGGGCAGAGATCGTTACGCCCCGGATTGCCCCAGGTCTCGGGATCGGTCTCGTCAAAGCCCGGAGCGGCTTCAACCGGCTCTTCGCCCGGCTCCGCGACCGGTTGCGGCGTCCCTGCGGAGGCTGCGGCCTTTTGCTGGGCCACAAGCTGTTCCAACATCGCGGTCCGCTCTTCTTCGGTCATCGGACGCACACGGCCGAGTTTCTGGCTTACTTCGGTGCGCAGACTGTCGAGCATCGTCTCGAAAAGTTGGAAGCTCTCGTTCTTATACTCGTTAAGCGGGTCGCGTTGCGCATAGCCGCGGAAACCCACCACGGAACGCAAATGCTCAAGCGTCAAAAGGTGTTCTCGCCATTTGGTGTCGATGGTGTTCAAGAGGAACTGCTTTTCGATCTGGCGCATTTGCTCCGGACCAAAAGCCTCTTCCTTTTCCGCCATCATGGTGTCGGAGGCCTCGGCGATGCGGTCGATGATCACCTCATCGTCCACGCCCTCTTCGTCGGCCCAAGTCGCAATCGGCAGGTCCATGTTCAGACCCTCTGCGATGGAACGGTGCAGAAGTTCGATGTCCCACTGATCCGGGTAGGATTTCGGCGGGATCGCCTCGCTCACGAGGTCTTCAATCACTTCGTGACGCATATCCGCGACGATCTCGGAGACGTTTTCAGATTCCATGATTTCGCGGCGCTGAGTAAAAATCACCTTCCGCTGGTCATTCATCACGTCATCGAATTTCAAAAGCTGTTTGCGCACGTCGAAGTTGCGGCCTTCGACCTTGGCCTGCGCTTTTTCCAGCGATTTGTTCACCCAAGGGTGCACGATGGCCTCGCCCTCTTTCATGCCCATTTTGGAAAGCATGGCATCGAGGCGCTCGGAGCCGAAAATGCGCATCAGGTCATCTTCGAGAGAGAGGAAGAACAGGGAGCGGCCCGGGTCGCCCTGACGGCCGGAACGACCGCGCAGCTGATTGTCGATACGGCGAGATTCGTGGCGCTCGGTCGCGAGGACATAGAGGCCACCGGCTTCAAGCACCTTTTGCTCATCAGCGGCGTGTTCTGCTTCCACCTTGGCGCGGATCTCTTGAGGGTCGGCCTCAGGGTTGGCGGCGAGGGCCTCCATCACCTTCATCTCGACATTACCGCCGAGTTTGATGTCGGTGCCGCGCCCGGCCATGTTCGTCGCAATCGTCACAGCGCCAAGTTTGCCAGCGTCGCCGACGATCTGGGCCTCTTGCTCGTGATGGCGGGCGTTCAGCACGTTGTGCGGGATGCCTTCTTTGGTCAAAAGCTGCGCCAGCTCCTCGGATTTCTCGATGGAGGTGGTGCCGACGAGGACCGGCTGACCCTTTTCATTGGCTTTGCGGATGGATTGCACAACGGCGGCGAGTTTCTCGGCCTCGGTGCGATACACACGGTCGTGCTCGTCGATCCGCTGGATCGGGCGGTTGGTCGGCACTTCGACCACGCCAAGCTTGTAAATCTCCATGAACTCTTCGGCTTCGGTGGCTGCGGTGCCGGTCATGCCAGACAGTTTTTCATAGAGACGGAAGTAGTTCTGGAACGTCACAGAGGCGTGGGTAATGTTCTCAGGCTTGATGTCGAGACCTTCCTTGGCCTCAATCGCCTGGTGCAGACCGTCGGCCAAACGGCGACCCGACATCATCCGACCGGTGAACTCGTCGATCAGCATCGCCTCGCCGTTGCGCACGATATAATGCACACCGTTCTGGAACAGCTTGTGCGCGCGCAGGCCCTGGTTGACGTGGTGCACGATGGTGGTGCTTTCGGGATCGTAAAGCGTCTGACCCTCCGCCAGAAGACCGTTCTCATGGAGCACTTGCTCGAGATATTCGTTGCCCTCTTCGGTGAAGGTCACCTGACGGGATTTTTCGTCAATCTCGTAATGCTCTTCCGTCAAAAGCGGGATGAGCTTGTCGATGGTGATATAAAGTTCGGAACGGTCATCGGACGGGCCAGAAATGATGAGCGGCGTCCGGGCTTCGTCGATCAGGATCGAGTCGACTTCGTCCACGATGGCGAAATGATGCCCGCGCTGAACCATGTCTTTCAGCTCGGATTTTCCATTGTCGCGCAGGTAGTCGAACCCAAGCTCGTTGTTCGTCGCATAGGTCACGTCACACGCATAGGCCGCGCGTTTCTCATCCGCCGGCTGTTCGCTATAGATCGAGGAACAGGTCATGCCCAGTGCCTCGAACACGTTGGCCATCCACTCGGCGTCCCGTTTCGCGAGGTATTCGTTGACCGTCACCACATGGACGCCCTTCCCCGTCAGGGCGTTCAGATAGGACGGGAAGGTCGCGACGAGCGTTTTGCCCTCACCGGTTTTCATCTCTGCGATGTTGCCCTGGTGGAGGAAGATGCCGCCCATGAGCTGCGTGTCGAACGCGCGCAGGCCAAGCGCACGGCGCGCGGCCTTGCGACAGTTGGCAAAGGCCTCCGGCAAAAGCGCATCGAGGCTCTCACCATCGGCAACGCGTTTTTTGAATTCTTCGGTCTTGGCGATCAGACCGGCGTCATCGAGTTTTTCGAACTCAGGCTCCAGTGCGTTGATCTTGGCCACAAGGGGGCGGGTCGCCTTGATCTTGCGATCATTAGGAGTCCCGAAAACCTTCTTCGCGAGTGTACCGATGCCCAGCATATTTTCTCCGCTCGATGCGTCCTGACAGGATCGTGTGAGAGGGGGGGATTGCCCCGCTGCCTCTCTCCCCATAGAAACGGGCGTGAAGGCTCCTCTTCATTGACCTAAGGCGATGTAAGGGGCCATACCTTGAGTGTCAACGTCGCGCCCCGTATTGGCGTCGACAGGAAGGATTTTCTCCATGAAATACCGCTTTTCCGCCGCAGCTGCGCTTGTTTCTCTCGCAATTGTGAGCACGACGCCTGCCTTCGCCGAAGGTGAGACCGCCGAGACGGTCGTCGCAACGGTGAACGGAACGGAGATCACGCTCGGCCATCTGATCGCGGCCCGCCAGACGCTTCCCCAGGAATATCAGGCCGTTGATGACGCGCGTCTGTTCGAGGCGATCCTCAACCAGATCGTTCAGCAAGAGCTTCTCAAGCAAACCGCAGGCGACACGTCTGATGCGCTGCGCTACCAACTTGAAAACGAAGAGCGGGTGGTGATTGCCGGTCATGCCCTCGACGGGATCGCCGAAGCGGCTGTGACCGAAGAGGCGCTCAATGCCGCCTATGACGCCAAATTCGCCGATTTCGAACCGGGCCGCGAATACCATGCAGCGCATATCCTTGTGCCCTCTGAAGAAGAGGCGATGGAGCTTGTCCTCGCTCTTGACGAAGGCGCGGATTTCGCCGAGTTGGCGCGCGAAAAATCCACCGGCCCGTCCGGCCCGAATGGGGGAGATCTCGGGTGGTTTGGCCTCGGCATGATGGTCGCACCGTTCGAAGAGGCCGTTGTTGCGCTTGAGGACGGCGAGGTGTCCCGCCCGGTTCAGACTCAATTCGGCTGGCATGTGATCAAGCTTATGGAGTCCCGCCTTTCCGATGTTCCGCCGCTGGAAGACGTCCAAGACGAGCTGTCGGCCGAGCTGCAAGACGCGGCAATCGCGAATACTCTGAGCTCTCTCTCTGAAACAGGGTCCGTGGAGATTACAGAAGGACTTGACCCCGCGATCATGCGGATGGATGAACTTCTTGAAAAGTAATCACCCCGGATTTTAAAAGGGACGCCGCTCATGGCCAAAATCACGCATGTTTCTCCCCTCGCACCCAAAGAGGGGTTTCCCAAAATGCCGGTCATCGACGGCGTCCGCTTTGCCTCGACGGCAGCGGGTGTGAAATATGAGGGCCGCACCGACGTGATGCTGGCCGAGCTCTGCGAAGGCGCGGTCATGACCGGAGTCTTCACACGCTCCACCACGCGCTCTGCCGCTGTCATCGACTGTCAGGACAAGATCGGCCTTGAGGGTACGGGCAAAGCCGCGATCCTCGTAAATTCCGGTAACTCCAACGCGTTCACCGGCAAAAACGGGTTCGAGTCGGTCCAGCGGATTACCGCAGCCGTCGCAGAGGAAATGGGCATCGCACAAGAGCGTGTATTCACGGCCTCAACCGGTGTCATCGGCGAGCCGCTCAAATGGGAAAAAATTACCGCCAAGATCGGTGAGCTGAATGACGCGCTGGATGAGAATGCCATGGAACAGGCCGCCCGTGCGATCATGACCACGGACACGTTCCCCAAAGGCGCGACCCAAACCGCTGATCTGGACGGCACGGAAATCATTGTTGCGGGCTTCGCCAAAGGCTCCGGCATGATCGCGCCGGATATGGCGACCATGCTCTGCTATATCTTTACCGATGCGGCGATCTCGCGTGACGTTCTTCAGCAATGTGTCTGGCTCGATAACGCGAAGACCTTCAATTGCGTCACCGTTGACAGCGACACCTCCACCTCGGACACGGTGCTTGTCTGCGCCACCGGCAAAGCCGACATGGCCCCGATCACCGATTTCGCCGATCCGCGCGTGCGTCACTTCCGTGAAGCGCTCCACGCCGTGATGCAGGATCTCGCGATCCAACTTGCCCGCGATGGCGAAGGTGCGACGAAATTCATCGAGGTGCAGGTCACCGGCGCGAATGGGGACGGCCCGGCGCATCGTGTGGCCATGTCCATTGCGAACTCCCCCTTGGTCAAAACCGCGATTGCTGGCGAAGACCCGAACTGGGGCCGTGTTGTCATGGCCGTTGGGAAATCCGGCGAGCGCGCCGAGCGGGACCGCCTCACCATCTGGTTCGGTGATATTCTCGTGGCGGAAAACGGCTGGGTCTCTCCGACCTACACGGAGGATCAGGGCGCAGCCTACATGAAGAATGACGAGATCACGATCCGGGTGGATTTGGGTCTCGACAGCGGCAAGGCGACGGTGTGGTCCTGTGACCTCACCCACGGCTACATCACGATCAACGCGGACTATCGCTCGTGAAGACCGTTCTTGTCTCTGCAGTTGCGCTCATCGACATCGAGGGGCGTGTCCTGTTGGCTCAACGCCCCGAGGGCAAATCCATGGCGGGTCTTTGGGAGTTTCCCGGCGGCAAAGTGGAATCGGGGGAAACCCCGGAGGCCGCGCTGGTGCGTGAACTTCACGAGGAGTTGGGAATTGAGACGTGGAATTCCTGTCTCGCCCCTCTGACCTTTGCCTCGCATAGCTATGAGGATTTCCACCTCCTCATGCCGCTTTTCGCCTGTCGCAAATGGAATGGCATTCCGCAGCCGAAAGAGGGGCAAACACTCGCTTGGGCGAAGGCAACTGAGCTTCGGAACTACCCGATGCCTGCGGCAGATGTGCCATTGATTCCCATTTTGCGCGACCTTCTCTGAGCTTTCCCACCAACCGAAACCTAATAAAAAGTCGCAAGAAGCCGAAAATGCACAACATTTGTGCTGTTTTTCGGGAAATGTCTTAATTTTGTAAATGAATTATGACGCGATTTCGGCTAAATCTTGGTTAACGTCAGTCATTGTGGGGATTAGGGAAATGATGCGTTCTATCACGCTTGGGAAGTACATCTCTGTTCAGGGCCTATTTGCCGGAGAGACGGAGAACGGGAATATTCTGGTGCGCGTTGGCGACAAAACCTTTGTCGGCAAACCGGTGATGGCCTCTAAGGCCGCCTGAAGTTTCCACACCACCAACTAAAAAAGGCGAGCTGAAAAGCTCGCCTTTTTCTATGTCTGGGTCTCCCGGTCGGGATCAGTCGAGATTGCGCTCGACCTCTTCCCGCTCGAAAATCTCGATGACGTCGCCCGGGCGAATGTCGTCGTAGTTTTCAAAGGCCATCCCGCATTCCTGACCGGACAGCACTTCTTTGACTTCGTCTTTGAAGCGCTTGAGCGTTTTCAGCGTGCCTTCGTGGATCACAACATCGTCGCGAAGCAGGCGGACGCCCGCGGAACGACGTGCGACACCCTCAGTAACGAGACAGCCAGCAACCTTGCCAACACCCGACACTTTAAAGACTTCGCGGATCTCAGCGTAGCCGATGAAGTTCTCACGGATTTCTGCGGACAGAAGACCGGACGCCGCCGCTTTCACATCGTCTACGAGGTCGTAGATGACGGAGTAGTAGCGAATTTCCACGCCCTTCTGGTTGGCCGCGTTCCGTGCAGGCGCATTCGCACGCACGTTAAAGCCAATCACAGGCGCGCCGGACGCTTCGGCCAGACCGATGTCGGACTCGGTGATCGCACCCACACCGTAGTGCAGCACGCGCACACGCACTTCGTCGTTGCCGATTTTTTCCATCGCCTGAACGATCGCCTCGGCAGAGCCCTGCACGTCGGCTTTCACCAGGATCGGAAGCTCGGCGACGTTCTCGTCCGCTTTCGCTTTGGCGAGAAGCTGATCAAGCGTGGTGGCCGCACCGGCAGCTGCACGTTTGTCCTTGGCCGCCTGCTCACGGTACTCGGCAATCTCACGGGCTTGCGCCTCGGTGTCGACGACGTTGAGCACGTCACCCGCTTCGGGCGTCCCGTTGAGACCGAGCACCTCGACCGGAACGGACGGACCCGCCTCATCAACGCGGTCGCCTTTGTCGTTCACGAGCGCGCGGACCTTACCCCACTGCTCACCCACAACAAAGATGTCGCCGCGTTTCAGCGTCCCCTTTTGCACCAGAACGGTCGCAACCGGACCACGGCCCACATCGAGCTGAGCCTCGATCACGGCGCCTTCGGCGGCACGGTTCGGGTTGGCCTTCAGTTCGAGGATTTCGGCCTGAAGCGCGATGGCTTCGAGCAACTCATCAAGGCCTTTGCCGGTTTTGGCAGAGACTTCGACGTCCTGAACGTCACCTGACATGTCCTCAACGATCACTTCGTGCTGAAGCAAATCGGTCCGCACCTTCATCGGGTCCGCATCCGGTTTGTCGCATTTGTTGATCGCCACGATCATCGGAACACCCGCCGCTTTGGCGTGGCTGATGGCCTCGATCGTCTGCGGCATCACGGCGTCATCAGCCGCAACCACGAGAACCACGATGTCCGTCACCTGAGCACCGCGTGCACGCATGGAGGTAAAGGCCGCGTGGCCCGGCGTGTCGAGGAACGACAGCACGGCACCGGATTCGGTCGTCACCTGATACGCACCGATGTGCTGGGTGATCCCGCCGGCTTCGCCAGAGGTCACATTCGCATTGCGGATCGCATCGAGAAGCGAGGTTTTACCATGGTCAACGTGGCCCATGATGGTGATCACCGGCGGACGCGGTTCGAGATCTTCGGCCTTGTCCTCGATGGATTGGATCACGTCCTCGACGTCGGCGTCAGACACGCGCTGGATGCGGTGGCCGAATTCCTCGACGATGAGTTCCGCTGTATCCGCATCAATCGATTGGTTCTGTGTGACCATCATGCCCATTTTCATGAGCGATTTCACAACGTCAGCCACGCGTTCGGCCATACGGTTGGCAAGCTCTGACACCACGATGGTTTCAGGCACCTGCACATCGCGCACGATCTTTTCGCGTTGCTCGTTCGCACCCATGGCCTTTTGGCGCATGCGCTCTTGTTTGCGCTTCATGGAAGCCATGGAACGTTGACGGCCACCTTCACCACCGGTGAGCGCCTGATTGACGGTCAGCTTACCAGCGCGGCGGTTGTCACCACCTTTGCCACGGTTGTTGCGGTCGTCGGCCTCACGCTCACGGGCACGCGGCGCGGCCGGAGCGGCACGTCCACCACGGTCCTGCTGTTTTTGCAGGGCCGCTTGGGCGGCTGCCGGATCATCAACCTCTTTCGGCTTCGCGGCTGCTGCGGCGGCGGCAGGTTTCTTGCGCGCCTCCGCCTCACGTTTTTTGGCCTCTTCGGCCTCACGTTTCTGGCGAGCCTCTTCTTCCTCTTTGGCTTTCAGAGCGGCTTCGCGCTCCGCCTCTTCGCGAGCCTTTTCTTCGGCTTCGCGACGGCGGCGGTCCCGCTCTTCTTCGCGCTCCTTCTCTTCGCGCGCGCGCTTTTCGGCCTCTTCAGACTCAGCTGCTTTCGCGGCAGCCAGAGCCTTCATCCGACGTTCCATCTCCGCATCGGAAATACCGGCCGGACGCCTAGACGGATCGCCCAGCTTGGCTTTGCCGGCACCAGCCGCACCCGGTTTCGCAGCACCCGGTTTGGGGACCACGACACGTTTGCGTTTGGTTTCCACCACGACGTTCTTCGTGCGTCCGTGGGAGAAGCTTTGCTTCACAGACCCAGAACCGCCACCCCGAACACCGAGGGTTTTTTTGCCGTCATTCTCGCTCATTTCGTCGTCTTACCCTTCCCGGCGGAGCCCTCTCCACCGATTGTCTCGCGCACGCCCATCAGGCGGTTGGCATCCTCTACAACACGTTTGCTGAGTCCGCCACCTGCGAGCGCGCCATGTATCACACTTTCGCGGCCAAAAGCCAAACCCAATTCGGAGCTGGTCAGATGACCGAACCAACGGCCCCCCTCCGGCGTCCAAAGTTTGCCTTTTCCGCGTTCTGACCCGTCAGAGGCCTGCAAAAGAATTTTTGCATGACCATCGGCGAGCCAGCCTTTTACTTTTTCAAAGCCACAGACCGCTTGTCCGGCTTTGCGCGCCAGAGAGATCAGGTGCACCACACGATCCGCCATTCCCTTTTCAATGAGATTGACGAAATCATCCGGCACGATGACCTTGGTCCGGGCAGCTTTTGAGAAGAGGTTCTTTTTCACCGCCTCTTCGAGCGCCGCGCGGTCGGCAGAGACCCAAATCCCGCGACCGGGAAGTTTCTCTGCCAAATCCGGCACAACAAGCCCATCGGGCGCGATGACGAACCGAATGAGGCCGCGCTTGGGTTGCGCCTCACGCGACACGATACAGCGCCGCTCTGCCTCATCCTTTGTCGTCACCATGCCACCTCGGCTCATTGGATTTCGGGCGGGGCCTAAATCAGGCCTCGCCTCCCTCTTCAGTTTCTTCCTCTGCTTCGCCCTCAGCCTCTAGGTCAGCCGGATCGACCCAGCCGAGCTGGATACGTGCGGTCATGACAAGCGTCTGAGCTTCTTCGAGAGACATATCGAACTTTTCGAGGATGCCATCATCCTTGATCCGCTCGCCATTCACGGTGGTCCAGCCCCCCGCAAGCTCCCAGTCGGCGCAGGTTGCGAAATCTTCGAGCGATTTCACACCGTCTTCGGCCAGAGCCTCAATCATCTGGGGTGTCAGACCGTCAAAGTCAATGAGCGTGTCTTCCGCACCGAGTTCACGGGCGTGTTCGAGGGCCTTACGCTGTGCCTCTTCGATCACATCACGCGCACGGGCCTGAAGCTCATTGGCGGTGTCTTCGTCCACACCGTCGATGACCAGAAGCTCATCAACATCCACGTAAGCAACCTCTTCGAGGTTGGTGAAGCCTTCGGAGACGAGAAGCTGGGCGAAGAACTCGTCCAGATCAAGCGTATCCATGAAGAGCTGCGTGCGCGCCGCGAATTCTTTCTGGCGACGCTCGGACTCTTCGGCCTCGGTCAGAATGTCGATGTCGAGGTTGGTCAGCTGAGAGGCCAGACGCACGTTCTGACCGCGACGACCGATGGCGAGCGACAGTTGCTCGTCCGGCACCACAACTTCGATCTTGCCTGCATCTTCGTCGAGCACCACTTTGGTCACTTCGGCCGGTTGCAGCGCGTTCACGAGGAAGGTCGGCTGATCATCATTCCACGGAATGATGTCGATTTTCTCGCCCTGAAGCTCGTTCACCACGGCCTGCACGCGCGAACCGCGCATACCGACACAGGCACCGACCGGGTCGATGGACCCGTCATAAGAAATTACAGCGATCTTTGCACGCGAGCCCGGGTCACGGGCCACAGCTTTGATCTCGATAATGCCGTCGTAAATCTCCGGCACTTCCATCTTGAACAGCTCGGCCATGAATTCCGGCGCGGTGCGGGACAGGAACACCTGCGGACCACGCACTTCGCGACGCACGTCTTTGATAAAGCAGCGGATGCGGTCGTTCGGGCGATACGCCTCGCGCCCGATTTTCTCGTTGCGGCGCAGGATGCCTTCGCCACGACCGATGTCGACGATCACGTTGCCGTATTCTTCGCGTTTCACCACACCGTTGATGATGGTGCCGACGCGGTCTTTGAACTCGTCATACTGACGATCACGCTCAGCTTCGCGCACTTTTTGCAGGATCACCTGTTTCGCGGATTGCGCGGCAATCCGGCCCAGTTCAACCGGCGGCACTTCGTCGGTGATCTCATCGCCCACTTTCGGATCGGCGAGGTATTGTTTCGCCTGTTCGACAGTCAGCTCAGCCTGGTAGTTTTCCAGCTCTTCGTCTTCGACCACGGTGCGCACACGGGTGAAGGTGGCGCGACCGGTTTTACGGTCGATGGAGACGCGGATGTCCATCTCGGCGCCGTAACGCGACTTCGCGGCACGGGCGAGGGACTCTTCCATCGCTTCCACGACCAGCTCAGGGTCGATCATTTTCTCGCGGGCCACGGCCTCGGCGGTTTGCAACAGCTCAAGCTGGTTTGCAGAGGTGATTGCCATTACTCAGTCCTCTCTCAATCCTCTGAAGACCCGTCGTCGGTCTGGATTTCGTCAAATTGTGTTTCGTCGATTGCGCCGGACGCTTTGCGTTGGCGCAGCATTTCGCGGATCAGTTCGTCGGTCAGCACGAGTTTCGCGTCTGACAGCCAGTCAAAGTTCAGACCGATGGTCACGTCTTCGCCGCCGCTCTCGATGGTGATGAGGACTTCGTCGCCCTCCACACCGGCAAGCTGGCCTTTGAAGCGGCGCTGACCGTCGATCATCTCCGTCGTCTCGATTTTGGCCTCATGGCCTTCGAACGTCGCAAAGTCCTTGAGACGCGTCAGCGGACGGTCGATGCCGGGGCTGGAAACCTCAAGGGTGTATTCATCTTCAATCGGGTCTTCGACGTCGAGAATAGCAGAAACAGCCGTGGAAATCTCGGCACATTCATCGACCTCGATGCCGCCATCGGGACGTTCGACCATCAATTGGAGCGTTTTGGATTTGGTCGAGGACATCAACCGAACGCGCACAAGCTCGAACCCCATCCCCTCAATGATCGGGGTGACGATTTCCGCCATCCGGCGGTCGATCGCAGTCTTGGCAATCAATTCGGACATTTCCGGGCTGCCTTTCAGATCAGGTAAAAGGCCCCATAAACTGAGGCACAAAAAAACGGGCGCGCGGCCCGTCGATGTTTCCCGGTGGAGCTCCGGGTTCCCCCGACAGCGCCGCTGTTGGCAAGGCATATACGCCTGAAAGCCCAGTTCCGCAAGCCCCTACCGCAGATCGGGTGCAATCCGGTCCATCGTCATCACCAGTGCATGGGTGATCCCCGGCTCTGACAGGGCATGCCCCGCCTGCCCCACCATCAAAAGCCGCGATTTTGGCCAGACCTTATGAAGTTTATGCGCGGTTTCCGGCGGGCAGATCATATCAAACCGCCCCTGCACGATGGTGCCCGGCACGTCTTTCATCTGATGTGCACGCTCAAGGAGCTGCCCATCCGTCTCCATGAAGGCCGCGTTTTTAAAGTAGTGATTCTCGATCCGGGCAAAGGTCCGCGCATAATCGGGACTTGGCTCTCCCGTCACGCCGTTGGAGCCCAAGGAGGCCAGCGCGTTTTCCCAGCGCGACCAGACACGCCCGAACACCGTTTCCTCTTTGTAATTCCCGCTGAACAGGCGCTTGTGATAGGCCTCGATCAGATCACCCCGCTCATGTTCGGGAATGATCTCTGTGAATTCTTGCCAAAGATCCGGCCAGAACCGCCCGGCGCCGCCGCCGTAGAACCAGTCCAACTCGCTTTGTTGAGCCAGGAACACGCCCCGCAGGACGAGGTGCATGACCCGCTCAGCATGTGCTTGCGTGTACGCGACACCCAAGGTCGCGCCCCAACTCCCGCCGAACACAACCCACCGCTCAATGCCAAGTTCGCGGCGGATTTTTTCAATATCCTCCACCAAATCCCATGTGGTGTTCGCCTCGACAGAGGAAAATGGGCGCGATTTGCCACAGCCACGCTGGTCAAAAAGGATGACGCGATAGGCCGACGGATCGAAATAGCGCCGCATAAACGGGCTGCATCCGCCACCGGGGCCACCATGCAAAACCACGACCGGCACACCCTCTGGGTTGCCGCTTTGCTCCACATACAACGTGTGCCCGTCTCCCACCTCCAACATGCGGTGGTCAAAGGCCGCGATTTGTGGATAGAGATAGCTATATGCGCTCTTTTGGTCCGAGACCTTGTCCATAAACTACCTATATAGAGCAAAACACAGATTTGGTTCGACCAAGAGACTTGAACACGAAGGAGGCGATCATGCAAACCACCATTGACCCGCAGGAGGTCGCAAAATTCGAGGCGATGGCCGCCGAGTGGTGGGATCCGACAGGCAAGTTCAAGCCTCTGCACATGATGAACCCCATCCGCCTTGAATACATTACCAACCAGATTGCCGCAGAATTCGGACGCGATCTCTCCTCTGAGCGGCCTTTTGAGGGGCTGCGCCTGTTGGATATTGGCTGTGGTGGCGGGCTTTTGTCCGAACCGATGGCACGTCTGGGCGCGACGGTGATCGGCGCGGACGCCGCCGAACGCAATATTCCCGTCGCACAGGTTCACGCCGAGCAATCCGGTCTAGACATCGACTATCGCAACACGACCGCAGAGGCTCTGGCCGCAAGCGGTGAACAATTCGATGTCGTGCTCAATATGGAAGTGGTCGAACACGTCGCTGATCCGCTCGCCTATCTCACCGCCTGCCAAGAGCTTTTGAAACCCGGCGGGCTGATGATTTGCTCGACCATCAACCGCAATCCCAAAAGCTACGCTATGGCGATCTTTGGGGCCGAAGTTGTGATGCGCTGGCTGCCGCGCGGCACGCACGAGTGGAAAAAATTCATCACGCCGGACGAGCTTGTCGCGCTTATCGCGAATGCGGGGCTTGAGCCGGTGGACCGGAAAGGGTTCGTGTTCAACCCCGTGCTCTGGTCCTGGTCGATTTCCGCGCGCGATTTGTCGGTGAACTATGTCACGGCGTCCGTGAAACCCGGCGCGGCTTAGTCCTTTTCTTCGAGCCTGATCCGCATTTCCCGCAGGACGGGGAGTGCGGCTTTCACCCTCTCTGTGCCGATAGCCTCGACAACATCGGACAAGATCGGCGCAATCGCAGACAAGGCGGCGTCGCGCGCCGCACGTCCAGAGGGCGAGATCGACACAAATTTGCGCCGCGCATCGTCCCAATCCGGGCGAATGTGAACATGACCCGCCCATTCCAATTTGTTCAGCGTGTTCGTCATCGCGCCGCGCGTGACGTGAAAGGCGCGGGCAAGTTGCGCCGGGGATTTCTCCTCACCGACGCGGGCCAAATGGTTGAGCACAGAGAAATGGCTGATCTCCATGCCTTTCGGCAGCGCCTTTGTCAGACGGTTTCGGGCGAGCTGGTCCGCCATGAAAATTTCGGAAAACAGCGCAACAGAGAGCGCATCCGTATTCGCCCGGTCATTCATAACTCACGACCCCAAAGCTTCGGTCATGGGTGAGGGACGGGATGCGTCTACGCGCTTTCTCAACCTCAGAGAGATCAATATCGACCAAGCCGACGCCCGGCGCTTCGCCCCCATCGAACAAAACTTCGCCCCAAGGCGACACAGCGAGAGAGTGGCCATAGGTCCGGCGGTTCACATCCACCTGTTCCTGATGGTGCCCGGTTTGCGCGGCGGCGAGGACGAAGCATCCGGTTTCAATGGCGCGGGCACGCAAAAGACTATGCCAATGCGCCTCACCCGTGACTTTGGTAAAGGCCGCGGGGCCCGCGAGAATTTCCGCCCCCGCTTTAGCAAGACTGCGGTGCAGATACGGAAACCGCAGGTCGTAACAGATCGTCATCCCGATCCGCCCCACATCTGTTTTGGCCACGACCGCCTTCTCGCCGGGGCGATAGCCGTCAGATTCACGATACTTTTCAGTGGCGCTCACATCGACGTCGAACATGTGAATCTTGTCATACCGCGCGGCAATCTCCCCCTCCGGCGAAATCAGAAAAGCGCGGTTGGCGAACCGTCCGCCGGGATCGTCCGTTTTCAAGCCCAAAGACCCGATATAGAGCCAAACCCGGCGCAACTTGGCCGTTTCTTTCAGCGCAAAGAGAGTCGGGTCCGCCCCCTCATGGCACAGCACCTTTTCCTGATGCGCGCGCGACGAGGAGACACAATTCGTCACCTCGGGCGTCATGATCAACTCGGCACCGCCATCCGCAGCCTCATGCACATAGGCCTGCGTGATCGGCAGGTTTTGCGCCGGGTCGTCGCTCGAATTCAGGGTGATGAGGCCAATGCGGGTCATGGATCAATCCGCAAAGAGCGGGTCCAACTTCCCGGCGCGCTCCAAAGCGTGGAGATCGTCGCAGCCCCCCACATGGGTCTCCCCGATCCAGATTTGCGGCACCGTGTAGGCACCCGGTGCGCGGGTCATCATTTCCTGACGTTTGGACGGGTCGGACATGACGTCGATGTCGGTGTAATCCACGCCTTTGCTGTCGAGCAGGCGTTTCGCTGCGATGCAATAGGGGCAGATCGGAGTGGTGTAGAGCGTGACGGGTTGCATGAGAAATCCTTTGGTCTTGAGGGGACTATAAGGATTTAGTGCTCCCTGTCCACGCGTGCCAGTACAGCAACATCCACCGAAGCTGCGCCAGAATCGAGACAGACCTTTGCACAGCTGTCCAAAGTGGCACCGGTGGTCATCACATCATCGACAAGCAGAATGTGACGGCCCTCAATCCTCTCGCGATGCTTTGGCGTGACACGAATCACGCCATTGACCGTTTCGCGCCGCTGATCTGCGGTCATGCCGTCGAGGGTACGGGTTGCCGTCGGCCGCGACAAGAGGTCTGGGACATAGAGCAGCCCCTTCAAATGCGCGAGGCGTGCGGCCAAAAGCGCGGATTGATTGTAACGTCGTCGCAAAAGACGCAGCCAATGAAGCGGCACCGGCGCGACAATCGTATCTTCGGTCACAAGGGACGCCGCCGCTTCGGCCAGCCACCGTCCGGCAGTATAAGCCAAGTCCGTTCTGTCGCCGTGTTTGAGACGCAAAACGATGGTGCGGCCATTGTCGGCGTAGGCCATCGCCGCCCGCCCACGTGACCAAAGATGCGGCTGAGCATGGCAATCCTCGCAAAGATCACCCGGCTCAGCATCGCCGATCAGGGGACGACCGCAGGTTTCACAGGGCGGATCGACAATAAATCCGGTCCGCGACCAGCAATTCGGACAGAGACCGCGTCGCTCCTCGATCAATTCGTCGCAGGTGAGGCATTGCGTTGGGTAAATCAGCTTTGCCAGTCTTTGCATTTCCCACCTGACTTCCTACATTGCGCCGACCTTTGGCCGCATCAAACCGGCCCAACATCAGGATGACCCGCCCATGTCGAATGCAGCCCCCCTCGTAGATCGCGCGCGTCTCACGCAAAACCGCGCGCGTGCCATGCGAATGGGAGGGGACTTTTTCCTCTATGAGGAGGCCCGGTTCGAGATTCAGGATCGGCTAGAGATCGTTAATAAATCCTTTACCTCGATCGCGATCGTGACGGGATTCCCCGAGATTTGGCAAAACTGGTTCCCGGAGGCGACAGTGATCCTTGATGAGGATTTTCTCGGTCTGCCGGAGCAGTCCTTTGACCTCGTGATCCACGCGATGAGCCTGCATTGGGCCAATGATCCTGTCGGCCAGATGATCCAATGCAATCGCGCGCTCAAACCCGACGGGCTGTTTTTGGCGGTGTTTTTGGGCGATCAGACCCTCAATGAACTCCGCGCCTGTCTGGCGCAGGCGGAGAGCCGCCTCACCGGAGGGCTGTCGCCTCGGATCGTTCCCATGGGCGAATTGCGCGATCTTGGCGGCCTGTTGCAGCGCGCCTCCTTTGCGCTCCCGGTGGCCGACAAATCCGTGCGCAAGGTGACCTTTGCCTCCTTAAGTCGGCTGTTTTCCGACCTGCGCGCAATGGGAGAGGGCAACGCCCTCACCGCGCGCCAAAGCGCGTCAGGCACCAAATCCCTTTACGCCCTGACCGAGGCGCTCTACCGCGAACATTTCGCCGAGGGCGACCGCCTCGTCGCGACCTTCGACCTCGTTTGTCTCACAGGCTGGGCACCAGATGAAACCCAACCCAAACCGCTCATGCCCGGCTCCGCCAAAATGCGCCTCTCGGAGGCCCTCGGTACCGAAGAGTTTAAACTCCCCGAAGGTTGATCCGATCCTCGATCTCATGCGTAATTTGACCAAGCCAAAAGCGAACAAAAACAGGAATTCACTATGGGACTGATGAAGCCGACACGGCTCAACACGAATGCACCTGACGCCACCTGTCCGATGCATGCCCCGAAAGATCACCCGAAAGTCCCAAAGGAAAAAGTCGGCGTGCTGATCGCGAACCTCGGGACGCCAGACAACACCGACTATTGGTCCATGCGGCGCTATTTGAATGAATTCCTGTCTGACAAGCGCGTCATCGACTACCCGAGTTGGAAATGGCAACCGATCCTCCAAGGGATCGTTTTGTCGATTCGCCCCTCCAAATCCGGCGCGGCTTACAGGTCGATCTGGAACACCGAGGCGGATGAGAGCCCGCTCATGACCATCACCAAAGAGCAGGTTTCCGCCATTGAGACCGAACTCAAAGCCCTCTATGGCGACAGCGTGATGGTCGATTTCTGTATGCGCTATGGCAATCCCTCGACCAAGTCGAAGGTCGAGCACATGGTTGCGCAGGGCTGTAGCAAAATCCTGTTTTTCCCGCTCTATCCGCAATACGCGGGGGCGACGACGGCGACCGCGAACGACCAGTTCTTTCGCGCATTGATGGACGAAAACTGGCAACCGGCCGCGCGGACTGTCCCGCCGTACTTTGATGATCCGCTCTATATCGAAGCCCTCGCCAATTCCGTCGAACGCGCCTATGCGGCGGCGGAGCGCAAACCTGACATCCTGATTTGCTCCTACCACGGGCTTCCGGAACGTTATCTGAAAGAGGGGGGCGACCCCTATCATTGCCATTGCCAGAAAACCACGCGCCTGCTCAAAGAGCGTCTAGGCTGGGATAACACGCAAATAATGACAACATTTCAGTCGAAATTCGGACCGGAAGACTGGCTCCAACCCTACACAGTCGAGGAAGTTGCCCGTCAGGCCGAAGCCGGCAACAAAAGCATTGCGGTCTGTGCACCCGCGTTTTCCGCCGATTGCATTGAGACGCTCGAAGAGATCAAGGAAAGCTTTGAAGAGGCCGGGGGCGAAGAGTTTCTCTACATTCCCTGCCTGAACGCCGACCCGCTGCATATCCAGGCGCTCGTGCGTCAAATCCAAAACAACCTGATGGGCTGGCTCTAAATGCCAGCCCCTTTGGAGGCCACACAGGTCTCAAAACGAGAACGCGAAATAGCAAAAGGGCGGCCCGTGAGGACCGCCCTTTCGAATTCTAAAACTGTTCGCGACGATTAGTCGGCAGCAACAGCAGCTGCAACGAGTGCGAGCACGAGCAGCGGCACAATGTAGCCAGCGGAAGAAGAAGAAGTTTCTTCGATCACGACCGGAGCTTCGATGACCGGCTCAGAGTAGCCGCCAGCGAAGGCAGCGGTGCCAGCAACAGCGAATACGGCAGCAGCAGCGAGTTTTTTCATTTGTAATCCTCCTAAGACCCCAGAAAGAGGGCAGGTTTGCTTCACATCCGAGTCATATGAGACATTTTGCCCAGAAATCAATTCTCTCGTGAAGTGAGGCGCGTTTTCAAGCCCTTTGTCGTCAAATTAGCAACACTTGCGTGCCGACTTTGGCCAATTCAAAGAGCTCTGCGATGTGTTCGTTGTAAAGACCGATGCATCCGTTCGACGACCGACGCCCGATTTTGCGCGTATCATGGGTTCCGTGGATTCGGTAATATTGCCACGACAGATAAAGTGCGTGCGTTCCGAGCGGGTTATTCGGACCCGGGCCGACAAAATCCGGCCATTCAGGGTTCCGTACCTTCATCGCCGGGGTCGGCGCCCAGCTTGGCCCCTCCACCTTGCGAATGACCGATGTCCGACCGCGACGGGTCAGATCCTCGGTGAGCGGCACAGAAGTGGGGTACAATTTGTAGATCGACTCATCCTCACTCCAGTAATGCAGCGCACGAGACGTGGTATCCACGAGAATGGCGCCATTGCTCAGAGAAGTGAAGTAAGGCTGCCAGGACAGCGAGCGAAAGCTCGAAATGTTGCGCCGAACAGCGTCGGTCAGATCTTGTTCGATCTCGGTGGTCCCTGCAGTCTGCGCAAGGGCAGGCAGGGCAACCGTGGCCGCAGCCCCCGAAACAAAGGCGCGGCGAGACAATTGGGACATTGCGGATTTGGACATGGAACAGGCACCATTCATCACATGGGAGTTAGACACTGTATATGGCGCGTTTACCTCAGTCGCAAATCAAACAAAGATTTGAGTCGAGAACACACGAACAGGATTTGATCCCCAAGAGCAAAAAAGGTACTCCATCCGGGTGCATTTCATGGAGTTTGCGAAATGATCCGGACTATCGCCTTTGTTGTCATGGCTGCGATTGGGCTGACGGCCTGTGCGGCCCCTGCGCCTCGGGTCGGGTCCGATGGGAAGCCGCTTCCCAAACTCTATCGCATTAATGCCCGTGACGAGGCGACGATTCAGTACCGGATGCTTGATTCGATCAACGCGCTGCGCGGGGCTGCGGGCGTGGCTCCGGTCGAGCTTAACGCAAACCTGACCGCCGCCGCCGCCACCCAGTCGCGGGACATGCACGTTCAAAACCGTCCGTGGCATTTCGGCTCTGACGGCTCCTCGCCGCTCGATCGCGTTACGCGGTCCGGTTACACGGGCTTGATGCTTGGCGAAAACATCTCGGAAACCTACGAGACTGAGCTTGAAACCCTCTCCGCCTGGATGGAGCAGCCCGACACGCGCGATATCATCCTCGACAGCCGCGCCACCGACATCGGTTTTGCGTGGTTCCAGGAATCCAATGGAAAACTTTGGTGGACCTTGGTGATCGGCGCGCGCAGCGGGTTCTCCGGCTAAGCGCGCCAATCGCGACATGTCCAGGACGGTTTAGGGGAAAATATCCACCTGAGTGCCGTCCTGCACCATCATGTAGATTTTCTCGATATGCCGGTCTTTGACCGCGATACAGCCCGCAGTCCAATCGCGCCCTTTGCCACGATTCTCACCCGCCCGGCCATGGATGAAAATATCCCCACCCGGACGCCGCCCCTGTGACAGCGCGTATTCCGCATCCTGCTGGTTTGGGTAAGAGATACCGAGTGACAGATGATAGGACGAATTCGGGTTCCGCCGGTCGATGACGTAGCTACCTTCCGGGGTTTTGCCGTCGCCTTCGAACTGCTTCGGCCCAATCGGATTTCCGCCCAAACCGATCTTAAAGGTTTCGACCACATCTTCCCCGCTCAAAAGGTAGAGTTTGCGGCGGTCCTTATAGATCACGACCCGCGTAATTTCCGGTCCGGCGTAGGGTTTCAGTTCGCGCGCCAGCACAGCTTGTGGCATCGCCAAAGCTGCGACAGTGGTCGCTATAAAGTCCCGTCTGTACATGATCGCTGCTCATCTCGCGTTTTCGTCCTCATACACCGGAACGCCCTCTTCCGCCAAGTGGTCACAGAGGGCTCTGGCGGTCACCTTTTACTGAGGTCTTTTGAAACACGCCGCGATCTCGACATGCGTCGACCAGCGGAATTGATCCACCGGAAGAAGCCACTCAAGTTCAAATCCGGCGTCACAGAGAATCCTGGCATCCCGCGCAAAAGTGATCGGATTGCACGACACAAAGCCGACGGTTGTCAGACCGCTCTTCGCAATCTCCTCGCACTGTGCCTGCGCGCCGGGCCGTGGCGGATCAATGATGGCCGCATCATAGGCCTTGAGCTCATCTACACGGATCGGCTGGCGATACAAATCGCGTACTTCGGTCGTCACCGCCTTGAGCCCCTGCGCCTGTCGCCAGCCAGCATTCAGCGCATCGAGCATTTCGGGAACGCTTTCGACCGCATGGACCTCCGCCTTTTCAGCTGCGGGGAGAGAGAAGGTTCCACAGCCCGAAAAGAGATCAATCACACGATCCGCGCCCGACACCGCCCGCTGCATCGCCGCGACCAATCCGGCCTCTCCTTCTCGTGTCGCCTGAAGAAACGACCCCGGCGGCGGCACCACACGGGCGGCACCAAAGGTCAAAGTTGGCACCACCTCTTGGGCGACATTCTCACCATTCCACGACAGCCGAATAAGACCCGAGTCCTGCATAAATCGACCCAAATCCTGCCGAAGTTCTAGGGTCAACTCCTTACCCCCTGTCACTGCGACGTCCAGCCCCTGATCCGCCACGATCACGGCAATGTCCATTTCTCCGCGGCGCGAACCACCCAGTTCAACCAGCTGTTCGAACTGCGGCAAGCGCTCGACGATTTCGGGCATCATGAGCAAACAGTCCGGGATAGAGACGAGCGTATCTGCCGCGCGTGCATGTAACCCGACAAGCACCCCTTTCTTGGTCCGCCGCCCATGCAAGACAGCGCGGCGACGGCTTTGCCGGGGAGAGGTTAAAATAGGCTCGAATGCGGCTGAAATGCCCTGATGTTTGAGCGCGTTCGAGACGAATTCAGTCTTCCACGCCGCGACAAACGCGTCAGAGGCCTGCTGCAACGCGCAACCGCCGCAGGCCTTGGCATGGCGGCACGGCGCTTTGACACGATGCTCGGACGGGGTAACGATTTTCGCATTAAGGACGCGGTCGCCGTCCACATCCCCGGACACGACCTCACCGGGCAACGCGCCAGACACAAAGAACCCGTCTTTTGTGATCCCGTCGCCTTTGTGGCCCAGTCTTTCAATCTCGAATTCGGTCATTCGCTTTCCAGCCCCTTTAAAAGCGTCTCTTTGTCCAAGGCAAAGCCACTTTCGATCCACTGCGCCTCAAGCCGTTTCAAGGCCTCGCCCAAGGCAGGACCGCTATACTTTGGCATGAGGTCTCTCGCATTCACCGGGAATTCGGCCCCCACCCCGCGCGCAATCTCCTGATCAATCTCCGGGGACATCGGCTGTTCAAACAGGGCGGACCGAAGCGCGGCACAGCTCTCGGCGAAACGCGCGCCCTCTCGGTAGGCCACCTCAGAAATAGACACCAATCCGGCCGAATAGCTGCGCAGCGCCTCATACGCCCTTACCTGCTGTTTCGAGAGCCGCAAGCACGCCGCCACATCGAACTCTCCGAGGGAGGCGAGCCGGACGAGGGGATCAGGCGCTTTCTCGAATGCAGTTAAAAGGAAAAAGGCCTTGGTCTGCGCACCGGGCAGAAGCGCGTGAAGAACACCAGACTGATCCATCGCGCCCAGCGCAACACTCGGGTCCGGCGCGGACAAAAGCTTGATCATTTCGGCCCCGACGCGTTCCCGCGAAAGCGACTCCAGACCTGATACATGCTCTGCACAAGCTGCAAGGCCTTCGGGATCGAGGCCCTGTGCATCGTCACCATACCAAGCATGAAACCGGAAAAACCTCAGGATACGCAGGTAATCTTCGCGAATGCGTTGGCTCGGCTGGTCAATGAACCGCACATGCCGCGCCAAGAGATCGGGATAGCCGCCAATTGGGTCGAGAATCGTACCTTTCGCATCCGCATAGAGCGCGTTCATAGTGAAATCGCGTCGATGCGCATCGTCCTCCATCGTATCGGAAAAGGCCACAACAGCGCGTCGACCATCGGTGTCGACATCTTTGCGAAACGTCGTGATTTCAAAAGGTTCTCCCTCTGCGACCACAGTCACAGTGCCATGCTCGATGCCTGTTGGAACAACTCTGAGACCCGCGCTTCCCGCAAGCTCCATCACACGTTCCGGACGCACTGAGGTCGACACGTCGAGATCGCTGACAGGCGCGCCGAGGAGACTGTTTCGGACACAGCCCCCGACGAAATAGGCCTGTTCACCCGCCTCGGAAAAAACGGCCATCACCGCTTTGACCGCAGGAGAGGTCAGCCAAGGGGCGTCAAGTTTCATGTGCCTGTCACTCGTTTGGCCAACACGCGCAGGATGCGCGCGGTCGCGCCCCAAATGTAATAGGGGCCATAGGGCACCGTGTAGAAATGCCGATCCTGTCCACGCCACCGCCGTGACTGAATCGCGAAATTACGCGGATTGAGAACGTGGTGGAGCGGCACCTCAAAGATCTCCGACACCTCTCCCGCTTCGGCAACGGGGGTAAAATCGTCTCGAATCCAGCCCAAAACAGGCCGCATCTGGAAATAGGACACCGTTTCGTGCGGCGGCAGATCTCCAACCACTTCGACAAGTGTCCGCGACAGACCGATCTCTTCCTCTGCCTCGCGCAGAGCGGCATCGACATGGTCCCGATCGCCCGGGTCAACACGCCCCCCTGGAAAGGCGATCTGTCCGGGGTGATGTCTGAGCGCGGATGAGCGTTTGGTCAGGATGAGGTTGAGACCATCCCCCGTGTCACGGATGGGGACCAAAACCCCCGCTTGGCGAAGTTTGCCCTCTGTGTCGGGCTTGAGCGGCGGGTTCAGATCAAAATCCGACGACGCTCCGCCCGGTTTCGACAGCGCGCTCCGCAGAGTTTCGAGATCAATCCCTGTCTCCATCCGGTGTCTCCTCGGCCTCGAACCCCACGGTTTTCGGGTCCAACACGTAGTGGGCGCCGCAAAACTGGCAATCCGCCGTCACATTGCCCTCTTCCGTGGTCATGCGTCCAATGTCTTTTGCGGAATAGATCGAAAGGCTCTGACGCACTTTCTCCTCAGAGCAGCTACAGCCAAATTCGACCGATTGCGGATCAAAGACACGCGGTTGGTCCTCATGGAACAGACGCACCAAAAGCTCCGTCGGCTGAACGGACGGGCCGACGAGTTCCAAGGCTTCGACTGTGTCGAGGAAAATATTCGCGCGGGACCAATCCTCCAAATCCTCGTCAGAGAAAATATCGTCCGCGCGCAAAAGGCCGTCCTCGGGCGCCTCTTTTGCCATGGTGGAATGCGGGGACGCCTTGGGCATTTTTTGCAACATGATCCCGCCGGCGCGCCAAGATTCCTCACCGCCAGCCAGACGCGATTTCCCGAAGGAGGTCTTGAACCGGCTCGGGAGCTGCTCTGATTGGGCGAAATAGGTCTCGGCACAGGCTGCGAGAGAGCCACCCGCGATAGGGGTGATCCCCTGATACGGCGTCGTACCCTGACCCTGATCGATCAGGATGGCAAAATAGCCTTTCCCGATCTGAGAGAACGGATCCACTCTCGGCATCAAACGGGTCGCGTCATAAGAGGCATAGGCGCGCATCATCGCAGGGGCACCTTCGCTCGCAGGCGCGTAATAATCCGTGGCGATCAACCGCGCCGGCCCGTCACCACGCACCTGCAACGACAGCTTCCAGCGGAGCTTGAGCGTCTGGCCGATCATAGCGGTCAGCAGGGTCATCTCAGCGACCAGCGCTTCGATCTCTTCGGGATAGGCGTGTTGCGACAGAATCCGGTTCAGAACCCCATCAAGGCGCGCGACGCGGCCACGGACATCGGATGTATCCAGTTGAAATGGGAGAATCGTGTCGTCCCAAGCAATTTTCGATCCAAGCATTTTCCCATTTCCTGCAGTTCGGCGCTGGCATATCCTGTTCATATAGGCGGGACAACCACCACAGAAAAGGCAGGCAGATGCGACGCTACGGAGATCCGAAGATTCCCGGCCAAAGATATACGGCCCGACCGGGAGCCTACGCGATCCTGCCGCGAGATGGACAGCTCCTCGTCACCTACCAAGCTGGAATCCATCATGAGTTTCAACTCCCCGGCGGCGGGATTGATTTTGGCGAGTCGCCGATTGCCGCCCTACACCGCGAAGTGTTCGAGGAAACGGGGTGGCGCATTTCCCCCCCGAGATTTCTCGGCAGCTTTCGGCGCTATGTCTTTATGCCGGAATACGATCTCTGGGCTGAAAAGATTTGCCATATCTTCAAGGCACGCCCCGTGAGAAAACTGGCGCTTCCGCCCGAGCCGGATCATACCGCCGCTTGGCTGTCGCCGGAACAGGCGCTTGTTCACCTCAGCAATGCGGGCGAGAGAGATTTCCTTCACGCCTCTTTGTGAGCTTTGTGTTCCAAGAGGATCGCGGAAATATCATCGGGGAAATCTTGTTCCTGATTATAATCGCTCAAATCCCACATCAGCGTCTCAAAAAACGCGTTTCCGGTCTCTCCCGAAGATTTGTGCAACAATTTGACGAGCCCCTCTTCGCCCAGCATCCCATCGTGCCCATCCGGGCATTCGGTAACCCCATCTGAAAAGACGAAAATGCGATCGCCCGGAGTCAAGGTCACGCTGACATCCTCATAAGCGGCGTTCGGAATCAACCCGATGGGCAGGCCGCCGTCTCCGACGAATTCAATCGTGCCGTCGGACTTTTGTACGATGGGACTCGGGTGCCCACATTGCGTCATCACAAACTCGCCCGTCACCCGGTCGAAATGACCCAAAAGCATCGTGAAATACAGGTCGGTGTCCATCTCCCGGAGCATCAAAGTGTTCAGCGCCGCGGCAACGTCGGAGGGGTTTGCCGCCACGAAGTCGCCCGTCTCACTCAATCGAATGGCGATGTTTTGGTCCGGTGTGGAGCCAGTCAAATAGGCCGCAAGGCGCGCGGTCATGAGCGCAGACGCCACCCCATGCCCGGAAACATCGATAGAAAAGATGCCAATTTGACGGTCGTTGATGGGGAAGAACCCCACAAGATCACCGCCGACATGCCCACTTGGCCGCAACAACATAGAGACTGTCGCGGTCTCAAAGTCACGATACCGCTCCCGCACCAAGGATTGTTGTAGTTTACGGGCTTCGATCAGATCGCGATCAAGCGCATCGTAGAGGTCCGAAATTTCCGAGAGGGTGGAACTCACCAACCTGTTCTTCTCGGTCAGCTCACGTTCCATTCGGAGAATACGTTCCCCCGCCCTGATCCGGGCGAGGAGCTCGTCGCCCGCGACCGGTTTGGTGAGAAAATCATCCGCACCGCCATCCAACCCCTGCGCCACCTCCGCCTTTTCGGATTTCGAGGTCAGGAGGATGAAATAACCGTAATGCGCGCGGTCCAAGCCACGAAAGGCCTGACAAAATTCCAGACCGTTCATCCCGGGCATCATCCAATCCGAGACGATCAGATCGATCACCTCCGTCTGACAAAGCTCCAACGCCTCCTCCCCGGTGCCCGCCTCATAGACGTGATACCCCCACCTCCCGAGGTAGGAGGAAAGAATGCGCCTCTGGGCGCGTGAGTCGTCCACAATCAATACGTTATTGACGACACCACGCTCCGGGATCGCCTGAATCTGGCTCCGCAGGTTTTGAGCAATGGCCAAGTCAAAAATCCTTTTATACTCGCATCATGCGGGCACCTTGACCGAGGGGATTTAATTTCGGCTTAAACCTAAAACTTTAGGGAAAAACAAACGGCTCCTTACTCTCTGGTAATCTACCTTAGCTAAGATGAGCACAGGAAAAGGAGACCCCTATGATTGACTGGAACCGGGTCGACGCGCTTCGCAATGAAGTCGGCAAAGAAGATTTCGAAGAAGTTGTGGACCTCTTCCTCGAAGAGGTGGATGAAACGATTCAGAAACTCACGCAGGCGGGAAATGTGAAACAACTCGAAGCGTATCTTCACTTTCTCAAAGGGAGCTCGCTCAACTTAGGCTTTGCGAACTTCTCGACGCTCTGCCGAGATGCGGAAGTCTTGGTCAAACAGGATGCGGGGGCCCACATCGACCTCGCGGCCATTGTCGATTCTTACACACAATCCCGTGTCACCTTTCTAGAACGGCTGGGGCTTTGACCCGTCGTCACAAGACGAACTCAGCAAGGGCCTGATCCTCAGTGATGTCGCGATAGGTGAGCCCCGCCGCTTTCATCTTGTTGAAGAGCTGTTCGAAGTTTGACGGATCAGTCGTCTCGATACCGATCAAGACAGAGCCAAAATTGCGCGCGGATTTCTTGAGATACTCGAACCGGGCGATGTCATCCTGCGGCCCCAACATATCCAAAAACTCACGGAGCGCGCCTGGACGCTGAGGCATGCGCAGGATGAAGTACTTCTTCAAATTCCGATAGCGCTGCGCCCGTTCTTTGACTTCTGGCAGACGTTCAAAATCGAAATTTCCGCCCGAGGTCACACAGACGACCCGCTTGCCCGCAATCACGTCCCGCAGGTCTTGCAAGGCATCGACAGAGAGCGCACCAGCAGGTTCCAAGACGATGCCCTCAACATTCAGCATCTCGATCATGGTCGAACAGATACGGTCCTCAGGACAGGCAAGGATGTGATCCAACGGCACGTCCATCAGTGTCTCAAACGGTATGTCCCCGATCCGGGCCACCGCCGCGCCATCGACAAAGCTATCCACTTCCTTGAGCGTCTCTGGATGACCGGCCTTGACCGCCGCCCGGAGGGATTGTCCGCCTTGCGGCTCCACGAAATAAATCTCTGTTTCGGGCGCGACCTCGCGTAAATACGACACGATTCCGGCCGAAAGCCCCCCGCCGCCCACGGGCAAGATCACCACATCGGGCACCATTTGCTGCATGAATTCCACGGCGACGGTTGCTTGGCCTTCGATCACATCCATGTCGTCAAAAGGCGCAAGGAAATGACCGCCCTCCTCGGCGCAAAATTCGCGTGCGGCCTGTAGCGTGTTGTCGAAATAGTCGCCCACAAGTCGGATTTCCACACTCTCCCCGCCAAACACGCGGGTTTTGTCGATCTTTTGTTGGGGGGTCGTCACGGGCATGAAGATCACGCCTTTGACGCCGAATTGCCGACAGGCAAAGGCAACGCCCTGTGCGTGGTTGCCCGCAGAAGCGCAGACAAACAGGGTCATACCCGGATCATTTTCACGCACCTTGGCCATCGCGTTCCACGCGCCGCGCAACTTGTACGAACGGACCGGCGTCAAGTCTTCCCGTTTGAGCCAGACATCACAATCATACGCTTGGGACAGGTGATCATTGCGCAAACAGGGCGTCGGCGGAAACAAGCGCCGGACGAGGGCTTCGGCGGTCTGCGCCGCCTCTGCGAAACTTTTGTCACTCACTGAACTGCCCCCGCACACTGATTTCATAGATCGAGGACAACAGGCTCACATTGATCATCAAAATCACCCAACCGGCCACAAGCTCGTAAATGAGACCCAAAAGACCGCCCCCGAACACCGGCGCAAAGAATTGCACCAAAATGAGCGCGGCGATCGAGAGAATTCCGGCTTGGAAGATGACGACCGAGTAGGGTTTTGTTTTGGACCACGCGTCCGAAAAACTCATTTTGTCCCCCAAGGCGAGACTGGGCAAAACCGGCGACACGCGGAAAAACAGGTAGACGGACGGCAAACCGACGAGCGCGAGGACGAAAAGTCCGCCCATCGACATCAAAAGCCCGGCCCCAAAGATCATCAAGAGAAAGCCTGTGAGAATGCCAACAAAGAGGCCAATGAGGAGGCCCATTGCAATGGAGGTAAAGAGATAGGACCAAACGCGGCCCCCGCTCCATTGCGGGAACGCCGATTTCGGCGACCGACCTTCAAGCGCGAAACGATGCCATTCGACCGCAACCCAACACGACCCGATTGCCGTGGCAATGTTCAGAAACAGGATGGGAAGGACCGGAACTTGCGCCGCGGCATCCGGATCACCGTTCGCAATAGCCTCCATATCGAGAGAGCCGAAGACAGCCACCTGACCAACCGTGATCGCAATCCAGATCAAACCGGACACGGCCAGAGCCTCATCCAGATGGCGCAGCACACGCAGAACGGCGTTTTGGAACAGATTGAAACCGGTCATGACATCCCTTTGAAACAAATTTCTTAGAGGGCATTGTCAGGGTATTTTCGGTCGCCCGCAAGGCGATGTTGGCGCCCTGTGATCCGCACCACCTGCCAGGTTGCGGATTGGCTTGATGTAGCTGCGCAATTTGCTGGTGATGACGACACGTTGCGCGCCAAATATGCAAGTCGCATGCCTAAAGCCCGGCGTACAAACAAGTCGGCAGTGCCGGGCTAACCTCTGATCAATCGGTCAACTTGACAGCCAAAGCCTCGTTCAGGACGACGTGCGAGGCGTAGCCGCCCCGAAGAGCCGCACGTGTCGCGTCGAATTTCTCCAGCCCGCTCACCACCAATAGGCCCGACATATCGCGGAGCAACGCGTGATCGGCACTGATCATACGTCGGTCGAGCTCTCCGAGCACTGGTGCCCCCTCCGTATCAACGAACCGGCCTGCGATGATCCCCACGGCGCCTTTGGACACATACTCCGCCACATCCTCGGGCGTTGCGATGTTGAACTGGACGACATGGGTATTCGCCGTGCAAGGGCTGAGCGAATAAATCGCCTTAGTGCAATCGCCCAAGAGCCTGATCTGCTCCGCAATGATCGGCTCCTGGCGCAATCGTTCCGCCAAAGACGCTTCGGAACACACGGCAGGAGCGTTGAGGTTGATGCATTGGGCTGAGAGCCGACGGGCGATCTCGGTCGTGCAGCTTTCGCAGGTCGGCAAAAGCGGGTTGGCCAAAGAGCCGATCAACTGACGCACCACCAGACCGTCCACGGGCCACCACGGCACGCGTTCCGAGACAAAAGAGACCGTTTGCCCCCAGCTCACGCCCAGAGTTTCCCCCGGCGCAACAAAATCCGGCAGGAGTTGCGCGGCCGCTTCGCAGACTTGCAACATGGTCTCTGAGGCGGAGGCCTCCTCCGGCACCACATGCGCGGCCTCAAGCCCGTAAGCCTCACAGAGTTTGTCGGCCAGATCATTCACCCGGAAATGCGTGCCGGAGATTTTGACTCCGACGATCTGACGCTCTCGCGCCAGCCGCAGATAGGTGATGACCGTCGGACGGGACAGCCCCATTTTCTTGGCAATCTCGGCCTGATTGAGCCCTTTGATGTAATAGAGCCAGGCCGCTTCTGCGACGGTGCGATCGGTCGGGTGGTTGGCACGCACCATCTCCGGGAACTCCTTTGAAAAACAGGTACGCGACCCTACACCGCGTCTTCAAGAGCGTCAAAGCGGAGCACATCGGCTGTGATTGCCGAATCCTCCTCCAATGGCCGGTCCGGGGCCAGACCCGCCTTCGCGAGATCCCCATGATAGCCGCGCACCGCCTCGGCGGGCGTGACATCGCCATTCGCCACACGCCGCATCCAGGCGATGAGCGTGGTCTGGTGTTCGGCCTGGTTGATCTTGCGCCCGAACAGCGCCAGCCGCGCGCCGTGGCGCTCGGACTGAGCGACGAGCTCGAAGGTGTCGCGATGGGTTGCCCCCGCGCCGCCAAGAACACCCACCACCATCGAGGGGTCATGCGCGGCGAGTTCCGCCATGGCGTCAGGGCCGTTGTAGGCGACCTTGAGAAATTCGGGACGTTCCGCGCGGGTCAGGCTGGCCAGAAGGCGGATGATATTGTCATTCACAAAGGCCCCGAGCTTTTCCGGTGCAACGGCATCCGGGACATTGGGATTGAACACTTCGAGGAAATGCTGAACCCCTGCGGCACGCGCCTCACGGCGAAAGGCGGCGTAGGTCTCAAGCGCGCGGGTATCGGCCTCTGTGTCGTTATTGAAGGTCAGCGAATAGAGGCACAGGTTTGCGGGCGCAAAGTCGAGATCCGCTCCGCGATAGGGCCGCGACGGATAAAGGTTATGCGCCGCGCCGCGCAGATTGCCCCAGACGCAGGTGGTCTCATTGCCGCGAAAGGCGGGCTGAATCGCGCTTTTGTCAAAAGCGCCTTCCGCCAGCAACAGATCCATGGTCCCTGCGGCGGTGAGCATGATGTCGACGACGTCTTGTTGGATGATCTGCCGCACCTCATCGAGAAACTGAGGCCTCGTGCGCGGGCCGGTGGGTCGCCCGGCGGCATCGCGAGCAAGTCCCAGTGCGGGCACTCCTCCGGTGACTTCGGTGTCCTTGGCATCGGCGATCATATAGTCGCCTTTGCGATAGCCGCCTTCCCGAATGCGGGCGAGCTTGTCGGTGTAACGCAATTTGGTCATGACTCACACTCCTCTCAGGCTCAGTCCGGTTTCCGGATCAAAGACATGAACCTTGTCCCGGCGGATCGCGAAATGGACGGTGTCGTTTTGCGAAAGACGGCGGAAGCGTTGGGTGACAAAGGACATTTCCTCTCCTTCCACCTCGGTAATGACCTGACCCTCGGCGCCCATGTTTTCCACCAAAACCACAGTTCCGGTTATGGCGTTTTCCGCCTCAGGTTCGCAGAGGTCCATACTCGCCGGACGCAGGCCCAACTCGACCTTTTGCCCCGGTTTCAAAGAGGGAAACGCCTCGGGATCAAGGGTGATCGAGATTCCCCCTGCGCGCGCGATATGCCCCTCTTCCATAGTGGCGTGCAGGAAATTCATCGCGGGTGTGCCAATGAAATCCGCGACAAACCGCGTCGCAGGACGCTCAAAGATTTCGTCAGGCGTGCCCATCTGTTCGATCTTGCCATCACGCATCAAGACGATGCGGTCGGCGATGGTCATCGCTTCGAGCTGATCGTGGGTCACGAAAATGGTCGTGGTCTTGAGTTGCAGGTGCATCTTGCGGATTTCCGTCCGCAGCTTTTCCCGCAGCTTGGCGTCGAGATTGGACAGCGGCTCGTCGAACAGGAACACCTTGGGCGTCTTGATCATCGCGCGGGCCATGGCGACGCGCTGTTGCTGACCGCCGGAGAGGTTTTTCGGACGCCGGTCGAGATAGGGCGCGAGGCCTAGCATATCGGCAACTTGTTGGAGACGCGGAGCAATCTCCGCTTTCGGGATGCCCTGACGTCGCAGCCCAAAGGTGATGTTGTCGGCGACACTCATATGCGGATAAAGCGCGTAGCTCTGAAACACCATGGCAACGCCGCGCTCGCCCGGCGGCAGGTCGGTGACATCCGTTCCGCCGATCTCGATACGGCCACCGGTGACCTCTTCAAGACCCGCAACCATGCGCAACATGGTGGATTTGCCGCAGCCCGAGGGCCCAAGAAAGACGACGAATTCATGATCCGGGATCGAGAGGTTCATCCCCTCGATCACAGGGTGCGCGCCATAGGATTTGACGATATCGGTACAGGAAATATTGGCCATTGATCTGTCCTATTTCCGGCCACTTTGGACCGAGGTGTTGAGAAGGCCCATCAGAAGGCCGATGAAGACGAGCGGCGGCACCACGAGGAGCACAGTGGCGGCATTGATCACGCCCCAGGGCACCTCTTTGCCGAGCGAGGTGATGGAGGCCGCGACCACCGGAAGGGTCGCGTTCTGCGCCGCCAGCGTGAGCGCCAGCAAAAGCTCGTTCCAGACAAGCACGAAGGTGAAGACCAACGCGCCGAAGAGAGACGGAGACGCCACAGGAAGGGCGAAACGCCAGAAGATTTCAAAGGGGGTACAGCCCTCCATCGCCGCCGCTTCCTCGATGTTGAGCGGCACGCGCTCGAACGCCGGCACAGAGAGCCAGATCACCGTCGAGATCGTGGTGATCAGATAGACGAGGATCAGGCCAAAGAGCGTGTCATAGATGCCGAGATCGAGGTAGATCACGATGAACGGAATGGCGATGGCGACCGGCGGCATGAAGCGCAGCGAGAGCACAAAGAACTGCACATCGTCGCCCCATTTCCGGGCATAGCGCGCCAGCGTGTAGGCGGCGGGGATGCCGAGCACCGCGCCGATGAGCACGGAGGCCGACACGACGATCACAGAGTGCAAAAGCCCGTCACGGATGGTCGGATTGCGCAGGATCGTGGCAAAGTTCTCAAGCGTCGGATCAAAGATCAGCTTGGGCACCGGGGTTACGATGTCGCGCAGCTCCTTGAAGGCACCCAGAACCGTCCAGAGGATCGGCCCTAAGGCCACGATGATCAGGAGCGCAAGCAGCGCACGGGTGAGTGTGGCGGATATCAGGCGGCCCATTTTTTCCCCGCTTTCCAGATGATGGTGAAGACGACGGTGGTGACGATGAGCAAGAGGATCGACATTGCCGAGGCGTAAGAAATCCGTCCGCCCATATTGATCCCCATCTGATAGGCGTAGAGATCAAGCGTTTCCGTCGCGGTGCCCGGCCCTCCGCCGGTCATGACAAAGATCAGATCAAAGGAGCGCAGGCTCTCGACCGCTTTGACAAGGGCGAGCGAAATGATCGGCGCTTTGAGCATCGGCAGGGTGACATAAGCGTGGATCTCCCAGGTGCGCGCATTGTCGAGCATCGCGGCCTCGATCGGATCGCGCGGAAGGGTTTCCATGAGTTTCAGCAAGATCACGGTGAAGAACAGCCCCCATTGCCAGATGTCGACGATCGCCACCGAGATGAGCGCCAGAGACGGGTCGGCCAGAAACTCGACAGGTCCGATACCCACGAGGCTACAGAGGTAGTTGATCACGCCCAAAGACGGCGAATAGAGGAAGCGCCAGATGAAGGCCGCAGCCACGCGCGGCAACAAGACCGGCACGAGAAAGGCGAAACAGATGAGGTTGCGCCAGAGCGGCTTTTTCACGGTCTCATAGATCAACACGGCCAAGACGACCGCCAGAACCAAGGTTCCGGTCACCGTGACCAGCTCCCAGATGGCGGAGATTTCCAGCGCGTTGAAAAACCGTTTGTCGCGCAACAGGCGCAGGAAGTTATACGCACCGACGAACTCATAGTCCGAGCTGCGCAGCGTCCGGTTCATCAGGGCGAACCAAACAGCCCCAGCCACGGAGACAAGCGCGAGCGTGGCCAAAAGACCAATGGCCGGGACCAGCGACAGAGTAACGAATGTTTTGCGTTTCATAGGGCGTCCTTCGACGTCGAAAGGCGGAAAAGAAGAGCGGCGTGCCCCCGTGTGCGATGGCCCACAGAACCACGGGAACACGCCGGAAGAGGCAGGCTTATTTCACCCGCATCAGGCTGTCTTCGGCAAAGAAGGCGGCTTCATCGAGTGCGCCCGCGATGTCATCGCGGGTGCCTGTGAACACCTCTTCGAGCGCGAGACCAAGCGTGTCGCCAATTTCCGGCCAAGCCGGGCTTTTCATGATCAGAAGGTCGGTTTTCGCACCGGTCTCCAGCATGGCCTCGACATATTCCGCCGGAACAAGCGATTGGTAAGCGTCGCTCTCAAGGGTCGATGTACGCCCGATATCAGACGCAATCCCGGCCTCAAGACGCTGTTGTTCCATCTCTTTGGATGTGGCCCAACCGACGAAATCACCGGCGATGGTTTTGGCGCAATCGTCTGCTGCGCCCGCTTTCGACACGGCCCAGCCATGCGCCCAGCCAGCGGAGGGAAGCGGGTTCGGCGGCGGAGCATAGCCCACTTTGCCGACGACGGTCGATTTGGACGGGTCTTCCATCCACGGTCCGAACACGTCGGATTCGATCAGGATCGCGACCTGACCGCCGCGAAACGCCTCGACCGCATCGGACCAGTTGAACGTGCCCACACCCGGCGGGCCGTAGGACATGAGATCGGTGTAAAGCTCGGTCGCCTCAATCGCTGCCTCGCTGTTGAACGCGGGCAGATCACCGTCGAGCCATTCGCCGCCCATCGCGCGGAAGAACGGGGTCCAGCGCCAGACGTTCATGCCGGAACCGCGCTGACCGCGGGCCGCCCATCCGTGTGCGCCATTGTCGGCGGCATCGAGCACTTTGACCGCTTCGACCAACTCATCCAGCGTGGTCGGCACGCCGAGACCGGCAGCTTCCAACAGATCGGTGCGCACCATCATCACATCGCCGCCGCCCACGAATGGGGCGAAGTACTGCGTGCCATCCACGGTCGCCACATTGCTCAGGTCGGTGCGGAAATCAGAAAGATCGTAGCTCTCGGGCACCACATCGGCGAGCGGGTAGATCCAGTCGGCGCTGACATATTCGGCGAGGTTTGCCTCGTCGATATAGAGCACCTGATAGGACCCTGCCCCGGTCGAGGCGTCGAGGCGCGATTTGGCGCGACGCTCGTTTTCGCCCAGAAGCGTGACTTTCACTTCTGTGTCCCATTTCTCGTTGAACTCCGCCAGATGCGCGTCCAGTGCCGTGACGGCGGGCATGCCCTGACCGATCACATTGAGTGTCGGCAGCGCACCCTTACATGCGTCTTGTGCCTGAGCTTGCGCGGACAGCGCGCAGAGCGCTGTACTGAGCAACAATGTCGTTCGTTTCATTGGTATTCCTCCCTTGGGTGTTTGGGTGCCCCTTACTGGGGCCTCTCCTCCATCAGCGCGGTCACCCCTGCATCGAGGTGTCGAAACCGTGCAAATCTCTCCTCATAAACTGCGGCAAGTGTGGGGTTGGGGTCGTGCCGCCGGGCGACCTTGGTCATCCATATGGCTGCCTCATCGAGGCTCTCATAGACCCCTGCGGCAACAGCGGCACAGATGGCCGCTCCCAGCGCACCGACTTCTTCTGCGGCCACCGCCTCGACCGGGCGTTGGCACACATCCGCGAAAATCTGTGTCCAGACTGGCGACTTGGCCGCCCCACCCGCAAGTCGAATAACCGGCGGGAAGTCCCGCCCGGATAGCGCGACGGCCTCCTCGGCATGACGCCGAGCCTGAAAGGCGACGCCCTCATAGATCGCGCGGAGCAACGTGCCCGTGTCATCACTCGCGCCCATGTCCAGAAAACAGCCGCGTTTCGGCTCCGGTCCAAACACGTAAGGCAGAAACTGGCAACGCCGCGCCTCAGGTGCGCTCGCAGCCACGAGGGTATTGGCTTCCTCGACCGAAATCCGCCCGCCCATCGCCTGGCCGAGATACCAGCCGAGATTGGCAGCGGAACACGGGCTCCCTTCCGCGATCAACCGGGTGTCGGGACCGCCATAGCGAAAGTTCAGGATGGGCGCGCCAGTGATTTCCTCAGTCGTGCTCTCCAGGCTGTTGATCGACCACGTCCCGGCAATCATCGTCAGAATATCCGGCCCGACGGCCCCCGCACCCAACGAGCAGGCCGCAACATCCATCATGGACCCTGCGACGGGCAGCCCTTCGGGTAGGCCGGTTTCATGCGCGGCGCGGGCACTGATCCGCCCCGCCGTTGCGTCGCTTGGCACAATTTTCGGGAGCAGGTGCTGATGCGCTGCCAAGCCAAGCTGATCCAGCGCCTCTGCGGCGTAGGTGCCCGTCACGGAGTCCATCATCCCACCGCCACCCGCGTCAGTCGGATCTGTCAGGGCTTCGCCCGTGAGTTTGAACCGGATCGCGTCCTTGCAGCAGAGCGCCCAACGCGTGCGCGCCATGACCTCTGGCTCTGTCTCGGCGAGATGGGCGAAGACCATCATCGTTTGCCCGCCCCAGATTCGGTTGCCGGTGAGTTTTGTGATCGTGTCGTCCTGCCCGTCTGCGCTCAAGCGATCGACCAAGGGCTGCGCCCTGTGGTCGACAGAAACGATGCCGGGGCGCGTCGCCTCTCCGGCCTCATCCAACAGGAAGATCCCGTTGCCGAACCCCGTGCAGCCCACACCCAAAATGGGCCGGCCCGCGCAGTCTTTAACGATTCGGCGCAAAGCGGAAGCGATCCCGGCCCAGAAAGGAGCCAGCTCACGTTCGACCCGCCCGTCGTCGTAATGAATATTCTCGACATTTGCCGTCTCTGAGGCGATTTCCATGCCCGACAGGTCATAGGCCACTACCTTGACCGTGGTGCCGCCCGCGTCGATTGCAATGAGCACTGCGTCACTCATGCCGCGCCCTCCCGTTGCGTGATCCGTGCCCCCATCAGTCGCGGATCGGCGAGCGCTGCGTCAATCTCTGCGTTCAAGCCATCGCGGGCGCGCCCGGTTTCCTCAGACAGGATATCGGCCAATTCTGGCAATGTGTCGGGAGACAAACCATGCCCAAAGCTGAGCCGTGTACGGCGCAGGATCAGATCCTCAAGTGTCAGCGCGCCGCGCACGCGGACCGCGTAACGGATTTCCCCTCGGCAAACGTCGGGTGCCTGCCGAAGCGTCAAAGCATCTGCACCGGTGCAGAGCTCTGCGACATCTCGCGCCAATGCGCCGTAGCGGTGCAGGAGGCGGGTGGCCAGCTTTGCGTCGATCTCTGTTTCACGCACCAGATCCTCCTCGGTGCAAGGCGCAGCCCCCGGATACTGACGCGCCGCCGTGGACAGCCGCCGTGGACGTCCCAGGAGTGCAAGCACCCGATCCGCCGTTTCTTCGCCAAATGCCCGGAACGTGGTCCATTTCCCGCCGACCAGAGACAGCACGGGTGGCAAGCTGTCAGAAAACCGATCCTCTTCCAGCGCATGATCGCGCGCAGCACTCGTGGCTGAGCCTCCGCTCTCGCTTCGTCGCAACGGGCGGATGCCTGTGGTCATCGACACAATCTGGTTGTGACGCACGTCGATGTCGGAAAAAAGCCCATCCATCGCCGTGAGAAGATAGGCAATCTCATCGCCGGACACGGCCTGATCGTCAGGGTTTTGGGTTTCAACCTCGGTGGTCCCCACCAGCACATTCTCGCCCACGGGCAAGGTGATGACCATCCGCCCCGTGCCGTCGTCAAAGTAATAGGCGTTGCCGTCCATCCGGCGGTGCAACTCGGGGTTATCTAGAACGAGATGCGCGCCTTTGATGCCGCGCAGATAGTGCGTCTCTTGACCCAGCTCCGCATTTGTCTGGTCGATCCAAGCCCCCGTCGCATTGATGACAACCTTGGGGCGCAGGACATAGCGGTCGGGTCCAAACGCGTCTTCGACGATGATCGCATCACCCTCACGGTGCCAGCGCATATGATTGAGCGCCACCACATCGTTGTCTTGCGCCAAGGCCTCGCCCAGCATTTCAAAGATCAAGCCCTCGGGCTGTGTAATCTGGCCGTCGTAATAGGAAACGACCGCTTTGGTGGCCTTGGGAAGCCCCTTAGGGAACCGATGTTTTTTCAGCAGGGTCTCGTGATCCGGCAGCGGGTGTTCCCGGCGTCCGAAGGCCTCATAGATGCGCAGCGCCCCTTCGAGCGCGACAAGCGCCAGCGGGCCACTCCGTTTTGACACTCCAACAAACCGGCACATCGCGCGACCCAAGCCAGAGACCCGATGCGACAGGGGCACCGTGATTTTGAGCGGTTTCACGATATGGCGCGCGTTGGCGATGAGCCGATTGCGCTCTCTTGCACTTTCCGCCACCAGCCGAAATTCGCGCCCTTCCAGATACCGCAGCCCGCCATGCGCCATCCGGCTTGAGGCGCCGCTGGCTCCGGCGCAAAAGTCCCCCGTGTCGATCAGGACGCAGGAGACGCCATTGAGCGCCAAATCCCGCAACGTGGCCACACCGTTCACGCCGCCGCCGAGGATGAGCACATCTGGCGTTTCAATGGCCTTGAGCGCCCGAAGATTTCGAGCACGAAAACCATGGTTCCGGAGTGGATCGGTGATGGGGTGCGTTTCTGTAGTCATGTAAACATGTAGTTTTAATTTTTTACTTTTGTAAAGTAAGTCTTATAAAAATAAATACTATACAAAAGTCGTAAATGGCTGCACGCCTGCCTTTTCGAGCGCAGACGGAACGGAAAGGGTGTGCGATATATGCACCGCCCTCTGGGATGATGGTCGATAGCCAATCAAAACGACGACTACCCCAGCTGGGCAGAGCCGCATCATGGTCATTGCCAACTTGTTTGTACGCTGGGCTTTGGGTAGGCGACTTGCATTAAAATGCCGACTGAAATGCCGCGCCTGAAGGGCTTCCGTTTCCCAGGTGAAATCATTCCCATTGCTGTCTGGGCCGACCATCGGTTCGCCCTCAGTGCCGCCGATGTCGAGGATCTTTTGGCAAAGCGGGGCGTGACGGTCAGCCGTGAAACTCTACGCAAATGGGTGAACAGGTTCGGGGCACGCTTCGCAAACTGCGTAAAACGGGATCGGCCCGCTGCCAACGACATGGCATATCGATGAGGTCGTTATCCTGACGGCTCAAGACTCGTTTCGACATTTTTCGCTATCTCAGTTTCATGATCTCTTCTCGGAAGGCTTCGGTTGGAGTTCGCCGTCCCGGGCACTTTCTGGGCGTTCCGTACAGACGGTCGCAAATCGCCTTCATATCGCGATTTGAGAGCGCCGCGAGCTGGGTGACACATGGCAGATATCGACGCGCCTTTTTTCAGATGCGTCGAACGATCCGGTGGGAAAACCTGGCCTCCGGGCCGTCTGGCGTAGCGGGGCTGGCGTTTCTTGCGACGAAACCGATCACGAGAGATGCGGCCTCATCAAGATGAAGGCGCTTGAGATCCTGATGGCCGCCTGAGCAGCGCGGGCAAGGGACTGGACGGGCATGATGAGCCCTTATTCGTAACCCCGGCTCCAAACGCGCACCGATGCAAAAGACCCCACTCTATCCGCCGCTGCGCGACACCACATGATCGCTGCCGATGCCGCCCAGAGATTGGAAAAGACCGCTGGAATTGCTCACGCCGAATTTCTTCAAAAGCTTCGCCCGATAGACCTCGACTGTACGATACGACAGGTCGAGCTGGTTGGCGATTTCTTTGCTGGTCAGCCCGTCCGACAGGTAGGAAATGATCTCGCGCTCACGGCGGGTCAGCGGCACATAGGGGCGGGTCTCAGACAGATCGGCAAAGCTCCAGACCGCCCGCATCAAGGGTTCGTCCGGTGTAAAAGAATGCCCCCTCACCCGGCACCAGAACAGTTCACCGGTCTTCTTCGCCATGATCCGTTCGTCCCAATAGGTGTTGGTTTCACGCAGTTGTTTGACACCCCGGTCGCGGATATTCGCGAATTCCTCACCCGACGGGTAGAGCATGGCAAAGACCTGATTCCGCAACTCATCCCGGCTGTAAGCGAACATGTCAGCAAAGGCATCATTGCAGTCGCGGATCACCCGATTCTCCGTGATGACAAGGCCGACAGGCGCGAACGCATAGGCCAATTCCGCGAATTCACCGGTCTCATAGGCCTGATCTATACGTGTTTCCACGATATTGTCTCCTCGAGGTTGCCATGTGATCATCCTTGCAAGGTAGGTCCATCGCGTTCGCGGATGCAACGCGGTGACCCTGTCATAAAGGGAGGAAATCATGAAAATACTCAAGCGACTCGTCGCGACCGCAGTCGTGGCCACGACCATGACCACGGCAGCACACGCGCAGGATGCGATCAAGATCGCCCTCATCCACGGGCTCAGCGGCTCCAGTTTCGAGGCCTTCTCGAAACAGGCACAGACCGGATTCGAGATGGGCATCGAATATGGCACCGGCGGCACGAATGAGATCAACGGCCGCCCAATCGAGCTGATCGTCAAGGACACCCAGTTCAAGCCGGATATTGCGCGCGCCGTTCTGGCCGAAGCTTACGGCGATGACGAGGTTCTTCTGGCCGTCGGCGCGACCTCTTCGGGCGTAACCGTGGGGATGCTGCCGATTGCCGAGGAATATGAAAAGATCCTGATCGTCGAACCCGCGGTGGCCGACAGCCTCACCGGCCCGGACAGCAACCGCTACGTGTTCAAGACCTCGCGCAATTCTTCGATGGACATGCAGGCACAGGCGCTTGCGCTCAACCCCGACGAAAACCTCTACGTCGCCACGCTGGCGGAAGATTACGCCTTTGGCCGTGACGGCATCACCGCCTTCAAATCCGCTCTGGACGGCTCCGGCGCCACGGTCGTGTCCGAAGAATACGCGCCGCAGGGCACCACCGATTTCACCGCCTATGCCGAGCGGTTGTTCAACGCGCTTAAGGACAAGGAAGGCCGCAAAGTTATCCTGATCTACTTCGCAGGTGGTGGTGACGCGCCCGGCAAGATCCAGGCGATGGACCCGTCGCGTTATGGCATCGAGATTTCCATGGGCGGTCACATCCTTCCGGTGCTGCCGACCTACAAACGGTTCCCGGGCATGGAGGGCGCGGTCTATTACTATTACGAGGCCTTCGACAACGACATCAACGCGTGGTTGGTCGAAGAGCATATGAAGCGGTTCGACAGCCCGCCGGACTTCTTTACCGCAGGGGGCATGTCCGCCGCCCTCGCCGTGGTCAAGGCGCTCAAAGAGGCGCCCGATTACGAGACCGACACGCTGATCGCGACCATGGAAGGCATGTCCTGGGACACGCCGAAGGGTGAGATGACCTTCCGTGCTGAGGACCATCAGGCGTTGCAAGACATGCTGCATTTCAAAATCAAGGTCGACGATGCGGTCGACTGGGCGATCCCGGAGAAAGTGCGGATCATTCCAGCCGATGAGATGGACATCCCGATCGGTCGCAACAATCAGGATTGAACCCCAATCCCCGGCCCCCTCCCTTCTCGGGAGGGGACACACAGCGGGCGGTCGTGACCTGTCGGCACCTGCCAGATCGCTTGACCGCCCGCCCCTGACTTCACTCGTACCGGATATGTACCGATGACTTCCCCTTCCCTTGTGACCGAGGATCTTACGATCCGCTTTGGCGGCCATGTCGCGGTCAACAGTGTCTCCTGCGCCTTTCACCCCGGTGAGCTCACCGTGATCGTCGGACCCAATGGCGCGGGCAAGACCACGTTTTTCAATCTGATTTCGGGACAGCTCACCGCCACCTCGGGCCGGGTGATCAAGGACGGCACCGAGATCACCCGGCTTTCGCCCTCGGCGCGCGCACATCACGGTGTGGGCCGCGCGTTTCAGCTCACCAACCTATTTCCGCAGCTCACCGTTCTGGAAAACATCCGGCTCGCCGTACAGGCGCGCTCCGGTCATGGCTGGCGCATGTTCCGCCCGGTGTCCGGCTTTCGTGAGCTGAGCCGCAAGGCCGAACATTACCTCGAAGCCACCCGACTCTCAAACGTCGCGCATCAGCCTGCCGCCACCCTGCCCCATGGCGATCAGCGCAAACTCGAAGTGGCGCTTTTGATGGCGATGGAACCCGATGTTTACATGTTTGATGAGCCGACCGCAGGAATGAGCCTCGACCACGCGCCCGATGTTCTCGACCTGATCGCCCAGATCAAGGCCGACCGGACCAAGACCGTGCTGCTGGTCGAACATAAGATGGAGGTGGTCCGCGCGCTGGCGGACCGGATCATCGTGCTGCACAACGGCGAGCTTCTGGCCGATGGCGATCCGACCGAAATCATGTCCAGCCAGATCGTGCGGGATGTCTATCTCGGCACGGCTCAGGGGACGGGCGGGGAGGACGCAGCATGAGCTTCTTGTCGATCCGCAACATGAAAACCGACATCGATCAATATGCCGTGCTGCATGACGTGAGTTTCGAGGTACCCGAGGGCGGGGTCTTTGTCCTCCTGGGCCGCAACGGCGCGGGCAAAACCACCACGCTGCGCTCTATCATGGGACTTTGGACCCCCTCACCCGGCTCGGTACAGTTTCGCGGCGAAGACATCTCGACGCTGCACACCGCCGAGATCGCCCGCAAAGGCATCGCCTATGTCCCCGAGAACATGGGCATTTTCGGCACGCTCACCGTCGATGAAAACCTGATCCTCGCGACCTCGAACGGCCGGTTCGATCCCGCGCGGCTTGCGCGCATCCACGCGCTTTTCCCTGCCCTCGAACGGTTCCGCGACAAACAGGCCTGGAGCCTGTCCGGCGGCCAGAAACAGATGCTCTCGGTCGCCCGCGCGATCATCGAACCGCGCGCGCTCATTCTGATCGATGAGCCGACCAAGGGTCTTGCCCCCGCCATCGTCGATGCGATGGCCGCAGCCTTCCGCGAGATCGCACAGACCACCACGATCCTCTTGGTGGAACAGAATTTCGCCTTTGCCAAATCCCTGGGCCGCGACATGGCGGTGATCGACGACGGACGCGTCGCACATACCGGGACCATGGCCGATTTCGTAGCCGATACCGCGCTTCAGGATCGGCTTTTGAGCCTGTCGCTGTGAAGAAAGAAAGATGTGAGGAGAGAAAGATGACTGCACGCACCGCAACTCTGAGCACCTATTGGGACCGGGCTGGCGGGGTGAACCTGTTGCCGCTGGCCGTCGCCCTGATCGCCTTTTTCCTGATCGGCGCGCCGTCGTCCTGGATCACCCTGACCGTGGCCGGTCTGGCCATGGGCATGATGCTCTTTCTCATGGCCTCCGGGCTGAGCCTCGTGTTCGGCCTCATGGATGTTCTGAACTTCGGCCATTCCGCCTTTGTCAGCTTCGGTGCCTTTGTCTCCGCCGCCGTTCTGGCGGGGTTGGGCGGCTGGCTTGCCGCTGACAGCTGGGTCCTGAACGCCTCTGCCTTGGCGGCAGCCTATCTCGCCGCGATCTGTTTCGGCCTGATCGCGGGCTGGTTTTTCGAGACGGTGATCATCAAACCGGTCTACCGCGACCACCTGCGTCAGATCCTGATCACCATCGGGGCGATGATCGTCGCGGAACAGACCATTCTGGCCTTTTGGGGCGGCACGCCGTTTTCCGTGGCGCGGCCGCAGTTTCTCGAAGGCTCCTGGATCATCGGCGACGTCTCCATCGAGATTTACCGCGCCTTTGCCTTTACGCTGGGTTCCGTGGTGTTCCTCCTGCTTTATGTCGGCCTCAACCGGACCCGCATCGGCTTGCTGATCCGCGCCGGGGTGGAAGACCGCGAAATGGTCGAGGCCTTGGGCTTTCGTGTCGACAGGCTGTTCATCGGCGTCTTCATGCTGGGTTCGGCCTTGGCCGCACTCGGCGGGGCGATGTGGGCCGGGTATGAGACATTAATCACCCCGCATATGGGGGCCGATCTGATGATCGTCGTGTTTATCGTGGTCATCATCGGCGGCCTCGGCTCGATTGAGGGCACGCTTCTGGGGGCGCTCCTTGTCGGGTTGATGTCGAACTACGTCGGCTTTCTCGCGCCGAAACTGGCGCTGGCGTCGAACATGATCCTGATGGTGGCAATTCTTTTGTGGCGGCCAAACGGTCTGCGCCCGGCGGTCAAGTGAGGAGCATGCGATGACCATTTCAGACAGCCGCAAAACCACCGGCACCCTCATCATCAAGGGCGTGGTCGCCCTGATCGCGGCACTCCTGCTTTTCGCGCCCTTCCTGTTTCAGGATGTCCGCTCGCTCGAAGTGGCAGCGCGGATCTGCATCTTCATCGTGCTGGTGGCCAGTTTCGATCTGTTGATCGGCTACACCGGGATTGTCAGCTTTGCCCATACGATGTTCTTCGGCTTCGGCGCCTATGGCGCAGCAATCCTGCTCAAACAGATGGGGCCCGGCTGGACGCCGGTGCTCCTCGGCGCGCTGGCGGGGGTTGCGGTCTCGCTGGTCTTTGCCGTGGCCATCGGATTGCTGTCGCTGCGCGTCAAGGCGATCTTCTTCGCGATGATCACCCTGGCGGCGGCCTCCGTCGTTTTGGTGCTCGCCTCGCAACTGTCGCAAATCACCGGCGGCGAGGACGGGATCATTTACAAGAGCCCCGATCTGTTCAAGACCGCGACCAAGCTTTTGACTGATGCCGACGGGAAGGTCGTCCGGCTCTGGGACGTCAAACTGAACGGTAAGCTCGCGGCCTATTATTTCGTCTTCTTCACCTCGCTGATCCTGTTTCTTGCCATGCTGCGCTTTGTCGGCTCGCCCTTTGGCACCGTGCTGAAAGCCATCCGTGAAAACGAGGCCCGCGCCGAGGCCATCGGCTATCGCGTCGTCGCCTATCGCACCGCCGTCTTCTGCCTCTCGGCCACAATTGCCTCGCTCGCGGGGACGGTCTACGCCGTCTGGCTCAAATACACCGGCCCCGACACCGCGCTCTCCTTTGCGATCATGATCGACATCCTGCTGATGGTGGTGATCGGCGGCATGGGCACGATGTGGGGCGCGGTGATCGGAGCGGTGCTCATGATCCTCGCGCAATATTACCTGCGCGATCTGATGGGCGCGGCCTCCGAGGCGCTGGCGGGCGTGCCGCTTTTGCCCGAACTTCTCGCCCCGGACCGCTGGCTCTTCTGGCTGGGGATCATCTTTATCCTGCTGGTCTATTTCTTTCCCCGCGGGATCGCGGGCACGGTGATGACCGGGAGGAAAGGCGCATGATCTCGCCGCGCTTCTCTCTCATCCCGGTCATGGATCACGAAATTCATGTGACCGAATGGGGCGATCCCGCCGGGCGACCACTTGTGATGTGGCACGGGCTGGCACGCAACGGGCGGGATTTCGACGAGCTCGCTTCCGCGCTTTCGGATACGTATTTCGTGATCTGCCCGGACACCATCGGGCGCGGGCTGTCGAGCTGGTCGTCGAATCCCGAGGCCGAATATTCGGTCGAATATTACGCCGGCATCGCCATGGATCTGATGGATCACTATGGCTTTGCCCAGGCGGATTGGTTCGGCACCTCGCTCGGCGGCCTGATCGGAATGCGACTTGCCTCCGGTCGTCAAGCCGACCGGCTGAGCGCGCTGGTGATCAACGACATCGGTCCGGAAATCCCCGCAGCGGCCATTGAGCGGATCACCACCTATGTCAGTGACCCGCCGGTCTTTGCCAAAGTGTCTGAGGCCGAGACCTGGCTGCGCGCGGTCTATCGCCCCTTTGGTCCCGCCCCCGATGCCTACTGGCGACGCATGGCGCGAAGCTCGCTCAGACGACGCGATGACGGCACGCTCGCGCTGCATTACGATCCGAAGATCACCATCCAATTCACCGCCTCGCGCCAAGAGCTGACCTCCTGGGACCGCTATGCCCGTATCACAACGCCGTGCCATGTGATCCGGGGCAAAAGCTCGGATATCCTGCCGGTCGAAGTGTGTGATCTGATGCGCCAGCGAGGGCCTCGGCCCGACGTGACGGAATACGATTGCGGTCATGCACCAAGTCTCGCCCGTCCCGAAGACGCAGCACTCGTGCGGAGCATCCTGAGAACCCTGAGTGGGTGAGCCGCAGCACCGGAACCGGTTTGACCCCCTCGGAGCAAGCCCCCGGTCGCTCGACAATCGCCCGCCCCTACTGTCTTCGACCTTTTTTCAAACGAAGCTTGTCCCAATCTTGTGCCACTTTTTCACCGGGAGGCGACGCGCCATGAAGAAAGTTCGGTGAAAAACACACGGCATGTCGAAGAAATCGAAAGGGTGCTGGATGGCAGCCAGACCGGCGGGACAGCTTTGTCTCGGCCTCGTGGCGGCGCTGTGTCGAGCTTTACGGCATGGACCCGATGCACTCCGACCCGGCACAGGTAAAACCAAACTCGCCCGTACGATCCACATGATGAGCAAGGCGCAGGGCTTCATCAGGCTCGAATGCGCGACACTGCGCCCGGAGGATATCACCGATCTCTGTCTCGATTCCGTCAGCCTGACAACGCTTCTCCTGCGTCGCGCCGAAGAGTTGAGCGAGGACACAGCCGTTGCCTTCTTTACGTGCCGACCAGACCTTGGGTCCCAAAATGACCGCCACCCGTTTGAGGTTTGCGGAAATGCGCTTCGGTCTTCCTACGCCAGCATCAACTGGGCCAGGCTCAAAAGGTCGAGCCACCGGGGTTTCCCCCAGTCAGCCTCTCAGTCCCCTATGTGGGACTTCCCCAAGTAAAGAAGCACCCAACACCAGCAATCGGTCCTCTTTAAAACAAACAATCCCGAATTGTTATCGTGACACAGGCGCTGTCTCACTTTCGGTCGAATGAGACAGTTATCGGCTTTGCCGATGCGAAGCTTCGATCTTCGATTCATCGAGAGCGGCGCAACACGCATAATGCCGCCAAAGGTCCGAGACACCTCTACCGAATTTGGGAAACGCATCCCTGTCACACGGGCCTGATGGGAGGAAAATGATGAGCAAAAACTACCGCGCAGAAGGCGCAGAGATCGACAAACGCGTGGGCGCGCTGTTCAAGGCGGCCCCTGCCCCCATGAAATCCTATAGCCAACTGGTCGGTGCCGTGTCCGGCGAGGGCGCCTTGTCGGGAAAAGTCAAGGAACTGATGGCCTTCTCGATTTCCATAGCCATTCGGTGCGAGGATTGTATCGTGTTTCATCTGCGGGCCGCTCTGAAACACGGCGCAACGCGCGATGAGGTGATCGAGGCAATCTCGGTCGCAATCGAAATGGGTGGCGGTCCGTCAGTCGTGTATGGAGGCCGCGCGCTGGAAGCACTGGACGCGCTGGTCGAATGACGACGCCTCAGACCCCTACACTGCGACACCCTGAGAAAGCGCATCGCACATCCTTATCGGGTCCGGCCAAACCGGACTGGATCCGTGTCAGGGCCCCTTCGGGTGTGGGGTACTCCCGAACAAAGACTCTCCTTCGCGAGGCAGAGCTCACCACCGTGTGCGAAGAAGCCAGTTGTCCGAACATGGGCGAATGCTGGGAACAGGGGCACGCGACCATGATGATCATGGGCGACACCTGCACACGCGGCTGCACCTTCTGCAACGTGGCCACCGGCCGACCCGAGGCTCTGGATCCGTTCGAACCCGGACGGGTGGCCAAAGCCGTGGCGAAATTGGGACTGAGGCATGTCGTGATCACCTCTGTCGACCGCGACGACCTTGCGGACGGCGGCGCGGCGCATTTCGTGCACACGATCCGTGCCATCCGCCAATTCAACCCCGACACCACCATCGAGATTCTGACGCCGGATTTCCTAAAATGCGATCCCGCTGTGGTGGATGCTGTGGTCGATGCGCGACCCGATGTCTTCAATCACAACCTTGAAACCGTGCCGGGGCTTTATCCACAAGTCCGGCCCGGTGCGCGCTACTATCACTCTCTTCGCCTGTTGGATCGGGTCCGACAACGTGACCCCTCGATCTTCACCAAATCGGGGCTGATGGTCGGGTTGGGCGAGGATCGCCAATCCGTGCATCAGGTGATGGACGACCTGCGGGCGGCGGGAGTCGATTTTCTGACGATCGGGCAATATCTGCAACCAACGCCGAAACATCACCCAGTCGAGCGATACGTGACGCCGGATGATTTTGCCGCCCTGAAGGCCGCCGCATTAGGCAAAGGATTTCTGATGGTTGCGGCCTCACCCCTGACCCGATCCAGCTATCACGCCGATGCCGATTTCGAAAAACTTCAGGCGCTGCGATCCGGCACCAAGGGCGGACTTGGACAAAAGGGGGTTTCCACGCAATAATCAAGGAGGATTGCCGGACTCTGCGACCCGGCAATGGGAGGAAAAATCATGATGGCCTCGGAGCAAAATGAGGCGCTGCGCGCATTGGTCGATCTGTCCAAGGCGCGCTCGACACAGCAACACCGTCTTTCGGTGGGCACGCGCGCGCCTATCCTGCGCCTGCAAGGCACAGAAATCGCTCAACGCCGCGAACAGTTTCAGGATTTGATCGGCGGAGCCGCGTCCGAACTGGACCGCAGCACGCTGTTGCCTGTCAAAAGCCGATATTGCCTGTTGGTGACCGATGCCGAAGGCGTTGTGTTAGAAAGCTACGCCCCCGACGGGGTCGAGTCAGACTTTCAGCGTAGCGGTCTGGCTGTCGGCGGTATCTGGAACGAGAAGCTGGCGGGCACCAACGGGATCAGCGTGGCTTTGACCGCAGGTCGCGTCCTGACCGTGTCGGGCGATGATCATTTCTATCGGTGCTTCTCGCGCTTTGCCTGTAGCTCGGCACCCCTGACCGATGCGCAAAACAATCTGATTGGCTCGGTCACTCTTGTCGGAGCGGTCGGTCGGCGCCCGGATGAAATCGGCCTGTGTGAACAGACGCTGCATCGTGCGACCCGCCAGTTTCAGACCCGGTTGTTCCGCAACTTCCACTCGGACAAGATGACCGCCCGGCTGATGTCGCGCGATCCCGAAACACGACGGTGTTTCGAAACGCTGGTGGCCTGTGACGACCGGGGGGCCGTGGTCTTTAGCCTGCCGTTATGGCGCGACAACGCGCGCCCGGCCCAGCATCAGAACCTTGTCGGGCGACACCTGTCGGACCTGCACGATTTGGAGATCAGCCTGCGTGGCCCGGCCCGCGTGCCGCCGCGGCGCTATTTCGTCAATGCCGCCGCTCCGCATGTCCCGGCACGGCTGAACAAGACCGGTCCCCTTGCGGGGTTCACCTATCAGGGGGCCACGTTGCCCAAGCTGATCGACCGCGCCCGCAAGTTGGCCGCTTACCGCGTGCCACTCTTGATCTGTAGCGAGACAGGCGGGGACAGCCGCGACTTTGCAAAGGCGATCATTGCCGATCTCGGGTTGATTAGCCCCACCGGCGTTACAGTGGACGTCAGTAGCCCCAATGCCGCCGAGACCGTGGCCGACGCCTTGGAAGCGATGCGGTTTCTGGGTGACTACCCGGTTGACCGGGTGTCGCCCACGTTGGTTCTGCAAAACATCGAACGGTTGAGCAGGCCGACGCAAACCCGGCTCAAACAGTTTCTAGAGGACGATGATCGCGCCAACGGCGACCGCTTCAACGAAGACCGGGCGCTGGTGCTGTTCACCTCAGACCAGCCTTGGGAACAGTTGCAGGAGAACGATCATCTACAGCCTGACCTGCTGTATCTAATTGGCCAGTCCGTGCTGGACCTGCCCCCTCTGCGTCAACGCGAGGTTGCGGATATCATCCGGGCCCATCTGGCGCACGACCGGGCTGACCCGCCCCAGGTCTCTGATCAGGCAATGACGTTGCTCTGTGACTATGAGTGGCCCGGAAACCAGCGGGAAATGCGCGCAGTCCTGCGTGAGGCACTGATTTGCGGCAATGGCACAATGATCAACGTGACCGACCTTCCGGACAGAATTCGGAATCGCCTCACCACGTCAAAACGCGATCTGGCGCGGCATTCGCTGCGCGATGCCCTGAACAGCGCCGACTGGAATGTCACCAAAGCCGCCCAACTGCTCGGTGTCAGCCGCGCGACGATCAATCGCTGGATCGCTTCCGAAGGATTGCAACGCCCCGAATGAAAACGGCCAGGTCTTGGACCTGGCCGCTCCCGGGAAGTGCCCGCCTCAGATGTTGCGGGCGCTCATCTCTTGCGCGATGTATTCCGCCTGCCGGATGGCCAAAGCCACAATCGTCAGAGTGGGGTTGCACGCCGCAGAGGATGTGAACTGACTGCCGTCTGACACAAACAGGTTGGAAATGTCATGCGCCTGTCCATAGGCATTGACCACGCCTTTGTCGGGGTCGGCATGCATCCGGTTGGTACCCATGTTGTGGGTCGCCGGATAGGCAGGCAGCTCGTAGACATCCGTCGCACCCACGGCTTCGTAGATCTGCGCCGAGGTTTCATACATGTGCTCGGTCATCTCGTAGTCGTTATTGTGCGGTGTTTTGGAAACGATCGGAACCGGAAGTCCGTGCTGATCGACTTCGCTGTCATGAAGGGTGATGCCGTTGCGTTCCTGCGCCAGATCCTCGCCCAGAACCCAGACCCCGGACATCCGGTCATAGGCTTCCAGCGCTTGGGTGACACTGCGTCCCCAGCCTGTATTCCCCGGCTCAAGGAACGCCGCCATGAACGGCAGGCCCAGAGACAAGAATTCCAGATAGTAGCCGCCACTAAACCCGCGCGCAGCATCGTGATAGACCTCGTCTCCGACGATCCCCGCGACCGAGGTGCCGCGGTACATGTGCACTTTCTCCGGTAGCACCGCGTAGACACCTCCGGTGGTGTGGTTCATGTAGTTCTTGCCCACCTGACCTGAACTGTTGGCCAGACCATCGGGGAACATAGAGGAACTCGAGTTCAGCAAAAGCCGCGGACTTTCGATCGAGTTGCCCGCGACGCAGACCACCCGGGCTTTTTGCAGGTGATGGTTGCCGTCCGCATCGGCATAAAGGACGCCGCTGGCCTTGCCGTCCGCGTTGTGCTCGATCTTCAGGACCATCGCGTCGGTCCGGATTTCGCACAGCCCGGTGTCTTCGGCGCGCGGCAGTTCGGTGTACATAGTCGACCATTTCGCCCCAATCGCACAGCCTTGCATACAGAACCCGATCTGATGACAGGCCGGTCGCCCGTCACGTTCGACCGAGTTGATGGCCATCGGTCCCGAATTGTAATCCGTACGTCCGGTGCGGCGGCATCCCTCCGCCAGAACCCGAAAGCCATTGTTCCACGGCAGGTGCGGCATGCCCGTGGTCTTACCGGTCACGCCCATCTTGAGTTCGGCCTTCTCATACCAGGGAGTCATTTCCTCCAGTGAGATCGGCCAATCCTCGACGTTCGCCCCGTCGATGGCGCCGTAATGGGTGCGTGTCTTGAACTCGTATTCTTTGAACCGAAGCGCCACGCCCGCCCAATGAACAGTCGATCCGCCAAAGCCCTTTACGATCCAGGCCGGAAGGTTGGGGTGGTTCACGGCCCCGTGCCAGCCACCACCAGAGTAGCGTTTGTCCAGCCACGAGATTTTGTTGAACATCGCCCATTCATCGTTCTCGATATCGCCCATGTCAAAGCGTTTTCCCGCTTCGAGCACGACCGATTTGATACCCTTTTGGGCTAGCTCGTTGGCAAGGGTTCCACCCCCCGCGCCCGAGCCGATGATGACGACGACAGAGTCATCGTTAAGGTCAAATTGTGCCATGATACCTCTCCCTTAACCCTGAACCTGCGCAAGGCGCTCGTCCAAGGTCGGCCCCTCGGGCACGAACGTGATGTCTGAGAAACCGCGGTCGATATAACCGCCGTATTCCACCGAGGAGCCCTCGTAGCCAAACAGGGGCCAGATCTCTTTGTTGTCGTAGATGCCGAAGTAGGCGGTCCACCGCACAGATTGGAAAAAGCCCTCGTTCTGGAAATGCCGGAGCAGACCCTCGCGGGCGTCTGGATCGGCGATGTCGGTGTAGCCGGTCCCGAACAGTGCTTGCGACTGCGCCTCGATTTTGGCCAGTCCTTCGGTCAACTCCTTGGCATTCTCCGCGTCTGACTCGGCGGTTTTCAATACCGTCGCGGCTATCGCCTGGTAATGCGACAACTGCAAAACATCGGGGTGCGGGTAGATGTCCTGAATCATACGCAACAGGCGGGCCTTTTGAGCGTCGTCCAAGACGCCGGACGCGGCAAAAGACGCGTTGCCCAACATGGAGCCGGTCGTGATCCCGGCCATCGTTGTTGTCATGAGAAACATCCGCCGGCTCATCCCGGCAGGGGTCTCTTTTTCCGGACGCAGCCGGTGGAATTGAATAGTCATGTTGTCCTCCCTTATGGTTGCGGCACCTCTACGCCGCATGGCCGAATGAGTTGGCAGGTCCGGTGACGATACCGTCCGTCCACTTTCCGGCAGTCGCGCCTAATTCATGTCTTTGGAAACGGCCTCCAAACCGGCTTTGGCACAGGCCTCATCATTGTCAGCGCTATCACCACTGACGCCGATGCCACCGATGTGAAACTCCCCTGCCCTGATCGGCAAGCCACCAGCAAAGGCAATGACCCCGTCCACTTCGTCCAGCCCCTCTACGCCGGGTGTGGCACCATCGACCCCATAGGCAAGCTCACCGACAAAGCGGGTCGAAAATGGAAAGTTGGCGGATGTTTTGGCCTTGCCGATCGCAATGTCGCCACTTCCGAGAAAGGCATCGTCCATGCGGCGAAAGACGATGAGATTGGCCCCACGATCAACGATCGCGATATTCATCCGCCAACCTTGCGCCTCTGCGAGCGCTTGACAGCCGCCCGCGATTTTCAGCGCCGTGTCCATGTCGAGCGCGGGAACTGACTCCAGCGCCACTGCGCTATTCGCAGAAAACAGGGTCGCCCCCAAGATTGCCGCGATGTTTAACTTTATACTCATTCCAGTCCTCCCTTTTTTGTTGGTTTGCAGCGCTCAGGCTGCTTTGAATTCCCGAGTGATCAGCCTGCTCAGGCGGTCCTCCGCCGCCCGTGCCAGCGCGCCGGGAAAACTTTCTGGATTGGTTCGCGCGCCCAGCAGGTCCGTGAGCGCGACATGGGCCTCAGGGCGCAGTTCGGCGTTGCCGGGAAAGGCGGCGCGGTGCAGTTGCTCCATCATCGCCCAATGCGCCGGGTCAGGCCGGGTCACGAGAATGGCGGCATGCGCCAGAACAATCGGGCCTGAGCCAGCGCTCCGCCAGCGTTGCGCCGTACCGGCGAGCTTCCGGCCCTCCACAAGTACGTTCCACGTGCCGTCACAAAACGCATGCTCGCATGCGCCTGTTGTGGACCGGATGTCGAACCGCGTCAGCGCTTCGGCCAGAGAATTGCATATGAGCCGATAGCCGTCCTCAAGTTGAAATCCCGGCGGCGCCGGAAGCACCATCGCCAAGTTCAGCGTCCCTGGCCCCTGAGGGACGATCCCGCCCCCACTGCGCCGGGTCACGACCGGAATCCCTGCCCGTTCGGCCTGCACGGCGACGTCCTGCACTCGCGGGATCCGCCTCAAAGCGGCGGGCAGTACAAGCGAGGGCGTCCCACTGGACCACAGCAAAGCCGCGGGTTGCTCCTGCTGCAACAGTGCCATCTCACGGGCGATACCGTCCTCCGCAGTGGTGAAGCCCGCGACGATCATGGTGCAAAGCTCTCGATCGTCTGGCAGAGGTCGGTCAGGAAATCGGCCGCAGGCGCGCCGTCAATCGCGCGGTGATCAAAGGTCAGCGACAGTCCGGTGAAAGACCGCCATGCAATCCCGTCTCCTTCGCGCACGGCCGTTTCCACGACCCGCCCGATCCCGAGAATCCCGATCTGTGGCGTGTTCAGGATCGGTGTGAACTGTTCCACCCGCGACAGGCCGAGATTGGAGACGGTAAACGTGCCCCCGGTCATTTCAGCAACCGTCAGCTTGTTGGTCTTAGCCCGCTCGGAAAGGTCGCGCCGCGCGGCGCGCAATTCCGGCAGAGTCATCTTGTCCGCCCCGAAAATCGCAGGCGCAGCCAGCAGATTTCCAGGCAGGGCAATCGCCACACCCAGATCGACCGACTTCGACAAGGTGATCGAGCGCTCTTTGAGTGTCCCGTTGATGTCGGGGTGACGGCCCAAGGTCTGAACCACCGCCCCCATCAACAGGTCCTCGACGGACAGGGCGATGCCATCCGCCTTGAACTGTGCCTTTGCGGCCAGCATCGCACCCATATCGGCACGCGCATGGTGCGTCAGTTGCGCCGCCCCTTGCAGGGACGACAGCATCTTGTCCGCGATCATCGCGCGCGCGCCGCGAAGCGGCACGACGCGATCCTCGGTGTCCGCAGCATCCATCATGCGATCGACCCGATCACATCGCCCTTGGCGACAATAGAGTCCTGTTCCTTGGCAATCGACAGGGTACCGGACGCCGGAGCGCTGATTTCGTGCTGGACCTTCGCGGTCATGATCTCGGCGATCAGCGCGCCTTCCTTGACCTGCGCGCCGTCGTCGGCCAACCAGGCGGTGATGACGCTTTCCTCGTCGCCTTCCCAGAGGTCAGAGGGGATGATGATTTCCGTTGCCATGTGACAAAGTCCTTCCTAGGCCACTCCGGGTCTGTCCGGAGTGGCGCGTTGTAGTGGTGGGTTTTAGGTACAAATCAGGCGGGGATCGGGGCCTGACACAGCTCGCGCGCGGTGGCGACGATCTTGTCCGCGTTCGGAAGGCAATACTGTTCCATCACGCGGGCAAAGGGGATCGGAACATCGGGATAGGCGATCCGGCGCGGCGGGGCCTTGAGGTCGGCCAAATTGCTTTCGGTCACCGTAGCGATAATCTCGCCAGAGACGCCGAAGCTATGGTAATCCTCATCGACCACGATCAGCCGCCCGGTCTTGGCCACGCTGGCACGGATCGTGTCGCGATCCAGTGGCACCAGAGAGCGCAGATCGACCACTTCGGCACTGATGCCTTGCTCTTCCAACACCTTGGCGGCTTTCAGACCGTGATGGACACCTTGGGCGATAGACACAATGGTCACATCGCGGCCTTCGCGGGCGATCTTGGCCTTGCCGATCTCCACCTCATAGGCCTCTTCGGGCACATGCACGATGGCGCCTTTTTCTGTGCCGAGCCACCCCATGCCTTGCAGACCCTTGTGATACATGTAGATCACCGGGTTCGGGTCGCGGATTGCCGCCGTCATGAGGCCCTTGGCGTCATAAGCGTTCGAGGGGCTGACGACCTTCATCCCCGGCAGGTGCGCAAAACTGCCATAGAGGCATTGCGAATGCTGCCCCGCGTCAGAATAACCGCCGCCGGTCGACGTCATCAGCACCATCGGCACGTTGAACTTGCCGCCTGAGAAATAGGTATTCTTGGCCATCAGGTTGTAGATTGCGTCGAAACAGACGCCGAAAAAATCGACGAACATCAGTTCCACCACAGGACGCATCCCGTCTTGAGCCGCGCCGACGGCGGCCCCGATAAAACCGGTTTCCGAGATCGGTGTATCGCGAACCCGTTCCTTGCCAAACTCTTCGGCCAGGCCACGGGTGTTGCCAAAGACGCCGCCCAGATCGGCGATGTCTTCGCCCATCACAAAGACTCGCGGGTCGATGCGCATTTCCAGCGCGGTGGCCTCGGCCATAGCGCGCGCGATTGTCAGTTTGCGTTCATTTTCCATTTGTTTTTCCTCCCTTGCGCGCTCAGGCGAACACGGCTGTCAATGCATCTTCGGGCTTGGGGTCCGGGCTCTGTCGGGCAAAAGCGATGGCCTCATCCACATCAACGCGAGCCTTGGCCTCGATCTCGTCCAGCTCGGACTCGGCAAAGCCGTGCTCCGCAACCAACACCTGGCGTAGGTTCGGGATCGGATCCTTGGCAAACAGCGCGTCTTTCTCGCCCTCGGGACGATAGCCCTCTGCGTCACCCATGAAGTGACCCGCGAGGCGATAGGTCTCGATCTCAATCAGGGTCGGGCCTTCGCCGTTACGCGCGCGCTCGATGGCTTCGCCCGCGACCTCATAGATTTTCAACGGATCGTTGCCGGGGATGTAGTGACCGGGAATGCCGTAGGCCGCTGCACGATCGGCATTACATTTGATGGCGGTCGAGGTTTCCTTGGCCACGGAAATGCCCCAGGCATTGTCCTCGATCACAATGACCATGGGCAGCTTCCATACCGCGGCAAGGTTCAGCGTTTCGTGGAACGCGCCCTGGTTCGCCGCACCTTCGCCGATGAAGGAGATCGCCACACCGGGCTTGCCTTGCAGCTTGCGGGACAAGGCCGCGCCGGCAGCCGGCCCCATGCCCTGTGCGATAATCCCAGAGCAGGCAAAGTTCACATCGGCGTCAAAGATGTGCATATGGCCGCCACGCCCACCCGAAAGGCCGGTTTCCTTGCCGAAAATCTCTGCCGCCATTTTCTTCAGGTCAACGCCCTTGGCGATGGCTTGGTGATGGGGACGGTGCGTCGCCGTGACGACATCCTCGGGGCTCAAATGCGCGCAGACGCCGACGGCGACGGGCTCCTGCCCGTTCGACAGGTGCATCTCGCCAGGGATCGGCCCATCCGCCATGTTAAAGACGGGCGACTTTCCCTCCATGTAGATCTTTTCGATTTCCTCCTCGAAATGACGGCTGGCGACCATCTTTTCATACATCCAGGCCAATGTGTCTTTCGGTGGTGTCATGATTTCCTCCCATGATTTCCGATCACGTTAGGAAAGGATCAGGCTTTGAGCGAAGAGACTTCGCACACTCAAATTCACGGCTCAAAAAATTGTCTCATTTGGCCCGACTTGAGACACCGGACGATACATCTCGCCCCTGCTTTGCCAGTCGTAGACCGCTCCAGCGCTGTCGCTTTCACGTAGAACCGATCATACCCGCGTCCTCAGCTGCGCTCGGTCGTCACAAATGAATAAGGCGGCGGAGATTGGTTTTTTGAAGGCGTACAGGAAGGACAGCTTAGCGCCGGTCGAAAGCCCATCGGGCTCCGCACAATGAGATGTTTGGACCGATGATACGTGAGTGCTGTTAGCGGTCTCTAAGACGATCGCTAACTTTGATGACATCTCAGCGGTCCCGTGACGCCGGCAGCGCATTCTCAACCCCGATAATTTGACCAAATATGACCACTCTCAGGGATCTCAGTCAGAACCTCGGCCTCTCGGTGACCCAAGTCAACCGGACCGGCGCTGCCAACTTGGTTGCACGCCGGGCGTTGGCTATGCGACTTGCATGAAGATACCAACCGGAATGCCGCGCCTGAGGGGCTTCCATTTCCCACGTGAAGTCATTTCCTTTGCTGTCTGGGCCGACCACCGGTTTGCCCTCAGCACCGCCGATGTCGAGAATCTTCTGGCAGGTGATGCGGATCACTGGGCGCCCAAGAGCCCGAACTCAGCCTGGCGGGAGGCCTGAGAAATCGAAAACGCAAACGTCACCGTTCCGTCTTGCGGAAGATGCTGAAATTGATGCTAAATTCTTGGGTGACTAGGAAAGAAGAATGGTGCCGGTGATAGGACTCGAACCTACGACCCCATCATTACGAATGACGTGCTCTACCAGCTGAGCTACACCGGCATTCCTCTCTCGCGTGGCCCTACTATGGCCCTACTCGTTACTTGGTGCCCCTTGTAAGCGACTGGTTTTGCGCATCATTCGCGGGTGGACCCGCTACTTACGAATGACGTGCTCTACCAGCTGAGTTACACCGGCACTCTCTCACACTGATCTATAAGGTCAGCGTGAGCGGCTCTTTATCACCCTCTTTGTCAGGTGTGTAGTCCTAATTTCAGGCCTTTTGTTTTTCTTCCTCTTCGACCGGCGTGACGTCGACCATGGTGGGCGGATCGGTTTCTTCCACCTCATCTGACAGGATATCATCGGCCTTTGGCTCAGGCTGTGCGCCGACGATCATCGGGAGCATTTCGGTGCCCGCTGGCATCGCCACTTCGGTATGGGTCGGGGTGCGCCAGCTTAGGGTGTCGAACCCGCTGCAATGTTCACAAACCGGGGTCCATTCGGAATGGATGGTCTGGCAGTTGTCGCAGACCCATTGCGGGCCGCGCGGCGCAGTCAGGGCACGGGTCAGCCAGCCGCGCACGACCACGTCATCGGAGCCTTCTCCGCGTTCAATTGCGGCGAGGATCGTCAGGCTGCGGGCGGTCGGATTGATTTCCGCCAGATCGCCAAGCGCGCGACGTGCCGCCGGGAAATCTTCGTTTGCGATCAACAATTCCGCCAAGAGCATCTTGGTTTCCGGGTTTTCCGGGTGAATTTTCGTCAGGGTGCCAAAGCGTTTGAGGCGTTCTGCAGGCGTTTCTTTGGGCTCGATCCGCGCGAAAGCGGCGGCAAGATCCGGGTGAGGCTGGGTTTCCCACGCCTTTTTCAGAATGCGTGTGGCCTGACGTTTTTTATCATCGGCGACATATTCGTCAGAGGCCATGACGGCTGCGGGAATGAGATCGGGCGACTTTTTGTTGGCCTCAATCGCGGCCTCTTTCATCTCAATCGTCGAGTCCGTGTCGATCACGGCTTTGGCCTGAGACAGAGCCAAAACGGCATCGCGACGTTTGTGCACGTCACGCGGAATCGCGCCATGTTTGAGTTTGGCTGACAGGGTTTGACGCGCGGCGGACCAATCGCCTTTTTCCGCCTGAAGACGCAAAAGGATGTCTTGGGTTTCCACATGTTTGGGTTTGAGAGCAAAGGCTTTTTGCGCCAGTTTGAGCGCCGTATCTGTGTCCCCGGCTTCCAGCTTTTGCTTCATGATACCCTGAACGCCAACGAACCGGGTACGTTCATCGGCGACAAGCTGTTTGAACGCGTTTTCCGCCACCAGCTTGTCCCCGTTCATCACCGCGGCCTGCGCTTTCAACAGGTTGGTAAGCTCAGGCTTCTGAAGGTATTTCTCCGCTTTCGTGGCCTTAGAGAGCGCCGTGCGCCCGTCGCCGGAGGCAAGCGCCATCATGCCGTCGGTGATGGCCTCGATACCTTTGCGTTCCCGATTGCGGTCGAAATAGCGTGACACCGCGGTTTCATCGCCGAGCAGGAATTTCGCCACCGCAATCAACAAGCCGACCAGTTTGATCAGCACATACATCGCCACGGCCAACGCGATGAGCGCAATAACGGCTTTGAGCGGCGTCAGAGTGATTTCGAACCCGGCAAAGACGATTTGCACACCGCCCTGCATCTCCATCAACAGCATTCCGCCATAGGCAAGCGCCGCAACGAGGAGGACGAACACCACGATTTTCACTAGTGACCAAAGCATGTTTTGTCTCCCTTATTGCGCCAGATAGGCGTCCAGCGCGGACATCACGTCCACACGCTGTTGTGCTTGGGCGATCCAGCCCTGCATGTCTTGTTGGCCTGCCTCGGGCAGAGCGCCAAGCGTCTCAATCGCCTTGGCGAAACTGCCTTCGCGCACTGCTTGTTCCGCACGCGACAGGATGGCATCGGCGTCGTCGCCCTCTTTGGGTTCCGTCGACCGCAAGCCAAGCTGAGTTTGCAGAACCGTTGCGAACCATCCTTGCTCGCCCGCATCATGCGCGGCCTTAGACGCGGAAATGAGTGCCTGACGTGCAGAGACCGAATAGGCCTCTTGGAGGGCGGAGGTGCTCGGAATGCCACTGGCGGCAACAGACTCAAGTTCAGCAGGGACATCGCCCAGCTCCGCGAGAACGGTATCGAATGGCTCTCCGGCATCGACGCGGGCCTGAAGTCGGGCTTTCAACGTCGCCTCACGGGCGGCGGCCTCTTCGGCCAGAGATTGTTCTTTCGCCTCCTGAAGGCGGGCAATCTCAGCATTGAGCATGGACTGCATCTCGTCGATCTGGCTCTGAAACGCCTCGGTCGCTTCTGGCGACAGCACAGCATCCGCCACGGGACGCGCCTCTGCGGCGGTCAGGCGCGAGTCGAATGCCTCAAGTTGCGATTGCAGAGCGGCAACCTCGTCGGCCCCGTCATCCGCCTCAGACAGTTGGCTCTCAAGATCACTGCGCAGCGTCTCGAGTGCGGCGGCTTGGGATTGTTCTTGAGCGGCGCTAGAAGATTTCAGGTCCGCGAACTGAGCCTCAAGCGCCGCGATTTGCGTACTCAGCTCGTCCGTGTTGCTCCCGGGAAAGGGCCAGCCCGCGGGTTTGATGAATTGCGCCGCAGCGTACCCGAGACCCACACAGAGAACACCGCCCAACAACATTGGAACAAAGCCCGACTTCTTAACCACGACTTTTTCGACTGGGGCAGGGGGGACGACTGGCTCTTCTAGAGGCGTTTCGGTGTCCACACTCTCCTCAGCGGGTTCTTCGACCTCGACACCCTCCACCTCTTCGGCGTCTGTCTCAGACACGTCATCGGCCTTGCTCTTTGTCAGAGGATCCTCATCCGAGACTTTCTCCTCCGCAGGAGCCTCGTCTTTTTCTGTATTCTCCTCCGAAACCTCCGGGGCGGGGGCTTCTGTGACCTCGTCCTCTTTTGAGACTTCGTGTTCCTGAGACGTTTGTGTTTCGTCTACGACGTCTTTCGACGTTTTTTTGTCCTCCGACACGAGATCAACCTTTCGAATCCAAAATCTTACACACAGTCTAGCGTGAAACGTAGCTCCTGAAAGGGGCGCTCTCAAGCAATCATCCTGCGCGCAAGGACGCAAGGGCGCGTTTCATCGCAGCCCCATTTGGACGCTCCGAAATCACCACTTGCACAGGAACTGGTCCCGTCCACGCCTTGACACAGGCCTCAGAGATCGCAACCAAGGTGATCGTGCCCGTGTAGCCCTCTAACCTCTGGCCGAGGATTTGGGCCGAACGAGGTGAATAAACGGGTAGGATCATCTCTGTCGTCTCGAAGATGGCCTGCGCCTCTTCCGCGCTCCAGTCCCGCTCTCGCTGCTCATAGACCGTCACAGAGGTCACCGGAATGCCAGCGGCGCCAAGGCGGTCTGCGATATTTCCGCGCGTATGGCGTCCGTGAAGATGGAGCGCATGTCCAATCGCGCGCTTTGACACAGCGGCAACGAGATCATCAGCGGTGTCGAACACCTCGGAGACGCTGTGACCCTCCGCCTGCGCCCGCTCCGCCGTCGCCGTGCCCACACAAAAAACCGGCGTCCCGAAATAGGGTTTTGCCGCTGCTATTGCATGGCGCGAGGTCAGGATCAGATGGCTGAAAGTCGCGTCTCCCGCCGTCCAAGCCACCGGATCAATACCCATGACAGGTGCACAGATCACCGAGGCCTCGGGCACCAAAGACGAAATCTCCTCCGCCAGTTGTTCGGCATCCGGCGCGGGTCGCGTGATCAAAACAGTCTGGGTCAAAAGCCGCCTCGGGATTGTCTGGTCTCTCTCCCGGTGATACCTCCCATGAAGGGATGAAACAACGCATCGCGGAAGGAAGAGCACAGGTGAGCACAATATCTGTTCTGGGTGCTGGCGCGTTTGGCAGCGCTTTAGCGATGACGATTGCGCGCACTGGCCAGCCCGTGACGCTCTGGGCACGTGATCCTGAGCACGCCGCCGCGATGCGCACCGACCGCGAAAATGCCACGCGTCTTAAGGGGTTTCCCTTTCCCGACACTCTGACGATCGCTGAGACGCTCGATGAGGCGCTGTCTGCCGATATTCTCCTCTTGAGTGTGCCGATGCAGGCGCTCTCGGGGCTGCTTGGTTCGATCTCGTCTGATCTGCGGGACAAGGTGCTTGTCGCGTGCTGCAAGGGGATCGACCTTGTCACGCTGACCGGGCCGACGGGAGTCATTGCGCGACACAAACCCGATGCGATCCCTGCGGTTCTCACCGGGCCGAGCTTTGCCGCCGATATTGCCAAGGGTCTTCCTACGGCGCTGACTCTGGCCTGCGATAATCCCGAGCGCGGCCTTTCGGTCCAGCATGCACTCGCCACGCCGCGACTTCGTATTTACCTGAGCGAAGACCCTATTGGCGCGGAGCTTGGCGGCGCGTTGAAAAACGTCATCGCCATCGCCTGTGGTGCCTGTATAGGTGAGGGGCTGGGCGACAGCGCCCGCGCCGCGCTGATGACGCGTGGGTTTGCGGAGATGCAGCGTTTCGGCGCCCATTTCGGGGCGATGCCGGAGACGATGACGGGCCTCTCGGGCTTTGGCGATCTGGTCCTGACCTGTTCATCGGAGCTGTCCCGCAACTACCGCTTTGGCCTTGCCCTTGGTCGGCAGGAACCGTTTGATCGGACAACCACGGTCGAGGGCGTCGCCACCGCCGACGCGGTCGCACGGCTCGCCAAAGAGAAGGGGATCGACATGCCGATCTCCACACTCGTCTCAGAAATCTCGCCCGGAGACATGTCCGTCTCCGAGGCCCTCGTCCAACTTTTGAACCGACCTCTGAAAAAGGAATAAGGTATGAAATTCGCTGTTATCTGCACCGACAAACCCGGCGCTCTTCAAATCCGTCTCGACACCCGCCCGGACCACGTCGCCTATCTCAAAGGCTGTGGTGTCGTTGAGCAAGCTGGACCGTTTCTTAACGCGGAGGGCGAAATGTGCGGCTCCCTCGTGATCATCGAGGTCGAAGATCGCGCCGCCGCCGAAGACTGGGCCGCGAATGACCCCTATGCCAAAGCGGGGCTGTTCGCCGATGTGCGCATTGAGGCCTGGAACCGGGTGATTGGCTGATGGCGTACTGGCTTTTCAAATCCGAAGCGGAGGTCTGGTCCTGGGATCAGCAGGTTGCCAAAGGTGACGCTGGCGAAGAATGGGACGGCGTGCGCAATTACCAGGCCCGCAACAACATGCGTGCTATGAAATTGGGTGAGCGCGGGTTCTTTTACCATTCGCGCAAGGAAACAGAGATTGTTGGCATCGTCGAGGTCTGCGCCGAGGCGCATCCGGACAGCAAAGCAGACGATCCTCGTTGGGAATGCGTGGACATCAAAGCGGTGCGCCCGTTTACCAAACCAGTGACGTTGGCCATGTGCAAAGACGACCCGCGTCTCAAGGATATGGTCTTGGTCAACAACTCGCGCCTGTCGGTTCAACCGGTGACCGACGAGGAATGGGCAATCGTCTGCGAACTCGGCGAGACCGATCCGTCCTGATCACTGGCTCAAACGCTCAGATGTCGTGACAAAAGGAGGGTTCCGACCCCCCGGAACCCTCCACCACCCCACGTGCTCCCTAGCACCACACGTGTTCGAAATTGGTTCTGATAAAGGGTCCGGGCCTTCCTGGTCCGTATCTAGACCTTAGGCGATTTCGCGCCTTTGCGCAAATTCCAAGTGTTTCGGGTTTGATCAGAAATCGAAACCTCAGCTTAACATTTCACATGCAAAAACCGCCCTCGGATAAGGGCGGTTCTCTAAATCTCAAAGGCTTCAACGCGCTGAAATCAGACGTAAATCGCCTCTTTGCCGAAATGCTTCACAAGCAGGTAATAGAAGACAGCGCGGTATTTGTTGCGCTCAGAACGACCGTAGGTTTCGATCACGGAATTGATCGCATCCATCAGCTCGGGACCATCTGCGAGGCCAAGCTTTTTCACGAGGAAATTGTTTTTCACGGTTTCCAGTTCGCCCTCTTGCGAGGCGGCGACCGTCGACGCATCGTCATTGTAAATAGCCGGACCGCAACCGATCGTCACCTTTGTCAAAAGATCCATATCCGGCTCAACACCGCATTTGGTTTTCAGATCTTCGGCGTATTTCGCAATCAACTCGTCACGTTTTCCCATTGGTATTCTCCCACCTATCGGTTCTTCACCCGCTGTCTCTGCGGGGATGGCGAAACGCTAACGGCTAATTGCGCCGACACAAAGGAGAAATTTCCCAATTCTGTCCCACTGCCGCTACGGCAAATTATCGACAGGCGCCCCAACCCCGTGATTGCAAGTGAAAGTGGTCTGCATGGAGCCGATTGTAGTCTGGCGAAAGGGTTGTCGCGAACCACGTACAGGCTCCGTCCTTGGCCGCACGCAGGAAGGTCGCTTTGGCTCCGCCCTCCGACCAATCCGCCAAAAGCCGGATGCGTGTCCCATCGCCAAGGTCAAACCCCGTGACATCAATCGCCTCCGCCGTGGCATGGGTACTCAACCGGTTGGAAGACCCCGCAGTCGTGCGGATCGTGCGGCAATTGTAGCTGCCGATTTGCCGAATGGTCGTGACTTGCGTTCCAAAGACCGCCTGCGCCGCCGGTTGAAGCGTATGACGCTCCCACATCGCCATGCGCAGGGCGACAGGGCAGCTTGTTTGGAGAGGATCGAGCGCGGACATGCCGACACGGCGCAGGGTGATACGTTGATCAATGCCACAACCGCCACCCACGACGAGGGGCGGCATCGGCTCCATCTCTGCGGCATCGTCCAACGCGAACTGACAGGCGGCGGGGTCCGCCTCCGTACGCGACAGTTTCCATTTCGTCAAAGGGGTGATGTCATCCGCGACGCGCAAGGGCTCAAACGGATTCCACGCGGGCGGCACCAGTGCCACGCCCCGGCTCAAGGTGAACCAGCCGAAATAGCCGATCGCCGCGATGAACAATAAAAAAGAGACCGCCCAGAACCCTCCGGGCGGTCTGTCATATCGTTTGTCTTTGCCCATAGAGCGTGAACGCGTCAGTAGCGGTAATGTTCCGGCTTGAACGGACCCTCTTGGGCGACTCCGATGTAGTCGGCCTGTTCCTTGGAGAGCTGAGTGAGTTTCACACCAATTCGCTCAAGGTGAAGACGCGCCACTTTTTCATCGAGGTGTTTGGGCAGGATGTAGACGTCATTCTCGTAGCTGTCGCCGTTGGTCCAAAGCTCCATTTGCGCCAGCACCTGGTTGGTGAAGGAGGCGGACATCACAAAAGACGGGTGACCCGTCGCGTTGCCGAGGTTCAAGAGACGCCCCTCGGACAGGAGAATGATACGGGAGCCAGACGGCATCTCGATCATATCCACCTGGTCCTTGATGTTGGTCCATTTGTGGTTCTTGAGGGCTGCGACCTGAATTTCGTTGTCGAAATGGCCGATATTGCCGACGATCGCCATGTCCTTCATCGCGCGCATATGCTCGATGCGGATCACGTCCTTGTTGCCGGTGGTGGTGATAAAGATGTCGGCGCTGGACGCCACGTCTTCCAGCAGAACAACTTCGAACCCGTCCATCGCGGCCTGAAGCGCACAGATCGGATCGGCTTCGGTCACTTTCACACGGGCGCCCGCGCCGCGCAGGGAGGCAGCAGACCCTTTGCCCACATCGCCATAACCACAAACGACGGCCACTTTGCCGGCCATCATCGTGTCGGTCGCGCGGCGGATGCCGTCCACGAGGCTCTCTTTACAACCGTATTTGTTGTCGAACTTCGATTTGGTCACTGAGTCGTTCACGTTGATCGCGGGGAAGGGCAACTGGCCCTTTTTCACGAGATCATAGAGACGGTGCACGCCGGTGGTGGTTTCCTCGGAGACACCTTTGATCTGGTCGCGCATCTTGGTGAACCAGCCCGGCGTTTCCGCCATGCGTTTTTTGATCTGTTCCTTGATCACAGCTTCCTCCTCAGAGGTCGGCACAGCGATCACATCCTCACCCGCTTCGGCACGCGCGCCGAGCAGGACATAGAGCGTTGCATCGCCGCCATCGTCGAGGATCATGTTCGGGCCGTCTGCGAACTGGAAGGATTTATCGAGGTAATCCCAATGCTCCTCAAGGCTCTGCCCCTTGATCGCAAAAACCGGAATGCCCGCCGCCGCAATTGCCGCCGCCGCGTGATCCTGGGTCGAGAAGATGTTGCAGGACGCCCAGCGCACATCGGCACCCAGATCCACCAGGGTCTCGATCAGAACCGCCGTCTGGATCGTCATGTGCAAAGAGCCCACGATCCGCGCGCCTTTGAGCGGTTTGCTTTCGCCATACTCGGAGCGAAGCGCCATCAGCCCCGGCATTTCGGTTTCGGCGATGTCGAGTTCTTTGCGGCCAAATTCGGCGAGCGCGATGTCTTTGACGATATAGTCGGTGCCCATGTCAGCGGCTCCTGCATATATAGGGAATTCCGGCGCTGATTATCAGCTTCGCTGGCCCCTTACAACGCAGAGCTGTTGATTTGAGGTTAAGCTGGCACGAATCGTGGAAACACAGGCCGGTCGCAGGTAGCAAAAAGAAAACGACAGCATCAGGCAGAGGCGAAACACATGGCACAAAAACGCGCGTGGCAGAGGATGTTATCGGGACGTCGGCTCGATTTGCTCGATCCTACGCCGATGGACATCGAGATCGAGGATATCGCCCATGGTCTCGCTTTTGTGGCGCGCTGGAATGGCCAAACCCGTGGGGATTACGCCTATTCCGTCGCCGAACATTCGATTCTCGTCGAAGAGATCTATCGCCGTCTGTATCCGAACGATCCCGTGAAATGGCAGCTTGCGGCGCTTTTGCATGACGCCCCGGAATATGTGATCGGCGATATGATTTCACCGGTCAAAGCCGCGATTGGACCCGATTATGGCGAATTGGATGATCGACTGACTGCCGCAATCCATATTCGCTTTGGCCTCCCCGCGAAAATTCCAGTGACGATCAAGAAAAAGATCAAAAAGGCGGATAAGGTGTCGGCCTGGCTGGAGGCTACTCAGATTGCCGGTTTTTCAGTCGAGGAAAGCAACAAGCTCTTCGGCAAAATGAACCCCGATTTGGTCGGGGATCTGAACCTTCACCTACGCCCACCGGTCGAGACGCGCAAAGCCTTTACCGCGCGCCATGCGGCGTTGATGGCGGCACTTTGACATGTAAGAAAGCACCGAGCGTTTCGGGCATAGCCCTCAGCTTGGCAAACCATGCTGCGCGTGCGCTCCGTCTTGCGAGACGCCGCTCCGCCATAAAAGCACGGCGATGATGCAGCTCGGGTGAGGTTGCATCCTGCGAAGACATAAGTTCCGTGGCCATAATGTGTAACACTGATTTACTCCCGAAAGGCTCGACACATCGGGAAATTAGCATTTATATTTGATCCATCCCACTCAGGGATTTTTTCAGACTGTAAGAATATCTAACAGATGACAGAAATCGACTGGCGCCATATACCCTCTCTTTCGAGCCTCAGAGCCTTTGAGGCCACCGCCCGTCTGGGCAGTTTCACAGCGGCAGGCGCGGCGCTGAATGTGACCCATGCGGCGATCACGCAACAGGTTCGTGCGCTTGAAAAGGACCTTGGCCTTACCTTGCTCCAACGTGAAGGCCGCGGCATGGGACTAACGGATGCCGGACGTCAGTTGGCCGCGTCAGTGTCAGACGGATTTTCGACGATTGCCGACGGGATCGCACAGGCACGCAACGGACCGAGATCGCGCGGCCTGCGCGTCACCTGTACGCCCGCGCTCTCCTATGCCTTCATCATTCCGCGTCTCGGGCAATTCTGGGACGATCACCCCGACATTCCCGTCTCCCTGACGCCGTCGGGCTCGGTCGACGATCTGAGACGGCGGCAATTCGATCTCGGCATCCGCACCGGAAGCGGCAACTGGCCCGGTGTCGATGTCGAGTCCCTGTGGAGCACACGCATCATCCTTGTCGCCAGTCCGATCCTGATCGGCAAACATGGCGGGGATGTGAACACTCTGCCGCTGCAAAACATGCCGTGGATCAGGTCGCGTGCTCAACTGGACGACATTGAGTTGATGCGGAAATGCGGTGTGGACGGTAACAAGGCCTCGGCGATTTACATCGAAGGCCAATCGGAAAGCGTGCAAGCCGTGGTGCGTGGCGTCGGGATGACGTTCGTGTCTGAAATCGCCGTCAGCGACGACCTGAAAAGCGGGGGGCTGATCCGTTTGCCCTACGATCTCGGACAGGACTTTACCTATTTCGCCGCGACACCCAAAGGTGTGGAGCGCGCTTCCACCCGGCTGTTCATCGACTGGCTGAAAACACTCGCGCCCGAAGCGGTTTAGCGCGGCGAGCGTTTCGCCAAAATCCGCTGCAACGTCCGGCGGTGCATGTTGAGACGGCGCGCAGTCTCGGACACGTTGCGGTCACAGAGTTCGTAAACGCGCTGGATATGTTCCCAGCGCACTCGATCCGCCGACATCGGGTTTTCAGGCGGCGGCGGCAGTTCGTCGCCACGGGCCAAGAGGGCATTCACGATGTCATTGGCGTCGGCCGGTTTGGAAAGATAGTCCGTCGCCCCGATCTTGACCGCCGCAACGGCCGTTGCAATGGCCCCATAGCCGGTCAGAACAACGATCCGGCTGTCCGGGCGCTTTTCCCGAAGGACTTCAACCACATCGAGACCATTGCCATCCCCCAAGCGCAAGTCAATCACGGCATAGGCGGGCGGTCGCGCGGTGGCGATGGCTTTGCCGCCCGCGACGGAGTCGGAGGTTTCCACGTCAAACCCGCGTTTTTCCATCGCGCGGGCCAGACGCCGCAGAAACGGTTCGTCGTCATCCACGAGGAGAAGGGAAACGTCTTCGCCCAGATCCAGATTGTCGTCGGCACTCATGAACTGGCCCCTCCCGCAAACGCGTTTCGCCTAAGAATTCTCAATGGTTCTAGAGTGCTGGCCCGACAGGGTCAATTTTTACGCTCAGTCATTTGCCGCATCGATGAAACAGCCGACGCGATCCGCCATCTGTTCCGCCGTGTCGTCACGTTTGAAAAATTCGACAAACCCCGCCTCGGGGAACACCAAATACGAGAAGGTCGAATGGTCGATCAGGTAATATTCCGGATCGCCGTCCTGTTTCTTGAAATAGGTTTTATAGGCTTTGGACGCCGCCTGAATTTGTTCGGGCGTGCCGGTGTAGCCCGTCATGTTGTCATGAAACAGCGAGGTGAATTCCTTGACCACCTCAACCGTGTCCCGCTCCGGGTCGATGGAGATAAAGGCCGCCTGCGCATCATAGCCGCGCTCATCAAGGATACGCAGCGCATCAGCATTGCGCATGTTATCGAGCGGGCAAACATCCGGACAGAAGGTGTAGCCAAAATAAAGGATGGTCGGCTTGGTGAACATGTCCGCATCCGTGACCGAGACACCGTCCTCGTTCACGAGGTCAAGCGGACCTCCAATCGCCCCCGCGCCGCCGGACACCGCAGAGGCGCGGCATTGCGCGAACACATCGTCAGACGCCGGTTTCGCAGAGTACCACGCCATCCCCCCAATCGCAGCGGCGAGGACAACAGCGGCGCTGATCGCAATGGTTTTTGTCGACATGTTCGATCTCCATTTCTCATTCCGGCGAAATTGTTGCGCATTGATCGTGGCATATGGACCGACTAACAAGAGGTGAAATGCCGCAGTTGGTGCAATTCTTTGTCAATGTTCGAAAAAAATGACGATCTTTTGCAGGGGGAACAGCGTTCCGATTGGGTGCGGCTGCAAACCCTCGTGCTTTTGCGCTGGATCGCCATTTCCGGGCAACTTGCGACGATCCTGATCGCCACAACGTTATTCGATCTCAAATTCGAGGAGGGCGGCTTTGCCCTCGTGATCGGCGCATCGATCATCGTCAACATCGTGGCAAGCTTCATTTATCCCAAAAACACCCGCCTCAATGAGCGCGGCGCGACGCTCATGCTGTTGTTCGACATCCTGCAATTGTCCGGCATGTTGTTTCTCTCCGGCGGGCTGAACAATCCTTTTGCCCTTTTGATCCTCGCGCCCGTATCTATTGCCGCCTCGGCTTTGCGACCCGAATCCGCCGTTTTGACCGGATTTGTGACGATCATCTTGGTGAGTGTTCTTGCGCTGGTACACATCCCGTTGGAGACCATTGAGGGCGAAATCCTCATCATGCCGCAAATCTTTCTCTTTGGCACATGGGCCGGGATTGTCATCGGCGTGGTGTTTCTCGGCATGTTCTCGTGGAAAGTCGCCTCCGAGATTCACAGCATGTCTGATGCGCTTCTCGCGACGCAAATGGCGCTGTTTCGCGAGCAGAAACTCACCGATCTCGGCGGCGTTGTCGCCGCGGCGGCGCATGAGCTGGGCACCCCTTTAGCCACAATCAAACTTGTGTCGAGTGAGCTGGCTGACGAGTTGGAAGACCGCCCCGAACAGAGAGAGGACGCGCGTCTGATCCATGAACAGGCGGATCGCTGTCGCGACATTCTCCATTCTATGGGACAGGCCGGCAAAGACGATCTCCACATGCGATCCGCCCCCCTCCAGGCCGTCGCCGAAGAGGCCGCCGCGCCGCATATGAACCGCGAAAAAAGCGTGGCGATTGAACTTCTTGGCGCGGAAGACGGCTCTGGTCAGCCCTTTGTCTATCGCCAGCCGGAGATCATCCACGGGCTGAGAAACCTTATCCAGAACGCGGTCGATTTTGCCGAAACCACCGTCTGGGTCGATCTGTCCTGGAGCGCGGAGGACATCACCGTCCGGATCATTGATGACGGTCCCGGATTTCCAAGCTCCATCATTGGCCGCATCGGCGATCCCTTCATGCGGGCCAACCGCTCAGAGCGCGAAATCAGGCATCGTCCGGGCTATCAGGGGATGGGTCTCGGGCTGTTCATCGCAAAGACCCTTCTGGAGCGGACTGGCGCGGAAATCGCCTTCGCCAACGGGTCTGATCGGCATGATCTCCACCTTCACGCCGGACGCCGCTCCGGCGCGATTGTCGAGCTGTCCTGGGCGCGGGACCAAGTCAGTGTCCCTGAGGGGCAAGAGCACCGGGCCTTGGGTGAAAATACTCCGTTCGCGCTTTAATCGGACTCTGATTTCGGCCCTTTAACCATGCATTAACCATCCAAGAGCAGAGTCCTCCCGTCGCGTGCGTCTTTTGAAAACGGGAATCACATGTCGCTCGATTATCTGCTCAAACTGTCCACTCTCCTGCTCGGGAGCCTCGCGATTGCCGTCTTGGCGCTCTGGGGGTTTGCGTGGCTCGCGGCGCGCAAAGAAAAAGCCAAAACCATCACACTTCAATCGACGGACGATGAGATCGTCTTTCTGTTTGATGACGAAACCCTCGTGAATGCGACATCTGCGGCGAAAGCTGTACTGAGTTCCGCACCAAATGTCGGTTCCGATTGGTCGCGCCTTTTGTCGATCATCATTTCCCGGTTTCCCGATCTTCAGAAAGACATCGCGAAACTTGTCGATCTCGGCAGCATGGTTCTTGAATCTCAGGATGGGACGACACTTTTTAAATGCGAATGGCGCAATGGCTTGGCACGTCTCACCCTGATCGATCGCGAAACCGAAGGCGCGCCAAGCACAATCGATCACCACTCTTTTCTCGCCATGGAACAAGAAATCGCCTCTCTGCGCTCCGCCTCGGACAATCTTCCCTATCTTGTCTGGCGGGAAATGCCGAATGGCACGATCAACTGGGCCAACAACAGCTATCTCGCCTTGGCCGATCAGCTCGGCGATGAGGGAGACATCCCCACATGGCCGCCTCGCAACCTCTTCGACTCTCATCTCCTCGCAAATGCGACCCCAAAAGACTCACGGCGCGTGTGCCTCAAGACCCCAAATGGGGACTCCCATTGGTTCGATGTGTTCCGGTTTCAGATCGACGATGACAATCTCTTCGCTGCGAATTCCGCCGATCTCGCCGTCAAGGCCGAGGTGACCCTGCGCGAGTTCACCCAAACCCTCACAAAAACCTTTTCCCATCTGACCATCGGTCTCGCGGTGTTCGACCGCAAACGTCGGCTCGTCCTGTTCAATCCGGCGCTTACGGATCTCACGTCCCTTCCGCCGGATTTCCTCATCACACGTCCCGCGCTCACCACCTTTCTTGATCGGCTACGGGATTGTCAGATGATGCCGGAACCCAAGGACTATAAATCTTGGCGTCAGGAAATGTCGGCGCTCGAAACCGCCGCCGAGGATGGCACTTATGAAGAGGTCTGGACCCTGCCCGGCGGCATGACCTATCGAATCTCTGGCCGCCCGCATCCGGATGGGGCGATCGCTTTCCTGTTTGAGGATATTTCCGCCGAAATGTCTCTTACCCGCCGTTTCCGGTCCGAGATTGAAACCGGACAAGCCGTTCTTGACAGTCTGGATGAGGCCATTGCCGTCTTTTCCAACGAGGGCGTGATGGTCATGGCAAATGCCGCCTATTCCACGCTTTGGGGTCTCGATGCGCTTGAGGGCCTATCGGAAACCAACATCCTGGATGCGACACGTATCTGGCACTCGAAATGTGCGCCCTCCCCGATTTGGGGCGACATCAGAGACTTCACCAACGGGATGGGCGAGCGTAGCGAATGGTCGGGGCACTCGCGGCTTTGGGATGGCCGCCGCCTTGCTTGTCGCATCGCGCCGCTTCCGGGCGGGTCAACTCTCGTTGGCTTTACCCCCGATCAACGCGTGTCGCGCATTCTCGGGCATCGCGACCAGACCGTCTTAGTACAGCCAAGCACACAGGCCGCAGAAATCTAATCCGTTAAGCACAAGCCCTTGTCTCTGCTGTCGGGGCGCCTAAAGTCGGGCGACATTCATCTGACCCACGAGGCGCATTCATGGCATCCGCCAGACATCCTGACCGAGACTCTCTTTTGGGAGCTTTTTTGGCGGCCAGTTCTTGGTCCACCGCACAGCGGATTGCCCTTGCCGGAGATGCGTCCCGACGCAGATATGAACGCCTGATCGCGCCAGAGACCGGCCACACCGCCATCCTCATGGATGCTCCGCCCGAGCTGGGCGAAGATGTCCGCCCGTTCCTCAAAGTTGCCGCCTATTTGCGGGGCCTCGGTCTTTCAGCGCCCGAAATTTATGACGCGGACGAAGAGCGCGGGTTTCTCATTCTCGAAGATTTCGGCCTCGATCTCTACGACGTGATCTGCGACCGCGAGCCCGCGCGCGAGCCGGAGATTTATGACGCCGCCGTTGACGTCCTCATCACGCTCTGCTCGTCTGAGCCGATGACAGGGTTGCCGGATTACGGGGATGATATGGCCCGTCTCGCCCTCGACAGTTACCGCTGGTACGTCGCCCCGCTGGTCGATCACGACATTGCCGAAGACCTTGCGCAAACCGCAGACCTTCTTTCCCCGCTGATCAACAGTCTCGGGGCCGGGCGCGCCACCATTCTCCGGGATTATCACGCGCAAAATCTTCTCTGGCTCCCTGATCGATCAGGCGCAGCCAAGGTCGGTTTGCTGGATTTTCAGGACGCGATGCGCGGACCTGTTGCCTATGACCTGATTTCTCTCACAACCGACGCCCGCCGAGATGTCCCAGAGGACATTCAAGCCCGCTGCAAACTTCGCTTTGCGGAGGGGATGAACCTTAACCAGACGGATTTCGACCGCAAAGCGGCCATTTGTTCGGTCCAACGCAACCTACGGATTCTCATGGTTTTCGGACGCATGTCGCTCCATTTTGAAAAACCGCATTACGTCGATTTCATCCCGCGTGTCTGGGGTCATTTGATGCGCGATCTGGCCCACCCAGACCTGGCCGATCTGGCCGCCGTCGTCCGACGCGCTTTTCCGGAACCGACCCAAGACATCCTTAACACGTTGAAAGCAAAATGCGGCACCATCCCGACACTGCAATGATCTTCTGCGCGGGGCGTGGCACCCGTATGCGCGAGCTGACACAGGATCGTCCCAAGCCGATGATTGAGGTGGCTGGCAAGCCTCTCGTGGACCATGCGCTCGCGCAGCTCGGTCCCGTGCCGCACCGTGTTGCCAACCTGCATTACCTCCCAGACACACTCGACCAACACCTCAAGGCCGCAGGTCTGACCACCGTGTTCGAGCCCGATCTGTTGGAAACCGGCGGCGGTCTCAAAAACGCCCTTCCGCAACTGAACGCAGACACCGTTTTCACGATGAACACAGACGCAGTTTGGCTGGGTCCGGTCGCAGCGGAGGTCTTGGCCAAGGCCTGGCGCCCGGAAATCATGGATGCGCTTTTGTTGGTCGTCCCGAAATCTCGCGCGCATGGACATCTCGGTCAGGGCGACTTCGATCTCGATGACTCTGGCCGCCTTTTTCGGGGGCAATCGACCATCTACACAGGGCTTCAAATCCTCAAAACCGACCCCGTCGCCGCGGTGTCGGACACCCATTTTTCCCTGAATGTCGTCTGGGAAAAGCTGTTTGACGCCGATCGGATCTTCGGTGCGATCTATCCCGGAGATTGGGCAGATGTCGGTCATCCGGACGGGATCGCGATTGCCGAGCGCCTTTTGGAGATGGGTCCATGATCCGCGCCCCGGGGGACCACGCGCTATTTGGATTGCCCTGTGGTGTCAATTATCCGAAGGCGGTCAAACAAGGGCTGGTCAACAGGCTCAAAGGCGCACCTCCGGAACTCCTTGCGAAGACCGAAATTTACGTCAATACGGGCCGGATGCGGCGCGATATTCTCGCGGCATTTGATGATGGAGAGACCCGATTCCTGCCGAAGGTGCGTCTGATCTCGCAAATCGGGGCTGAGAGTTTTCCCTCTGATCTCCCACTGCCGGTCAGTGGATTGCGCCGTCGCTTGGAGCTGGCGCGCCTCGTGTCATACTTCTTGAAACAAGAGCCGCAATTTGCCAGCCGCAGCGCGGTCTTCGATCTCTCAGATAGCCTTGCATTGCTCCTTGCGGAGATGCATGAGGAGGGCGTCAGCCCCGACGACATTCGGAGCCTCAAGGTTCAGGACGCCTCCGGCCATTGGCAAAAATCCCTGGCCTTCCTGTCGATCATTTTCGATTTCTTCGGACCGGAGTCCGGTCATGAACCGGGGCGAGAAGAAGTCACGCTTCAAGCCATCGCGCGCCAGAAGGCGATCTGGGAGAAAACGCCCCCGGATCACCCGGTCATCGTCGCAGGCTCCACCGGGTCGCGGGGTCTCACAGCTGAATGGATGGCGCTCGTCGCCTCGCTTCCACAGGGCGCGGTGATCCTGCCCGGCGTCGATTTCGATATGGCCCCGGATATTTGGCGTCACATCGCGGGCCACGCTGACAGTCCAAAACATATCGAGCACCCGCAGGAACGCACCGCACGGATCGCAGAGAAACTCGGGCAATCCCCATGGACCATCCCGCGCTGGGATGATCTGTCCGAGGCCAATCCATCCCGCAACCGGCTTGTTTCTCTCGCCTTACGCCCAGCGCCCGTGACCGATCAATGGATGATCGAGGGACCGAAATTCGCGGGTGTGACAGAGGCCACCACCGACCTGACCCTAATCGAATCACCCGATCTCCGCGCCGAGTCTGATGCCATTGCGCTCATCCTGCGCGAGGCGGTTGAAACCGGCGAAAGTGCAGCGCTCATCACCCCAGATCGCGACTTGGCGCGACGTGTTTCCGCGCAACTCGACCGCTGGAGCATCGCCCCGGATGACAGTGCCGGTGTCCCTCTACATCAAACACCGCCCGGACGGTTGCTTCGGCATATGGCTGGGCTTCGGGGTCAAACGCTGTCCTCCGAAGACCTCCTTGTCCTGCTCAAGCACCCCCTGAGTGCCCGTGGCCTCATGGAGGAAGATGGACGTGGTCCGCATCTGTTGTGGACGCGTGAGCTTGAAACCTATCTCCGGCGCAAAGGGATTTCTTTTCCGCAACCTGACCAACTGCGCAAATGGGCCGACACCTCAGGCGAGGACAAAGACGACCGCGAGGCGCGTCACCATTGGGCGGAGTGGCTCATCGCATTCTGTGCCAAGATCACGCAGACGACCGCCGCTCCCATCACCGCACATCTCGATCATCTTACCGCCTGTTGCTCCGATCTGGTCAAGGGCCACACAGGCGAGGATGACAGCGAGCTTTGGGCCCGTCACGCCGGACGAGAGGCCAAGCGTGTCGTCACGGAATTCGCACGGGAATCCGTCTATGACGATCCCGTCTCCCTCGCCGAATTTGCCGATTTGTTCCGCGCTATTTTGAGCCGCGGCCTCGTCCGAGAACCCACGCCGAAACATCCCCAGATCATGATCTGGGGCACATTGGAGGCCCGCTCTCTCACCGCAAATCATGTCATCCTCGGCGGGCTGAACGACGGGGTCTGGCCGCAGTCGACCGGACAAGACCCATGGTTCAGCCGTGACATGCGGCGTCAAGCCGGATTGATTTCCCCGGAGCAATCCATCGGCCTGTCCGCCCATGATTTCCAACAGGCGATAGGTGCGAAAAAGGTCGTCCTGACCCGCGCCAAACGCGATGCGGAAGCGGAGACCGTCGCCTCCCGCTGGCTCATTCGCTTGGTGAACCTGTTGGACGGCATGTCGGAAGAAGGCCGAACCTGTTTGTCCGACATGCGTGCGAGGGGTGCATGGTGGCTCGATATGGCGGCGCAGATCGACGCACCTGAGGTGACCATTCCCGCCGCGACCCGACCGAGCCCGCGCCCGCCGGTGGCCGCGCGTCCCCGCCAGCTCTCCGTCACGCGGATCGAGACCCTGATCCGCGATCCCTATGAGATTTACGCCAGCCGTATCTTGCGCTTGTCGAAACTCGATCCCCTGAGCCAAGATCCCGATGTTCGCGAACGTGGCACCGCCTTCCACGCCATCATGGAGACTTATCTCAGCAAAATTGGGGACGAGACCGTAGAGGAAAGCGTGGCGCGGTTCCTCTCGGTCGCTGAGACCACGCTTGAGGATGAGGTCGCGTCTCCTGCGGCACGGCGTGTTTGGCTCGGTCGCTTGCGGCGCATCGCCAACGACCTTGTCGCGCGGGAGTTGGACCGGCTCAGTACGTCTCGGCCTATCGCACTTGAGGTCAAAGGCGCGATGCATCTCCCGGCACAAGATTTCTCGCTCACCTGTAAAGCCGACCGGATCGACGCGCGTGAGGACGGTCAGTTTTCCATTTTTGATTACAAAACCGGCACGCCGCCGACCAAGGCGCAGATGAAAGTCTTTTCCATCCAGCTTCTCCTGGAGGCCGCGATCCTGCAAGCCGGGCAATTCGAGGGCGTGCCTGCGGGCGATGTGGCCGCGGTCTGTTATATCGGGTTGGATGCGAAGCTGACTGAAAGTCATCAGGAACTGGACCGCGAGATGATCGCGGAAGTGGCCAAACGTCTGGCAACGCTCATCGCCGCCTATGACGATCCTGAGCGCGGCTATTCCGCCCGCCGCATGATGGAAAAGGTCCGCTTTACCAGCGATTTCGATCACCTGTCCCGCCATGGCGAATGGACGGATTCGGACACGCCCGTGCCGGAGGATTTGGAATGACGGAGATGAACGAAGCCACCCGGCGCCAGATCATGGCCGCGCGTCCCGACATGTCCACATGGGTGTCGGCCAACGCGGGCTCCGGCAAGACCAAAGTGCTCACCGACCGGGTGGCGCGCCTCTTGCTGGATGGTACACCACCGCAGCACATTCTCTGCCTGACCTATACCAAGGCCGCCGCCGCCGAGATGCAAAACCGGCTGTTCAAACGGCTTGGCGCCTGGGCGATGTTGCCGGATGCGCCCTTGCGCGAAGAGCTTGCTGCGCTCGCCCCGGACAAGGCGCTCGACACAGAGACCCTGCGCCACGCGCGGACGCTTTTTGCGCGCGCGATCGAGACACCCGGCGGCTTGAAAATTCAGACGATCCACTCGTTTTGCAGCGCGCTGTTGCGTCGCTTCCCGCTTGAGGCCGGAGTCTCGCCACAGTTCAAGGAAATGGATAGCCGCCAATCCAAGCGCATTCTGGTCGAATGCCTCGAAGAGATCGCGTCCGGTTCCGACCGTGACGTGATCGACGCGGTGTCCCTCTATGTGAGTGATCTCGATCTCAGTGATCTTGCGCTTAAACTCGTGTCCAAACGCAACGCGTTTTTGCCGCCTCGATCAGAGGCCGAGATTTGGAGCTGGTTCGATCTGCCTGAGGGCTATGACGAGACCGCGCTTTTGTCCGAGGTGTTTCTCGGCGGTGAGACGGAGATGTTCCTGCGCTGTGCCGATGTCCTCAAGGGCGCGGGCAAAACGGATCAGACGATGGCGCTGGAACTTCAAAGTTGGGCCACGGAGCGTCGCGATCTCTCACTCGTTGAAAAATTCTGCGACAAGCTTCTGTTCAAAGCCAATTCGAAAACCAACCCGCATAGGTCAAAGTTCGGGGCAACACATGGCGGCTTTCCGACCAAGGCCCCGCGCGAGGCGCATCCCGATCTATTCGAGCCACTCCGCAATTTCATGGCCCGGGTCGAACAGGTCCGGCCCCGTCTTTTCGCCCTGATGGACGCCCGCCGGACCCATGCGCTGCATCGGTTGGCACAGGTGCTTTTGCCGCCCTATCTGGAGACCAAATCCGCGCGCGGACTTCTCGACTTTGACGACATGATCCAGCGGGCGAAAGATTTGCTGTCGATCTCCAACGTGTCGCAATGGGTGCTCTACCGTCTCGACGGCGGGATCGACCACATTCTTGTGGACGAGGCCCAAGACACCAGCCCCGACCAATGGGAGGTCATTCGCCTCTTGGCCAGTGAGTTCACCGCAGGGGCTGGGGCGCGTCCAGACGTGACGCGAACGATCTTTGTCGTGGGCGACCGCAAACAGTCGATTTACTCCTTCCAAGGAGCCGCGCCCGATGCATTTGACAAAATGAAGGCACATTTTGGCGAGCGTTTAGGTTCAATAGATCAAAACCTGCAAGACTTATCACTCCAGCACTCCTTCCGATCCTCTCACGCGATCTTGGCGGCGACGGATGCCGTGTTCCGGGAAAGCGACGGGGTCGGGGTCGGCGGCGACACGGATCACATCGCGTTTTTCGACAGCCTGCCCGGCCGTGTCGACCTCTGGGATCTGGAGGAACCATCGGACCCGGTCAAAGACCCGGAAACTTGGGAAGATCCCGTCGACATCGTCAAGGAAGAGGCCCCCAAAGCCCGCCTCGCCCGCAAGGTCGCGGATCATGTGGCGGAGCTTTTGGCCCATGGCAGCATCCCGGTGGATGCGAGCACCTCGCGTCCCGTCGAACCCGGCGACATTCTCATTCTGGTGCGGTCCCGCGCCGGGTTGTTCCGGCAAATTCTGAGCCGTCTCAAATCCCACCCCGCGCGCATTCCCGTGTCTGGCGCGGACCGGATGATCCTCACCGATGAGTTGGCGGTCAAAGACATTCGCGCTCTGCTTGCCTTCCTCTCTCTGCAAGACGACGATCTCGCCTTGGCGGAGGCGCTGCGCTCGCCGCTGTTCAACTGGTCGGAGCGCGATCTCTACAAGCTCGCCCATGGGCGCACGACGATCACCCTTTGGCGTGCCCTCTATGAACGGCGCGCGGAATGGCCGAAGACTTTTGAGATGCTCGAAGACCTACGTCAGGTTTCCGATTTCTTGCGCCCTTATGAGTTGATCGAACGCATTTTGATCCGCCATCAAGGCCGTAAAAACCTCATCGCGCGGTTGGGACGCGAGGCAGAGGACGGCATCGACGCGCTTCTGCATCAGGCGCAGACCTATGAGACCTCGGAGACACCGAGCCTCACAGGTTTTATCGCCTGGCTGGAGGCCCAGGATGTCGAAATCAAACGTGTGTTGGACGAAAGCTCCAATCTGGTCCGTGTGATGACCGCGCATGGGGCAAAGGGGCTTGAGGCCCCCATCGTGATTTTGCCGGACACCATCCGCTCGGTGAAAGAACCACGCGATGACATCCTCGATATGGGCGCGGGCAAGGCCGTGTGGAAATCCCCCTCTGCCCAGCGTTCCGAAGCGATCCAATCCGTCATCTCGGATAAGAAAACCGCCGACGAAGAAGAGGATCGCCGACTGCTCTACGTCGCCATGACGCGCGCCGAGCGGTGGCTCATTGTCTGCGGCGCGGGCAAGCCGAGCGATAGCAATTGGTATCCTCTCGTGCAGGCCGGATTGAACAGCCTGGACACAAAACGGGTGACCTTGGGCGACATCGAGGCGCAGCGCTTTTCGTGGAAAGATTGGCCAGAGACCGAAGTGGCGCGGAGCACGAAAGTCGCGCGTGAGATGACCCTTCCGGATTGGGCAGGTGAAAAAGCCGCGCCGCCCCCCGACGCGCCCTCCATCCTCTCGCCCTCTGATCTCGGGGGCGCAAAAGCTCTTCCGGGTGAGGGCGCTATTCTTGACCGAGACAGCGCCATGCGGCGTGGGAGCCACTTGCACCTGTTGATCGAAGTGCTCCCGAACCTGCCGAAAAACAAACGCGAGGACTACGCGCGCTATCTACTCCAGAACGCCGAAGACCCCGCACTGGACGAGGAGCTTCCTGAGTTGCTCGCCGAGGCCGAACAGGTGATCGACGGGCGCTACGACTGGAATGTTTTCGGGGACACCTCTCTCGCCGAGGTGCCCTTTTCGGGTGCGCGTGACGGGCAGATCATTCACGGGATCATAGACCGGCTGGTCGTCCTCCCGGACCGGGTCCAGATCATCGACTACAAATCCAACGCTGTGATCCCGGAGCGCGTGGAGGATATTCCCGATGGCCTCCTGCGCCAACTCGGGGCCTATGCCGAGGCCGCCAAAACGCTCTACCCGGATCGCGAAATTGAGACCGCGATCCTCTGGACAAAGACCGCGACATTACAAATGGTGCCTCTCGACATCGTGATGTCTGCCCTGCTGTGCGCCGCCACATCTTGACCCTGTGACCCCATAGGCATAGGTTTTCGGCCAAGTTCAGATTTCAGGAGATCGCAAATGGCAACCGTGAAAGTCAGCGACGATACATTCTCGTCCGAAGTGCTCGAATCCGACATCCCCGTGGTTGTCGATTTTTGGGCGGAATGGTGCGGACCGTGTAAACAAATCGGCCCGGCCCTCGAAGAGCTTTCCGACGAGCTCGACGGCAAAGTCAAAATCGTCAAAGTGAACGTCGACGAAAACCCGAGCGCCCCGGCCCAGTTCGGCGTGCGCTCCATCCCGGCGCTATTCATGTTCAAAGGCGGCGAAGTCGCCTCTGCCAAAATCGGCGCTGCGCCGAAGGCCGCACTGGCCAACTGGATCGCGGAAGAGTCCTGATCGACCCTTCACCGCAACTGAGATCGGGCGCCCATCGTGGCGCCCTTTTTCATGTCCAACTTGCACCCGACGGGTCAGGGTCACATATAGGGTCCAAGCGAAAGGAAGTCCTATGTCCAAAGAAGAATTCCCCGGCTGGCACGGCACCACAATCATCGGCGTCCGACGCGGCGGCGAAGTGGTCGTTGCCGGTGATGGCCAGGTCAGCCTCGGCCAGACCGTGATCAAAGGCACCGCGCGCAAGGTGCGTCGTTTGAGCCCCGGCGGCCATGACGTTGTCTGTGGCTTTGCGGGTTCCACCGCCGATGCCTTTACCCTGCTGGAACGTCTTGAAACCAAACTTGAGGCCGCGCCGGGTCAGCTTGCCCGTGCCTGTGTCGAACTGGCCAAGGATTGGCGCACCGACAAATACCTCTCCAAACTCGAAGCAATGCTGATCGTCACCGATGGCGAAACGCTTTTGGTCGTGACCGGGGCAGGGGATGTTCTCGAACCCGAACACGACATTGCCGCCATTGGGTCGGGGGGGAACTTTGCCCTCGCCGCCGCGCGCGGTCTCATGGAGACCGAGAAAGATGCCGAAACCATTGCCCGCGAGGCGATGAAGATCGCCTCCGACATCTGCGTCTACACGAATGGCAACCTGACCGTTGAAAAGATTTCCAAATGACTGATTTGACCCCCCGTGAAATCGTATCCGAGCTGGACCGCTACATCATCGGCCAGAAAGACGCCAAGCGCGCGGTGGCCGTTGCCCTTCGCAACCGTTGGCGGCGCAAACAGCTCTCGGATGACCTCCGCGATGAGGTTTATCCGAAAAACATCCTCATGATCGGACCGACCGGCGTCGGCAAAACCGAGATTTCGCGCCGCCTTGCAAAACTCGCCCGCGCGCCTTTTGTCAAAGTCGAGGCCACCAAGTTCACTGAGGTTGGCTATGTCGGACGCGATGTGGAGCAAATCGTGCGCGATCTCGTGGACGGCGCGATTTCCCAAACCCGCGACTACATGCGCGAGGATGTGAAAGCCAAGGCGCTGAGTGCTGCCGAAGACCGCGTGATCGAGGCAATTGCGGGATCGGACGCCCGCGAGCAAACCCGCGAGATGTTCCGCAAGAAACTCCGCTCCGGCGAGCTGGACAACACCGTGATCGAGCTTGAGGTTCAGGATAGCGGCACCCCGATGGGCATGTTCGAAATTCCGGGTCAGCCGCAGATGGGCGGCATGATGAACCTCGGCGATCTGCTCAAAGGCTTCGGCGGGCGTTCTGTGAAAAAGAAGGTCACCGTGTCTGAGAGCTATGATCTTTTGATCACGGAAGAGGCCGACAAGCTTTTGGACGACGAAACCGTAACCCGCGCGGCGCTGAAGGCGGTTGAGGAAAACGGCATCGTCTTTCTCGACGAGATCGACAAGGTCTGCGCCCGTTCCGACGCGCGCGGTGGCGATGTGTCCCGTGAGGGGGTGCAGCGCGATCTCCTGCCGCTGATCGAGGGCACGACAGTCTCCACGAAATATGGCCCCGTCAAAACCGACCACATTCTGTTTATCGCCTCGGGCGCGTTTCACATCGCGAAGCCTTCGGACCTTTTGCCTGAACTTCAGGGCCGTTTGCCGATCCGGGTGGAGCTTCGCGCGTTGGAAGAGGGCGATTTCGTCCGCATCCTGACCGAGACGGACAATGCGCTCACCCTGCAATACACCGCGTTGATGGGGACCGAGGATGTGTCGGTGACGTTCTCCGCGGACGGGATTGAGGCTATCGCGAAACTCGCCGCCGAGGTGAACAGCACGGTCGAAAACATCGGTGCGCGGCGTCTCTACACGATCATGGAGCGGGTGTTCGAGGAGCTGTCTTTCGAGGCACCCGACAAATCCGGCGCAGAGATCAAGATTGACGCTGCCTATGTCCACGCACACGTGGATGAGCTGACGAAAACCACGGATGTCAGCCGCTATATGCTCTGATCGAGGCTATTTCTGGCGGCGCAGGTAGACGTAATACGCGCCTGTGCCGCCATGTTTCAAATGGGCTTCCGTCACCTGCAAAACCGCTTCGCGCAGCGGTGAACTATGAAGCCAATGCGGCACTTGGTGTTTGAGAACACCTTTGCGCACCGGGATTGGCCCATCGTCATCGCGATGTTTGCCCTTGCCCGTGATCACCAAAACCAGCCGCCGATCCATCGCCCAGGAATTCAGGATAAACCGCATGAGCGCGGGATGAGCTTGTGCCAAGGTCATGCCGTGCAGGTCGATCCGGGCCTCCGGGCTGATCTTGCCTTTGCGCATCTTACCGAACCGCTTGCGGTCCATCCGCACGGGTGCTTGGTTCAGATGCTCGGAAATCGTCGGTGAGAGATCGTGTTTCGGATCGTTTCGCGCGGCGTTCGCACCGACCTTAAACGCATCCACCCGTCGTTGCGCCGGGGTTTTGACCTCCGGCACCTGCGGTTCGGGACGATTCAAAATCTCCGCCGGACGCAGAGGATGCAAAGGGGTCGCGGTCTTTTTCACCGCGTCCCAGAGGCTCTTATCCTCATCCGAGAGGTTTTTCTTGCGCCGGCTCATCCCTCCGCCCGTTCTTCGAGACCATAGGCCAGCTGAATGGGCAGTAAGACAACCATACGACCGGGATCGCGGATTTTCCCCGCCTCATCCCCCGCCGCGTGACCAGAACCAAAGAAAATATCGGCCCTCTGCGCGCCTTTGATGGCCGACCCGGTGTCTTGCGCGATCATGAGACGGTTGAGCGGCTCCGCCCCCGCCTTTTCAATCCACACCGGCGCGCCCAGCGGCACATATTTCGGGTCCACGGCAATCGAGCGCATCGTGGTGATCGATCGGTTCATCGCCCCAATCGGCCCCTTATCGGCTGAGAGCCGGTGCAATTCGCGGAAAAACACGTAAGACGGGTTCACGTTGAGCAACTCTGGCCCATCGACCGGATTTCTGCGCACCCAGTTCTGGATGACCTTCGCGGAGACCTGATGCGGGTCATAGACCCCGCGCGCGATCAGCTCCTGTCCGATGGATTGATAATTGTGGCCGTTATGTCCGGCATACCCGATGCGGAGCACCGATCCGTTTTCAAACCGGATACGCCCCGATCCTTGGACCTGAAGGAAAAATAGCTCCACTGGATCATCAACCCAGGCGATCTCCAAACCCCGCCCGGACAAAGCGCCCTCGGAAATATCGCGGCGGGTCAGATAGGGCGTGCCGCTGACCACGTCCCGTGGCATCCGGTAAACGGGGTAACGATAGCGCCCACTCCGGGTCCGAGAGCCGCGCAATTCCGGCTCGAAATACCCGGTGAAAAGCGGCTCTTGCCCGTCCTCGATCAAAACGGGGCGGAAAAACAGCTCAAAAAAGGTTTTCGCATCCGTCGTCGTCTGTGCCAGTGCGCAAATCTGCGGCCATTCGCGCCCGTCGATCAGGTCACAAGTGGTTCGAAACGCTGACAGGGCCGCGTCGTGATCGTCGTCGGCCCAGTGCACCAAATCGTCAAAGGAAAGAACTTGAGCCATTGGCTCATCCTCTGCCCACGCGGGAGAGGCCGCGGCCAGAAGGCCGGCAAGCGTAACGCTGGCCAGCCTCCGCCACATTAGGCACCCGTAGCCACGAGCTGCCAGTTCGGGTCTTCGCTCGTGAGATCGCGGGCAAAGGTCCAGATGTCTTTCTGGCGTTTCGCGGCTTGCGGATCGCCCTCGACAATCTCTCCCTCGGCATTGCGCACCACAGAGGTGGTTTCACCGACAAAGCGTAGCTTGATCTCGGCCTCTTCCGTGGCGCGATCCAGATCCGCGTCGATGATCTGAATTTCGCGCACGCCAAGGAACTGGCTGTCGATGGTCAGACCTTTGCTCTGACGATCCTCGACCACGTCGTTGAAGGCCTCGTACACATCCTCGGAGAGGAACGGCTTGATGCTCTCAAGGTCGTCATGCTCGAACGCCATGAGGATCATCTCATAGGCCCCGCGTGCGCCAGACAGGAATTCGGCCACGCTGAACGACGGATCAATCCGTTTGATCGCCGCCAATTCGTCGGCCGCGCGTGTCCCCGCCTCGACGTTGTCCACGATGTCATGGTCCACGCCGCCTTCGATCACTTCGAAATCACGCCGCACATTTGACTGGCTTTGCGCCGAGGCAACATCCGCGCGTGGTTTTTCAAATCCCTCGCGTGTGCCGAGAACGCTGCGCAGGCGCAGGATCAGAAAAATCGCGATAGCCGCGAGGACCAGAATGGAAAGAAGCGACTGGCTCATATTGTCCTATTCTCCGTGAGACGTGGCAAAACCGATGCGTCGTCCTTATGTAGGTGACCGAGGGCGCTAAGTCTACCAGCGCCAGATAACAGATGTTGGAGGTTCCATGTGGCTTTTTGCGATTTTTGTCGCGGTTCCGATCATTGAGATTGCGCTGTTCATTCAGGTCGGCGGTCTCATCGGGCTATGGCCCACGCTTCTGATCGTGATTGTGACCGCTGTTCTGGGCACGGCTCTTGTGCGCCAACAGGGCGCTTTGGCCATGTCCCAACTGCGACAATCTTTCTCAGAGCTGAATGATCCAAGCGAACCTTTGGCGCATGGGGCTATGATCCTGTTTTCCGGCGCGCTGCTTTTGACGCCCGGTTTTTTCACCGATGCTTTCGGGTTTTTGCTCTTGGTCCCGGCGTTTCGAAGCCTCGTTTTGAGTGAGCTGCGCAAACGCGTAAAGGTCCAAAGTTTCACCATGGGTCAGCAAGGTGCACACCACCGCGCGCCGCCCTTTCGTGATCCCTATGCCGGCGAACGGCGTGATCCGGGCGTGATTGACGGCGAATTCGAGGAAATTGACCCCGAAACGTCTGAGAATCGCGGGCCCTCCGGTTGGACACGCCATTGAGGCGATCCAACCAACCTGATACAAAACCGCGACTTTAAAATTTCGAGGACGACAGACATGGCCGAAAACGGCACAGCAACCCCGACCCCCGAGGCTGGCGCGCAAGCGGCTCCGGTGAAGATGCAGATTTTGGGACAGTTCATCCGCGACATGTCCTTTGAGAACATTCTCGCGCAAAAAGGCCTCAAGGTCGAAGGCCGCCCGGCAATCTCCGTTCAGGTTGCGCTCGACGCCAAAAAGCGTCCCGAAGACAATCAGTTCGAAGTTGCCACGAAAGTGAAAGTGGAATCGAAAACCGAGAACGGCGATGCCACCCTCTTTATTCTGGAACTCGATTACGCCGGTGTGTTCCACGTGGAAAACGTGCCGGACGAGCAAATGCACCCGTTCCTGATGATCGAATGCCCGCGCATGCTCTTCCCGTTCCTGCGTCGCGTTGTGCATGACGTGACCCGTGACGGTGGTTTTCCGCCGCTGAACCTCGACAACATCGACTTTGTTCAGCTCTACCGCCAAGACATGGCCCGTCGCGCCGAGGCGCAACAAGCCGCAGCTCCGGCAAACTAATCAAACCGCAGCTTTTTTTAGCTGTACTTGGTCCAGATCGCGCCGTCGCCCAAGCCCTCGACAAAGGAGGCATGGGCGGCGGCTTCTTCGTCTGTGATCCGGGGCGGAAGCGGGGCAGGGCGCTTGGTCGGGCGCCACGTCTCGACAGGGCCGGTTGAGGCGGACTTTGCGTCGTCCCCACTGGGCGCAAGCACGAGATCCGGCTGACGTCCCCCGATCAGTTCAAGATACACTTCCGCAAGAATTTCGGAGTCGAGCAACGCCCCGTGCAAGGTCCGGGACGAGTTGTCGATCCCAAACCGCCGACACAACGCATCAAGCGTTGCAGGCGCGCCCGGAAACTTTTTCCGCGCCATCATCAGCGTATCAACAGCCCGATCATAGGGGATTTCCGGCAGGCCGATCCATTTTAGCTCAGCATTGAGAAATTTCATGTCAAAGCTGGCGTTGTGGATCACCAGTTTGGAATCCTGGCCGATAAAATCGAGAAACGCCTGACCCACCGCTTTGAAAAACGGTTTGTCCTTCAAAATCACTTCGCCGTCTTTCGGCGGGCGCGGTGGTTGGAGCAAGTCGGGACCAATCCCGTGCACGCCAAAGGCCTCATCGGGCATATGGCGGTCCGGGTGGATATATTGGTGATAGGTCCGCCCGCTCGGCATGTGGTTGATCAGCTCAATCGCCCCGATTTCAACGAGACGGTCGCCGCTAAACGGGTCAAATCCTGTGGTTTCGGTATCGAGAACGATTTCACGCATGCTCAATCTGGCTCCTGATGCTCTTGAGACAATCCTGCACCTGACGCTTTGCCGCCTCAAGGTCCGTCGTTTCGATGATGTAATCCGCGCGGGCGCGCTTCTCTGCGTCCGGCAGCTGTTTCGCGAGGATCGCCTCAAAATGCGCCTCTGTCATGCCGGGTCGCGCCAAAACCCGCGATTTTTGTGTCTCTGCGTCAATGCTCACCACCACAACTGCGTCGACGGCTTTCTCTCCGCTCGTTTCAAACAAGAGGGGAATATCGACGAGCACGATGGCCGCGTCTGTCTCCGCGAGAAACGCCTGCCGATCCGCGGCGACCAGAGGATGCACGATGGACTCAATGGTTTTGAGCGCGGAGGGGTCATTCGCAATAATCTCTTTCAAGGCCGGTTTCGAGACGATTCCTGCGGAAACCGCCTCTGGAAACACCTCTTGAATCGGGCCGACAGCCGCACCGCCGACGTCATAAAGCCGCGCGACAGCCGCATCCGCATCCCACACAGGCACGCCCTCCTCAGAGAAAAGCTTCGCCGTGGTGCTTTTCCCCATTCCGATCGAGCCGGTGAGACCTATGACGAAGGGCCGTGTCATGCGTTGAGAATATGCGCGCGGACGGCGTCGTCCACCTCGGGCCGTTGCCCGAACCACCGCTCAAATCCCGGCACTGCCTGATAGAGCAACATGCCGAGACCATCCACGGTTTGACACCCTTTTGCCGCCGCCGCCTCCAGAAAGCCGGTGCGAAGCGGGGTGTACACGATGTCCGTCACCACCGCATCGCGGCTCAACTTGTCCATCGGGATGTTCAGCTCCGGCTGACCCACCATGCCGAGAGAGGAGGTGTTGATCACAGTGGCCGCCCCCTCAAGCATATCGCCCACGTTCACCCATTCGGTGACCGTAATTTTCGTCCCGAATTCATGACGAAGCGCGTCTGAGCGCGTCCGTGTCCGGTTGGTCAGGCGAATTTCCGGCACGCCGACTTCCAGCAAAGAGGCAATTACAGCGCGCGCCGCGCCACCTGCACCAAGCACCACCGCCGGACCCGCCGTCGGATCCCAGTCGGAATTCGCGCGGAGGTTCTCCGTAAACCCGTAGCCATCCGTGTTATCCGCGTGCAATTTGCCATCCGCGCGGAAAATCAACGTGTTCGCCGCCCCGATAAGCGCCGCGCGATCTGTCACGATGTCCGCCAGCCCCAGAACCGTCTCTTTGTGAGGAATAGTTACGTTCGCTCCGACAAACCCCATTTTCGGCATCGTTTTGAGAACGGTCGCAAGATCCGCCTGTTCGAGGTGCAGCGGCACATAATGCCCTTGGATCCCGTAGCGTTTAAGCCAGTAGCCGTGAAGCTTGGGCGACAGGCTATGGGCCACAGGCGAGCCGATCACGCCGGCGAGGGGAATACGGTGGGTCATGTCTCAATCAGTCCTCTTTCCCCGAGATATGCCAGAAGCGGCAAGAGGGGCAAACCCAAGACCGTGAAGTAATCGCCATCAATCCGCGAAAAAAGGCGCACACCCTCGGCCTCCAACATGTAACTGCCGACGCAATGGCGCACCTCCTCCCAATTTCGATCGAGATAGGCGTCGAGATAGGCATCGGACACACGCTTCATCTCCAACCGCACTTCGCCCACATGGCGCCAGACCGGTTTGCCGTCCTCATAGATCACCACAGCGGACAAAAGTTTGTGCCGCTCCCCGCCCATCTCTTTGAGCTGCGCACGGGCTTCTTCGACGCTTTCTGCCTTGGACACGAGCCGACCTTTGAAGGACAGCGTCTGATCGCACCCGATCACCATCGCGCCGGGGGTTTTCAGAGAGATTTTCCGTGCTTTCCCTTCGGCCAGCGCATCCGCAATGTCGCGCGGGCTTGCGTTCTCGTGGACGAGCGCCTCTTTAATGCTTTCTTCATCTATCCGCGGCACGCTGACCTCGACCGGAACGCCCGCATTTTCCAAAAGCGTGCGGCGAATTTTCGACCCGGAGGCGAGGATGAGTTTTTCAGGTCTGTTCATAAGGCTGTTGAAAACTTCTGTGTGATCTCGTTGAGAACCGGCTGATGCTTTATCCACGACCTTCTCGCTTTGGAAAACTCGCGACTTCTCCGGTTTCCCTCCAAAACTGATCCTCGTGGACGAGTTGATTTTGCTTTTATCGGATAAAGTGTCTTTTCCCAACACGGAACAGATTTATACAGACAACATACCAATTATCTTTTTGATTTATATATAAAAAATAAGATTATTCAGAGATGTGGATAAAAAGATTTCGGCTTAAAAACATGTCCAGAACTCTGTGGACAAGGCGATAATCCCCATTATCCACAGGCCCTACAAAATCATCATCTTTTCTTTTCCTTTTCTTTATTTATTTAAGGGGGACAGGAAAGAGAGGCATTCATGGGCGATATTCTGGCGATCCTATATCCTTGGACGAAATCCCTTCATGTGATTTCGGTGATCGCATGGATGGCTGGCATCTTCTATTTGCCGAGATTGTATGTGCGTCACACGGAAAGCGTGACCCCCGGCACGGAAACCGATCTCTTGTTCCAGGACATGGAGAGAAAGCTTCTGAAGCTCATCATGAACCCCTCTCTGATCTCGACATGGATTTTCGGTCTCTGCCTCGTCATGACCCCAGGGATTGTCGATTGGAGCGCTGGTTGGTCGTGGATCAAGGGCGCAAGTGTGATTGCCATGACCTGGTTCCACATGTGGCTGGCCGCACGTCGCAAGGACTTTGTGGCGGGCAATAACACCCGCTCTGGCCGTCATTACCGGATCATGAACGAGTTTCCGACGCTGCTGATGATCGTCATCGTGGTGATGATTATCGCCAAGCCTTTCTAAGAAAGATTGACTTAAACCCGTCCGCTTTCTATCTAAGCGCAAACCCCGGCCGTCCGGCAGAGGGGATTCTCCACTTTTGATATGATGATCGCCCTGATTTTGACGGGCGAAGTATGGACATCCATGAGCGAAAACACCCTCAATCTTGCCGATTTGAAAGCCCGTAGCCCCAAAGACCTTTTGGCGATGGCGGAGGAGCTTGAAATCGAAAACGCCTCCACCATGCGGAAAGGCGAAATGATGTTCCAGATTCTGCGCGAACGCGCGGATGAAGGCTGGGAAGTGTCCGGGGACGGCGTGCTCGAAGTGCTGCAAGACGGCTTCGGCTTCTTGCGCTCTCCTGAGGCCAACTATCTTCCGGGTCCCGACGACATCTACGTCTCTCAGGACGTGATCCGCCAATACGGTCTGCGCACGGGTGATACGGTCGAGGGCCTCATTCAGGCGCCGAACGACAACGAACGCTATTTCGTGATCACCAAGGTGACGATGATCAACTTTGAAGCGCCCGAAAAAGCGCGTCACAAGATCAACTTCGATAACCTGACGCCGCTCTATCCCGATGAGCGTCTGAAAATGGAGATCGAAGATCCGACCATCAAGGACCGCTCCGCCCGCATCATCGACCTCGTGTCGCCGATCGGGAAAGGCCAGCGTGCGCTGATCGTTGCGCCGCCGCGCACGGGTAAAACCGTCCTCTTGCAGAACATCGCGCATTCTATCGAGACCAACCATCCGGAATGCTACCTCATCGTTCTTCTCATTGATGAGCGTCCCGAAGAGGTGACGGACATGCAGCGTTCTGTGAAGGGGGAGGTCATTTCCTCCACCTTTGACGAACCCGCAACCCGCCACGTCGCAGTGTCAGAGATGGTGATCGAGAAAGCGAAACGCCTCGTTGAGCACAAGCGTGATGTTGTCATCCTCTTGGACTCCATCACCCGTCTGGGCCGCGCCTTCAACACCGTGGTGCCGTCGTCGGGCAAAGTGTTGACCGGCGGTGTGGACGCCAACGCGCTGCAACGCCCGAAACGCTTCTTCGGTGCTGCGCGGAACATCGAAGAGGGTGGCTCGCTCACCATCATTGCGACCGCTCTGATCGACACCGGCTCCCGTATGGACGAGGTCATCTTTGAAGAATTCAAAGGAACGGGTAACTCCGAGATCGTTCTGGATCGTAAAGTGGCGGACAAACGCGTCTTCCCGGCGATGGACATTCTCAAGTCCGGCACGCGGAAAGAGGAGTTGCTGGTCGATTCCAAAGATCTCCAGAAAACCTACGTTCTGCGCCGCATCCTGAACCCGATGGGGACCACGGATGCGATCGAGTTCCTGATTTCCAAACTGAAACAGACCAAGACAAACTCCGAGTTCTTCGATTCGATGAACGCCTAAGGACTGTCTCAAGGGATCGACATGGATACGATCTACGCCTTGGCAAGTGCCCGCGGAAAAGCGGGCGTCGCAGTGGTCCGGATTTCCGGGCCGCTTGCGTTTCGGGCTGTTGAAACGCTGGCCGGGGATGTGCCGTCGCCGCGCCGCGCCGCCCTGCGTGCGCTCAAGGACGCCGATGGCACGCTTCTCGATGAGGCGCTGATCCTGTGTTTTGAAAAGGGTAAATCCTTCACAGGTGAGGAAAGCGCGGAGCTGCAACTCCACGGGTCCATCGCAATCGTGAACGCCGTGTTGAACGCGCTCAGCGAGATGGACGGTTTGCGCATGGCGGAGGCGGGGGAGTTCACCCGTCGTGCCCTGGAAAACGAACGTCTCGACCTGTCCCAGGTGGAGGGGCTTGCCGATCTGATCGAGGCGGAGACAGAGGCGCAACGCCGTCAGGCGCTCAAGGTGTTCTCCGGGGCGCTCGGCGAAAAGGCGGAGCGTTGGCGTAAATCCTTGGTCCGCGCTGCCGCACTCATCGAGGCCACGATTGATTTCGCGGATGAAGAGGTGCCTACCGACGTTTCGCCCGAAGTTCTGGAACTCATTGCTCTAACCATGCTGGAGCTTGAGGCCGAAATCTCAGGCTCTCTCATGGCGGAGCGCGTGAGGGAGGGGTTTGAGGTCGCCATCGTCGGGCCTCCGAATGCCGGAAAATCCACGCTTTTGAACACGCTTGCGGGGCGCGATGCGGCGATCACCTCTGAGATCGCAGGCACCACGCGCGACGTGATCGAGGTGCGTATGGACCTCGCGGGCCTCCCCGTCACGCTTTTGGACACCGCCGGGTTGCGCGAAACCGAGGATGAGATCGAATCCATCGGCATCGCTCGCGCCCGTCGTCGTGCGTCCGAGGCCGATCTCCGTGTTATTCTTTTGCCCACGGCTGAGGCCGCGCCCGAAATGACGCCGGAACCCGGTGATCTCGTACTGATCGGCAAAGATGACGCCGGGGCTTATGAAGCCTCAGTCTCCGGCAAAACCGGCTATGGCGTCGAGCAAATGGTGCAGCATATCTCTGACACCTTGTCCGCGCGCGCTTCCGGCGCTTCCACCGCGATCCGCGAACGCCACCGCGTCGCAATCAAAGATGCATTGGCCTCTATGGAATCAGCGCGAAATGAGGTATTGCTCGGCGCAGACCGTTCAGAATTGGCCGCTGAAGAGTTGCGCCGAGCCGTCCACGCGCTTAATTGCCTCGTGGGCCGCGTCGATGTTGAGAACATCTTGGGTGAGATTTTCTCAAGTTTCTGCATCGGGAAATGAGTTTACGTAAGGAGTGTTTCACGTGAAACATACCGACTTCGATGTTGTCGTCGTAGGGGGCGGCCATGCTGGATGTGACGCCGAAGCCGCCGCCGCGCGCGCTGGCGCACGTACGGCTCTCGTCACGTTGAAGCGCGACGGCATCGGCGTGATGTCCTGTAACCCCGCAATCGGCGGCCTTGGCAAAGGGCACTTGGTGCGCGAGATCGACGCCCTTGATGGTGTGATGGGCCGTATCGCGGATAAGGCGGGCATTCAGTTCCGCCTCTTGAACCGTCGCAAAGGTCCGGCGGTGCAGGGCCCGCGCGCCCAAGCCGACCGCAAAATCTACCGCACCGAGATGCTCGCGGAGCTCGAAGGCACCGAAGGCCTCACAATCATTGAGGCCGAAGTGTCCGATCTCATGATGGACGCAAACCGCATTTCCGGCGTCGTGTTGGGCGATGGGTCAGAGATCAAAAGCCGCGCTGTCGTTCTCACCACCGGCACCTTCCTGAACGGTCTCATCCATATCGGTGACGAAAAACGCCCTGGCGGTCGGATGGGGGATAAGCCCTCCGTTGCATTGGCCGAGCGTCTTTATGGTTACGGCCTCCCGATGGGTCGTCTGAAAACCGGCACCCCGCCGCGTCTCGACGGTAAGACGATCAAGTGGGATATTCTGGATAGTCAGCCCGGCGACGAGGAGCCGGTTCTGTTTTCTTTCCTGAACAAAGCGCCTTTGGCCCGTCAGATTTCCTGCGGCATCACGCACACCAACGAGCAAACTCACGACATCATCCGTGAGAATCTGTCTCGCTCCGCCATGTACGGCGGTCATATTGATGGCGTCGGTCCGCGCTATTGTCCGTCGATTGAGGATAAGGTCGTCCGTTTCGCTGATAAAACCTCGCACCAGATTTTCCTCGAACCCGAGGGTGTGGATGACGACACCGTTTATCCGAACGGCATTTCCACCTCCTTGCCCGTCGATGTGCAAGAGGCCTATGTCCGCTCCATACGCGGTTTGGAAGAGGTCAACATCCTCCAGCCGGGCTACGCCATCGAATATGATTACGTCGATCCGCGCGCTTTGCGGCTGACTCTGGAACTGCGCGACGTGCCCGGGCTGTTCCTTGCGGGACAGATCAACGGCACGACCGGATATGAAGAGGCGGCGGCCCAGGGCCTTGTCGCCGGGCTGAATGCTGCGCGTCAGGCGCAGGATGCTGAGCCTGTGCTCTTTAACCGTTCGACCAGCTATATTGGGGTGATGCTCGACGATCTCACAACCCGTGGTGTGAGCGAGCCTTATCGCATGTTTACTTCCCGCGCTGAATTCCGTCTGTCTCTACGTGCCGACAACGCGGACCAACGCCTCACCCCGCTCGGGATCGACGCCGGTCTGGTGGGGCAGGGGCGTGCAGCCGCCTTTGCCGAGAAGATGGATGCGCTTGCCAAAGGTCGCGAACAGCTCGAAAGCAACAGCTATACGCCGAAGGAACTTTCCGCCGTCGGCATTTCGGTGAGCTCCGATGGCGCCCGCCGCACGGCCTATCAGGTGCTCGCCTTCCCGAACGTAACCTTTGATCATGCGATTGCCCTCAATGAGAGCCTGAGCGAGATTGAACCGGACATCCGCGAACAGCTGTCTCGCGACGCGCTTTACGCCAACTACATCGCTCGTCAGGAAAAAGACGTCGAGGCGATGAAGCGCGATGAGCAGCAGGTGATCCCAGATGATTTCGATTATTCTCTCTTGAGTGGACTTTCGAATGAATTGCGGACAAAGCTCACCCATGTGCGCCCTCAGACGATTTCTCAGGCGAGCCGGGTAGAAGGCATGACGCCCGCGGCAACGACGCTGATTCTCGCGCGTCTCCGTCAGTTTGATCGGAAAAAGGCCTCCTGATGTCGGGTATGACGATTGCCGGGGTCGATGTTTCACGTGAAACAATCGATTGTCTTGAGGCCTATCTTGAGCTTTTGAAAAAATGGAATCCCGCGATCAACCTCGTCGCCAAGTCGACGATTGATCAGGCGTGGGACCGTCATTTCATCGATTCCGCCCAAGTTTTCAGTAAAGCCCCGGAAACTCCCGAGATTTGGTGCGATATCGGAAGCGGGGGAGGCTTTCCAGGATTGGTTTGCGCTGTTCTGGCGAAAGAGCTTTCTCCAGAAACCCAGTTTATCTTGATCGAATCGGATAAACGCAAATCCGCATTCCTGATCACAGTGACGCAGGCACTCGATCTCAACGCCAAAGTCTTGGCGCAACGGATCGAAGCGGCTGAACCCGCGAAAGCCAATGTGCTTACGGCCCGTGCGCTTGCCCCGCTGGACAAACTTTTGGAGTTCTCAGAGCGCCATCTGAGACCCGGCGGCAACGCTCTCTTTCTTAAAGGCGCGTCATTCCGAGATGAGATTTCCGAATCTCTGAAAAACTGGCAATTCTCATATGAAGAATGGCCGAGCGTCACCGACCCGGCGGCCGCTGTCCTGCGCATTGGAGATATTGACCGTGTCTGATCCGTCCCGTCCGAATGGTGCCAAGATTATTGCGATTGCGAACCAGAAAGGCGGGGTTGGAAAAACGACAACGTCGATCAACCTTGCTGCGGCTTTAGTGGCCGAAGGATTCCGCGTCCTTGTCGTCGATCTCGACCCTCAGGGCAACGCCTCCACAGGCCTAGGGATTGATCCCGACAACCGCGAATACACCACATATGACCTGTTGTTCGGGGATGTCGATCTCGCCGACGTGCTCCAAACCACGGATTTTCAGGGGCTTTGGATTTCTCCCGCAACAATTGACCTGAGTTCCGCCGACCTTGAGATGGTCACCAATGAAAAACGGAGCTTCCTGTTGAATGACGCCCTGCGTCAGCCAGCGATTGATGATTATCGCTTGGATTTCATTCTGATCGACTGCCCGCCGTCACTGAGTTTGCTGACAGTAAACGCGATGGTGGCCGCCGATTCCGTGCTTGTTCCGCTTCAGAGCGAGTTCTTCGCGCTCGAAGGCCTGTCTCAGCTCATGCTTACCGTCCGCGAAGTACGCCAAACCGCCAATGCCAAGCTCCGGATCGAGGGTGTGGTCCTCACCATGTATGATCAGCGCAACAATCTCTCCCGTCAGGTCGAACAGGATGCGCGCGACAACCTCGGCGATCTCGTGTTCAAAACCGTCATTCCGCGCAATGTGCGGATCAGCGAGGCGCCCTCTTTCGCTCTGCCGGTTTTGCAATATGATCCGATGTCAAAGGGCAGCATGGCGTATCAGGCGCTTGCCGAAGAAGTTATCCAAAAAAGAGGGCAGTAAAACATGGCGAACCCGAGCAAAAACAAAAGTCGCGGTCTGGGGCGCGGTCTGTCCGCTTTGATGGCCGATGTGACCCAGGATAGCGCTGCCGAGCAGGGTGAGGTCGAAACGCGCCGCCCGGATATGATGGTGCCGATCGAGAAAATCGTGCCGAATCCAGATCAGCCGCGTCGTCACTTCGATCAGGCGCACCTTGATGAGTTGGCCGATTCCATCCGCGAAAAGGGTGTGATTCAGCCTTTGATCGTGCGTGAGAGCCCGAAAACTCCGGGAACCTATGAGATCGTCGCCGGTGAACGCCGCTGGCGTGCGTCGCAATTGGCGCGTCAGCATGAGTTGCCGGTCGTGGTGCGCGAGTATACCGACACCGAGGTGCTCGAAGTTGCGATTATTGAGAACATCCAGCGTGCGGATCTCAACGCGATCGAGGAGGCCGCTGGCTACAAACAGTTGATGGAGCGGTTCGGCCATACCCAAGAAAAGCTCTCGGAAGCTTTGGGTAAAAGCCGGAGCCACATCGCCAACCTCATGCGTCTTTTGCAACTCCCACCGGACGTTCAGACGCTTGTGGTTGATGGCCAGCTTTCCGCCGGGCATGCCCGCACGCTTGTGACGGCGGAAAATCCGTCAGAATTGGCGGCCAAAATCATTTCCGGCGGTCTTTCGGTGCGGGATGCGGAAAAGCTTGTGAAGGCCGAAAAGACCCCAAACCAGCCGAAAAGCCCGAAACCGCGCTCTGTTGGTCCGGAAAAAGACGCCGACACCCGTGCGCTGGAGGGCGATCTCTCCGCCGCTCTTCGCATGAAAGTCGCGATCAATCACAAAGACGGAAGCGAATCCGGCTCCGTGACGATCTCCTACGACACTTTGGACGATCTCGATACGCTCTGCGCGCTCCTGTCGCGCGGCCTTTAATCCTCGTCGGGCATCAAATCCCGGATGACAGCATTCAAGAGCGGGCGGCCTTTGGGCGTGACCATGAGCCGCCCGTTTTCGATTTGGACAAAGCCGTCATCGATCAAGTATTTGTTTTCAATTAATAAATCTCGACCCAAGAGGCGCGATACACGCGCAATCTCGATCCCCTCGGAGATTCTCAGCCCCATCATGAGATATTCGGTCGCCTGATCGTAACCGCTCAAAGCTTCGCGCGGGTTCTCCCCATGGCCCTGCTTCGCAACAGATGAGAGCCATTGCATCGGGGTCAGCGGCGTATCAATCGCATATTTCTGACCGCCCAAACTCAAACGCCCATGCGCGCCCGGACCAATCCCGACATAATCCCCATACCGCCAGTAGATCAGGTTATGACGGCTTTCTGAGCCGGGTTTGGCGTGATTAGACACTTCATAGGCGGGCATTCCGGCCGCTTCGCACTCTTCTTGGGTGACGAAATACATGTCCGCTGCGGTGTCGTCGGACGGTAAATCCCGCAAAAGACCGCGATTGTAGCGGTCGCCAAAGGCGGTGCCTTGTTCGATTGTGAGCTGATAGAGCGACAGGTGGTCGACCGCCATAGACAGAGCTTCGCGCAACTCAGAACGCCAACCCTCAATCGTCTGCCCCTGACGGGCATAAATCAGGTCGAAACTGACGCGATCAAAGGTATTGCGCGCGATTTCGAACGCCTTTTGCGCCTCTGACACGGAATGAAGCCGCCCGAGACGGCGCAAATCCTTATCATGAAGCGATTGAATCCCCATGGAAACGCGGTTCACGCCCGCGTCGCGATAGCCTTGGAACCGACCCGCCTCGACAGAGGTTGGATTGGCTTCGAGTGTTATCTCGACATCATTCGCGAGCGTCCAACAGTCTCGAACCTTGCTCAAAATGGCATTTACGAGCTCCGGGTCCATGAGGGACGGCGTGCCGCCACCGAAAAACACGGTGTTGAGAACACGACCCGATGTTTCCCGTGAAACACGCTCAATCTCGGAGAGATACGCCCGTTCCCATTCCGACTGGTCAATCGTCGCCGCGACATGGGAATTGAAATCGCAATAGGGGCATTTTGCCTGACAAAACGGCCAATGGATATAGAGGCCAAAGCCGCCGTTTTGCCAGTCTTCAATCATCAGCCTTTGAACGCCGTGATTTCGATCTCGATCTTCATCTCAGGTTTGATGAGATCGGCGACAACCATCGTGGCAGCCGGGCGGATGTCCGCGAGAAATTCGCCCAGAGCCGGGACAACCTCGTCCACCAGAGCGGCGTCCGTGATCGTGTATTGCACACGCACGGTGTCTTTGAGCGAAAATCCTTCGCCTTCGAGCACGCCAGAGATGGTTTTAAAGCAGTTGCGCGCCTGATCGGCGATGCTTTCCGGCATGGTCATCGTGGCGTAATCGTAGCCGGTCGTGCCAGACACGAAACACCAGTCGCCTTGCACGACGGCACGGGAATAGCCCATGACTTTTTCGAAATCAGAACCGGAAGAGATCAGTTTGCGGGTACTCATTTAGCGAGATCCTTAAAGGGTCCGGAGACCAGTTGACGAAACGCGTCTGCGCGGTGGCTCATGGCCTGTTTGCGCGCGGGGTCGATTTCTCCGAAGGTTTCCGTTTCACCGGTCGCGACAAACATGGGATCATAGCCAAATCCCCGGTCGCCACGAGCGGGCCAGACGATCCGGCCCTCGACTTTGCCTTCGAAAATTTCGTCATGGCCATCGGGCCAGGCGAGGCAGAGGGTGCAACAGAACCGTGCGGTGCGCGGCTCGGCTGCGTTTTTCGCCTCCAAAGCGTCCCAGACCTTTTGCATCGCCATCGGGAAATCCCGGCCCTCGGGCGTTTCGGCCCAATCGGCCGAATACACGCCCGGCGCGCCGTCGAGTCCGTCAACGGCAAGCCCGCTGTCGTCTGAGAGGGCGGGGAGGCCGCTGGATTTCGCGGCGAAATGCGCCTTGATCCGGGCGTTGCCGACAAACGTGTCCTCGGTCTCGTCCGGTTCCTCGAACCCGAGATCTCCGGCGGAGATCACCTCGATCCCGAACGGGGCCAAAAGCTCCGCAATCTCGCGCAGTTTGCCTTTGTTGTGCGAGGCGAGAACGAGCTTATCTCCGTCGAAGGTCCGCATCAGGCAAACGCCGCGTTTTGAGCCGAAACCAGCTCAGAAACGCCTTTTTCGGCGAGATCGAGCAATTCGTTCATCTGCGCGCGGGAATAGGCCGCCCCTTCAGCGCTCATCTGGGTTTCGATCAGCTGACCGTTGGCGAGCATGATGAAATTGCCATCCACACCGGCCTCGGAATCTTCCGGGTAATCGAGATCAAGCACCGGTTGACCCGCGTAGATGCCACAAGACACGGCGGCCACGTTGGAAATCAGCGGATCCGAGGTGAGCGCACCGGATTTCAAAAGCTTGTTCACAGCCAAACGCAGCGCGACCCAACCGCCAGTAATCGAGGCACAGCGTGTGCCGCCATCGGCCTGAATCACATCACAGTCGACGGTGATCTGACGTTCGCCGAGGGCAACACGATCCACGCCAGCACGTAGGGAACGCCCGATCAGACGTTGAATCTCAACTGTGCGACCGCCTTGTTTGCCCTGGGTCGCCTCACGACGCATCCGCGACGAGGTCGAGCGGGGCAGCATGCCGTATTCGGCGGTGACCCAACCTTGACCCGAATTTCGCATAAACGGCGGCACGCGCTCCTCAATCGTGGCGGTGCAGAGCACATGCGTGTCGCCACAACGGATGAGACAAGAGCCCTCGGCATGTTTCGTCACGCCGGTCTCGATTGAAATCGGCCGCATCTCGTCTAAATTTCTACCTGAGGGTCGCATGTTTATTCCTTCCGCATCTGTTGCGGCAGACATATCGAAGGGACGCGCGCAGACGCAAGCCTCATTGACCCTGACAGCAGATGTCTTTTTACTGCATGAAGTCCTGAAAGACGCATGACAAATGACTGATCGAGCAAACCTGATCGCAGAAATGAATGACCGCTCGCGCGAAGTGTTTCGCCGCGTGGTCGAAGGCTATCTGGAAAGTGGCGGTCCTGTGGGATCGCGCACCCTCACGCGCACCATGGATGAAAAGGTCTCCGCGGCCACCGTGCGCAACGTGATGCAGGATCTCGAATATCTCGGCCTCTTGGACAGCCCACATGTCTCCGCCGGGCGCGTTCCCACGCAACTGGGCCTGCGCCTCTTTGTGGATGGCCTCCTGGAGGTCGGCACCGTCACCGACGATGTGCGCGAGAAAATGGAAATGACCGTGCGCGACGATATGGGGCAGGGGCATGTGAGCGGCATGTTGGACCGTGTCGGCTCCGCGCTCTCCGGTCTGACGCAGGGGGCGAGCCTCGTTTTGGCGCCGAAACATGAGGCCCCCGTCAAACACGTCGAATTTGTGAGCCTCGCGCCCGACCGCGCCCTGGTGATTCTCGTCTTCGCCGATGGTCAGGTGGAAAACCGCGTCTTTACCCCGCCCATCGGGCAAACGCCTTCGTCTCTGCGCGAAGCCGCGAATTTTCTCAACGCGCTGGTGGAGGGCAAAACCCTCTCGGAACTGCGCACCGTCGTGGAGCGAGAGATCAAAACCCGGCGACAGGAGCTTGATAGCCTCGCGGCAGATCTCATCGAGAACGGCTCCGCCTTTTGGGAAGGCGATGGCACGACCTACGAGCGTTTGATCGTGCGCGGACGTGCGAACCTTTTGGGTGAAAGCGCCGAAGCGGAGGAGCTGGACCGCATCCGGAGCCTCTTTGACGATCTCGAACGCAAACGCGACATCGCGGAATTTCTTGAATTGACCGAGGACGGCGAGGGCGTGCGCATTTTCATTGGCTCAGAGAACAAACTTTTCTCTCTTTCGGGTTCCTCTTTGGTGGTTTCTCCATATATGAACGCTGAACGAAAAATTATCGGTGCCGTGGGTGTCATTGGACCGACTCGCCTGAACTATGGGCGGATCGTTCCGATTGTCGATTACACGGCCCAACTTGTCGGGCGGATCCTGTCCGGCAAGGCGTGAACAAGGTGAAACATGACGGATCCTAAGAAAGACATGCCTGAAGAGATGAAATCGCCGGTCGAAGAAGACATCATCGACATTACATCTGAAGAAGCTCTCGAAGACCCCGAAGAGGCCGTGTCCTCGGAGGAACTGGAACAGTTGCGCGCCGAGCGTGATGAATTCCGGGATCGCTTCATGCGGGCGGTGGCCGATGCCGAAAACTCTCGCAAGCGCGCGGATCGCGATCGTCGGGAGGCCGAAAATTACGGTGGTTCCAAGCTTGCCCGTGACATGCTGCCGGTGTTCGACAACATGAAACGCGCGATTGACGCAATCGCCGAGGATCAACGCGAAGCCCAAGCCGCCCTGATCGAAGGCATCGAGCTGACCATGCGCGAGCTTTTGAACACTTTCTCCAAGCACGGCATCCAGATCATTGCACCGGAAGTCGGCGAGAAATTCGATCCGAACCAGCATGAGGCCATGTTCGAGGCCCCGGTTCCCGGCACCAAAGCAGGCGACATCATTCAGGTGATGAACGTGGGCTTCATGATCCACGACCGCCTGCTCCGTCCGGCGCAGGTCGGCGTGTCCTCGACGCCCGCCTAAGCGAGCGCTTTCAAATCATAGAGAAGCTGCAACGCTTCTCTCGGAGTGAGCTCGTCGGGAGAAATCTCGGCGAGCTTTTTCTCGACCTCGCTCTCCTCTGCCACGACCGGTTTCGGCGCGGGCGCAACGGCGGCAAAAAGCGGCAAATCGTCGATGATCGCTTTCGGATTGGCGGCATTCTCTGCCTGACCCTTTTCCAAGGCTTCCAAGACCGACTTCGCCCGCGCCACAACCGCATCCGGGAGACCCGCCAACCGCGCGACCTGCACCCCGTAGGACCGATCCGCTTTGCCCTTGATCACCTCGTGGAGGAAAATCACCTCTCCCTCCCACTCGCGCACCGACACGGTGGCATTTTCCGCCCCGGCCAATTTGTCCGAAAGGCTGGTCATCTCGTGGTAATGCGTCGCAAACAGCGCGCGGCATTGGTTTACATCATGCAAATGTTCGAGCGTCGCCCAGGCAATCGACAACCCGTCATAGGTCGCCGTCCCGCGCCCGATCTCATCGAGAATGACGAGGGCGCGATCATCCGCCTGATTGAGGATCGCGGCGGTTTCAACCATTTCGACCATAAAGGTCGAGCGCCCGCGCGCCAGATCGTCAGAGGCCCCAACCCGTGAGAAAAGCTGTGACACAATGCCGATATGGGCTTTCTCGGCGGGGACATAGCTCCCGGCCTGCGCGATGAGCGCGATGAGCGCGTTTTGACGGAGAAAGGTCGATTTACCCGCCATGTTCGGCCCGGTCAAAAGCCAGATTGCCGCGCCGTCTTTTCCATCCGAGAGATCACAGGAGTTGGCGACGAATTTTTCGCCGCCTTGCCGTCTCAACGCGCGCTCCACGACAGGGTGACGCCCGCCGGTGATGAGGAATTCTCGACCCGAATCCACCTCAGGACGCGTCCAACCCTCGCTTTTCGACAGATCGGCCAAGGCTGTGATCAGGTCCAATTCCGCCAAGGCACTTGAGGCATCGTTGATTGCCGGCGCGCGTTCCAAAATGGCCATGCGCAGGGTCTCGAACAGACGCTTTTCGATCTCAAGCGCCCGACCACCTGCGTTATGAATCTTGGTCTCAAGCTCGGAGAGCTCCAGAGTGGTGAACCTCACTTGGTTCGCTGTGGTCTGTCGATGGATGAAGGTCTCCGAGAGCGCCAGCATCTTCTCCGCATGGGTCGAGGTCGTTTCGATGAAATAGCCAAGCACGTTGTTATGTTTGACCTTCAGCGATTGAATGCCCGTCATCTCGGCGTATTTCTGTTGCAGAGAGGCGATCACACCGCGGCCCTCGTCGCGAAGTGTGCGACATTCGTCCAGCTCTTCGTGATAGGCGGGCGCGATAAATCCACCATCACGCGCCAAAAGCGGCGGCTCCGCCACAAGTGCCGTATCCAGGAGGTCGATCAACTCCGCCTGACCCATCAAAAACGTCATTTTCTGCTGGATTAGGGTCGATACGGGCGCATCAGACAGGCTGGCGTAAATCTCTTCGGCCTGTGTGAGACCGTTGCGGATCGCCGCCAAATCGCGCGGCCCCCCCCGGTCGAGGCCGAGGCGCGACAGGGCGCGTTCCATATCCGGCACTTTGCGCAAAAGGTCGCGCAGGGTTTGTGCGGTTTTCGTGTGTTCCATCGCAAAGCTGATCGCATCGAGCCGGTCGGTGATCACCGCGACATCTCGCGAGGGGCTGGACAAACGGCGCTCAAGCAACCGTCCCCCGGCCGCTGTCACGGTTCGGTCCATCGTGGCAATCAAAGACCCGTCACGACCGCCGGACAGAGCCTGCGAGATTTCGAGGTTCCGGCGTGTCGCGGCATCAATTTGCATCGCGCCGCGCAGAGATTCCCGCACAGGTCGTCGCACGAGGGGCAATTTGCCTTTCTGCGTGATGTCGAGATAGTCGATGATCGCGCCCATGGCGGAAATTTCCGGGAGCGTGAATTGCCCGAACGCTTCCATGGAGGACACGTTAAAGAGCGTATTCAACCGGCTTTGTGCCGAGGTGCTGTCAAAAGACGCGCGCGACAGTTCGGTCATCCGGCTCTCGAAATCAGGCACAAATTCGGCCCAATTCGTGCTTTCACTCTCTGCGACGACGATCTCCGACGGGTTCAGCCGCGCAAGTTCAGGTCCAAGTCCCACAAGCGGGCAGGGCATCACGTGAAACGCGCCTGTCGAAATGTCGACCCAAGCCAACGCGCCCTCATTGCGGATTTCCGCATAGGCTGCGAGGTAATTGTGCCGACGCGCGTCGAGCAAGCTGTCCTCGGTGAGCGTGCCCGGCGTCACGAGCCGCACCACATCGCGTTTCACCACGGATTTCGAGCCACGCTTTTTCGCCTCGCTCGGGTCTTCGAGCTGTTCACAGACGGCGACTTTAAAGCCTTTGCGAATGAGGTTGAGCAAATAGGTTTCCGCCGCATGTACCGGAACGCCGCACATCGGGATGTCATCGCCCGCGTGTTTGCCGCGTTTCGTCAGCGCAATATCAAGCGCCTCCGCCGCCGCAATCGCGTCGTCAAAGAACATCTCGTAGAAATCCCCCATGCGATAAAACAAAAGCGCATCGCGGTGACGGGACTTAATTTCGAGATATTGCGCCATCATTGGTGTGGCGGCGGGCGTTTGAGCGGCCAAGGTATGCTCCCCGATTGTTTCCGGACAACTTACCGACCCGAGATATGGCGTAAAGGCCCATATTGCGTTCTTTTTGTTGAGGCGGAGCCGCGAGGTCGCTAAGTAGACCCGACCGAGATGAGGAGGCCCGCTCGAATGTCCAAGATCAAACAAACCCGTGAGGAAGCCCTCGCGTTTCACATGGAGCCGCGACCCGGCAAGTTTGACATCACGCCCAGCGTGCCGATGACGACCCAGCGCGATCTGTCGCTGGCCTACAGTCCGGGTGTGGCTGTGCCCTGTGAGGCGATCGCCGCCGCGCCGGAAACGGCCTATGATTACACGAACAAGGGCAACCTTGTGGCCGTGATCTCCAACGGCACCGCCGTGCTGGGTCTGGGCAATCTTGGCGCGCTCGCGTCGAAACCGGTGATGGAGGGGAAATCCGTCCTCTTCAAACGGTTCGCCGATGTGAACTCCATCGACATTGAGCTCGACACCGAAGACCCCGAAGAGATCATTCGCGCGGTGCGTCTCATGGGGCCGACCTTTGGCGGCATCAACCTTGAGGACATCAAAGCACCCGAATGTTTCATCATCGAGCAGCGTCTCAAGGAAGAAATGGACATCCCCGTCTTCCACGACGACCAACACGGCACCGCCGTGATCTGTGCCGCCGGTCTCATCAACGCGCTGCACATCTCCGGCAAAAAAATCGAAGACTGTAAAATCGTCCTCAACGGCGCGGGGGCGGCGGGCATCGCCTGTCTCGAACTCGTCAAAGCCATGGGTGCGAAACACGACAACTGCATCATGTGCGACACCAAGGGCGTGATCTATCAGGGCCGCACCGAGGGCATGAACCAGTGGAAATCGGCCCACGCCGCCCTGACCGACGCCCGCACGCTGGCTGAGGCGATGGAAGGCGCGGATGTCTTCCTCGGCGTCTCCGCCAAAGGGGCCGTGACTCAGGACATGGTCAAATCCATGGCGCCGAATGCTGTGATCTTTGCCATGGCGAACCCGGACCCGGAAATCACGCCCGAGGACGCCCACGAGGTCCGCGATGACGTGATCGTCGCCACCGGTCGTTCCGACTACCCGAACCAGGTCAACAACGTGCTTGGGTTCCCCTATCTCTTCCGTGGCGCGCTCGACATTCATGCCCGCGCGATCAACGACGACATGAAAATCGCCTGTGCCGAGGCCCTCGCCGCGCTCGCCCGCGAAGATGTCCCGGACGAGGTCGCACTGGCCTATGGCAAAAAGCTGACCTTTGGCCGCGATTACATCATCCCGACGCCGTTCGATCCGCGTCTCATGTACACCATCCCGCCCGCCGTTGCGCAGGCCGGGATGGACACCGGCGTGGCCCGTCGTCCGATCATCGACATGGATGGCTATGCCCGCGACCTTCAGGCCCGCATGGACCCGACGCAGCAAATTCTCCAAGGTCTCTATGCCCGTGCCCGTCAGGCGCAGGCGACCATGATCTTTGCGGAGGGCGACGATTCCCGCGTGTTGCGCGCCGCTGTTGCCTATACCCGTGGCGGGTTTGGCCGCGCGCTCGTCGTCGGTCGGACCGAGGATGTGCGCCAAAAACTCAAGGAAGAGGGCCTTGGCGACGCGATCAACGAGTTGGAAATCGTCAACGCGGCGAACACCGACCACCTCGATGAATACAAGGATTACCTCTACAACCGCTTGCAACGGTCCGGCCACGATCAAAAAGACATCCACCGTCTTGCCGCCCGTGACCGTCATGCGTTTTCCGCTCTCATGTTGGCGCACGGCCATGCCGATGGTCTCGTCACCGGCGCGACGCGCAAATCCGCGCATGTGCTCGACCGGATCAACTCCGTGTTCGATGCAACGGCCAAGGATGGCGCGGTCGGTGTGACGGCGCTTTTGCACAAAGGTCGGATCATCTTCATCGCCGATACGCTCGTCCATGAATGGCCGGAGGAAGAAGACCTGGCCGACATCGCCATCGCGGCGGCACGCGTTGCCCGGTCGATGGGTCTTGAGCCGCGCGTGGCCTTCGTGTCGTTCTCGACCTTCGGCTACCCGGTCTCTGAACGCGCCAACAAAATGCATTTCGCGTCCCGTGTGCTCGATGAGCGCGGCGTCGATTTCGAATATGATGGCGAAATGACGGTCGATGTGGCTCTGAACGAGGACGCCATGTCCGCCTATCCGTTCTGTCGCCTCTCCGGTCCGGCCAACATTCTCGTTGTGCCTGCACGTCACTCCGCGTCGATTTCCGTGAAATTGATGCAGGAAATGGCGGGCGCGACGATCATCGGTCCGATCCTGACCGGTGTCGACAAGCCGATTCAGATTTGTTCCACTGTCTCGACGGTGAACGACATTCTGAACATGGCCATTCTGGCCGCCTGTAAGGTGGGTCAGACGGGATAAGACTGGCTGGCTCAGACAGCAAACATAGGAGCGTGTGGGGATGACGATCTTTAACCTTGGATCGGTGAATATCGATCACGTCTACACGCTCCCGCGTTTCCCCGAACCCGGTCAAACCTTGACCTCTACGAGCTACAGCCGTGGTTTAGGCGGCAAGGGCATGAACCAATCCGTCGCCGCTGCCAAAGCGGGCGCACCTGTGTTTCACATTGGGGCGATGGGGTCAGATGACGGGTGGGTGCGTGAAAGCATCGTATCTTACGGTGTCGATTGCACCCATTTGCGCGAACTCTCCCCGCCAACGCCGACCGGTCACGCCATCATCTATTTGGTGGAGGCGGAAAACAGCATTGTCATCGAACCGGGTGCAAACGGGTTGCAAGACCCCGATGCCATCGCGTCTGCGCTCTCACATGCCGGTCCGGGCGACACGCTCCTCCTTCAAAATGAAACAAGCTATCAGGTCTTTGCCGCCAAACTGGCCTCTGAAAAAGGGCTGAGGGTGATCTATTCCGCCGCGCCCTTTGACAAAGACGCGGTCGAGGCGGTTCTGCCGCATATCTCGATGTTGGTGATGAATGAGGGCGAAGCGAACGATCTTTGTTCCGCGCTGGGCGTCTCGCTCGACCAAATCCCGGTGCCTGAGCTGATAGTCACCCTCGGCGACGAGGGCGCGATGTGGCGCTCGAATGAAACCGGCGAAGAGATCAAGGTCACGTCTTACAAAGTCACCCCTGTCGACACGACCGGGGCCGGGGACACGTTCATCGGCTATGTCGCGGCGGGGCTTGATCTCGGAAAGTCGGTATCAGAGGCGCTGGACTGGGCGTCGAAAGCCGCCGCGCTTAAAGTCACGCGTCACGGGGCCGCTGACGCGATCCCGACAGCGGATGAGGTGGCCACCGCCTTTACGGACTAAAAATCTGACCTCACGCTTTCGTCAGAGGTTGTGAGCGCCCATCGGTGATCCGTCCAACGGACCCATGGCGTAACCCTGTCATTGAACACGTTGTTCAATGTTCAACAGGAGAAACGCTTTATGAAACGTATTTTAACCGCCTCCGCTGGCCTCGCAATTTTGGCATCCACGGCCTTCGCGGACGATCACGCGATGACGCCGATGGTCGAAGCCATGGATCAGGACGTGTCCAACGGGGTCGTGTCGGCCTCGATGATCGTGGCCGGTGAAAATGGTTGGATGGTGGTGCACCGCACCGACGAAATGATGAAGCCGGGTCCGGTCGTCGGCTACGCGCCGATCCGAGCTGGCGAAAACACCGACGTTGCCGCCCTGCTTCAGGAAGAAGTCGCCCCCGGCGAGATGCTCATGCTGATGGTCCATTCCGAGGCCGGCGGCATGGCGACCGGCGTGTTCGAATACACCCTCGGCGCGAAAGAAGACGGCCCGATCAAGCCGGACGGAAATTTGGTGATGAAAACCATCACCGCGATGTAATCGACTGAGTCGTCCCCCCCCGGATACGACGGTTGAGACGAGAAAGGGCGCCCGCATGTGGCGCCCTTTTGATTTTGTTCTGTCTTGTGGCCTGTCGGGCAAAGTGCCCGACAAAAGTCCGACACATGTCCGACGGTTTGCCGACGCTTATTTCAGGCGACGATTCCGGGCCGCCAAAAGCTTGAGGCGCAGGGCGTTGAGCTGGATAAAGCCCGCCGCGTCCTTCTGGTCGTAGGCGCCTGCATCGTCCTCAAACGTGACGTGTGCCTCGGAATAAAGCGACGCCTCGGACCAACGACCCACGGTTTTCGCGGAGCCTTTGTAGAGTTTGAGACGCACCGTGCCGGACACGTGCTCTTGGGATTTGTCGATGGCAGCCTGAAGCATTTCACGCTCCGGCGAGAACCAGAACCCGTTGTAGATCAGCTCAGCATAGCGCGGCATGAGGCTGTCTTTCAGGTGGCCCGCACCGCTGTCGAGGGTGATCTGTTCGATGCCCCGGTGCGCTTCCAAAAGAACGGTGCCGCCCGGCGTCTCATAGATGCCGCGGGACTTCATGCCGACAAAGCGGTTCTCGACGAGATCGAGCACGCCGATGCCGTGCTTGCCGCCCAGTTCGTTGAGTTTGGTGAGCAGCGTGGCGGGGGACATGGCCTCACCGTTGATCGCAACCGCATCACCTTTTTCGAACGTGATTTCAATGTATTCCGGCTCGTTCGGTGCTTGTTCCACCGGCACGGTGCGCTGGAGAACGTAGTCCGGTGCTTCCTCTGCCGGGTTCTCCAGAACCTTGCCCTCAGACGAGGTGTGCAGGAGGTTCGCATCGACGGAGAACGGCGCTTCGCCGCGTTTGTCTTTGGCGATCGGAATCTGGTTCTTCTCGGCAAAATCGAGGAGTTTCGTGCGCGACGACAGGTCCCACTCACGCCAGGGCGCGATCACTTTGATGTCGGGGTTGAGTGCGTAGGCAGAAAGCTCAAAACGCACCTGGTCGTTGCCTTTGCCGGTCGCGCCGTGGGCGACGGCATCGGCACCGGTGGCTTCTGCGATCTCGACAAGACGTTTGGAGATCAGCGGACGGGCAATGGAGGTGCCGAGCAGGTACTGGCCCTCGTAGACGGCATTGGCGCGGAACATCGGGAAGACGAAATCACGCACGAACTCTTCGCGCACGTCTTCGATGTAGATGTTTTCCGGCTTGATGCCGAGCAACTCAGCCTTTTTGCGCGCGGGGTCCAACTCCTCGCCCTGACCAAGATCGGCGGTAAAGGTGACAACCTCACAGCCATATTCGGTCTGGAGCCATTTCAAAATGATCGAGGTATCAAGACCACCGGAGTAGGCGAGAACGACTTTTTTGGGCGCAGACATGGGATTTTTCCTTTTTCGGACACGCAGGCGCGCTTACCGGGTTTTGCAGACAAGAGCAAGGTTTGCCGCTGAAGATTGCGCGCGAACTACGTGGAAAACCGCATTGTTCCCGGATGCGGACGTGGCTCAGCTGTCCAAGGCCTCGGCGACCTCGGCGGCAATCTGTTGCATCGTGGGCAGGTATCCGTCGATCCCCTCACTGCGGTGGAGGACGTGGCCCAGCAACATGATGCCAAAAGCGCCATAAACTTCGTGTTTTCCACGGATCGGAACACTTGCGCCCCAGAGTGCGCCGTCATGTTGTTCGTTGTAGTAATCCACGCCACTGATCGGGTAGCCATGCGCGCGCACCTCATCGAGGACGTCTTCTACGGGGGGGGATCGGAGGTGCGCCTATCGCAGACGCTCGCAGAATTCCGCCTGGCCAGATCGGCGAGGCTAAAGGAGGTGACGAGGCATTTCCAACTTGTTTTTCAGCTCCGAGAGCTGCGCGAACTTGACCGATCAGACAGTCCTCTCACGGGCATAGTCTTTCCAGAGATCGAAGGCATCGGATCTGGCGTGGTGATATGAGACGGCGGAGAGGCGATCGCGGCGCGGGCGAATGACAGTATTGATCTGGTCATGGGCGCCCTGTGATCCGCACCACCTGTCAGGTTGCGGATTGACTTGATGTAGCTGCGCAATTTGCCGGTGACGACGACACGTGGCGCGCCAAATATGCAAGTCGCCTACCCAAAGCCCGGCGTACAAACAAGTTGGCAGTGTCGGCCCGAGAGAGCCGCGCCTTGTGTCGTTCTATGGGGGTCTTAGGATCAGGCCTGTTCCGGAACAAAATCCAAACCGATGTCGAGCACAGGCGCGCTGTGGGTGATCCAGCCGAGAGAAATCAGGTCGACCCCGGAGGCGGCGACGGCAGCGGCTGTATCGGGCGTGATGCCCCCGGAAGCCTCGGTGATGGCGCGACCGTCGACCATGGCCACGGCCTCACGCAGCATGTCGGGGGACATGTTGTCGAGCAACACGGCGTCTGCCCCGAGATCCAGAACTTCGGCGAGCTGATCGAGCGTGTCCACTTCGACCTCGATTTTCACCAAATGGCCCGCGGTCGTCCGCACACCCTCTAGCGCCGGACGAATGCCGCCCGCCAAGGCGATGTGGTTGTCTTTGATGAGTACCGCATCGGCCAATGAGTAGCGGTGGTTCATCCCGCCACCGGCGCGCACGGCGTATTTCTCCAAGGCGCGCAGGCCGGGCGTTGTTTTTCGGGTGCAGGTGATCGCGGCTTTGGTCCCTGCGACGGCCTGAACAAGATTGGCGGTCACTGTCGCAATGCCAGACAAATGTCCGAGGAAATTCAAAGCTGTGCGCTCCGCGGTCAAAAGACTCCGCGACGGGCCTTGGAACGTGGCGACGTGAGTACCCGGCGTCACCGCATCGCCATCCTGCACACAGCGGGTAAAGACGATGGACGGATCGACGAGCTGACAGGCGATCTCGGCACAATCGAGACCGGCGATCACGCCGTTGTGGCGGGAGATCGCGGTGACGGTGGAGCGGTGATCTGCAGGGATGGTTCCGATGGAGGTGATGTCACCGGCGAGGCCGAGATCTTCTTCCAGCGTGCGGCGCACGATGGGTTCGATCATCAGGTGAGGCAGAGGGGCAATAGTCACGTCATCATCTCCGAAACAGAGGGGGTGTAGGGGGTGACCAGATCGCTGGTCACGGCAAAGATGTCATCCAGGGTCATCTGACGGCGCTGGGCTTGGTCCAGTGTGTCAGGGAAGTCTTGGCGGGCATGTCCGCCCCGTGATTCCTCGCGCAGGATGGCGAAACAAGCGATCGAGAGCGCCACCAAGGCGACGTCGGATTCCGGGCCATCGGACAGGGCCAAAGGCCGCAGCTGACGGATCGCCTCAAGAAGGCCCGCACGGTTGCGAATAAGACCCAAATCCCGCGAAACAAGGCGCCGAACGGCTGTCGCGTCCACGTCCGGCAGGTTCGAATCCTCTGTCTCAGACACGCTCACAGGAATGGGACGCCCCGGCACATCGCGGAGATCACGGGCGGCGCGGCGGGCCATGACGGCGGCTTCCAAGAGGGAATTGCTGGCCAAACGGTTCGCGCCGTGGAGACCGGTCGCGGCACATTCTCCGACGGCCCAAAGCCCGCTGACAGAGGTACGGCCGCGCGCGTCCGTCGCGATTCCGCCCATGTGATAATGCGCGGCGGGACGGACCGGGATCGGCGACGTCGCCGGGTCGATTCCGGCCTCACGACAGAGCGTATGGATGGTCGGAAACGTGTCGGCAAAACGTCGGCCTAACGTATGGCTCGCATCGAGGAACACGCGATGGCCTTTGTCGATCTGCGCCTGAATGGCACGGGCCACCACATCGCGTGGCGCAAGTTCGGCACCGGGTGTGTCGAGCATGAAACGCGCGCCCGCGTCATTGAAGAGCCACGCGCCCTCGCCACGCACGGCCTCACTCACGAGCGCAAGAGGGTCGCGCGGCACATCGAGGGCGGTGGGGTGAAATTGCACGAATTCCATGTCGGTCAGAACCGCACCGGCACGTGCGGCCATCATGACACCTTGGCCCATGTTGCCACGAGGGTTCGTGGTGGCATCGAACAGCCCGCCGATCCCGCCGGTGGCAAGCACCACGCGAGAGGTGGACAGGACACCGGTCTCGGACCCGGATTGGAGCAAAAGCCCGGTCACATCCCCGTCTTTGACAAGAACGCGGCGCGCCTCGACCCCGGTCAACAGCGTGATCGAGGGTGTTTTGAGCGCGGCTTGCACCAAGGCTTCTGTGATCGCCGCGCCGGACCCGTCGCCCCCGGCATGGAGAATGCGACGACGGCTATGCGCCGCCTCAAGACCGAGCGAAAACGACCCGTCAGCTTTCCGATCAAATTTCACGCCGTATTGTTCGAGCGCGGTGATGGCCTCGGGGGCCTCGGTGAGAATCCCGTGAGAGACCTCGGCGTCACAGAGACCCGCGCCCGCCGCAAGTGTGTCGGCCAGATGCAGCTCCGGCGTGTCATCCGGCCCCACGCTGGCGGCCACGCCGCCCTGCGCCCAGAGGCTTGAGCTCTGACGCCCAAGCTCCGCACGGGTCACCAACACGACCGGTGTCGGCGCCAGTTCGAGCGCGGTCATCAGGCCGGCAAGGCCGCTCCCGACAACCGCGATACGACCGGCAAGGGGCGCGAGGCGGTGCATCAGACCGCCAACATCCGCTCGACGGCGCGACGGGCATCGTCGGCCACAGCCGGATCAATGGTGACCTCGTGCAGGCCGGTTTCGAGCGTTTGACGGATGTTGCTCAGGCTGATCCGCTTCATGTGCGGGCAGAGGTTGCAGGGACGCACAAAGTCCACATCGGGGTGGTTCAACGCCACGTTGTCGCTCATGGAGCATTCGGTCAAAAGCAAAACGCGGGCGGGTTTCTGTTCACCGACAAAGTTGGACATGACCGCAGTGGAACCGGAGAAATCGGCCTCGGCCACCACTTCGGGCGGGCATTCCGGGTGCGCCAGAACGGTGACGCCCGGATAGGCCTCCCGCATGCTGCGGATGTCGTCAGGAGTGAAGAGTTCGTGCACTTCGCAGTGACCTTTCCACGCGATGAGTTCCACATCGGTGTCGCGGGCCACGTTCTGGGCCAGATATTCGTCGGGCAGCATGAGCACTTTTGGCACGCCGAGGGATTCGACCACCTGTTTGGCGTTGCCGGAGGTGCAGCAGATGTCCGAGGCGGCTTTGACCGCGGCGGAGGTGTTCACATAGGTGACGACCGGCACGCCGGGGTGGGCCTGACGCAGAAGGGCGATGTCATCGGGTGTGATGGAGTCGGCCAGCGAACAGCCCGCTTTCATGTCCGGGATCAGAACGGTTTTCTCCGGGTTCAGAAGCTTGGCGGTTTCGGCCATGAAGTGCACGCCAGCCATGACGATCACGTCCGCGTCCACAGTCACCGCCTCACGGGCCAGCGCCAGACTGTCGCCAACGATGTCGGCGACGCCGTGGAAAATCTCCGGCGTTTGGTAGTTGTGGGCGAGAATCACCGCGTTTTTCTCGCGTTTGAGAGCCAGAATGGCCTCCACGTCGTCTTCAAACAGCATCCAGTCCGGTTGGGGAATAATCCTTGCAACACGGTCATATAGCTCGGGCAGGCGCATCGTTGTCATCATATCCTCCTTGTACTCGATCTGAGTACATCTAGGCGATGACTTATTCTCTAAGTGAGTTTATGTCAAGTACGTGACAGCGAGAGGAGAGACGAAGGTCTAGTGGCGCGAGTAGGGGAGGCGCAAACCGGACAGGGCGCTGGCCTCAACAATGGCCGGACGATAGCGAAAGAGTTTCGCCGGACGCCCACCTGTTTCACTCGACATGTCGCCGGTTTCCTCGATGAGGTTCTGCTGATCGACCTGACGGCGAAAGTTCGATTTATGAAGCTTCAGCCCCGCAAGCGCCTCGGTCATGCGTTGCAGATCGAGGAGGGTAAAGCTGTCGGGCATCAATTCGAACACGACGGGGTAATATTTGATCTTGGCCCGTAGGCGGGTGATCCCGGTCGCGAGAATGCGGCGGTGATCGCTCCCCATCTGACGGCCAAACCCGGGCTCTTTTTCCAACCGGGTCTCATAGATCAATTCATAGCGCTGAAGGACGAGATCCTCGTTCCAAACCGCGCCACCAAGTCCGAACAGAAACTCAATGCGTTGACGCCGCACCTCGTTCTCCCCGGCCCAGTCCAACAACTGCGCGGTGATGGTTTCTAAGAGGGCAGGTCGGCCGTCTCGATGATCTTCCCACGGGAAATACTCATACCAGCTGCGCCATTCCGGACGCTGAGTGCCGAGCGACACCTGTTCGCGCACAAGGCCGAGGTAACCGATTGAAATTTGGCGGGTTTCCGAGCCAACCTCTTCGGTGTCGATACCACGATCCCGATCGGCAAAGGTGTAGAGCTGTTCGAGATACCCGACAGGGTGGCCGGTCTGGCTCTCGATCCAGGCGCGCAGACCACTTTGAAGGCTTCGGTGGCTGGTCTCAAACGGGCCAGAGGGCAGGGCCTCCCCGCCGCCAATGGTCATCACGCGCGGTTCATTGTCGGTTACTGCGACAAGGACGGCGATCAATTCGGCATATGCGAGGTTTTCTGGCAAGGACATGTCCTAAGTGGTCGGTTGGCGGGTGGTGCCGTTCCCCTTTAGCGTGCCTTTGGCCTTTCCGATAGCACGAACCCGAAAAAATGAACCAACTGATCAGAAGATCGGCGCAGGGTCTTCTGGGGCGACAGGCAGGGTCCGGTCCAAAACTCGTTCAAATTGAGCAGATTAAGCCCCTCTTCATCCCCGTTTGATAGGACTGGTGCTGGGTGAAAATGAGGTGGTGATATGAGCGGCAAGGGCAATGCCCCGATCATAATCAAAAAGAAAAAGGTCATTCAGGGCGGCGGCCATCACGGCGGCGCCTGGAAAGTGGCTTATGCGGATTTCGTGACCGCGATGATGGCGTTCTTTTTGTTGATGTGGCTGTTGAATGCGACAACGGAGAAACAGCGCAAGGGGCTGGCGGATTACTTCAATCCGACCATCCCGGTGAACCGGATTTCCGGCGGCGGGGATGGCACATTCGGCGGGGATTCCGTGTTTACCGAAGAGACCCTGTCGCAAAATGGTACAGGGGCGTCGAACGCCAATCCGATGGAGCAGACGAGCCCAGACGCCGGGGAAACCATGGCGCGCGACCGGGCAGAGGCGCTTGAGGCAAAGGGATTCGCGGAGGTGCAGGAGCTATTGACCGCGTTTAGCGGAGAGAGCATGGCCGCCGACGAGCTGATGCGCCACATCGTGACGCGGGTGACGGATGAGGGGCTGATCATCGAGCTGTACGATCTTGAGGAGGAAACCCTCTTTGTCGGGCAAACGGCGGAGGCGAAAGAGGTACTGACCCGCCTGTTGGCGATGCTCTCCGAGGTGATGAAAATCGTTCGAAACGACATTGCGGTGACAGGCTATGTGAGGTCCGTGCCGGTGGTCGTGGCGGAGAATCCGGTTTGGGATTTGTCGACGCGTCGGGCAGACACGGTCCGGAAACTTCTTGAGGCCGAGGGCACGCCCGCGCAACGGATGCAGCGCGTGACGGGTTCGGCGGATCGCAAGCCGGCTGTCAATAACACCATGGCGATGCGCAACAACCGGGTGGAAATCACGCTCTTGCGCGAGGTGCCACAGAAATAGGACGGAAATAGATCGCATTTTAGACGTTAGGGGCACGTTAAGGCCCTTGCTGCATGCTGACGACGTCCCCTTTGGGTCTCAGCAGCAGAAAGGCGCTTACCCTATGTCTATTTCTTCTTCGCTCAATGCGGGCGTGGCGGGTTTGTCCGCCAATGCCACCCGTCTTGCGACCATTTCTGATAACATCGCGAACTCAGGCACCTACGGGTACAAACGCGCCGAGGCGGATTTCGAGTCCTTTGTCATCACGAACAGCAACAATTCCGGCACCTATTCGGCGGGCGGCGTGCGGGCCAGCACATCGCGATTGATCGGGGAACAGGGTGCCTTGGTCTCCACATCGAACGCGACCGACATCGCGGTCGCCGGAAGCGGGTTTATCCCCGTTACCACTGAGGTCTCCCTCGACGGGAACATGGGGGATCAGCCCCTCATGATGACCACGACCGGGTCGTTTTACACCGACGCGGATGGAATTTTGAAAACGGATTCGGGGCTCGTTTTGCTCGGTTGGCCTGCAGAGGCCGATGGCACCATCGCCACATACCCGCGCGATACGATGACCGGCCTCGAACCCGTCGTGATCAATTCCAACCAGACGGCGGGCGACCCGACCACGGAAATCAACCTGGGTGTGAATCTGCCCGCTGAAAACGCGACGGAGGCCCTGCCGCTCTCGGTTGAGTACTTCGGCAACCTCGGCACTTCGGAGTCGCTCGACATCACGTTTACGCCGGACACGACGACCGACAACACCTGGACCATGACGATCACGGATTCCGCCTCCGGTGGTGCGATCATCGGGGAATATACCCTTTTGTTTGATGACACGCGCGCCTCGGGCGGTACGCTTGCTGCGGTGACGCCGACGGTCAACAACCCGGCGACAGCCGTCTATGATTCCACCGATGGTACCTTGGCCCTGACTGTCGATGGCGGACCGATCACGATGACCATCGGGAAACCCGGGGACACTAATGGCCTGACCCAGCTTTCCGACAGTTTCGCGCCGACGTCTATCACCAAGGACGGGTCTCCGGTCGGCAACCTGACCTCTGTCGAGATCGACGATGGCGGGTTCATCACGGCCACCTATGACACCGGCTTTACGCGAGTCATTTACCAGATCCCACTCGTGGACGTGCCGAATTCCAACGGCCTCACCTCGCTCGGCAACCAGACCTATCAGGTCTCGCCGGACTCTGGATCGTTCTTCCTCTGGGACGCCGGCGATGGGCCGACGGGCACGATTCAGGGCTATGCACGTGAAAGCTCGACCACAGATGTTGCAGCCGAACTGACCGATCTGATCCAGACTCAGCGGGCCTATTCGTCCAACGCGAAAGTCATCCAGACCGTCGATGAGATGCTACAGGAGACCACGAATATCAAACGCTAAAATGATGCGCCGCTGATGTAGCCGTGAGGCGAGGAGGTTCACCATGAGTATCTCGAATGCTCTCAACAATGCCCTGACGGGCCTGAACGCGGTATCGCGGGCGGCGGATGTGGTCGCCTCGAACATTTCGAACGCGATGACCGATGGATATGGCCGTCGGGACATTGAGCTCACGTCTCAACAAATCGGAAAAACCGGGGCCGGCGTCTCCGTGGTCGGGATCACGCGCTATTATGATCCGGTCACCACGGGCGCCAGACGCAACGCGGATGCCGAAGTGGCGCTGGAAGATACCCGCGCCCAATTTTTTGCCGCCTTCGCTGCGGCGATGGGGCGGGCGGATGATGAGGGCTCTATCGCCGGGCGGATCACCGGACTTGAGACGGCGCTCATCGAGGCGTCGAGCCGCCCGGATTCCGAGACCCGGCTTGCGAGTGTTTTAGACGCGGCGGAAAATCTCGCGCGTGACATCAATACCGCCTCCGACAGTGTTCAAAACATGCGCCGGGACGCGGATAAGGCCATCGGCCAAGAGGTCGATTTCCTGAATTCCGCCTTGCAACAGGTCGTCGATCTCAACGTCGCGATCCAACAACAAACGACCATGGGCTATGATGCCAACGCCCTGAAGGATCAGCGACAACAGCTCGTCGATCAGATCGCGGAACTCATCCCCGTCAATGAGATCGAGCGCGACCACGGGATGATCGCCCTTTATACCGATGGCGGCGCGGCCCTGGTCGATTGGAAGGCAGCCACGCTTGAGTTCACGGCGACGCCAACGATCACACCGGATATGACGGTGGACAACGGGGCGTTGTCCGGTCTCACCATCAACGGACAGCCGGTGTCGACACTTGCGGAGCGTGGGGCCATCGCGGGGGGGAAACTCGCCGGCCTCTTTGAGGTTCGCGATGAGCTGACCCCCGCCGCGCAGGAAAATCTCGATGCCCTGGCCCGTGATCTCGTTGAGCGGTTCCAAAGCTCGGATGCCGACCCGACCTTGGCGCCCGGGGCTGCGGGCCTTTTCACCGACGGGGGCGTCGCATTTGATGCCACCAACGAGGAGGGTCTCGCCGGACGGCTGACGGTCAACGTGGCGGTCGATCCCGCTGCCGGGGGCGATTTGTGGAAATTGCGCGATGGGCTTGGCGCCACAGTTGAGGGAGACGTCGGCAATGCGTCCATCCTGACATCGCTTACCGAGGCCCTGCAGACAACGCGGGTGGCCTCCTCCGGGAGCATGACGTCGATTGAGCGCTCTGCACTTGGGTTCGCGTCCGACCTCTATTCCCTGTCTGAGACCAGCCGACTGACCGCAGAGGCCGAGCTGACCTATGCCGCCGCCCGCCAAGAATCGCTTCATTCCATCGAATTGGAGAATGGCGTCGACACGGATTACGAAATGCAGCGCCTTTTGGTGATCGAACAAACCTACGCCGCCAATGCGAAGGTGATCTCGACCATCCAGACGCTCATGGATCAGTTGATGGGGATCTAAAATGAGCACAGTTTTCTTTGGCGATATGGCGTCTTCTGCACGAAACATGCGCATCACTACGCAGATCAAACAGAACCTGGAAACCTACAGCTACGAGGTCGCGAGCGGTCAGAAAGAAGATATGGCCAAGGCGGTGTCAGGCGATTTCGGCCCTCTGGCTTCCATCGAGCGGGCGCTGCGAACGCTCTCGTCCTATGATACGGCAATTCAGGAAGCCAATCTTTTTGCCTCCACGCTTCAGACCACCTTGGGCACGGTGTCGGATCATATTGGGGAGCTGTCATCCACCCTTTTGACTGCGTCGACCAATGGCGATGCGACGAGCATCTCCGTCTCGGCAACGGATGCGAGAACACGATTTGACGCGGTGGTGTCGGCATTGAACACACGGATCGGGGATCGTTCGCTGTTGAGTGGGGCGGCGACGGCGACAACGCCGCTGATCTCGGCCGATGACATGTTGGCGGACCTCTCAGTTGTGATCGCCTCGGCGACCACAGTTGAGGATGTCGAGACGCTGGTCGATGATTGGTTCATGTCTGTGGGCGGCGGATATGAGACGATTGCGTACCAAGGGTCATCGACGCCTCTGTCTGATTTTGCCTTGGGCGACGGTGAGTCCATTGGTCTCGGCATGACGGCGGAGGATGAAGACATCCGAACCGTCCTCAAAGGTCTCGCTTTGGCATCCCTTGTCAAAGAGGGAACGTTTTCCTCGGACTTGTCGTCCCAAGCCGCGCTTTTGCGCAGCGCGGGAGAGACGCTGATGGGGTCGCAATCCGGGTTGGCCGATCTTCAGGCCCGCGTCGGGAGCGTTGAGGCGCGGATCGAGGAGGCCAACCTTTCGAACAGCGCAAAGACCTATTCCTACGAAATGGCGAAGTCCGACATCATTTCGGCGGACCCCTATGAGGCGGCCAGCCTGCTCACTCAAACCGAAACACAGTTGCAGCTTGTTTACACGCTGACCGCGCGCATGTCGCAACTCAACCTTGCGGATTACCTCTGATGCTCAGACTGATTTTGACCACCCTGATGGCCTGTTGTTTCGCGGTGTCCGCCATGGCAAATTCCATTCGGATCAAGGATCTCGTTGAATTCGACGGGGTGCGCGGCAATGACCTTGTGGGTTACGGCCTTGTCGTGGGACTAAACGGTACGGGCGACGGGTTGAGGAACGCGCCGTTCACCGAAGAGATCATGTCGAATATCCTCGAACGTCTCGGGGTCAACGTCACCGGGGAGCAATTTCGGCCCAAGAATGTCGCTGCTGTTTTCGTGACCGCAACGCTGCCGCCGTTTTCGCGGACGGGCGGGAAAATTGATGTGACCGTGTCGGCCATTGGCGATGCCAAAAGCCTCTTGGGCGGCACATTGATCATGACCCCGCTGAATGCGCCGGATGGAGAGATTTACGCGGTCGCTCAAGGCACTGTGATTGCGGGCGGCACCTCGGCAGAGGGGGATGGCGCAGCGGTCATCCAAGGCGTGCCCACCTCCGGTGTGATCCCGTCGGGCGCGCGGGTGGAGCGGGAGATCGACTTTGATTTCACCACGTTGAAATCCGTGCGGCTTGCGCTCAGGAACCCCGATTTCACGACGGCGGAGCGGATTGAGAACGCGATCAACGGAAATTTCGGCCGGGTGGTTGCCAGGATGCTCGACGCGGGCACTGTGATCCTCGACATCAAAGCCACGCGAGAATTGTCCCCAGCGCATGCGTTGGGCCGTGTCGAAAACATTGCTGTGCAACCGGAACGAAAGGCGCGGGTGGTTGTGGATCAACGCTCCGGGACCATCGTCATGGGAGACGATGTGCGGATCTCACGCGTTGCGGTGAGCCAGGGCAATCTCACGCTTCGGATCGAGGAGGAGCCTTTGGTGGTCCAACCCAACCCATTTTCTGACGGGGGAACCGTCGTGGTGCCCCGCACCCGTGCGGCCATCGAGGAAGAGCCGGGGATCGGCCTTGCCGAGATTGACGAGGGGACGTCGCTTTCCGAGGTCATTGCCGGTTTGAACGCGCTGGGCGTGTCCCCGCGGGATATGATCGATATCTTGAAAAGCATCAAGGCGGCGGGCGCGCTCCATGCCGAATTCGTTGTCAGGTAAGTCTGAGATAAGGGCACGCGAAAAAACCTCAGCGCCCACTTTTGGGGCGCTGAAGGAGGAGGCGAGGCGACGGGGGAGGTTTTTTAAAAATAGCTGCGCACAAGCGCGCTAGAGACAAGCGCCCAGCCGTCTGAGACGACAAAGAAGGCAAGCTTGAAGGGAAGAGACACGATGGCCGGCGGGACCATCATCATCCCCATCGACATCAGGATCGCGGAGACAACGAGATCGATGATGAGGAACGGCAGGAAAATCAAAAAGCCAACCTTAAACGCCCGCTCAATCTCCGAGAGGAGAAAAGAGGGGATAAGGAGCGATAGGGGGGCATCTTCGGACACCTCGTCCATCGTCCCGAGGTCCACACGAAGTTCTTTGAGTTGTGCAAAAGTTTCCGGATCGGTCCGCGCGGACATGAAAACGCGAAACGGGTCGAGCGTGTTGTCAAAGGCCTCATCGAGTTCAAGCGTCCCGTTGGAATAGGGTTCGATTCCGGTCGACCAGCTTTCCATGAACACCGGTTCCATGACGAAATAGGTGAGAAACATCGCCAGACTGATCATCAACATGTTGGGCGGTGACTGTTGAAGGCCGATAGCCTGTCGCAGGATTGAGAGCACGGTGACGATGAAAGGAAAACAGGTCAGCGTGATCGCAATCCCGGGCAGGACGCTCAGGACCGTGACGATCAGCAGAAGCTGAACAGAGCGCGTGGCCAAAGACTCGCCGTCGGCCAGGTCGATGGAAATCTGCTGCGCACTGGCGCTTTCTGCCACGCTGATGAGAAAGAGCGCGAAAAGCCCGAGGCCAAGAACACGGATCATGATCAGAGGCCGTTCTTGAGATCGGCCACTTCGGTCAAACGCACCGCGAGTTGACCGGCGGGACTGCCTTCGACCTCTTGCAATTCGCCGCGCGCGATCAATTTGTCCCCGATGTAGAGCTCCACCGGATCTTCGACGTTGCGATCTAGGGGTAGCACGCTGTCGCTTTGCAATTTCAATAGGTCTTTGACCAAGGGGCGCGCTTTCCCGACCGAGATCGTGATTTCGATCGGAACCTGAGAAAACGGATTGCCGCCGGGCTCGACAGTGTCATCAATCATGTTTCAAAACCTCTTCATTCAGGGTGTAGACGGCATTGATCGCCTGTCCGATTTTCGTGACGGCGGAGTCCAAATCGATTTTCTTTTCCTGCTCGCCGATCCGAAGGTAAACTTGGCCCTCCGCGAGGCTGGGTTCCTCTATGATTTCAAGGGGAAAGCTAATCGACGTCTCGAGCAATTTTTGAATGGCCGGGCGCGATTCAGGCGCGACGGCGATGTGAATTGGCGCGTCAGAAGCGTCTTCGGCGAGGGGGAGAATGTGCTCCAAAATGGTCTGTCCCAGTGTTTCCGAGACGAGCTGGGGCAGGACTTTTTCAACCATTCCGTTCAGCAAAGGCTCTAACGCCTTCATGACGTGGGACCGGGCCTCGTGAAACGTGAAGCCGAGATCCTGAAGATTGCGGGCGAATTCGGCATCGATGCGCGATTGTCCGTCTGCCTCAGCCTGTGTCGCATCGTCCCAGCCAGCCTTATAGCCTTGCTCATAGGCGGCCATACGCGCCGCCTCGATCTCTTCGGGATTTTGCTGGGGCGGTTCGGCAGGTGGGGGGGGCTCCGTTTGGACCGACTGTTGGGGTCGGCGTGCTGTGGCGCCGAAATCCTCAAGCGGAAAGAGAGATCGCATCACAGGGCCTCCTCATTGTCTTCCATCCAGCCGCGAAGAATTTCGACGGTTTCCTCTTCACGATCCTCAATGAGTTTTTTGAGCCGTTTGACGGGGTCTTTGGAAAAGCCGATGTCCTCGTCGCCAAGGTCGAAATCGGACACAACGCCAAGGGTCGGGAGCTCGAACCCGCCATCGTCGATCTCGCCATCAAGCGGGCCACCGAGGGAAAGGCCCGGCACGGGCAGGGTCGCGGGCAACATCTCGTTGCCCAGCTCCTCAGAACGGCTGTTTTGTGGCTTTGGCAATCCAATGGCGGCAGGTTTCGCAAAGATCGGCCGGAGCACAAAGAGGCCGAGGATCAGCGTTACGACGGAAAGAACGGCCAATTGAACCAAGGACATGAGATTGATGTTCACAGAAGAGAACAAAGAGCTTTGTGCCTCAGTGCCATCAATCTGGATCGGTTCGAACTCCATGCTTTTGATGGTGATTTGATCCCCGCGGGCCTCGTCAAATCCGATGGCGGAGGCCACGAGCGCCTCCAGGGCGGCAAGTTCGTCGTCACTCCGGGGCTGCCAACTCACCTCTTGTGTGTCCGGATTGATGGCGCGGATGCCATCGACCAGCACGGCAACGGTCTGGCGTTTGATCGCACCGGGACTGCGCTGAACCTCACGGCGCGTTTCAGACACCTCGTAATTGATCCGTTCGCGTGTCTCGGAATTGTTCGAACTGGATTCGCCCCCCTCGGACCCGCCGCCCTCCGGCAGGTTGGACGCCACAGTGACGGAGCCCTTGCCCATATCCTGAGACGAGGTGCTCCGCTCCTCGGTCTCGGAACTGATCGCGACACGACTGTCCGGGTCAAAGACATGTTCAATGATGGATTCCTGATCTGTGACGGTTTCAATCGCCACTTCGACCACGGCCTTACCGACCCCCACACGGGCCTCAAGAAGTCGGAGCACATTTTGACGGAGCGCCTCGGCCTTATCCGTCGTCGCAGGAAGGCCGGTTTGCGTCTCATCGCCGGACACGACGACATTGCTGCGCCCGTCGATGATCGACACATCCTCCGGCGAGAGGCCAGAGACAGCCGAGGCGACGAGATAGCGAAAGGCCTTGGCCTGATCTTGGGAAATCGCGCCATTTAGGGCGGTCACGGTGACGGAAGCCGAGGCCGCAATCTGACGTTTGAATGGCTGGGAGGAAGGGTTGGCGATGTGCACACGCGCGGCGCGGATATGTTGAGAGGAGACGATTGTCCGGGCAATTTCGCCCTCCTTCGCGCGCCAATACGCGGCGTCGAACATTTGCGAGGTCGTGCCGAATCCAGACAGGCTATCGAGAAGCTCGTAGCCACTTGTCGAATTCGCAGGCAGGCCCTCAGATGCCAAAGTCATGCGCAATTCATCTCGCAGTGCGCTGGGGACAAAAATTGAGCCGCCGCGGATTTGATGGGGAACGCCCTGCGCCTCCAGGGATTGGATCACCTCGCCTGCGGCACCCGCCTCCAGTCCGGAATACAAAAGTGTCATCGACGGCTTTGTCGCGAGGCGAGAGAGCCCGAGAATTGCGGCAAACATCAACACGGTCGCCCCGATCACGATGATACGACGCCGGGGATCGAGATTGGACCAAACAGAAAGAATCTGCTGCAAGACGACACTCCTTGGATGTGCGGGCTTTTGCCTCTGTCTGTCCAATGAATGTCCGAACAGCCTTAATAATCGGTTAGCTACCTCGCGTTAAAACCAGAATCGGAAAAGATTTCGAGATGGACCCATGGCCGACGCAGCAGACCTCACAGATGACGAACCGCGCAAGAAATCCAAGCTGCCTCTGATCCTCGGATTGGTGCTGATGGCCGTGCTCGGTGGCGGTGGCTTTTTTGCCGTCTACTCTGGTCTCCTTTTAGCGCCCGAGCACGAAGAAGACATGGCTTTGGCGGAGCTAGAAGCCGACCCCATGATCCCCTTGCCAAGTGTCGCATTCGTGCCGGTAGACCCGCTGATCATCAACCTGGTAGACACCTCTGGACGTGGTCGGCACCTCAGGTTTCAGGCGCAGCTTGAGGTGCCGACAGCCTACGAGCAGGAGGTGATTAGCCTGATGCCGCGAGTCGTGGATATTTTGAACGGCTATCTGCGGGCGGTTGAGGTGAGTGAGCTTGAAAACCCTTCGGCGCTCGTTCGGTTGCGGGCACAGATCCTGCGCAGGCTTCAGATCGTGGCCGGCGAGGGGCGCGTCAAAGACGTTTTGATTATGGAATTTGTGGTGAATTGAGGAGGGTGACATGGAGCTGATTGCGGATTTCCTCATGATCGCGGGCACGATTGCGGTGACGATCTACTGCATGATCCTTGCGCGGCGGTTGAACCGGTTTACCGATCTGGAAAAGGGCGTCGGAGGCGCGATCGCCGTCTTGTCCGCGCAGGTCGATGACATGACAAAAACGCTCATGAAAGCCCAGAAAACAGCGGCCAGTTCCGCAGCAAAACTCGAAGATTTGACACGCCGCGCAGAAGAGGCCTCGCGCAGGATGGAGTTACTGATTGCGGCCACGCATGACCTCCCGGAACCCGTGCGCGTTCCGGAGACGACAGACGAATTCTCTAGACCGACGCCACCGCAGAACACGCCAGAAGATCCACAAGAGGCCCTGTTTCTGAGCCAAAGAAATCGCGTGGAGGCGGCGGAATGACATCCAAGGTGAAAGCACACAACAAGCACCAGAAAAGGATCAAACGCAAACTGCGGTCTGGCCGTGGCGCGCTTTGGTTCATTGCTTTGATCTTTGCGGTCTCTGCCGCTGCGCGGGTTGCGTCCGGCGCAGGTGCCGCGATTGCGCGTGAAATTTCCGAGGTGTCGCAGGACCATCTCAAGGCCTCCGGATTTGACCCGGAGGCGGGTGAGGCCTGCGTCTCCGATGAAGATACATCAGCACTTCTTGATGCGCTTCTCAAACGCGAAAAGGTCGTCGAAGAAAAAGAGTTTCTGATCGCGCAGAAAACCAAGGCCTATGAAATTGCTAAAGTTGAAATTCAGAAAAGGCTCGATGAATTGGAAGCCGCAGAAGAGCGACTTCGCGCCACGATGTACCGTTCTGAAACGGCCGCGGAAGACGACCTGGTCAAGCTGACCTCTGTGTATGAGACGATGAAACCCAAGGACGCGGCAGCTCTCTTTGAGGCGATGTCTCCGGAATTTGCCGCTGGGTTTTTGGGACGCATGCGTTCGGATGCGGCGGGGGCGATCATGGCCGGGCTCCAACCGGAAACCGCCTATACGATTTCTGTCATCCTGGCGGGCCGAAATGCACGCGCGCCGCGTGAATAATTCCGAGTTTTTTAACGGCTTTATGCGAGCGTGACCGCACGACAGTCGTATTAGGGGAACCGCCGTCATGATTGGTATTATCGGAATCCTGTTGATCTTTATTATGGTCTTTGGGGGTTATATTGCGGCGGGCGGTAAACTCGGCATCATCCTTAAATCTCTGCCCTTTGAGTTCATGATGATTGGGGGCGCTGCGGCTGGGGCTTTTGTCATTTCCAATGACGTGGCCGGAATCAAACACACGCTCAAAGACATCGGGAAAGTTTTCAAAGGCCCGAAATGGAAGCCGGACGACTATAAGGATCTGCTCTGCCTTTTGTTCGAACTCATTCGGTTGGCGCGTCAAAATCCAGTTGGGCTTGAAGAACATATTGAAGCGCCGGAAAATTCGTCAATCTTTACAAAATACCCCAAGATTTTGGCGGACAAAGAGGCGGTTTCCCTGATTTGCGATACGCTGCGGTCGGCCTCGATGAATTACGATGATCCTCACCAAGTGGAGGATGTGCTCGAAAAGCGGCTTGAGGCGAACATGCATCATGCACTGCATTCGTCTCATGCGATGGCTGCCGTGGGCGATGGATTGCCGGCCTTGGGGATCGTTGCGGCTGTGCTCGGCGTGATCAAAACCATGGCGTCGATTGACCAGCCGCCGGAGATTCTCGGCAAGATGATTGGTGGCGCGCTCGTCGGGACGTTTCTCGGCGTGTTTCTCGCCTACGGGATCGTCAGTCCGTTTGCCGGGAAAATGCAGACCGTGATCGAGGAAGATGGCCATTTCTACCAGCTGATCAGAGAGGTTCTGGTCGCCAATTTGCACAGCCACGCGACGAATATTTGCATCGAAGTCGGTCGGCAAAATACGCCAAGTCATTACAGACCGAGTTTTTCTGATCTCGAAGAGGCCCTCAAAGAGGTGAAATCGGAGGCCGCATGATCAGACGTTTTGCGCCGTTTTTCGCGGTTTTCCTTTCCATTCAGCCGCTCCATGCGCAGACGATTGAGGTGCTGTCGGGTGAACACGGGGATTTCTCGCGGCTTGTCATGCAATTTCCGAAAACCGTGGACTGGGTCTTCGGTCGGTCTGATCAGGGTTACGAATTTCGTGTTCCGGACACGGGCTACACGTTCGACATAGATCGGGTGTTTCAACGCATTCCCCGCGCGCGCATCCAAACAGTCGAAACGCAGGGCGCAGCCCTGTCACTCGTGGTCTCGGAGCGCTTCCACGCCGACGTGTTCGAATTGCGCGAGGGGCGGTTGGTCATCGACATTAAGGATGGCGCGCCTTCCGCGAGTTCTCCCTACGAAAATCCGATCCCTGGCAAAGTGACAGAGGGACAGGACCAAAGCCCTCTACCAGAGTCGTCCCTGATGTCAGATGGAGCCGGTGATCAGAAGCTGGGCCGAACATATGCGGATCAGATTTCTGTCACGGAGAGTGCCCCGCTCTCGCTCCCGCTCGTGCCGTCTCGCGCGTCCGGAGAGGTATCTGCGCAGGTTGTTGATCTGGAGGAAGAACTTGCCGACGGTTCCTCCCAGTTTGACGATCTGGAACAACAGCTGATCGAGCAAATCGGGCGCGCCGTGTCGCAGGGCATGTTGGAACCGGACGTCAGAAAAACCGAGAAGATCGTCGACGAGGCGCGCGCGCACATCGAGGCAACTGCCGAGCCAGACCTCCCATCAGGGCCAACACCCATGCCCGAACCGGAGGAAGCGGCCGCGCTCCAAAGTCACATGCGCATTCAATCCTCAGTCCCCCAGAAAGCGGACCGCGAGATCCGCACTTCCGAGCGAATAGACTCCTATGGGACACTGTGTCTCGAGGGTGATGTGCTCGACATTTCGACCTGGGGTCAGCCTTTGGAAGAGGGTTTGCAGATCAGTGATTATCGTGTCGCCACGGTCGGTGAGTTCGATGAACCGAGAGAAGATGGTGTGCGGGATTTGGCAAAATACTATCTTTATTTAACATTTGGCGCAGAAACGAGATCCGTTTTGATGAATTTTAATCTTAATTCGAATGAAGATACCCTGCTGCACGCAATCGCGGATGTCATGGATCTTGGATATGCACCCGATCCCGGGGCGTTGAACACGCAATTTCGCTGCGATGGTCCGAGCGCTTTTTGGTCCGCAATGGCGAAGCGCGAATTTTCGCCCTCAGAGGAGCTCAACCTCGACAGTATTCTCGCAACCTTTTCGGCACTCCCCCTGCACATGCGTCGCCATCTGGGCCCCACATTGTCGGAGCGGTTCTTGGCCGCCGGGGACGCGCAAACGGCGAAGTCCATTCAAAACACGATTGCGCGCGCAGAGGGGGATCATGGCGACGCGTTCGACCTTTTGGATGCCGAGCTGTCCATGATGGAGGGTGATCGCCATGGCGCGGAGAGCGAGTTGGAGCAATTGATCACGGATGACGGACCTGAGGCGGCCAAAGCGCTTGTGAAGCTTATCGAGCATCAGGTCGCCCAAGATCAAAGCGTTGAAAAACGTCTGGCTGAGGCCGCGGAGGCCATGTTGGTCGAATATCGTGGAAACGAATTCGAAGTTCGTTTGCAGGACGCCGCGATATTGGCCCGTCTCTATTCAGGTGATGTCGATTTGGCTCTGAAAAGAAGCCTCCAGCGGGGATTGAAACAGGACGAGGATTTCATCGCTCAGGCCTTGGGTGTCTTGAACGCACAGGAGAGTGATGCAGAGTTCTCAAAAGTCATCCTCGGAAACTTGGCGGGCGTGTCACAGGTGCATATCCCAGAGGCGGAGCGCATGAGCACGGTGTCCCGGCTTATGAATCTCGGCTTTTACCAAGAGGTTCTCAAACTCATGGCCGGGTCGGCGCAAAAGGATGACGATGCGTCGCGCCTCATTTTGGCGAGGGCCTTCTATGGTCTCGGCGAAATGGATACGGCTTTGCGATATGCGTCGCAAATTGACACGGCCGAGGCGGCGGAGATCGTGTCCAAAGCGTATTTCTATAAAAACGAACCGGATCGCGCCTTGACCATCTCTCAAGACGCCGGTCTGACGGATCAGACGGCGACATATGCCCTGACTGCGGAAGATTGGGAGAGCTTGGCAAGTGCAGATGCGGGGGCGCTCTCGATACTGGCTGAGGCGGTCGCAGGGCGTGATCCACAAAGCGCGTATAAGCCAAATTCGCAGGAGACGCTCGAACAGTTGCGCGACGATCTCACAGAAAGCCAAAAATTGCGTACGGCCCTGGAGAGCATCGTAAATTAGGCGCGTCACGTTGCCTGGCTAACATTTTGTAAACGATGTGCCCGCTATGCTTGTTGAAAGAGTCAGCAAGAATTGCGGCATATTATGAAACTAAATCTGTCACAGATTTTCCGACCCACAATCTTGCTGGCCTTGGCGCTCATGGTGGTCATCGTCATGATGGTTTTGCCTGTGCCGTCTTGGGTGCTTGATTTGGGCCTCGCGACAAGTTTTGCGCTGGCGATCCTGATCTTTACGGTCACGCTTTTCATCGAGAGACCTTTGGATTTTTCGTCCTTCCCGACGATCTTGTTGGCAAGTCTCATGCTTCGCCTGTCGTTGAACGTTTCCTCAACGAAACTCATCATTGGCCAAGGTCACACCGGTACTGCCGCCGCGGGGCATGTAATCGAGGGTTTCGCGAGCTTCGTGATGAGCGGCTCTATTGTGTTGGGCCTTGTCGTCTTTATCGTTCTTTTGATTGTGAACTTTATGGTCATCACCAAGGGCGCGGGGCGCATGGCCGAAGTGGGCGCGCGCTTTGCCTTGGATGGGATGCCGGGACGGCAGCTCGCCATTGATGCGGATCTGTCCGCCGGGGCCATCACACATGAACAAGCCCGCGAGCGACGCGAATCTGAGTTGGCCGAAACCACCTTTTTCGGCTCCTTGGACGGCGCATCAAAGTTCGTCAAAGGCGATGCGATTGCCGGTCTCATGATCACGCTTTTGAACATCGTGATGGGGCTGGTCATCGGGGTGGCGGCCCATGACATGCCCATCGGTCGGGCGTTTGAGACTTATGCCATCCTCACCGTCGGCGACGGTTTGGTCAGTCAAATTCCCTCTGTGATCATCTCGATCGCCGCCGCACTTTTGCTGGCCAAGGGGGGTGCCAATGGCTCGACGGATATGGCGCTCTTTAGCCAGCTGGGTCGCTATCCGCCCGCGCTCTACACGGTGTCGGTTCTCATGACGCTGTTCGCCTTTGTGCCCGGCCTGCCGTTTATCCCCTTTATCGGGGGTGCCGGGGCTTTGTCTGCGGCGGCATATTTCGTCCAGAAAAAGCATCAGGAGCAAGAGAACCAGCGCATCAAAGCGGACACTGAGCGACCGCAGGCCGCCCAGTCCAAGGACTCAATGGGCGACATTCTGGACCTCGATGACATCCATGTGGAGTTTGCGCCCGATCTCGTGCCGATGGTGCTCGATCCGCAAACGGGGTTGGATGCGCGCATTGAAAACATGCGCACGCATGTCGCGACGGTTTTTGGCCTGATCCTGCCTGAAATCCGGCTCACGGACGACCCAAGCCTCCCGCCCGGCACCTACGTTGTGCGCATTCAAGGCGTGGAGCAGGCGCGGGATCGGCTTCGCAAAGACAAAGTGCTCGCCCTCGTGTCCGACGACATGTTGGGCCTCCCGATTGGTGATGATGTGTCCGAGCCGGTCTATGGCGCACCCGCGCGGTGGATCGACAAGTCCAAAAAGGAAGAGGCCGCCTTGATGGGGACGACGGTTGTCGGCCCGACCGAAGTGTTGGCGACCCACCTTTTGGAAATCATCAAACGCAATTTCTCCCGTCTCCTCACGATGAAATCCCTGCGTCGGCTGCTCGATGAGATGACCAATCTGACGGACCGCGCGCGGGCTGAAGCGAACCAGAAACTCCTCAACGAGCTGATCCCGGACCGTGTGCCTCTGGATCTTTTGCTGTCCGTTCTGCGTCTGTTGTTGGAGGAGCGCGTGTCGATCCGAAATATGCCGCTCATTTTGGAGTCGATTTCAGAATCCCGCGGGGCGCACGCGTCACCGGAAAGCATCTGTGAACATGTACGTCAGCGCCTCGGGTTTCAGCTGATTTCCGAGATCAAGCGGGAAGATGGTACGCTCCCCTTGCTCCAACTGTCGCCGGAGTGGGAAGAACGTTTCTCGGCGCATCAGATCGAGGGGGACCGAGGTCGCACGGATGTCGCCCTGCCGCCGGACCAATTCAACCGGCTTGCGAAAAGCATGGCCGACAAAATCGCGAAAGCCGGGGAAACGGGCGTCTATCCGGGGATTGTGACCTCGACACGCCGGCGGCGTTTCCTACGCACCGTGCTCGCGGCGCAGGGCATTCAGAACCCTGTCTATTCATTTGAGGAGATCGGATCGGACGCACGCCCCTCACTCGTTGGTTTGGTCAGTGCGTGATGGTCCCGCTCGATGAAATCTTGCGGCTCAGCCAGGGATGGGCCTCTGCGGCGTTTTTCGTCTTTTTGCGTGTTGGGGCCGTGATGGCGCTTCTCCCAGCTTTTGGAGAACGTTCCATCCCGGAACGCGTGCGCCTTGTCTTGGCCCTATGTTTTACCGCCATCGTTCTCCCCGCCGTGTCCCCTCTGATTGATCAGTTGGACATGGATGCGATTTCCTTGCTGAGAGCCGTTGCCACCGAGGTGATCTCCGGGCTTCTCGTGGGGATTGTCTTGCGCCTCTTCATCATGGCTTTGCAAATCGCGGGCTCAATTGCGGCGCAATCCACATCCTTGTCGCAAATTTTTGGCGGCGGTGCCGTCGATGCACAACCTGCGATTGGGCATTTGTTTTTCATCGGCGGTCTGACCATCGCCGTGATGACGGGCCTTCATGTTCGGGTCGCAGAAGTGCTCATCCTTTCCTACCAATATTTCCCGCCGGGCGCTTTTGTGCCGCCGGATGAGGTCATGGTCTGGGGCGTTGGACATGTGTCCCGGGCCTTTGCCCTCGCCTTTAGTCTCGCCGCGCCGTTTGTCATCGCGTCGCTCGTCTACAACGTCGCGCTGGGCGTCATCAATCGCGCGATGCCCTCGCTCATGGTCGCCTTCGTCGGTGCGCCGGCGATCACGGCGGGTGGGTTGCTTTTGCTGTTTGCGACCATGCCCATCGCGCTTGAGATTTGGAGAGACGGGTTTTTGACCCTTCTCCTTGATCCGTTTGGAACGCCGTGATGTCGGGGTCCGAGGATGATGGCGACAAGCAATATGACCCGTCACAAAAACGGCTCGATGATGCGCGCAAAAAGGGGGAAATCCCGCGCTCCAACGACCTGAATACGGCGGCATCGTATTTCGGATTTATTGCCGTTGCGATGGTCTTGGGGGCGGAGAGCCTGCGCGGCATGGGTGATGTGCTCCAATCCATGCTGTCGTCCGCCGATCTCTATTCCGAGACGTGGTTTAGCGGCTCAAGTCGGCCTTGGGTGCTCGGGCTGATGATGGAACTGGGGGCCAGGCTTGTGCCTTGGGTTCTGATCCCGGCGGTCTTTGTACTTGCGGCCACGATTGTCACACGTTCGCTGATCTTTGCGCCGAGCAAACTCGAACCCAAATTGTCGAAAATCTCGCCGATCTCCAATGCGAAAAACAAATTCGGGCGCGCTGGGTTGTTCGAGTTTGCCAAAAGCTTTGCCAAGCTGTCGATCTATTCGGTTGTCTTGGGCACCTATCTCTACACCAAGCTGCCGCTCATCATGTCGACCATGTCCCTCAGTCCGGGCATCGTGACGGCGCGTTTGGTTGAGCTGGTGGTCGGCTTTATGCTCATCGTTTTGGCCATTTCCGTCGTGATCGGTGGCGTCGACTACCTGTTCCAGCACGCCGAGCATATTCGCAAAAACCGGATGTCGCGCAAAGAGCTCCAGGACGAGGCCAAGGATCAAGAGGGAGATCCGCATTTCAAACAGAAGCGCCGCCAAAAGGGTTTTGAGATCGTGATGAACCAGATGCTTTCTGAGGTGCCGAAGGCGGACGTGATCGTGGTGAATCCGACGCATTATGCCGTTGCGCTGAAATGGGATCGTGGATCGGGCAGGGCGCCCATCGTGGTCGCGAAAGGGGTCGATGAAATCGCGGCCCGGATCCGGGAGGTTGCCAATGAGCATGCGGTGCCGATTCAACGCGATCCCCCGACCGCGCGCGCGATCTATGCGGCGGTCGATCTGGGTGAGCAAATTTTGCCTGAACATTACAAAGCCGTGGCCGCCGCGATCCGCTTTGCGGAAGCTATGCGCCAGAAGATGAAAACGCAGTTCTAAGAGGCGGGTATGAAACAGGACAGGAAAACGCTCGAAAACCTGCAACGGCTGACACAGATCTCGCTGGATGCTGAACTATCAAAATTGGCGCAAATAAAACGCCTAGAGGAGCCAATTCGTCAAAAAGTGAAAGAATTGGAAGCGGACCAAGCATCACGGCGGGAGCACCTCAAAGACCAGACAGGATTCGATTTGGCTGCGACGACTGGTGTGGACCAGGCCTGGTCAAGGTGGGCAGAAAAGCAGAAACGCGACGCGCTCCAAGATTTGGCAAAGGTGGCGGAACAGCGTGAACAGCAACTTGCCCGCACCCAAAGGGCCTTTGGCCAAAACGAAGCTCTGACCCGCCTCAGCGAGACGTTGCGCCAACGCGGGTCGAAATCCTGATCTTAGTCGATGTCTTGGCGCACGATGTCGATGACCAGCACGTCGTGAATTTCCGGCCCAAGCGTTTTGCGCGCCACCTCAAGCAACGCCTGACGCAAAGCGCTCATCGTGTGGCTGTCGGTAAACGCGCCCTTAAAGCCGCCGATATTCGCGTGATCAAACAGCACCTGCAAAAATGAGTCTCTGAGCTTTGGCTCACGGGCATAGATCACTTCCCGGCTGCCTGTCGTGGCCTCCAAACTCAGAGACAACACCACCATTGCGACGACGCGCCCGTCTTCAAGATCGGGGATCACGAATTGATTGTTCAGTTTCACATATTCATAGGCTGAGGCCCCGTCTTCGGTCTCGGCCGTATGCGCGACATCGGGTGCGGCGGCGTGATTGGGGTCTTTGACGCCCACGTCGCCACAGGGGTCGATCTCCACGACCTCAACAGGATCGGGTCTTAGCAAGATGCCTGCGCCGATCCCGCCGCCGAGGCCGATCAGCGCGAGCAAAAGGGGGATGAGTTTTTTGATCACGAATGCCCCCTAATCAAAATGGCAACACGATGTCGGCGATCTGTTGACCATACCGAGGTTGTTGCATTTGCGTGATCTGGCCACGACCGCCATAGGAAATCCGAGCGGAGGCGATCTTGTCGTAGGTGATTTCATTCTGGCGGGAAATGTCCTCTGGCCGCACATAGCCCTCGACAATCAGCTCGCGAATTTCGAAATTCACCCGGACCTCTTGCGTGCCCTGAATGTGGAGCACGCCGTTCGGCAACACGTCCACGATGGTCGCCGCGATTTTCAACTCAAGTTGCTCGTTGCGAGAGACCGATCCATTCCCGCTGGACGACGAGGAGGAGTTGGTCGAGACCGTGCTGTCAAAGGACGCGCCCTCGGGCAGGTATTGGTCGAGATATTGCGGAAATCCGAAGAAGTCGGGGACGCCAAGGCTTTCTGATCCGGACCTGCCGCGCGCCGAGGTGTTCGACATTTCCGCGCTGTCGTCGATTTCGATCACAACGGTCAAGATGTCGCCTCTCGTGACCGCGCGTCGATCTCCCAAAAGGGAATTGCGCGAGGCCGTCCAAAGCGACGCGGCATCCGAAGGGCTTTGGGCAAGCTCCGTGTCCTGGCGGCTCGGATACCGCATCGCTGTGGTTTCTGAAGAGGTCGCAATCGGCGTGAATTCCGGCACGCGACCCACCTCACGCAGATCGGTACAGGCGGCGACAGCGAGAAGCGCGATTGGGAAAAACTGAAATCGCATGATCGAAGTATCCTTTTTCAAAATCCGGCCAATCCGCCGACGTGAATGGTGCCGTCCGGAGCAACGGTGCCGGAGACGATGGTTTTGGAACTGAGATTCATGACGCGCAAAACCTCGCCGGGCGCGGCGCGGTCCAAGGCGCGGCCATCTGCAGTGATGCTCAACCCGCCTTGATGAAAGACGAGAATGACAACCGCATTGCGTTCCACTACGGCGGCTGGGCCGATGTCAGCATCTGAAATGGGACGTCCGGAATAGAGCATCACCTTGGCCTCAAGTCCCACGGCGTCCTCGATTGTGCCCAGCGCGCCCGGGACGTCGTTTGCGATGAGGGCCAAATCGGCAGCGGACAAGATGGTTTGGGCGCGGATGGTGCGTGCGGCGACGAGGGTGTCGGCGAGCGCGGAAAGCGGCACAGCGCAGAGGCTCAAAGCTATGAGGAGGGGGCGGATCATCGGATTTGCGTCGTGGCTGAAAGCATCTGGTCAGCGGCGGTGATGACCTTGGCATTGAGTTCATAGCCGCGCTGGGCCTCGATCAGCTCGGTGATTTCGCGCACGGCATCGACGGAACTGTCCTCAAGGTAGCCCTGCCGCAATGTGCCGAGACCATCTACGCCGGGTGTGGACACATTGGCGGGGCCCGAAGCTTCGGTTTCGAGAAAGAGGTTCGAACCGATGGCCTCAAGCCCCTTTGCGTTGGAAAATCCGGCAAGGGTGAATTGGCCCAAAAGTTCGGGTTCGATCTGGTCGTTGAAATAGGCGTAGACCTCGCCATCGGCGTTGATCGAGATGGAGAGCGTATCATCCGGGATCGTGATGTCGGGAACGACGGCGTGCCCATCCGAGGTGACGATCAACCCATCGGCGGAGCGTTTGAGCCCCCCGTCGCGGGTAAAGGCGGATTGGCCGGAGGGCAGTGTGACCTCGAAATAGCCGGAGCCTTCGATCGCGAGATCGAGTGTGCCCCCCGTCGCCGACAAAGACCCCTGTGCAAGTTCGAGCGTGACAGAGGAGGGGCGCACGCCGAGACCCAGTTGCACACCGGTCGGGAGGATCGTTCCGTCGGACGAATTGATCGTACCGGGTCGCGCCAACTGTTGGTAATGCAGGTCGGCAAATTCGGCGCGGCGCGCGTTGTAGCCCGTGGTGCTCATGTTCGCGAGGTTTTGCGATATGGTTTCCACACGCATTTGTTGGGCGCTCATCCCCGTGGCCGCAATTTTGAGAGCACGCATGTTTGCCTCCTTTACCGGCCGAGTGTGGAGATGACGGATTTGATCCGTTCATCTTCCTGTTCGGCGAATTTCTGGCCCATGGTGTAGGCGTGTTGGACCTCGATCATTCGGGCGATCTCGGTGATGGCGTTGACGTTGGAATTCTCGACATAGCCCTGAAGGATGATGGCCTCATCTTGGGGAATGAGACCCCCGTCGGTTTGGAACCGCACGCCATCCGAGCGGGACAGGCGCATGGGATCTTCAGGGAGATAGAGGCCGATCTGGGCAAGGGGTTGCCCGTCGGCGGACAGCGTGCCGTCTGAGGCGATGGAAATGGTTTTCGCGTTCGGCGGGATGAAAATCGGTGTGCCGCCATTGTCGAGGAGGCGATAGCCGTCATGCGTCGTCAACTCGCCAAGCTCATTTGGCGTAAAGGCCCCGTTGCGGGTAAGAAACTGCCCCTCCGGCGTTTCAACGAGAAAGAACCCGTCGCCTTCGATGGCGAGATCGAATGTACCGCCCGTCGGTGTGAGCGGGCCCTGGGACAAATCGGTGCGTTTCACATTGGCATTGGCCATGGAAAGACTTTCCTCATCGCGGCCCAAAGCGGCGATATGTTCGGAAAAGATCAGCCCCTCTTTTCGAAACCCGGTGGTGGAGACGTTTGCAATGTTGTTCGCGATGCTTTGCATTTCGCGATTGAGTCCGACCACGCGGGTCAGGGTGGTATAGCCTGCGCTGTCCATCACAATCCTCCAATCAACGGGATGATGCGGTCTTTGAAAAAGCTGCTCAGGGTTTCCGTCATGAATCCCATCGACATCCAGAAGACGATCATGATGGCGATGAGTTTCGGGACAAAGGTGAGCGTCATTTCCTGAATGCTGGTCAGGGCCTGAAACAGGCCGACCACGAGACCTGCGACGAGCGCAATGACGAGGATCGGCGTCGAAATCATCGTCGCGATCCAAAGCGCCTGTCTCAGTGTGTCGTAGAAAACCAACTCATCCATGGGCCGCACACTCCATTGCTTACACCGGCATCCTGAGAATTTCCTGATAAGCCTCGACGACCTTATCGCGCACGGTGACGGCGGCCTCGATGGCGAGCTCGCTTTGCGCGAGCGCCTGAACGAGGGCCTGGCTGTCGGCCTGACCGATCATGGCGGCCTCTGCGACCTCTTCTCCGCGAGCAAGCGTGTCGGCGAAACTCGCCGCAGCCGTCGCAAAGGGCGAGGTTTCCCCTTCTTGAGAAGGTTTCGGAGTGGGCGCTGTGCCGGGTCGGGTGGCGGCATAGCCCTGAGTGGCGAGTGTTGTGCGGATGTCCATTCTGGTCTCCTGCGAGTGAGCGCCGCGTTTTAGCGGCGGAGTAGGTCGAGTAGGGAGGACGACATTTGTCGGGCCTGATCGAAGACTTTGAGATTGGCCTCGTAGCTGCGCTGGGCCTCTCGGGCGTCGGCAATCTCGATCATCAGCTCGACATTGGAGCCGTCGTAAAATCCGTCCTGTCCGGCCATCGGGTGACCGGGGTCGTAAATGCGGGTGAGGTCTGTGGTATCGAGCGTGACATCGCCGGTCTTTACGCCGCCCTCTTGGCGGCCGTCCTGCGCGATCTCCTCAAAAGAGACGGTTTTGCGGTGATAGCCCGGTGTGTCCGCGTTCGCGATGTTCTCGGACACATAGCGAAGGCGATTGGCCTGTGCCTCCATTCCGGAGGCGGACAGGGACAGAATGTTGATGAGATCAGACATGTGTATCGCTCCTATCTGCGCCCAATGGCGCTTCGCAAAATGTTGAGAGAGCTTTTGTAGACGGAGAGCGCGAGATCGTGTTCGTGCCGGATCTGGCTCGCCTTCATCATTTCCGTCTCCAGTGAAACGGAATTGCCATTCGGAGAGGTCGCGCCTGTGGTCTCAAAAATACCGGGGGTCGGTTGGGCGTCTGAGTCTGAGAGCATATGACCCGCGCGGGTCATGCGCAGGTTCGTGTTGGACGCATTGGCCGAAAACGTCTCCGCAAAGGAGGCGATGTCTTTGGCGGCATACTGAGGCGTATCCGCATTCGCGATGTTTTTTGCGACAATCTCTTGGCGCTGCACCGCATGCCGGGCCAGGCCACTTGCCGTTTTAAAGATATCCAAATTTTCGAACATCGGGGCTTCTCCTCCGATCCATCTCAACCAAGGCTTAACCCTGATTCCTTTAGAAAGAGTTGTCGAAGGCGGAGGTATGGATGAACGGCGTCGGATTCGAACTCTTAATGTCCGAGGTGGCTGCGGTGAAACCGGTCCATGTGGTCGGGCGTGTCGTCGAGGTCTCTCGCGGCGTGTTGAGCGTAGCGGGGTTGAGTGATGTGGCGGCCTTGGGCGACTTGGTTGAGATCGGTCACGGGACGACGATGCGGCGCGGTGAAGTGCTTCAGCTGAATAAATCCGTTGTGACGATCTTGCCCGACGGCGGGGCGGATGGCCTCTCGATCGGGGACGCCGTCGCGCATATCGGGAAAAACACCATTGCCCCGGATGACAGTTGGATTGGCCGCGTGATTGACCCCTTTGGGCGGGCAATCGACGGGCGCCCGATCCTCCAGGGCTGTGTGGAGCGACCCTTGCGCGGCACCCCCTTGAACCCGACCCAGCGACGCCCCCTTGGCGCGCGCTTGGAGACCGGGCTCGCTGTGTTCAACACGCTCCTGCCCATTGTTCGCGGGCAGAGGGTTGGACTTTTTGCCGGATCAGGCGTGGGAAAATCGACACTTCTGGCCAAGCTCGCAACCGGATTACAGGCCGATGTGGTCGTGATCGCGATGGTCGGTGAACGTGGCAGAGAGGTGCGCGAATTCATTGAGCGTGTCTTGGGGCCAAAGGGTATGGCACGGTCTGTTATTGTCGCCGCAACCTCCGATCAGTCGCCTATGGTGCGGCGGCGCTGCGCGTGGGCGGCGATGTCCATTGCCGAACATTTTCGCGATAGCGGCAAGCATGTGCTGTTTCTGGCCGATTCTGTCACGCGTTTTGCCGAAGCGCATCGCGAGGTGGCTTTGGCGACCGGGGAGTCGAGCTCTTTGCGGGGCTTTCCGCCCTCAACCTCTCACCTCATCACCTCGCTTTGCGAACGGGCGGGGCCAGGGCTTGAGCATTCCGGAGATATTACGGCGGTGTTTTCGGTCCTCGTCGCCGGTTCCGATATGGAGGAGCCGATTGCAGACATTTTGCGTGGGGTGCTTGATGGGCATATCGTCTTGGATCGTCAAATCGCGGAACGCGGACGTTTTCCTGCGATTGATCTTTTGCGCTCTGTGTCGCGGGCGCTCCCTCATGCGGCGAATGACGCGGAAAATGCTTTGATTGCCCGTGCGCGGCGGCTTTTGGGGACCTTTGATCGGACGGAAATGATGATTCAGGCCGGGCTTTACTCAAAAGGGACAGATGCGGCCATTGATGAGGCGATTGCAACCTGGCCTGCTCTTGATCGCTTTTTGGCCGAGGACGAACCCAAAGATGTCGCACAGAGTTTTGAGCGTCTCGCCGGCTGTTTCCAAAACCCGTCAGTCTGACGCGCGGAGATAACGTTTACCGAGCGTTTGAAAGCAAGGTGAGCGCCGCCGATGCGCCAGAGAACTGTGACGCCGTATTCGCAAGTTCAGAGCGGATCAAAAACAGTTTGACCAGGTCCTCTTGTTTCTCAGGATCGGAAAATTGCGCTACTTCAGACGCCCCAAAATATTGATCGGCCTTGTCCCGAAAAATCGTCAACTGCTGATCTAGATCCAGACCACTGACAGAAGTGGGAAGGCCGAAGGCGGTTTGAAACACCTGCCGCAAGGCCTCGTTCCCCATAACGGAATACCAACGCCCGTTGTCCGTGGTGTCCTTGGTTGAGATATCGGTAAGCTCGTCCTGGAGGTTCAAAGCGAGGCGCATGTCCTCATTTGTTTCCCCCACAGCAATTTGGAATTGCTTGTCTTGATAGGCGGAAATGATCTCATCTGGGAAATCGCTCAACACCGTGTTCGGCGTGTTGAAATCGCCAAAGCCAAAGGCCTCGGCAAGCGCGAGATAGCGCTTGTCCGAGAGTTTGTTGCCGATCGACTCGTCATCCAAACTGCCTTCACTCAGGACTTTCTCGATGAAGAACTTGTTGTTGATGTCCTCATCCAGCCCAAAGGCCCCAAGCGCGACTTTGAGCAGTTTGTAATCCGACACGAGATCTTCCGCCGTTTTGATGTCGGCGATATTTTCGCGAAAATAGTCGGTGTCGCGTTGAATCTGCGCAGAGTTGTTAAAGGCCGTCTGCTGCGTGTCCCGCGTGTTCTGGAGGACGACCCAGCCGGCATACCCACCAAATGGAACGATGGGCTGATAGGTCATTGGTATTTACTCGATGACAAAAGCCGCTCTTCGCGGGGCAGCAAACTGCGCAGGGTTTTCAGGGCCTGGTAGAACTGGTGTTCCTGGATTTCCTGCGTCGCCGAACTCAACAACTTGCGACTGTCGCTATCGGTAAGAACCTGGCTGAGTTGTTCGATCCCCCGCATCAGTTGAAGGCTGGCTTCCTTCGCATCGGCGTCGCCGGACAAAATCAGCTGTGCGATGTAGCAGACTCGCCTGACGGGCGTTGTCACCTCTTCAGGATGGATCGCGTCCCGCAACCGCAAGATGTTTGCGTTGGGCGTAACAATCGAAAGGCGGGACCGCCGGTCGCCGTTCTCAATGACCGCGCCATTGATCAGGATGCGTTCTTTCGGTCCCAGTTTTAGAACAAGCCCGCTCATTGCGTTCCCTCCCTTTGCAGGCCTCTCATGACGGCCATGTTGATGTCGATAAGGGCGGTCTCATCCTCTTTTTTGGACAGAATCGCGGAGGTATGCTGGGCCGTGAACTGTGCAAGGTAGAAGATCTGCGCGCGAAGATCTGCGGGAAGAGCGTTGTCATCTTGGGCGACATTGGACGCCAAAATGGTCCAAAGACGTCGGTTCTCATGAAGTGCCTTCACATAGGCCGCATAGGAAGATTTCTTGGTCTTCGCGGCATCTCTCAAACGATGCGTGACGCGCGCGAAGGCTTCGTATTCTGTGCCCCGAGGCGTTCTGATGGGGGCGGCGGTGTTGGAATAGGCCGTTCGGGCCATTTGAAGAGTATTCACGTCGTATCCTTCTGGTAACTCTGAAACCAACTGCGCGGTATCCTACCGCGGAGGAAACCGGGCGCCGTTTAGACGCCCGGAAAACGCGCTTAGCCGAAGAGCGACAGGATCGTTTGCGGGGCTTGGTTCGCGATAGACAGCGATTGCACACCGAGCTGCTGTTGCACCTGAAGGGCCTGAAGTTTGGCCGAGGCCTCTTCCATGTCCGCGTCTACCATTGCCCCGATCCCGGATTTCAGAGCATCCGTGAGGTTCGAGATGAAGCTGGACTGAGTCTCGATACGCCCTTGAGCAGACCCGAATTCAGCGGCGGCATCGACGGAGTTGTCGATGAGAGTTTCGATGTTGCCGAGGGCGGCATCCGCACCAGAGTCGGAAGTCACGTCAATGTTGTCGAGACCGAACAGGCCGCCAGAGGCCGTGCCGCCCGTCGTCACACTCAGACCAAGCGTTTGGCCACCTGTGTCATCGTCGATGGCCAGAGACCATTGACCGCTCGCGTCATCATATTGGACAGCGGTGGTCAGATCAGAGTCGTCGCCCCCGTCGATTGCGGTTTTGAGACCCTTAGCCACGTCTTCCATCGTCTCGCCTTTACCAGCGATATAGGAATAGGAAGAGGAGCCGACCGTCGCGGTGAATGTGTAGCCCTCTTCAACGCCAGCAGAGGTGCTGAAGTCGATGGTCTCAGCGCGTTGATCGATCGTACCACTTGCCGCAGAGAGACCGGTTTCACCGTTCAACTCTTCGATGACGGTTGTCCCCGAAGCGGAGTCGGTGGACACGGCAACGGACATATCCTCGAAGGCATTGGTGTTCGAGATCACAAGCTCGCCGGTGTTGGTGCCGGCTGCCGCGGAAATGCCGTCGATGCCCAGAGCGTTGATGGAACCCATCAGACCGCTGACGACATCATCCGCGTCGTCGCCGGAAGCGGTGGTGTAGGAAATCGTGTGACCACCGAGCTCGACGGTAAAGGTTTCGTCCTGGGCGATTGTCCCGGCAATCTGGATCTGACCCGTGGTGCCGGTTGCTGCAGTCGTCGACGTGACGGAAGCGCCCGAAGCATCGGTGATCGTGCCGAGATCCGCCGTCGTCATGCCGACCAGAGAATCGGTCCCGGCCACACCGGCTGAGGTCGACAGATCTTGTCGCGACACGGTGATGTCGGATGCGGTCACGGTGCCGTCGGAGGAGCGGTCGAGAGACGACAGAATGTTGACGTCATCAGTGCCTTCCACGAGGCTCAGACCATTGAAATGCGCGGCGCCGACCACGGATTTGACCTGATCGACCAGGGCGTCGATGTCGGTCTGGATTTTCTCACGGTCAACGTTTTCCTCTTGGGCAGCGACGACCTTGCCTTTGATTTCGGTCAGAAGGTCGGTCACGGTTTCGGAAGCTTCGGCAGCCACGGCAAGGGTCGATTCCCCAAGCGCAAGGCTGTCGGAGATCGCTTCGAACCCGGCGACATCCGATTCCATCACTTTGGAAATAGCCCACACGGAGGAGTTGTCCTTGGCGGACGCGACATCTTTACCGGTCGAAATCAGGCTTTGCGTTTTGGTCAGGTCCGAGTTGATAGAGTTCAGGGTCTGCAGCGCGACCATCGCGCCGTTGTTGGTCAGAATGCTGGACATAGCAGTAGTTCCTCAAATCTAGAGACGCTTTTTGCGCCGCATCAGTTTCGGTTTCCGCCCCCACGGACGGGAAAAGATCGTCATTCTGACTGAGTACGGAGACCGTGTTTCGGGCGACCGCGCCACCCCCTCGGGATGCAGGGTTAGATTTGAAGGGAAAAGGATAACATCTTACTAAGCGGTGCAGGGAAGTCGGAAAAATTTCGGTAAAATTCGAGCTTTACCTCAGATTTTTGTTTTTATCGTTAATGACTTATTGCCAATATCCAGCGCCTTCCCGGCTGGGCCATAAGTCACACAGCTCTGCGAGGCCTGACGCAGTGAACGTAGGCTTTCAACCGCCGATGTAATGCCTTTCGCCGAGGCCAAGAGAAGTACTCTGTTCTGTTCGGCTCGACGTTTCAGATCGCGCAAACGGTGTTCCGGGATCTGACATTTGGCGACGAGCGGCAATAGGGTCTCTTTTGATGCCATGAGGCTTTCCAAAGTCTTGAAATCGCTTTTCAACAGGGCGGCTTTTTCGCGGTCCAAGAGTACAGAGAGCGCTGCGACTGGGCGAAGGTGGTCAAAGAGTGCCATTGGACTGCTCCTTCAGTGAGTTGAAAATCTGTTCCGCGAGACCGACGCCACCGGCTTCGACGATCTTCTGAGCCTGGGCTTCGACCAGAAAAGACGTGAATTGATCCTCACCGTTTCCCCCGCCAAAAGCTTTGGGCGTTTTGCCGAACCCAGAAAGCTTGAGCATTTCCGCGAGAAATTGCGCCTCCAACTTTTCCGAGACAGTCCGCAACTGATCCTCGCGGTGAGGTGTGGAGTCAGATGTTTGCAGCGCAAGGGGCGCAGGATTTGTGAGGTTGGGCGTCATGGGTCGCTCCAATTCGAGACATTTTCTCTGTTCTAATGCCCATCTGGTAAAGAAGCGGTAACTCTCTACGGAGATAGTGGGTGCACGGAGAAGAAATCCCGGGTGCACAGATGCAGTTTGATCGACTTGAAATCGCTTTTCGCAACGTCAAAGGGGCGCAAGACCTCTCTGCGGGGCCTATGGGGCATGAGGATATGGGCATTGGTACCACGCGCGCTCCTGAGAGCTCATCTGTAAAAGGCGACGCGTTCTCGGATGTCTTTTGCGCAGATGAGGCGGCAGATGAGGCGAAAGTCAGCAAAGCGAAGGGTGTAGAGGCTGGTTTCGAAGTTGCGGCCGACGGGCAGGAAAAGGACGGGCAGCCGGCGAAAGAAGGGCAGCAAGCAGGGACACAACTCACGGATGACGGCGTGATTCACGCTTCGCAAGGAGAGCGCGCAGGGAAGAGCGCGCGTCGGCCCGAGTGGAGTGAGTGGCCATTAGAGTCTGCCGAGCCGACGCTGACACATCCGGAGGTTTCTGACGCGGCGCTTCGGCCTGTGCAAGAGGAGGCGGAGACGAGTGAGAGTTTCGCCACATCCCAGATTTCGCCACAGATGAAGGAACATTTAGGCGTAATTTTGCGTGCAGAATTGAGGGGGAATGAGCATGGCTCTCAAAAAGAGACAGGCGCTCAAGCCGCCATCGACGAGGCTGAACCGATTGTCGGCATACTGCAGAATGTCGATCATACCACTTGGCGGGACGCTTCGGGGGGTGACAACCGCTATGACGTTCTTCCAGATGACACTCACACCGACGATGCAAATCCAGGCGATAAAAACAACGTAGATGAAGCTTCGCGCGCCGTTCCGCTTCCTCACGCGGCTGCAGGAGGTGAGGCGAACGCGGAGGTGCAAAAGGCACCCCTTCCTGAGACCGCGCGCATTGACGCGCCCGTCAGACCCCACATGGTTTCGGATCATGGGCCTATTCAACCGAACGCCGACGCGCCCCACGAAAGCAAGCCTGATGTCCAGGTCGCTGCGGTGTTGACAGGTGAAGGGTCGCGGACGGCTGAGAGAAATCAACAGTCGAAAGAGGAAGCGAAAGACGCTTTCTCGGTGCAGAATGCGATGAGTGATCGGACAAATTCCGCCGTGGATAAAGAACCGCGCGCTCAGTTTTTGGGCCATCATCTTGGGGAGAGTACGTTGACGACGCAGTTCGGGCGCCACGCCCCAGATGGGACTTTTCCTGCTGTCACGGCATCGGCCTTCTCACAGGTGAAGCCGGAGTTAAAGCCTTCAGATTTCGCGACAGTGGGTGCTGCACAGGCTTCTCCTGTAGCGTTTCAGACTGGACAGACCGTGGAAACGACATCTGGGCCGGTCTCTCAGGAGCTGTCGGAAGCCGCGTCCGCGGCGGTTGTTTCACAAAGCCTGGATCGAGCCCCACGCCAAACGCCTGCGGGGGCAAGCGCGGATGATGTGATTGGCGCAAATTCTGCCCAGAAAGCCCTCTCCACCTTGGAACTTTCACCTGAGCACAAGGCCCAAGCGGGTAGTTTTCTAAATGTTTCGGCAGAGATAGTTCACGTGAGCTCTGAAGACCCTACCTCTGCCCCCACTGAGAGAGGGGGTATTCCAGAGGCCAAAGACACCAATGCCGCCCCAAACCGGGCGCCGGGATCAGCGCTGATTGAGACTGTTTCGTCGAACACTGTGACAAAAACTTTGGACGTCGAAGCGGTTCTGAGCGATGAGGGGGACCAGACCTTTATGGAGGCTGCAGGCATGGTCAGTGTGGTCGGAGAAGGGGGGTCTGAGACGCGCCACACCTCAAGCGCGCAGGCGAGTCCGACGATGACACGCCATGATCTCCCCACGAAATTGGCCCTCCAGATCGCAGACGCGGCGCGACAGTTGCCGGATAAACCGGTTGAGATCACCCTGTCGCCCGAGGAATTGGGAAAGGTCCGACTGTCGTTCCATATCTCGGAAAACGGTGCGATGAATGTCGTGGTTGCGGCGGAACGGATCGAGACCATCGACCTGATGCGCCGCAATATCGACAGCCTCATCGATGAGTTTAAGTCCATCGGATATGAGGGGAGCGCCTTTTCGTTCCAGAGTTTTGATGGACACCCGCAAGGGTCGGGACAGACGGCACAAGGCGCGCAGTCGCCGGAGGAGAGCACTATGCAGTCCCCCCTCCAAAGCGTCGATCCGATCCGGGTCAACCTGAGCACCTCGACCGGAATGGATTTAAGACTTTAAGGAGTTTGCAATGGTAAACACGATCAGTTCTGCGGCCTCGACGACCCCGACAGCCGCAAATTCAGCGAACCAAAGCAGCGCCTTGAGCTCGGATTTCGAGACGTTTCTACAAATGTTGACGGCTCAGATGCAAAATCAAGACCCTCTCAATCCCGTCGAATCGACGGATTTCGCGGTTCAGCTCGCGACGTTCTCGGAGGTCGAGCAAGCCGTGCTCACCAACACGTTGCTCGAAGATCTCTCGACACAGCTTGGCCTCATGGGGTTCTCAGAACTGTCCGGCTGGGTCGGTAAAGAGGCACGGACCTCTGAGGGGGCCTATTTCGATTCCGAAACCCCGATTTCGATGACAACGGAGTTTTCCTCAGCCGCCGACAATGCGGTTTTGATCGTGCGGGATTCCTTTGGCGTCGTCCGGCAAGAGATCGCGATTGACTCAACGGAGGACAGTTTTGTCTGGACCGGGGCGGATGCGAGCGGGGTAAAGCTGTCGTCAGGGTTCTATAGCTTTGAGGTCGAAAACTACTCCGGCGACACCTATCTCAGCACAACCTCTGTAGACACCTATGCGCGGATCATTGAGGCGCGGGCGGACGACGGCGACACCGTTTTGGTGCTCGAAGGCGGGCATGAAATCGGGTCTGAGGATGTCACGGCCCTGCGTGATCCGGAGTAGGGACTGATTGAGCGGTTGCGGTGCAATTGCGGCAGCCGTTACACTCCGGCGATCTTTCCGGAAGTGAGAAACACATGTCCTCTGGCCTGGCGGCGCTCCCGCCCCAAGAAATTTTGGCGCTCGCCTCCGATCTCGGGGTGAAAAATGCCATTTGGGTTCCGTTGACCGGCGGTCGGACCAATCGGACCTGGCATGCGCGTTCGGATCACGACGACCTTGTGTTCAAACTGTTCGATGACACGCGCGCGAATCCGCTTTTCCCGAACGATCCGCATCACGAAGCTGAGGTGTTGAAGTGTCTGGCGGGCCGAGAACTTGCGCCGGAGCTGAGACATAAGGCTGTCGTGCCGGAGGGGCTTTGCCTCGTTTATAGTTATCGTCCGGGCCGTCCTCTGACTCAGATGAATCCAGCGGCTATCCGACTTTTGGCCCAGGTTCATAAGGTTGAAGAGCGGCCGGACTTGCGGCGGGTTAGCAGCCAGCCGAATGACCTTTTGTCCGCAGGCCATGCGTTTTTGGACAAGACGGCAACGCCTTTGGCGCGCCATTTGGAGGCGATGGCCCCGGCACCCCATCAGGACACCGTCGCGCCCGCCGTGTTCCTGCATGGTGATCCGGTGCCGTCAAATTTCGTGGCCTCCGGCGACACTCTGACACTGATCGATTGGCAATGCCCGGCCTATGGCGATCCGGTATGGGACTTGGCTTTGGCCCTCTCTCCGGCCATGCATCATGTCTATGGCACGCCTCTGACGGAGGCCGCTGCCGAGACAGCGTTGAGCGCCTATCCGGAGCCTGAGGTGATCGCGCGGTTCCAAAGATTGGCGCCGTTTTTTCACTGGCGCACAGCCTGCTACTGTGCGTGGAAAGCGGGGCAGGGCGAAGAGATTTATGCCGAGGCGGCGGAGGTCGAACTCAGTACCAGAGTGCCATGACCGCCGCGCCCAACCCCGCAGATGCCGCACCACCCATGAACAGCCAAACGGCCTGCCAGGCTTTGGAGCGCGGTTTGACCGGGTTGGTTTCCTGCGATCCGGCGACCAAGAGGTTCTCAGCGATCTTTGGAAGTCGTGGCCCGAAGCGCGCAAGAACTTGCGCGGTGCGCCACAGATCGCGGCTGAGCGCACGCGGACCAATGTTGGTCTTGATGTAATCTTCGACCACGGGTTTGGCGACTTCCCAAATGTTGATATGCGGGTCGAGAGAGCGCGATACGCCCTCAACAACAACCATGGTGCGTTGAAGGAGGATCAGCTCGGTGCGGGTCTGCATCCCGAACCTTTCCGTCACCTCGAAGAGATAGGACAGAAGGCGCGCCATGGAGATGCGGCTGGCATCCATGCCAAAGATCGGGTCGCCCACGGCCCGCAACGCACGGGCAAACTCATCGACGTCACGATCCGCCGGGACATAGCCTGCCTCGAAATGGACCTCGGCGACGCGTTTGTAGTCTTTTTTGATAAAACCGTACAAAATCTCGGCGTAAACACGTCGTGTATACTCATCGAGCGCGCCCATGATCCCGAAATCGAGCGCGATCACATCGCCATTGGCCGCAATCTTGAGGTTGCCGTGGTGCATGTCGGCGTGGAAAAACCCGTCGCGCAAGGCGTGGCGCAGGAACATCTGGAGCACACGTTGACCGAGGGCCGCGCGATCATGTCCGGCGGCAATGATCGCGTCGATGTCGGAGGCGGTGATGCCCTCCACCCATTCAAGCGTCATCACGCGGCGGGAGGACAAGGCCCAATCCACGGCGGGCACTGAGAAGCCCTCGTCGCCAGTAATGTTCGCGGCGAATTCCGAGGCGGAGGCGCTTTCGAGCCGGAGATCCAGCTCGCCATGCACGACACCTTCGAAATGGGCGATCACATCGGTCGGGCGTAGGCGGCGCGACGCGGGCGAAAACATTTCGATGATGGAGGCCGCGAAATAGAAGGCGTCGATGTCCTTGCGGAAGGCTTTCTCAATACCAGGACGAAGCACTTTGACGGCAACGGGCTGACCCGTGTCGGCGCGCGTCGCTTTGTGCACCTGCGCGATGGAGGCGGCGGCGACGGGTTCGGAAAACTCAGAGAACAGCTCGCTCAGAGGGAAGCCAAGTTCCGCCTCGACGGTCTTGATCGCCCGATCACGCGGGAAGGGCGGAAGACGGTCTTGGAGCATCCGGAGTTGCTGCGCGAGTTCGGTGCCGACGACATCGGGACGCGTCGACAGGATTTGACCGAATTTGATGTAGGCGGGCCCAAGCGCGGTGATCGCGCGCGTGACGGGCGGAAGATTGGGATCGCCCTTATAGCCAAGCCACCGGAACGGCCAGACAACGGTGCGGGCAAAGATGCGAAAGGCACGCGGGGCCTCCATCGCATCCATGGCTTGGCGCATGGCACCAGTCCGCTCCATGGTCGCGCCGGTGCGAATGAGGCGCCAAATGTTGTGAGGTCCGCGCATTAGATTTTCCACCCGGTGTGGAGTGCGGCAATGCCCAAGGACAGATTGCGATAGGAGACATTCGCGAAGCCAGCGGTGCGGATCATCGCGGCAAAGGTGTCCTGATCGGGGAATTTGCGGATGCTTTCCACGAGGTACTGATAGCTGTCCTTATCGCCGGCAATTACCTGCCCCATGCGGGGGATGACGTTAAAGGAATAGAGATCGTAGGCTTTTTGCATCATCGGGTTCGGCAATTGCGAGAATTCGAGCACCATGAGCCGCCCACCCGGTTTCAGAACGCGGTAGGCCTCGGAGAGGGCGTCCTCCACGCGGGTGACGTTCCGAATGCCGAAGGAGATCGTGTAAACGTCGAATTGATTGTCCTCGAACGGCAAGGCCATCGCATCGCCCGTGACCCAAGACAGATCGTCGGCCATCTGTTCGGCCTCGGCGCGTTTGCGGCCCTCAACCAGCATGGATTCTGTCATGTCGAGGACGACAGAGGTGGCCCCCGGTGCGCGTTTCAGGAAGCGAAAGGAAATGTCGCCCGTGCCGCCCGCCACGTCCAAAAGACGTTGATTGGGCCGCGGGGCAAGCCAGTCCATCATCGCATCTTTCCAGACGCGGTGGATGCCCATGGACATCACATCGTTCATGATATCGTATTTCGAAGCGACGGAGGTAAAGACCCCATGGACCATCCCAGCCTTTTGATCCTCGGCGACATCTTTAAAGCCGAAATGGGTGGTTTTGCCGTTCTCGCTCATCGCTCTTGAACCTTTCTCGAAACTCACCCTTCTTATAGGCCTCAACGCGGGCATGACAATCGCATGTCGTCAACACGAGGATCGAAATGCCGGAATTACCAGAGGTCGAGACGGTTCGTCGCGGGTTAGAACCGTCCATGTCGGGTGAGCGGATTATTCAGGCCGATGTGAACCGGCCCGATCTGCGCTGGCCCTTCCCGGAGCGGATGGCGGAGCGGCTGACCGGCGCGCGCGTGGAGCGGCTCCGGCGGCGGTCGAAATACATTCTGGCCGATCTAGACACAGAGGAGACGCTTTTGATCCATCTGGGTATGTCCGGGCGGATGACGGTCTCTGGCGATCCTCTCGGGCAATTTGTCCACGACCACCCGGCGGCGGAGAAACACGATCATGTGGTGTTTCACATGGCCAACGGTGCGCGGATCACCTTTAACGACCCCCGCCGCTTTGGTGCGATGGATTTGATGCCGACGAGCGCCGAGCACGAACATCCGCTGTTGGCGAAACTTGGACCCGAACCCTTGGGCAACGCGTTTCATGAGGCCTATCTCGTCCAGGCGTTCAAGACCAAGAACACGCCGATCAAATCGGCCCTTTTGGATCAGCATATCGTGGCGGGGCTCGGTAATATCTATGTCTGTGAGGCGCTGTTTCGGGCGGGAATTCACCCGACGCGCAAGGCGTCCCGGATTTCGGCGACACGGATCGCGAGTCTTGTGCCGATCATTCGCGACGTCTTGTCCGAGGCGATCGCGGCGGGTGGATCGTCGCTTCGGGATTATCGTCAGGCAGATGGAGAGCTAGGGTATTTCCAACATAGTTTCAGTGTCTATGGCCGTGAGGGTGACCCCTGCGTGACACCCGGATGCACGGACAAGGTCAAGCGGATCGTGCAATCTGGCCGATCCACTTTCTTTTGCTCGACCTGCCAAAGATGACTTGATCGCTTGGGGCGAGATGTTAGGACTCCGGGACAGTCATTTCAGACCGGAGAGATCCATGGCCTATAAAACGCTTCTGATTGAGACAAAGAATTCTGTTCAAGTGATCAAGCTGAACCGTCCCGAGGCGTTGAATGCGTTGAATTCGGAGCTTTTGGGGGAACTGGCAGACGCGCTGGAAAAGGCGGAGACCGACGCCAAGGTTCGCGCCATCGTGATCACCGGCTCGGAAAAGGCCTTTGCCGCAGGGGCGGACATCAAGGAAATGTCGGACAAGACCTACGCGGAGATGGCGCAGGACAACTTTTTCTTTGCGAATGCGGAGAGGATCACCGCAACGCGCAAACCCGTGATCGCTGCCGTGGCCGGCTATGCGTTGGGCGGGGGCTGCGAATTGGCGATGATCTGCGACATTCTTATTGCGGCGGACACGGCCAAATTCGGCCAGCCGGAGATCAATCTCGGGATCATACCGGGGATCGGTGGGACTCAACGTCTCGCCCACGCGGTGGGCAAAGCCAAAGCCATGGAGATGATCCTCACAGGCCGCTTTATGGATGCCGAAGAGGCGGAACGCGCCGGTCTCGTGTCCCGGATCGTGCCCGCGAAAAAACTGATGGACGAGGCGCTAAGCGCGGCCGAGAAAATCGCGGAGAAAAGCCTCCTGGCGACGGCGGCCGCGAAAGAGGCGGTGAACCGCGCGTTTGAGGTCTCCTTGAGCGAAGGCGCCTTGTTCGAGCGCCAGAGTTTCCAAGGCCTCTTTGCCACGGAAGACCAGAAAGAAGGCATGGCCGCCTTTCAGGAAAAACGCGAACCGCAGTTCCGGGACAGGTGATCCGGTAAAAAGAGGCTTCCCTTTTGAGAGATTCTCCCTTAAGGGGACGCCTTACATGCGCGTGGAGCCCGCTTAGGCTATGATTGACCTGCCCCGAAGGGGTCTTGGGGTCCGTGTGCTCATCAGATTTAGAAACACGACCTCGAAGAGGAAAATATCATGGCAAATTCGCCCCAGTCCAAAAAACGCGCTCGTCAGTCGCTTCGTCGCAACGACGTGAATAAAGCCCGTCGTTCCCGCATCCGCACCTACCTCCGCAAAGTGGAAGAAGCCATCGCCTCCGGCGATCAGGCTGCTGCTCAGGCTGCTCTGAAAGACGCCCAGCCGGAACTGATGCGCGGCGTGACCAAAGGAGTTGTTCACAAGAACACCGCCTCCCGCAAAATGTCCCGTCTGTCTTCCCGCGTGAAGGCCCTCGGCTAAGACGTTCTTGAACGTCGAGACTTTGCGAAAGCGCGCCCCAGGGCGCGCTTTTTTGTGTCGTTTTGCGCGGTTTTTATGCAGGAAATGTTTCGCAATTGCAGCGAATCTATGAGGGCTGAGGCGGCTAGCAAAATCTCCATATTTTGCACAAGCCCCCTCAAACCGGCTTTTGATCATGTCGTAAAATTTGAGGCAAAAGCGCCACGTCTAGACCCGAGTTATTGGGCTTTTTGGATTCGGTTTCAGTAAAGAGAGAGTCAAGCGCGAAGATAGATTGCGACTCTGTCTGGCGGATTGCTAGCTTGCCCTTGCGATTCACAATCGTCTTGGGGGGACATTCAAGGATCGTGTCACGTATGTTGAAAAAGGACCGACGGGGAAATCTGCCTTTCTCCGACAAGTCGCTCTTTTTCAAACGGGCATGATTTTGAAGCTGCAATCCAGTTGGGGTACTGGAGTGTGGTTGGTTCGGTTTTTCTCACCCAGGTGAGAGATAATCAGATCTGTCCAGATAAGACGCCCGTGCAAGAGTTCGTGACGATACCGATGAAGGGTGAGGTCTTTGTCGGAATATATCATGCGGACACCTGTAAGGGCACGCGAGAGAGGCACATTGCGCCGGTCGACATGGTGAGGATGTCGATTTGCCGGACGTATAGTCTTTGCCTGCTCACCCGAGACGACCCGAGGCGCAAGAGCCATGGTTCAGGCTGAAAGCCTGAGCCCGGTACCGAAGCCAAAATTCGGTGCTGTTCAAAAACAATAATTTGGGTCGAAAAAAGAAGATGAAAAACGATACGTGGGGACGTGTTAAGCAGCAACTTCTCGAAAGCGTGGGACGTAACAACTACGCAAACTGGATCGAGCCGCTGGAATTGAAAAAAGTCGATAATGGTGTGGCCGTATTCTCCGTGCCGACCAGCTTTATGGCAAACTGGGTGTCTCGAAACTTTGCGGATACGATTCTCACCCATCTGAAAGCGGCGAACTCCGCGACCAACCGGGTCGAGTTCCTCGTTGAAGCCCAAGCGCCGCAACCTGCCGCGCAGACTGAGGCCGATAGCGCGTCTGCGCCCATGAAGTCTTCTGTGAAATCTCCTGTCAAATCGTCTGAAACCGTCGCCGTTGAGGCATCGACAGGCGAGGACAATCTGCCCGGTGCCCCGCTTGACCCGCGCTTTACCTTTGACAACTTTGTCGTCGGCAAGCCGAACGAACTGGCCCATGCCGCCGCGCGTCGCGTGGCCGAAGGGGGTCCCGTCACCTTTAATCCGCTGTTTCTTTACGGCGGCGTTGGTCTCGGTAAAACCCACTTGATGCACGCCATCGCACATGAAATCCGGGAACGCAGCCCGGAGAAGAAGGTGCTGTATCTCTCGGCAGAACAGTTCATGTACCGGTTTGTTCAGGCGCTCCGTGACCGCCAGATGATCGACTTCAAACAGCTGTTTCGCTCTGTGGATGTGCTTATGGTCGATGACGTTCAGTTCATCGCTGGCAAAGACAGCACGCAAGAAGAGTTCTTTCACACGTTCAACGCGCTTGTGGATCAGAACAAACAGATCATCATCTCCGCCGACCGTGCGCCGGGTGAGATTCAAGGCCTCGAAGATCGGATCAAATCGCGTCTGCAATGCGGTCTGGTGGTTGACCTGCACCCGACCGATTACGAGCTTCGGCTCGGCATCCTTCAGACCAAGGCCGAAGTGTACCGCGCCCAATATCCGGGCCTGAGCTTTGCTGACGGCGTGCTTGAATTCCTCGCGCACCGGATTTCCACCAACGTGCGCGTGCTCGAAGGGGCCTTGATGCGTCTCTTTGCCTTCGCGTCTCTCGTGGGGCGTGAAATCTCGCTCGATCTGACCCAGGAATGTCTCTCCGACATCTTGAAAGCCTCCGAGCGTAAGGTCACCGTCGAGGAAATTCAGCGCAAAGTGTCGGAGCATTACGCCATCCGCCTCTCCGACATGATCGGCCCCAAGCGTGTGCGCTCCATCGCGCGTCCGCGTCAGGTGGCGATGTATTTGTCGAAACAGCTCACCGCGCGCTCCTTGCCAGAGATTGGGCGGCGATTTGGCGGCCGCGACCATACCACAGTGATGCACGGGGTTCGCCGGATCGAAGAGCTAAAATCGACCGACAGCCAGATCGCGGATGACGTGGAAATGCTGCGCCGCGCGCTTGAGGCCTGATCATCAGGCAAAATGAGTCTAATCTGCTGCACCGCCGCGACTTTCGTCATTGGCGGTGTTTGCGTCTCTTGACGAGACACCGGACAAACAACACAGTCCGGGGAAACAAACTATTGCGCCCGGCGGTGGATCGTTTACCTTTCTCCCCCCGGCCAGTGAGACATGCGAGGGTGGTATGAAAATCAGCATCGAACGCGCGACGCTTTTGAAAGCTGTCGGTCAGGCGCAATCCGTTGTGGAGCGCCGGAACACCATTCCGATCCTTGCGAATGTTTTGATCGAGGCAGAAGGCAACACTGTGTCCTTCCGTGCGACCGATCTCGACATCGAAGTGGTCGACAAATGTGCGGCCATGGTGGAGCGCGCAGGTGCGACCACGGTGTCGGCCGTAACGCTCCATGAGATTGTCCGCAAATTGCCCGACGGGGCGATGGTCCAGCTCACCGATGACGGTGCCAACGGTCGTCTGACAGTGGAGGCCGGTCGATCGAACTTCTCTCTCGCGACCCTGCCGAAAGAAGATTTCCCGGTGATGGCCTCTGCGGAATACGACAGCAACTTTGCCGTCCCTGCCCCGGTTCTGCGCCGTTTGTTCGACAAGTCGAAATTCGCGATCTCGACCGAGGAAACCCGCTATTACCTGAACGGCGTCTACATGCATGTCTCAGATAGCGAAAACGGCAAGGCGCTGCGCTGTGTCGCGACCGACGGTCACCGTTTGGCCCGGATCGACGCGCCGCTGCCCGCAGATGCGGGTGATATGCCTGGCGTCATCGTGCCGCGCAAAACCGTGGGTGAGCTGCGCAAACTTCTCGATGACGACGACATGACCATCGCCGTGTCCGTCTCTGAGGCGAAAGTGCGCTTCGCGACGCCGGACATCACACTCACCTCCAAGGTGATCGACGGCACCTTCCCGGATTACTCCCGCGTGATTCCGGTCGGCAACACGCGCCAGCTCGAAGTGGACGCCGCCGAGTTCGCCAAGGCGGTCGACCGTGTGGCCACCGTATCCTCCGAGCGCTCCCGCGCGGTCAAACTGACGCTGGAAGAAGACAAACTCACGCTCTCCGTAAACGCACCCGATAGCGGGGCCGCGGAAGAAGAGTTGGCGGTTGCCTACAACGACGAACGCCTGGAGATCGGGTTCAACGCGAAATACCTCTTGGAAATCGCGTCTCAGGTGGACCGCGAAAATGCGGTGTTCTTGTTCAACTCCTCCGGCGATCCGACCCTGATGCGCGAAGGTGGCGACACCTCGGCGGTCTATGTCGTTATGCCGATGCGGGTGTGAGTATTTTCGTCTGCAATGAATACAGAGAGATGCGATGGGCGGCCTGTTCATAGAAGAGCTGAGCCTGTCGCATTTCCGCTCTCACAAGGCCGCGCGTTTGGAACTGGACGGGCGGCCTGTTGCTATTTGGGGCGAAAACGGCGCGGGCAAGACCAACATCCTTGAGGCGGTCTCATTGTTGTCTCCCGGACGCGGCATGCGGCGGGCGGCGCCAGAAGAGATGGCGCGCAAGCCCGAGAACCTCGGCTGGAAAGTCCGTGCGGAGCTTCAGTCGCTGCATCAGTTTCATGAGGTTGAGACCACGGCTGAGCCGGGAGCCTCCCGAACGGTTCAGATTGACGGGAAAACCAGCGCGCAGATCGCGCTTGGGCGGATCGCGCGGGTGGTTTGGCTCATCCCGGCGATGGATCGGCTTTGGATCGAAGGGGCCGAAGGGCGACGGCGGTTTCTCGACCGGATGGTGATGTCATTCGAGCCGCGCCATGCGGAGAGCGTTTTGGCCTATGAAAAGGCCATGCGGGAACGCAATCGGCTGTTGAAAGACATGGTGAGGGACGCGCATTGGTATGCCGCGCTTGAGACGCAAATGGCGGAGCACGGTGCGGCGATGATGCGGCATCGTTTTGCCGCTTTGTTGCGTATTGCCGAGGCGCAGGACGGGGCAGAAACGGCCTTTCCTGCGGCGGAGCTGTCGCTCAAAGCCTCAGATGACAAGCCTTTGCCAGAAAGTGCAGAGGATCTCTTGGCTGCGTTTCGTGAGGGTCGGCCTCGTGACTTGGCGGCGGGGCGGACGCTTGTCGGACCGCACCGCGCCGATCTCGCCGCGATTTACACCAAAAAGGGCGTGCCTGCAGATCAATGTTCAACGGGCGAGCAAAAGGCGCTTTTGATCTCCCTTATTCTGGCCAATGGACGCGCTCTTGCCGAGGATTTTGGCGCGGCGCCGATTTATCTCCTCGATGAGGTGGCGGCCCATCTTGACGCCGGACGCAGAGCCGCTCTTTATGACGAAATCTGTGCCTTGGGCGCGCAGGCGTTTATGACGGGAACCGGGCCGGAATTGTTCGCGGAGCTGGGCTCTCGGGCCGCACAATTCGAGGTGCAGGATGACGGTGGGCGATCCGTTGTGCGGGAACATTGAATGACCATTACCTTTGGTGACTTGGGCCTCTATGGCTTTGCGCTTTTGATTCTGTTTTTGACGCCGGGGCCGGTGTGGCTTGCCGTTTTGGCACGGGGCCTTTCGAGCGGGTTTAGCGGTGTCTGGCCTCTGGCCCTCGGCGTCGTCATCGGGGATTTTATCTGGGCGCTCCTGGCCATTCTCGGCGTGTCGTGGTTCGTCTCGGAGTTTGACGGGTTTCTCACCGTGCTGCGCTGGGTCGCGACGGTGATGTTCGTGACCATGGGTATTCTGTTGATCCGCCATGCAGACAAGACCATCGCCTCAGACAGCCGCCTGACCCGACCGGGCATGGTGGCGGGGTTTGTTGCGGGGTTGATCTGTATCCTCGGCAACCCGAAAGCGATCCTGTTCTACATGGGATTCCTGCCGGGGTTTTTCGATCTGGGAACATTGAACCGCATGGATATTGCCGCGATTTGTCTCACCTCCGCGATCATTCCCCTGATCGGAAACCTGATACTAGGTGCCTCGATCGGCAAGCTCAGAAGCGTGATGTCTTCGCCCAAAGCGCTGCGGCGTCTGAACATCTCGGCGGGCTGTTTGCTCATTTTCGTCGGGCTTGTACTTCCCTTCGTCTAAGCGCCGAAAATCCGTGTCAATTGCGTGACATCCCGGGCCAGCTCGCGTATAAATTTGGCAGGAAAGAACAAGGATTTTCGAATGTCCGAAAGCACGCAGCAGTCAACCGAGTACGGCGCAGATTCCATTAAGGTTCTCAAGGGCTTGGAAGCCGTTCGTAAACGCCCCGGCATGTATATCGGGGACACGGACGATGGCTCCGGTTTGCACCATATGGTCTATGAGGTCGTGGATAACGGGATTGACGAGGCTTTGGCCGGTCATGCCGATTACGTGACTGTGAAAATCCACAAAGACAGCTCTGTCTCCGTGCGCGACAACGGGCGCGGGATTCCGACGGATCTCCATGCCGAAGAGGGCGTGTCCGCCGCCGAGGTCATCATGACCCAGCTCCACGCGGGCGGCAAATTCGACAGCAACTCCTACAAGGTCTCCGGCGGTCTCCACGGTGTGGGTGTCTCCGTTGTGAACGCGCTGTCTGAGTGGCTGGAGCTGAAGGTCTGGCGCAACGGCAAGGTGCATAAGGCGAAGTTCGTCAAAGGCGAAACCGCAGAGCATCTCGAAGTCATCGGGGATGCGGGCGATGAGACCGGGACTGAGGTGCGCTTTCTCGCCTCGGCCAAGACGAACGATCCGGAAGGAACGTTCTCCAACCTCGAATACTCCTTTGAGACGCTGGAAAAGCGCCTGCGGGAGCTCGCGTTCCTGAACTCCGGTGTGCGGATCATCCTCGAAGATGAACGCCCGGCGGAGCCGCTCAAGACCGAGCTTTTCTATGATGGCGGCGTCAAAGAGTTCGTCAAATATCTGGATCGCCACAAGACAGCGATGATCTCTGAGCCGATCTTTGTCCAAGGCGAAAAAGACGACATCGGGGTCGAGGTCGCGATGTGGTGGAATGACAGTTACCACGAGAACGTCCTGCCCTTTACCAACAACATTCCGCAGCGCGATGGCGGCACACACCTCGCGGGCTTCCGTGGCGCTTTGACCCGGACCCTGACGAAGTATGCGATGGAAAGCGGGATCGCGAAGAAAGAGAAGATCACTTTCACCGGCGACGATGCGCGGGAGGGCCTGACATGTGTGCTCTCCGTGAAAGTGCCGGACCCGAAATTCTCGTCTCAGACCAAGGATAAACTCGTGTCCTCCGAGGTGCGCCCGGCTGTCGAGAGCCTTGTCGGCGAAAAGCTCACCGAATGGTTCGACGAGAACCCGAATGAGGCGAAAATGATCGTCTCTAAGATCGTCGAAGCCGCCATGGCCCGTGAAGCCGCGCGTAAGGCGCGTGAGCTGACCCGCCGGAAATCCGCGTTGGACGTGAACTTCCTCGCCGGGAAACTCAAGGATTGCTCGGAAAAAGATCCATCCCAGACCGAAGTCTTCCTCGTCGAGGGGGATTCCGCAGGTGGCTCCGCGCAGACGGGGCGGGATCGTCGGACTCAGGCTATTCTGCCGCTCAAGGGTAAAATCCTGAACGTGGAGCGCGCCCGGTTTGACCGGATGCTCTCCTCGCAGGAAATCGGCAACCTCGTGATGGCGCTTGGCACTGGGATCGGTCGCGACGAGTTCAACCTCGACAAGCTCCGTTACCACAAGATCGTCATCATGACTGACGCCGACGTCGATGGTGCGCACATCCGCACGCTGCTTTTGACCTTCTTCTTCCGCCAAATGCCGGACCTGATCGAGGCGGGGCACCTCTTCATCGCCCAGCCGCCGCTCTACAAGGTGTCGCGCGGCAAGTCGGAGGTTTACCTCAAAGACCAAGCCGCGATGGAAGACTACCTGATCCAGCAGGGCGTGGATGGCGCTGTGCTGCGCCTGAACACTGGCGAAGAAATCGCGGGCGCGGATCTGGCCCGTGTGGTCGAAGGCGCACGCACGTTCAAACGTATTCTTGCGGCCTTCCCGACGCATTATCCGCGTCACATCGTGGAGCAAGCGGCCCTCGCGGGAGCCTTTGAACCGGGTCGCGTCGACGCCGATTTGTCGGGGACTGCCGATGCCGTGGCCAGGCGTCTCGACATGATCGCGCTCGAGTATGAACGCGGCTGGACCGGGCGTCCGACGCAGGACGCTGGCATCCGCTTGACCCGCGTTCTACGCGGCGTGGAAGAGGTGCGGACCCTCGACGGTGCGATCCTGCGCGGCGGTGAAGCGCGACGGATCAACCAAGAGGTTGCGGCAACTGGGGGGGTCTTCAATGATCCGTCCCGCTTGGTACGAAAAGAGCGTGAAACGCTGATCCATGGTCCGAGTGAGCTTCTGGACGCGATCTTGGAAGAGGGCGAAAAAGGCCTTTCCCTTCAACGCTATAAGGGTCTGGGTGAGATGAACCCGGACCAGCTTTGGGAAACCACGCTCGATCCCGATGCGCGCACGCTTTTGCAGGTGAAGATCGAAGATTTCTCTGCTGCTGACGACATCTTTACCAAACTGATGGGCGATGTCGTGGAGCCGCGCCGCGAGTTCATTCAGGACAACGCCTTGAACGTGGAAAACCTCGACGCGTAACGCGATTGGAATTTCTCAAAAAACAAACGCCTCGCACCTCCGTGCGGGGCGTTTTTGCTTAGCCTCATTCATCAATTCGAAAGGATTTTCGCGTTGAAGTCAGAACGCGGTGCGCCAGGTTTTTCGCAATTCTCTGCGCGTTCAGACACGGGTGGTGGATACGGAAAGGCACTGACACATGAATTTTGCCCTTTTGATTGCGCGTCAAAGGTCTGGCACCGGAGCGATTGGCTCCGTCCTCGATAAACACCCCTCCCTCAAATATCTCGGTGAGGTTTTCCATCCGGGAAACATCGGTGAGGTGCAGAACTTTTTCACCTATTGTCGGGACCGTGGCGGGTCTGAGCCTGAGCGGCTTTTGCCTGATAACCTCTTTGACCTGTTCCTCGGGTTCATGGACGAAATGTCCGCCCGCTACCCGGACCGGACACTCATTGTCGACGTGAAATACCGCAGCCTGCATCACCTGAATGGCGGATGGCAGGGATTGGTTCAGCGCCCCAAAATCCTGCAAGAGGTGATCAATCGGCGACTGCCCATCCTGCATCTGACGCGCAACAATTTCGTGGAGAGCTTTGTCTCCGGCCGTCTCGCCGAGGAGAACAAAGTCTGGCACGCAAGCAGCGCGGAGAGCATCCGGGTCAGTTCTGTGACCGTCGATATTCGCAATCTGTCGAACTACGTGGTCAACACGGAACGCGAAGTTGCGCTGATCCGGGAGTGGACCGGCGGCTATGGCAAGCTGGTCGATTTCGATTATGCCGACATGATGGATGGGGACGGTCATGTCGAGGCCGGGCTTGCGGAACAGATCGCAAAGACCTTGGGCGTCGCGCCGTTCACGGACCGCGCGCCGAGTTTCGTGAAACAAGCGCCCAGCCACGTCCGCGAGTCCATTGAGAATTTTGACCTGGTCAAGCGCGCCTTGAACGGTTCTGGGCACGAATGGATGTTATGTTAACCCGGCTTTAAGCATGCGGTCTTAAGACAGATGTTGACGCTTAAAAATTGTCTCGAATAAGCACAACATACGATGGAAGGCCCACGTGGACCCGTTGATTGATACCCCCGAAGTCACACAGAGAATGCACGTCAATCCCGCATTCGACCGTGTGTTGCACATCGCTCATCACGAATGGCACGGAATTCGAAGCGCGACCGCCGCCTATCCCGGCCGAAAGCTTCTGATCAGCGCGGATGAACCTCTCACGCCTGAGCGCCTCTTGCCCGTTCTCGATGCGATTGCGGGGATGAATGTGACCAAGGTGATCTTTCAGGGCTATTCCTCCAACGCCGATCAGCTTTTGCTGGCGATCAAGGCGCGGTTCCTAGATGTGATCGACTGTTTTGTGCTGACCCATGTGACCACGGTTCAGTTTGAGCATCTCTTTGAAATCGAACAAATTCGCACGCTTCAGACCCGTTTCCGCATGGGTAGCCTCACGAGCCTCGGTTCGGTCAAACCGGATTTCGGGGCGAGTTTTGAGGACTTCTATCCGGACACGATCATCAACTTCGCGCCCAATATCGACCCTGCCCTGCATGTCCCCAAAGATGAGGAGCGCACGCTGCATGTCCCGCTCGACGTCTGTTGGCGCAAGAACATGTACACAAACATCGTCGCGGCCCAAAAATGTCCCTCCGTTGACCGGGTAAAAACCTCGAATTTCCCGACGGGTCTGGCCGACATCTTGCCGCTCGATAAGCTTCAGCTCACCGGCTATCTCCGCGGTCAGAACCTCTTGGATGAAATGGGGCGCTCGACCGCGCTTGTTGGCGCTACGCTCGCCGAATGTCAGCCGATGACACAACTCGAAGCCTTCGCGATGGGCACTCCGGCTCTGACTGGGCCGCTTGCGATGCGCGAGTTCGAAACCGACCCTCTCATGACGCTTTGTACGACAACCAATCTCGACAACCCGCATCTCCTGTCAAAGGACATCGGGCGTCTGATGGATGCCGCGCATAGCGATCCCAAGGCGATGAAAGACATGATCGCCGACCACCTCTCCACCCGCACCCGTCTCGCGACAGAGCGGTTGGCCGAATTTGTGGGGCTTTGACCATGTTCCGTTCTCGTCGTCCGTCTGTGTGTTTCGTCACGAATGAGCTCTATCCCGAGGATCGTGGCGGGATCGGTCGCATGATCTATAACTTCGCGCGCTACAATCAGGCGCAAAGACGGCCCGTCGATTTTCACATCCTGCTCGGCGGACCGCATGCCCAAGACGCGGCGCGAAACGCGCGTCTGGAGGCGGCGCTTCAGGGGCTGGCCACGCTGTCCTATGCGCCGGATTTGAAACAGGCGACGGATCTTTTGCCGCATCTTCTGGGCTATGCGGCGCAAAGCCTCCCGCATGCGCCAGAGGGTCTGTTGGCCACGAGTTTTTCCTACCATCTCGGCGTGATGGCGGCGGAACGTGCGCTCGGACATGCCTTCGATGTGGTGGAATTCCCGGATTTCGGCGGCTGGGGACAGGTCGCGATTGAGGCCAAGCGTGCCGGCATCGCCTACGAAAACACCATCATCGCGACCCGCGTACACTCGACGCAGGGGATTTTGTACAAGTCTGAGCCCTACGCCCATGAGGGAGGCACATGGCTTGCCGGTCAATTCGACGCCGAACGGTTCTCGCTCATGCACTCCGACCTTGTAGTCGGGCACATTCCGTCCATCTTGGAGGCGACGCTCGAACACTATGACCTGACCGAAACCGCGCCGCCCTCGCTTTGTGAATTTCCCTCGATCCACGTTCCCGAGGTGGAAAAATCAAAGGGGCTGTCCGAGGCGACCACGCGCGATTTTCTCTTTGCCTCCCGGCTCCAGCATTTCAAACGCCCTGATCTCTTTGCCCGTGCGGCCATCCGGTTTTTGGATCGTAATCCGGGCTACGACGGCACCTTCCGCCTCGCGGCCTATGGATGGGATCAGGACTATATCGCGTCGCTCAAAGATCTCGTGCCGCCGAGTCTTGCGGACCGTATCCGGTTCCTCCCCGAGGTCACGGCGCAGGAGCGCGAGGCCCTGATCGCCGCGTCGGTGATTGTGCAGCCCTCAGATTACGAGAGCCTGTGTCTTTTTGCCTATGAGGCCTCGGCGCAGGGCCGCCCACTCATCCTGAACCGAGACTGTCTCGCCTTTGGCGCGTTTGATCGGTGGAAAGACGGTAAAAATTGCCTCATGTTCGATGGCTCAGTCGAAAGCTTGGTGTCAGCGATGGAGGCCGCGCAATCTTGGGAGCCACAGGCGAAAGTCGACCTGCGCCCGGATCGTCCCTATTGGATCAAACCCTCTGATATTTCTGTCGCCGCCAAGGTGGAAAAGTCGCCGAAAGCCCCGCTGTCCGTCGTCTTCTTTGACCCGAAAACACGCGCAGAAACGGCTCTCATCCAGCGCAATATCCTCACGATTCAGCACGTCTGCAAAGAAATCGGGCACCCCGAACCAAAAGTTCAGGTGCTGGTCATGGCGGGCGATGTTGACCTCACGGAGCCCGTCGCGAAGCTTCGCGAGCTCGGGACCGAAGTTATCGAAAGCCCAGCCCGACAGTTGGACCCGGAGGAACTTCAGTCTCTGATCTCAAAGGGCGCGCGGGACGTGGCTTTGCTGGTTCCGCCGGGGCTTCAGATCTTTGCGGAGTTTGTGCGCCACGGACTTATGGCGATGGCGCGAAACGCCGATCTCATGCTCGCGGGCGGGCATGTCGAGGTGTTCGACCAGATGAGCGGTCGGACAACGGAACTCCGCGCATATTTTGGTTCCGCACCAAGTGTCGCCTTGATGAACAGCCGCATTCTGTCTCCCGTTTGCTTCCTGCGTGGTGAGGTTCTCGCCAAGGAACCGTTCGATTTTCGCGCGGGGTCTCTGTGGTTCGAAGCCTTCGCACGGCGCGCGGCGCTCGGCGGTATGCCGATGAGTATTCTCCCGCTCTTGGCCGGTCGTCTCGATTTTGAGAAATCGCTGCGGGCGGAGAATTCGTCCCGCCTCACGGCCACGCTGGTAGATGCGCAGGGCAGTCATTTGAACCTTCCTGCGCGGCTTTTGGGTCTAGAGCTCCAGCGCAATCACCGATCCATGGTCCCGAACCGCTACGAGATTTCCGACACCCTGCTGTCGCAAACAGTGCCGATTGCGCCGACGGGCCTCGGGCTGTCGTGGCATCCTGTCCAGTACCACGCCGATCTTGGGGGGCTTTTGGTGCATCCGCTCGATGATCACGTCACCGCCGCGGCCCTACCGACCCGCGTGGCGCGCCCAGTGAAGGTTGACGCGACCATCTCGAACGCCAATACGCGCAATCAGGGCGGGCAAGCTGCGATTGCCTTTGGCTCTGGGACGCTGACGGAAACGCAGCTCCTCTCTAGCCTGCGGGACAACGCGATGCCCGAGGACTTGATCATCGGTGACTGGGTGGACATCGCGCCGGGTGAAACGCGGCGCTACACCATGGCGCTTTCTGCGGATTTCGCGGATCATCATGGTCGCACCCTGTATTTCCTCACCCGCCCGCGTGCGGGCGTCCCGAGCGACCAATGTCACATCGTGTTCAGCCAGGTGGCGTTTTCAGTGGCATAAGAGACGACGGAGAACTTGTTCTCAATGCGCCTCTCAAAAAGTGTCTAATCCAGCGCGGAAGCCACCAGTTTTTTCGCGCGGGCCATGACATCTTGCGCGCGCGCAAGACTCTGAGACTGGGCATAGACACGAAACTCCGGCGCATTGCCGGAGGGCCGGAGATGTACGACATCGCCTGTGTCAAAGTTGACGCGGAGCCCATCGGTCACATCCACTCCGGCGATGGTCCCAAACGCGGCAAAGACAGCCGCACGTACCGCATCGTCCTTAATCAGAGCTGCGAGAAACCGCGCCGCCTTCTCGCGGTCGATGTTTTGAAGTCGGTCTGCGGCCGTGAAGCAGGGCGGCAGGTCAGCGACCAAACTGCTGAGCGCGCTCTTTTCTCGACGCGCGGCAAAGAGCGGCGCGAGGATCGGCAGCATGCAATCGCGCGTCGGAAGCGGCGAGAGGGGGCCGGTCACCGTCGCCTCATAGCCGAGCAAAAAGCCACCGTTGGCCTCAAACCCGACAACTTCGGCATTCTGCGCCCCGGCCATGCCCGCGATGACAAACGGCGAGCCGATGCGGGTCAAAATGACCTCGTCGAAATCCGGCAGGCGTCGCACCATGTCATTGGAGGAGACCGGCGTGACGACGGTCTTTGCCCCCAGCAAGCGTGCGGTCAACACGCCGAGAATGTCGCCGGGGATGACCTGTCCCGTTTCATCGGTGAGCAAGGGGCGATCCGCATCGCCATCAGTTGAGGCAATCGCGTCCAAACCGTAGGTCTTACACCACTCCGCAAGCATCTCACGGGTTTCCGGGGCGACGGCTTCTGTGTCCACGGGGATAAAGTGATCGGAGTGCGCCAAAGAGACGACTTCGGCCCCAAGGCGTGTGAAAATCCGCTCCATCGTGTCACGCGCCACTGAGGAATGGCGATAGACGCCAATCTTCAGGCCCGACAATGCCGCATCTCCAAAGGCCTCCACATACCGCGCCACGTAGCGTGTCTCGGCATCCGCCAGAGGGGTGTAGCTCCCCATGGCCCGCTCAAGCCGGCGGGCGTTTTTGGCGTAGGCGGTGGTGATCTTCGCCTCGTCCGATTTGGAGATCTCACCCTCCGGCAGATAGAATTTGAGACCGTTTCGATCCGCAGGGATGTGGCTTCCGGTCACCATGATCGCGGGCGCACCTGACGACATGGCGGCGAGGGCCAAGGCGGGGGTACTGATCTCGCTGCAATCCATAATGTTGACGCCCGACGCCTGTGCCGTCCGGCAGATCACGCGCGCAATGTGAGGCGAAGAGGGGCGCAAATCCCGGCCGATGAAAAGCGTCTCAACACCGGGGCGGGTTGTCAAAAAAGCATGGACATAGGCGGCAATCAACTCGTCGGTGAGCTCCGTGACAAGCCCGCGCAAACCGCTGGTGCCGAAAGAGGGGGCCATCGAAAACCTCTCATAGAAATCACAGGTTGTGTCTGCCAGTGGGCAACATTTGACGACAAGATGAAAGCGCTTGTTTGGCGACCGCAGATATTTTCGAGTGAGGGAAAGCCCGCGACCGGAGCGTCCCATGCCGTAGTCTCGGAGTGCCGCCATCCGCTGCAATGATCGCGAACGGCGGCAATGGGCTTAGCTTGCGTCTTTGAACTCAGCGTAGTCGCCTCGGACCTTGATCGTGACCGTCACGTCGCTCTTGTCGCGGTTGCGCAGGAACCAGCCGTGGTCTCCGTCAAACGCCGCGAGGATTGCGCCTTCGGTCCCTGTTGAACCGCGGCCCTTTTCATAGGTGGCCGACTGACCGGACCCATGACCGTGCAGATCGAAATTGACGCCACCGCCCTCGACCGCCATACGGTATTGCGCGATCTGGCCTTCGGTCATGACCAGTTTCCATTCCGCAGACTCGCCGGGGGCGAGGGTCAGGGTGATCTCGTCCCGCCAGTCTTCTGTCGCCACCGCTTCTTGGGCATAGGCGGGTGTGATGAAGACCCCGAGGATCGTATCGAGCAGGCTCGACTGATCGTTTTCGAGCATTTGGCGGTCGGCTTCGGCCTCGTCTGCCAGCTGGGTTTTGATATCGCCCATTTCGGTGAGGCCGATGGCCTTGCCGACACCCGTGGGGTCGATGCCGTATTCGGCTGGGAGGACAACGGTCACGAGGATCGCGAGAGCGGCAAGGCCCGCGAGGACCGTGGATTTGAGAAGCTGTGCGGAGCTGGGCAGCTCATCGAGGCTCGGTTTTTGCGCGTTGAACATGGGGTTAGCTCCTTATGTGGCCACAAAGTAGCCGGTGATCTGGTAGCCCATGAGGATGAAGCCCATGGACATCATGATGACGTTGATGGTGTAGGCCTGACGCAGGAAATTCGGGGATTTGCGCCAATAGCCCATGACGATCAGGATGATGGCGAGTGCCATCAGCTGCCCGAGCTCGACACCGACATTAAAGGCAATGAGATTGGCCCAAAGTCCGTCCGGCGCGATGTCAAAGTCAAGAATCTTGGTCGCCAGACCCGTGCCATGGAAAAAACCAAAGATCAGCGTGGCCAGTCTGGTGTTCGGCTGCACCCCAAACCAACGTTGAAAGGCCCCGAGGTTGTCGAGTGCCTTGTAGACCACCGACAGGCCGATAATTGCGTCGATGAGATGAGCATTCACGCCCAAGCCGAGCCACACGCCCAAAAGCATCGTGGAGGAGTGGCCGAGGGCAAAGAGGCTTACATAGAGGCCAACTTCTTTCATTTTGTAGAGAAAAAAGACGACGCCGAGCAGGAACAGAATGTGGTCGTAGCCGGTGACCATATGCTTGGCCCCGAGATACATAAAGGGGACGATGTTGACCCCCCAGATTTCCTGAATATAGCCCGCGTCGCCTTCCGTGACGTTGTGAGCGGTTGCGGCAGAAGCCCAGAGCGTCAGGACCGCGAGGAACATTAGGATGGTCGAAATGCGTAAATTGCGACGCCAAACACCAACCGCGAAACCGGATTGCATGAAGGTCTCCTGAATTTGTCCATTGGATTGCAAGAGGACGGTCCGATCAGGTCGCTTTATGCGCGCGGAGGTCGTTCCAATGTTCGGGAGATCCCCCATCTGCCCAACCGTGCCTCTCCACGTGTCACCGTTCCAGCACCTCGCACCCGTGCGAGGAGTGTGCTGCAAAGGTTATACGTGCCGCGCAGCCTCGGGCTCAATCGTTCCAAGGTCGTAGGATTTTTACGCGGCGGCCAAAAACTGTCCCGATGCCTGCGGAAAACCCAGGTTCTTGTCGAATTTTTCGAGATGTTGGGGAGAGAATGGTGCCCAGAAGAGAAATCGAACACGCGTTTCACCTCATTCCAAGATGATCTTTTATCTATCTATTTTCATTACTTAAATAAAAATACCTGTACCGACCTATTCCATTTTAACCCGCCCTACCCCACATATTAGGGTGGACTCAGGGGTGGATAAAATGACGAGGGAATTGAACAAGCTTTCGGCTCTTCAGATCAAAAATGCGCCACCGGGGAAGTACTCTGACGGCGGCGGATTGTGGCTGCACAAACGGGCCGATGGAGGTGGTCAGTGGTTCCTGCGGGTGACCATACACGGGCGTCGTCGCGAGATGGGGCTTGGGAGTCTGACCTATGTCACACTCAAGGAAGCGCGCGAGGAAGCCAACCGGTGGCGCACCGTCGTGCGCAAAGGCAAAGATCCGATCAAGGAGCGGGACCGCGAGAGGCGTCTCGCGGCGCGGGCTGCGCCGACGCTCGAGATGGTCGCGCTGGAAGCTTTTGAGGCGCGCAAGGCCGAGCTCAAGAATGACGGCAAATCCGGTCGGTGGTTTTCGCCGCTGGAGCTGCATGTGCTGCCGAAGATCGAGCGCGTCCCTGTGGAAGAGATCGACCAGCAGGACATCAAGAACACGCTTGCCCCGATTTGGCATGAGAAAGCCGAGACGGCGCGCAAGGCGATGAACCGGCTGGGGATCGTGATGCGGCACGCGGCAGCCATGGGGCTTGATGTTGATATCCAGGCGACCGAGAAGGCAAAAGCCCTGCTTGGCAAATCCCGCCACAAGGCACAGCACGTTGCCGCGATGGACTGGCGCGAGGTGCCAGCCTTCTATGCGGGCCTCAATGAGGGATCAATTACTCACCTCGCACTGCGGCTCTTGATCCTGACAGCTGCACGCTCCGGAGAGATCCGCTTCTGTCATCTCGACGAGATCGAGGGCGATGTTTGGACCTTGTCGTCAGAGCGCATGAAGACCGGCAACGAACATCGAATCCCGCTCTCGGCGGAGGCTCTCAAGGTCATCGAGCAAGCGAAGCCATTTGCGCGTGACGGCTTCCTGTTCCCGAGCGTGCGCAAGGGCGTCATCTCCGACGCCACCATGGCGCGCTACATGGAGCGCAAGGGGCTCGAGGCGCGGCCCCACGGGTTCCGCTCCAGTTTCCGCACCTGGTGTGCCGAAGAGACCGACACGCCACGCGAGGTGGCTGAGATGGCCCTGGCCCATATTGTTGGCGGAGCGGTCGAACGGGCGTATCGTCGAACAGACTATCTCGATCAGCGGAGGGAGTTGATGGAGAAATGGGCGGCGCATGTGGGAGGTGAAACATGAGCAGCGAAATTGATGACGCGAACTCAAGCTCTAGGCAGGACCCTGTCGGTCTCTGGCAAGAGATCGTTGGCGACCCCCTGATAAACGCTCTCAAATGGATTGACCTATGGCGCAAGGAAGCGACTGGGGGTCGAACGAGAGAGCTCACATATCAAGAGTTCTGTTTTCGCGCGAACGGCCACCTGACATTTGATGGGAAAGTCTATCGCCTTACCGAGGGCCTTGCGGAGGTCATCGCCCAGATGGGGAGCGAAGGACTCATAAGGGCTGATAGCAAAACTGCGTTAGCCAAGAATCTCGTCCCTGTGCCGGCTCTTCACTACGAGTTGGCCCGTCACATCGCGCGGACGAATCGTGCCGTGGGATTGGAACTACCTAAGAGTTTAAGGGTCTATGCCGATGACACAGCGCAAGATCTCCAACGTGGCAAGGGTGGAGATCAAGAGAAGCGCATTCTCTTCCGACATCTCGCGTGGTGGGCCACAGACCGAGCCGTAAAGCTAGGGCTTAAGGTTGATAGAAGCCGAGCCTCGAATGAGGCAACTCAATGTGCGGCCCAACTCGTCGCGGACGCATTCTTTGCCGCGAGCCTTGGCAATGAGTTCACATACAATTCGGTGATTGCCGCCTGGGAGGCGCATAGACACACAGGTAGCGACCAGAGGAAATTAAAAATCAAAATCCACAACGCGGCCTATCAACGGCATTTTTTCGAGCTTGATGAATTGGTTGGCAAACTATCTCTGTTTGAAACGCGCTAATCCTCAAACGCCTCTCTATTCGTTCTGTACGACCTGAGCAGACCTCATGTGCTCAAACGACTCCAATTGAAATTGATTGGAGCAGCACGATGCACCTACTGACCCTGAATGATCTGCGCGCAGTCCTCGGGAATCGAGGACGGACCACCATCTATCGCGACGTTGCCGCCGGGCGGCTTCCCGAGCCGATCAAGATTGGTGGCCGGATCTATTGGCGTGAGGACGACATCGAAGCTGCTTTGACCGCGCTCAAAGGAGACAAAAATGCTGACTAAGGATACCATCTTCCGCCTCTCGACCTTTTGCAAAGCCGATGGTCCGCTTAGCAAGTCCATCGCGCTTGGAGACGATGGTCAGCCGCACTCAAACGCGGATGACTGCAGAATGTCGCATGGCACCGCAATGAACTTCGGTTTCCAGAACCTGACGGAACTCGCGGATCATATCAACGATCTGGATAGTGTTCATGCGCTCTCGCTGGGCACGATTGACGGTCAAGACGACAATGAGCTTGTGAGGCTTGTGACGGAGGCCAGGCTCACAGCCTATGGCGATGCGATTGCTCGAACCAAAGAATACTTTGCCTTCGAGGAGGGAGAGCCAGGCTTGCTTCTCATCGACTTCGACAAAAAGGGGATTTCTCCAGAAATCCTTGAGAGGATCGAAGCGGCAGGAGGTCTCTGGGCTGTTCTTTGCGAGGTCTTCCCGGACCTCATACAGGCTGGGTATATCCGGAGGGCCTCGACCTCGGCCGGCCTTTACAACTCGGAGACCGGGGAAAAATTTCCTGGATCCGGAGGCGAGCATATCTACCTGGCGGTTCAAGACGCCTCAGACATCCCTCGTGCAACAAAGGTGTTGCACCAACGGCTTTGGTTGGCCGGATTGGGATGGATCTGGATTGGACGCATCGGACAATTGCTGGAGCGGTCAGTCATCGACCAGTCGGTCGGCTCGCCGGAACGGTTGGTGTTTGAAGGCGCCCCCGTCCTGGAACCGCCCCTTGCACAGTCACAAAAAGCCCGTCGTGCTATCGCCGTTGAGGGGCGGTTGATTGATAGCAAAGCGGTGTTTCCCGATCTCACGCAACAGGAGGGCGCGCGGTATCGGGCCAAGGTTCAAGCCGAAAAAGCGGCTTTGAAACCAGAGGCGAAGACCCGCCAATCCCGCGCAGACAAGGGCTTGGCAAAGAAACTCGCGCGCCGCTCTGGCCTCACGGATGAACAAGCTCGCGCTCAAATCAGCCGGCGTCATCAGGGCGAGCTTTTGCCCCTACACCCGCTCGAGTTCGATGATCGCGCGTTGGGGAAGGTCACAGTCGGCGACGTTCTTATGGATCCGGATCGCTTCATTGAGCAGACGCTTGCGGACCCGCTCGAAGGCGTTGGGTACGGGCGCTGCAAGGCGAAACTCTTCAGACGGCCCGATGGCTCGCTTTGGATCAACTCCTTTGCGCATGGCGGTGCGCAGTATGACCTCCGTCATGATGCCGGCTCCGTTCGCGCGGCGCTTGAAGGCCTGGAGAGGGAGACAAACCCGAACGATATCGTCGCGGCCTTGGCGTCGGCGCATCTTGAGACTAGCGAAGAGGAGGAATTGCTTCGCGCCATAAAGGACGCGACAGGAGTGACCCTGGGTGAGCTGCGCACATTGCTGAAACGCGCGAAGCGCTTCCGCTCCAACGTTCGGCGCTCGGACGCAAACACGCGACTGGCAGAGGAAGACCCTCGCGTCGCTCTGCCAGCACCGGCCGCAAGTGCAGAACTGACCGATGTCGTGACGCAGATTGACGAGATCCTCGGGAACGTAGTCGCTGATATCCCGCCCTTCCGGACGCTTGCGTCTCAACTGGCGTACGTCGATCGCCGCCCACCAAGCAAGCTGCATCAATTGGTCTCGGAAGGAGAGGAACAGCCTCCAGCACCAGATCAGCTCACAATCCAGGTTGCCGGAGAACCCGAGGCGACGATGATGATTGAAGAGCATATCCGGTTCGAAATTGAAAACGATGAAGACAGCATGCAATCCGCACCCAAGCGCCTGTCACTGCCGTTTGTCAGAGCCTATATGGGGTGGAAAGAGTCGCAACTTCCGAGGGTTCGAGGAATATCGACACTACCTCTCGTCCTGCCCGGAGGCGTGTTAAAGGCCATGCAAGGTCTAGACCGAGAACTGGAACTCATCTTTGAGCTCGATGAAGAGTTGGTCAGACGGCTCGAGAAGACACATGCGGTGTCACTTCAGGAGGCGAAAAAAGCCTATGACTGGCTCCTGAACAACTGGTTGGTTGACGTGGACGCAACTGAGGAAGGTAAGGCGATCGTCATCGCGCTTGCGCTGACGGTGATCGAAAGACACCTTCTGGCCGAGTTCCCTGCGTTCTTCGTCTCCGCGGCGCAGAGAGGAAGTGGCAAAACCACCGTCATCAACATGATCTCGACGGCGTTGAGCGGTGTCATGGCGTCAGCCGCCTCTTGGTCCTTCGATGAGGAGGAACGGCGCAAGGCGATCTTCTCGTACCTTCGTGAAGGCTCGCCTTTGGTGACCTATGACAACATTCCACGCGGGTCCGCGATAAGCTGCCCGACGCTCGAGCGCGTCCTGACAGCGCCCGAACTAAAGGATCGCGTTCTCGGCGAAAATCGAACGGAAACGGTGCCAGCTTCCACCGTGATTGCGTTTACAGGCAACAACATTCACCCGAAAGGAGACATGGCCTCACGTTCGCTGGTTGCGAACCTCGTGTCGGATCGAACCGATCCGGAAAATCGGGAGTTCGAGCATGAGGACCCGATCGGTTGGACACGAGAAAATCGCAACGCGATCCTGCAGCGCCTGTATCAGATCCTGCTGCTCGCACGTGACAAGCCGAACCGATCCAAAACACGGTTCAAAACGTGGTGGAATTTGATCGGCCATCCCTTGGAGATGATCTCCGGGGTGGATTTTGAGGATCTGTTCCGCGCCAACGATGTCTTCGATGAGGAGGCCCAGGGAGCTGCGGAGTTTATCAGCCTCATGAAAAGGTACCTCGAGATGGACGGCAAATGTAGTCGTGAGTTCTCGGCATCTGAGGTAGCCAAACTTGCTGATGACAAGTGGCATGGCTCAGGTTCTCGATCCGCAGACCCAAACGAGCCAGACCCCTCTGCGCTCAAGTCGGCGCTCGAGGCGGCCAGTGGGCGGCCGTTCTCCGGCGGAACGGTGACCGCACATCGTGTGGCGCGCAAGCTTGCCGCCATCGAGGACCGCCCTGTGGAGGTGGACGGCCAGATGCTTCAACTGAAAGTCATCCGAGACCACGAAGGAAACCGGTACAGGATTGAACAGCTCGGTTGAGCGAAGGTCAAAGTGAAACTGGCGCACCCGGGCTTGCCTGGGTGCGCTTTTGTTTGGGCGTCGGGATTGTCGGGATCCAAACTGCCGCCCGCGCAGGCCTCAAAAAAATTAGAACTAAGAGATATATTTTATTTTTTTTCCACATTTTAGAAGGAGGATATCAATCCCGACAATCCCGACGGGGGTGTATGATTGACGCGCATCAGTGCCTTGGTACCCTCTCCGCAGCAGGAACGGCTTGCTGAAGGTGGGCCGCGAAGTGGGCCCACAACTGAGCGGATGTGCAGTGTCACAAACACCGAAAAAAAATCGTCAAAAACTCTTCAGTATGTTATATTATAACAAATGATTTCGAGGATGAGCACATGCCCCCGCGTTCAAAGAGACCACTGGCCGATACGATGCTGCAACTGAGCATTCGACAGGTTGTCGAGGCTGGACTGCTGAATGACAAAGGCATCGTCTCGATCGCCAAAACACCCCAGGGCTTGGACTTCCCTGCCATCGTTGATGGTCATGGCGACTATTTGATCATTACCGTGCATGGCGGCTGGGGGAACACATGTGAGGCTGTCGCAGTGACCGAGACCCCCTGTCACTTTGGCGGGACGCGCCATTGGTTCCTTTGTCCCTCCTGCGCGCGCCAGTGTGGGGTGCTTTACATCGGGCGTGAAGCGATCGCCTGCCGCACATGTCATGACCTCGCCTATGCGTCTCAATACGAGGCTCCGCGGGAGCGCATGCTGCGGCAGCTCAAGAAAATCCGCAAAGCCATCGGGGCCGACATGGACATCTACGGCCCGTTCAACCCGCCCCCAAAAGGCATGTCGAAGAAGAGATGGCTGGAGATGATCGAGGAGTTCGAGGCCCTGCGTGCGGCCTATTGGCACGAGTGTGAGCGCCCTCGCATGTGGCGCAATGATGCGCCGAAGACGAGCGAGTTCCGGAAAGGTGGTTCTTCTGCGTCTTAGCGAGACGTGTCCGCCGATGTTCTCGAGGTGAGCCCTGCCCAGCGCGCCACTTGCCAGATCCCGCGGATCGGCCTACGATTCCCCCTGCATCAAGAGAAAGGCTCCGGCCTTCACCAACCTGCTCAACCCGGCAAGGTGGTCTCCCGCAAGGGGATGCGGTCGGACCGACAACGAATGGGCAGACCTCATCAACGACCTCAACCCCTGGCCGGTCTCAACACGGAGATCGAACAATGGAACGTCGACAATTTCTCATTTCATCAGTGGCCCTCGGAGTTGGCGCCACCGCGACCCCGCTCTCAAGCGAGGCGGCGCCTACCCTTCCGCTGCAACGCGGACTGCGCAAGCGCACCCTCTATCTGGAACCCCGATCAAATGGCGAGTTTCTGCTCTACAGCGATGGTCCGCGCGAGCCGCGCAAACTCATCCGATCGGAGGCCATCGACGCGCGGTTCGGAAAAGGCACCCACCATTTCCTGCTCCAGCCCGACCACTGGGCCATGATCGACGCAGGTTGGTTTGGGGACGAAGACCTCTATAGCATCGAGCAAGGACACGAGCGCGAGCTAGAGATCTGGGGCGACTACTATCGCGCCGAATGTGAGGCCTTCGACCTCCTCAGAACGCTGTTCGACGGGCGGGTCGACGGGTTCTGTAGAACCGAGATTCCAGAATTGAGCCTGCAGTTCGCAGAGCACCCTTGCTCGCCAAGGCTCGCGACAGTGTACCTGGAAAGGGAACATATGATCGGCAAGCTCGTGTCGACCGTCGCCGGGTTGAGCAAGTGGGTGGAGATTGATCCGAGGCCGAGAAATACAAGCGCAACGAGGTAAAGTCAGAGCGGCAAAAGATTGATCGCGTTGGGTGAGGATATTTGCGCCCAGCGCGCTCAAGAGCGGTCTTCTTGGCGTACTCTTATGGCCGGCGCACGCCCGCCCTCAAGCCAAACATAGGCATTCTGCTGATACGCATCCGCTAATTGGTTGGCCAAATCCTCCATAATTCCGAAACAGCACAGACTTACTTCTGGAGGCCAGCTGCCATCTCGCGCCCGGCCTTCAGCAGGAAGTGTCGGGATGAGTAACTGGGAGCTTCATGATTTTGCTGTCCAAGTGGTCAGGGACTACGTCAGGGAGCAGCTCGGTCACCCTGCACATGGACAGGCAAGGTTGTCTCGATTGAGGAATGGAAGCGCCTGAGTGATTGGGAGCGCCACGGGCCGAACGGGAGGCACTGGAACGCGCTTTCTCGGAAATGGGAGTATCCCGCATGACGGGAGCCGAACCACCGGAGCCGACCAGATCGGAATCCAGCAAGCTTCTTTCCGCTCGCTCACATCCTGAATTTTATGACATTCTTGGTCTACCGGACGCCATAGAGGGAAAGGGTGCAAATGTCGCTTGGTTGGGATTTCATTGCCGGGATTGTTACGTTGCTCATTTTGGCCCGATTGCTTGGCTCTGGCATTCGCAGAATTTTCTCGCGCCAGAAAAAGGGCAAGGAACTTCGCGTTGTAGCCGGATCAGATTATGAACATGTCCCCGCTACGCGTCTCCCTCCCTATACTAATCGAAATCAGACGATCCGAAGCCGCGCGCGAGCCGCAAAAGAATATTTGGGTCTGATTTTCGCTGGGGTAATTCTACTCGGGGCGCTGACCATCGGAGCAAGCCGCGAATTTGGCAATCGCGCCACGCGCACTGGATCGATGTTAGAGGGCCGCGTGACGCATGTAAGGGATGGTGACACAATCGAGGTGGGCGGTGTCCCTGTGCGGCTCGCGACGTTGGATTGCGCGGAAAAGGGAACGGCCAAGGGCAATGCCGCAACCGTAGAAATGCGATCTATCGCGAGCGGAAAATCCGCGACCTGCTATCTTCAAGGACGGCGTAGCTATGACCGCGAAATTGGAACCTGCACAATCGAAGGCGTTGGTGATGTTGGGACATACATGCGCCAAGGTGGATGGTGTGAGCGCTTCTGGTAAATTCCCTGAAGCGCGTGATGGAGAAAGTCAAAGGGCTTGTTATTAAAAATGATAGATAACAAAAAGGCTCCAGAGAAGCGGGCATTATTATTGTCTCTGAGGTGGAACAATGCATTGGGCGCATGTTTTTAATTTGGTCTGAATTTGAACAAAGACTGGCAATTGAGATCAAGGAATTACTCTCGGAAGAGACTTCTACAGCGACACAGCTTCGCAATGCTGTCCTCACTTTTCAGGCCAACCAGCACAATCCCGATCTTCTTTTCCGCTGAATATTGTTTGCGGGTCGCACGACGGACGTCTTTGACAAAGATCGCGTTTGCCAGGGGCACCAAGTCGTCAATAGATGGTGTGTCGTCGCCACTCGCTCTGGATCAGAGATCAGCCGTTCAGCAATGCCTTCCATTCAGGCTCTTGCCCATAGCCAAGCCGCGCCATCTGTTCGCCGCACAATTCATCGACAAGCCGGGCCTGATCCGGTGTCCAACTGTCCCAATCTTTCGCCGCACCGCGCGATGCGTTGACTCGTTTGCCAAGGAAGTCCGAAACCGGCTTGTGCGCATACTGTCGCGTTCCGTGGTCACACACGAAATCCACCAACTCTTCGGCCGTGTCCGGCTGTCCGTTGAACAGGTCCTCGAACCGCCACAAGCGTGCATTCGGCTGTCTATCCACAGCCTCGATCAGGCGGCCATTGATGATCGTCCATTCCCACGCCAGCTTTTCGAATGTGCCCCATTCCGGCCAGAGTGCCGCAAGGTCCGTCTGACCCAGCTTGGCCGGCGTCAGGCGCCCGGGTGGAAAGAAATCAACAGGGTCGCGCGAATCGTATCGGCCTTCGTAGTTCATGAAACTCCGCACCCATGTGCGCGGATCGCGCACGATCCCCACCAGTTTCGCACCCGGCCAAATCCTGTCCAGCTCATGCGCCACAAGCCAAAGGGGCCCGTTGCTTTCGACGATCAAAGATTCCTCGACCTGCGTGTGCCAACGCGCCCGCGACCGCCTCAACCGTTGCGCGACCGTGTCGAAATCTATGTCATCGAACAACAGGCGCGTGCCCAAAACGCGGGTTCCCGTCTTGCCCAAAAGACGACCAATCAGCATTTCCCAGACGCCGAACGTCCTGAGCTTGTCACCGTCCAGTAAGTCGTTGCGGTGCAAGACCTCGGGCTCGTGACTTGAATGGCAATCCTCGATGATCTGTCCAAGCTTTTCCCCGAAAAACGTTGTTCCGGTCCGGCCTCCCGACGCGATAAAAACAAGATTCTTTTCGTTCATACTCATTCAGCACTAGTCGTTTCTCTGTTCAGTGAAAACAAGACGATGCCACCGCAAAGCGCAAGCATCAGGATACGGTTCAACGCGACCGCGGCAAAGGCACCAGCGGGGCTGGCATCCATCAGCGGAGCTGCCAAAGCGCCGAGCGCTTCGCTGACGCCGAGGCCCCCAGGGGTGAAAAATGCTAGGCTCCCAACGACTCCGGCTGTCGCGAACACAGGCGCATCCATCGTCGCGATTGAAATGCCAAGAGAGGCGAATGACACAAATATGCGCAACGCAATCAGGAGAAAGGTCACAATGCGCTGTAGAAGCAGCACCAGCGCCTTCATTGGATCGCAGGACGATACGATCATACCCGCGCCGATCACGGTCAAAACGGTGCCGATGATCCCGGTCAAACCCGCAGGCACCGCTTCATTGCCCATCAGCGCAACAGACGCGACAAGAACCGCAAATCCCAACATGAAGATGCTACGCCCACTCATGAGCAGCCCCATCTTTCCGGCTTTGGCGCCTGACAAAAGAAGCGCGCCGGAATGGGCCGCGAAGCCTCCAGGAATGGGGGTAAGATCCGCAACTATGCCAGCGGCGACCACCTTGGTCGCTTTTCCAAGCGGTATCCGAGCTCCAAGCGCCCAGCCCGATGCCATCAGCCCGATCGCATTCAGGAACAGAACCACGGGTGTCAGTACGATGAAGTTGAACACCAAAAAGCTTGGCGAAAGCGTTGACCAAGTGATCCCGGCTGACGACACCGTGTAGATCAGTACGACACAGAACAGAACGACAGAGACGGGAACGATGATCCGTCTATGGCGATGGCTCCAGCCCCGTAGCGCGGACAAGCCCAGCCTGAGTGTGTCAATCATCACCATGGCGTGCGCGCCATCCTGTCTGCTTCTGCGACCACATCTTCGGCCCAGTCCGGACATTTCGAAAGCCATTTCGCGCGCCTAGCATCGAAGCCCTTGCGATCCTCCAGCAGCATGAGCGCGCGGGCCACCAGTGCCTTGCGCTCCTCCGGTCGCACGAGCGTGACAAGACCGGCGCGCGCCAATCCTTCAGTATATCCCGGAAAGTCCTGTCCCGCATAAAGCGCCGGTACACCCAGTGCCGCCGCTTCGGATGCCATGGTCGCACTTTCTCCGATCAGCGCGTCCGAAAACGCCATTAAATGATGGATGTCTGCAGTCCGGCCAGTGTATCGGTGCGGCGCAAGTGCATCCGGCAGCGCACCTTCCGCCGAGACATGCAACTTCGCTTTGGGGGCGAGGCTGGCGACGATGGCTTCAGCCTCCGCATCTGACCATCCTGCCTTTCCAAGATCGTGATTGGCCCGCCATTCGACCAGCCGCATAACGATATTCGCTCGGGCCGGATCAAGCCCGGCTGCGAGGGCACGCTCGCGATCGGGACGAAACACCGACGGGGCAAAGAAGCTCAACTCCTTGATCCCGGCAAGACGGCGGGTACGGGCCTCCGGAACCGCGCCGGTATAGGCATCGGGCACCGTCAGGCTATCCACGAACGGCCAAGCCAGCCTTGTCTGCATTGTCGCGTTTTCACTGTCATAGTGGACCGCCGTCGGCACACGCATCAATCGCCCGACGTGGCTGATCGCCACACCACCGAACCCAAGCATGACCTGCGGTCGAAACCGGCGCACCTCCCGCATTAGCGCGATTTCGCGTTGCAGCAACTCGCGCGCAAGACCGACGGTGCCCCGGCCTGCCTTGGTGAGTGGCCGGTGCCTAATTCCAAACTCATCAAGAAGATCGCAAGCCACATCCTTATGGCGCGAGATCACTCGCACCTCGTCGTCGCGCGCCTCGAACATCTCGATTGGTCGGCGATAAAACAGGACATCCGCAGGATGCACGACTTCAATCAGAACCTTCATTCTCAAACGCCCTTCAGATCGAAAGCTTCCAGAAACCGGCATAAACCCCACCCGCTGGCAACGGATCGTCGCCTAACGGTGTGGACGTATCCCAGATCAGACGCAAGGCTTGGTCAGGGCGCCCGCTGATACGCAATGGGTCGGTTACGTTCAGAACATCGCCGTCATGATGCGGCACACCGTCGATCACGACCGGCCCATCGGTTTCGAGACGATAGCGCCCGGGCACGTGCATCTCGACCTCGAGCGGCACATCCTCGAGCTTCATATCCTGCCCCGCAAGCCAGATTACGCCCGAATAATGGACATATGTGTTGCGCAATATCTCTGCATCGGCAGGAAACAGGTAGAGCGGGTGATCCGGCGCGTCGGGGTTGGTCATTGCTGAATGAAGTGCCCAACGGTTCGCCAGCAAAAGCGGGGGATGCGTCTTATCGATGATATCGGCCATCATTGGCTGTCCTTTGCTCCGATACTTCAGCACACCCCAGCTCGACATGAAAAACCCATCGCGCGGAAAGCTGGAAATCATGGCGTTGTGATCGATGTATGGCACAGGCTCTGGGAACAGGCGATGCACCTCGGAAAGCGTCCGACGCTGCACCTCGCTCCCCTCGGAAAAGGACTTTGCCGCCTGCCATGTGCCCGTTCCGACCATCAACGCCACAAGGGCACCAAGGGCCACACCGCTTTTTACACGGGAGGCACCAACCGCAGCCACAACCACCATCGGCGGGACGATGAAAGGAAAGAAATAAGGAAATGCATTTCTATAGAACACCGCACTGACCAGAAAAGGCAGAAGCATCATGATAAACACGGCACCGCGCCGGGGCGACCCCGCCCCGACCAAACCGATCAGGACCAAGGCGACCAGCGCCAAACTCAGCACGGTCCACAGCACCAGTTCACGCCAACGTGGAAAGATCGAATTGTCCAGCAGAACAGTGTTGAATGCGCCTGTCGCGCTTGACATCGCCTCACGCCCGGGCGGGGTTTCGATCAATTGGGAATGCCACAGAAACAAAAGCGCCGCGATGCCAAGCCCCGCAAATCCGGCAAGCAGGATTCGCCACAGGGCACCGGGCTCGCCCGCGCGCCAAATAATAGCCCCAAGGAAGGCCGGCAGGTAGAGCACGGATTTGATCGTGGCCAGAAGCGCAAACGCGCAGAGCATCGCGAGCACCACCAATTGCCACAGCGCAAGGCGACCGATCAGTAGAATCGCAAGCGCCGACATCAGCAGGCATGTAGCGATGGGGTCGGCACGAAAACTTGTTCCATGTGGCAACACGAACCCCGATGTGAGAAACGCCAGAACGGTCACCCAGGCGGCCCGGCGGTTTGCAAATGCTCTCGCTATTCGAAAAATGGAAAAGACGGTGACGGCCAAACAGGCGGTCATCAGCAGGCGCGCGGCAAAAATCTGGCCCATCTCGTGGCCAGGCACCGCCTCCAGCCAGCCAAAAGCGTGCACGAAAAATGTCTGAAGCTCGCGGTCCAAACGCCCGTTCAGGTACGCATGGACATGGCTGAGAAAGAAGAACTCGTCCCAATTGACATTGCGGGTCCATGCCAGCAACAACAGGGCAGAAAACACTATAAAGACTGCCCCACGGATCCGATCGGGAGCCGCAAGGCGCTCCATGGCCGATCCTTCTTTTGCGCTTTGATCCAACGTTTCCGGCTCCGGTACCTGACAATTCACCATTTTCACCCTTGTCTCCATAGCGCTCGGCCCGCGTAGTCCCTTGGATCAACCGATTTAAAAACTGGCGAAACGGCTGTCGCGTCATGTTCCATGGGACCATGCTCCGTAAGAACTTGGCGCAGGTTTGTTTCTAAATACGGACGAAAATATGACTTTTTGCAGGATTGTTACAGTTTTGCAGATAAAGACGATGCGCATCCCACGAAAAATGAGCTACTCCCCATCTCTTGGACAGAATTTGGCCTTGCTGTTGGCGTTGAGCTCGGCGTGACACCAGTCTCTCGCATCGGCATCCGTGGTGATCGTTCAGTGCGGGTTGCCACCAGCGTTGCAGCTACACGCTCCGAAATGATGCAAAAAGAATGTGAACACAACGGTGTGAAGTTTGGGGAAACTGCATTAAGTGCAGCTCCCGCTGCGCTGAACGAGATACTTACCGAAGGATACAGCGCTGACTTGGGTTACGGCGATGTGGCCGTATGTCTTTCCGCTCCGCCAGAAATTAAAAGCGCTGTTGGTGCAGCCAGCGGACTTGCGTCGCCCTTCATTGCATCTCAAGCTGCGGCGGCGCTGTCTGAAGGTGAAAAGTCGTCCCGCTTGGCTGAAGCAGTCGCGGCTCGCCAATCCAACGGTACGGGCAGCAAACCTTGGAGCAAGTGACGATTCCCACACCGTTGCTCGAAGAAATCCAACGTGCCGTAGTCACTCACCAACCAGAACTCGGTGTATCAACTACAGACACCCTCATCATTCTCGAAGGGCAATTTGTCGTTTCAGGGCCTTCTGGACCTTTTGACTTTTACGAAGTGAGAGTCGGTGTGGGGCCAGAGTATCCAGCTCGTGAACCTATCGTTTTTGAGACCGGTGGGCGCATTCCTAAAGACATAGATCGGCACATTTTTCCCAAGCACGGCGATTGCTGTCTCGGTGTGTGGGAAGAGTGGCTACTGACTTCTCCTGACCATCGTTTCGAGACCTTTTTGACCGGTCCAATGCACGATTATTTCATAACCCAATCTCACTTCGAAGCCACAGGTGAATGGCCCTTTGGTGAAAGGTCGCATGGAAAACAGGGGATTCTAGAGAGCTACGCCGATCTGCTTCAACTTCCGTGCGACGAAAGTATTGTGGCCGCGAATTTACGCGTTCTTTCCAGGGAACAGATAAAGGGCCACACACTCTGCCCCTGCGGAAGCGGGGAAAAAATGAGAAACTGTCACCGCTCTGAGTTGGAAGACTTGAAGCAACACATTCCCACTTTCATGGCAGAGATGATGTATCGACGTATAAAATACGCTTAGGTCGTCATCCTTAAACTTTTACATGGATCGCCAATGTCAGCTATTGACTTCCAAGCAAATCTGCTTGCGGCTGCGGCGAACGTCCGCTTCCCGCCCAAATATGTCGAAACATTCTCGACACGCCCGTTGAAATTCTTGTGGAAATGGGCCGTGAGAACAGCGAAAGCTCGCAGGCATTGGGAGCTCAAACCACAAAGCTGCAGGTGGTCGAAGGTGGCTGCAGAGGTGGATATTATGATCGACATGAAGATTAAGCTTCTAATTTTAAATAAAAGTAATCAAAATTCTCGTGCCCGGCTTGGGAAACGAATTTGAGATACGGCTCATCTAAAATTTTTAGATATTCGTAAAACTGTTCATGAACGCCATCAAATCGACAAATTGAGTTAAGCGTCAGATTACCCAGATAGCGCACAATTTTTCTATCTTACCGATGGAGAAATTTATGCCCACCGACATTGTAGCACCCGCCTTGATTGATGATGGCTCAAACGCATCCGAAATTACTGATGCGCATTTCGGGACCGTTTTAGTTGGCAATTATCTTTTTCAAGACGATGAAAATCGTCTCGAACAGGATAGCACGATGGATGAGGGCCTAGATGAGCTAGGCGTCACGTCCATTCGGTTCCCTGGCGGCACGGAAAGTTGGAACGGGACTTTTGACTATGAAAACCCAGAAGATGTAGCGGAGCTTCACGAGGTCATCGATTATTGTGCAGCCGAAAATCTAAGCCTGCAATTTACAATTCCGGTTCGCTGGTTCTTGACCGGTGAGATTGATGAGGACGGCAACCGCACCGTCGAGATGTCGGACGAAGACATCGAAAATCTTGCGACATTCATCGAAGTCGACCTGCTTGGCTATGCCGCTGAGATGGGAGTCACCGTCGAAACAATTAAGTTGGACAATGAGTTTCTGGCGGCAACAGATGGAGAAGATTTTGGCCTCGATCTGTCGAAAATGACGCCAGAGGAGTACGGCCGAGCCGCCAGCGCGGTTGCGATTGTGGTTGGCGAAGCAGTGGAAAGCTTCGAGGAGAACAACCCTTTCGCAGAGAGCGTTGATAGTCCACAGATTGTTCTTGAGTTGCCCAGCTGGACAGACGGCATCGACCGCATGCTTGAGAACATAGAGCCCGAAGCAGCGGCATATATCACTGCCATTGACACTCACAACACACACCTCAGTCTCGACGCAACTTACGATGAGCTACTCGGGACGGATTCAAGCGACGAGACATGGCGCGATGACCAACCCGTCTCCGAAACTTATGACTCTCTGATCGCCCACATGGACGAGGTGAGTTCCGATTACGGGTTTGGGGAACTTACTTACCTTAACGAGGCATGGGCGGTGGATAGTGCGGGCTTGGACAACTTGGGGCAGGCAATCCTTACATTTCACGCGATGTCTCTGAGCGGAATTGAAAGCGCAACACTCTGGACCGCAGCAATGGGAGGCGACTACACAGCCTTCTCTGCGGCTTTCACCGACGGAAATGGTGGGCATATGCGCGCGCTGGGTGAACTCTTTCAGCAAATGGAAACGCACCTGAAAGGCATGCAAGCCGTCGAACTGGACACGGGGCTTACCGGCGCTGAAGAACTCGAACAGGATTATCTGATCAGAGCGTTTTACGATGAAGGTCGAACAGTTTTCTACGTCATCAACCCACAGCCGGACCAAGATGAAATCAATCTCGATATCTCTCAACTTCTTGCCTCGATTCCCGGCTTCGAAGACGGCTATGCCGACATAGAAGCGATCAAAATCGGCGTCAAGAACGACGACTATGACGAGTTTTACGCACGTCCGGAGACCGAGAGATATGGGGATGAAGACCTCGGATTGGACTCAACCGTCGATGGGATCACCTTGAATGGATACGAAGTACTGCAAATTTCTGTGACGGCTGACGGAGAATTCGGCACCGACGGCGATGATACAATTTCGTTGGGAAACGCGGACAACTGGATTTTCGGCTATGAAGGAAACGATGAGATTGTCACCGGCAAGGGAGACGATCGCATTGATGCCGGCTCTGGCAATGATCATATCACCTCTGGAAGTGGTGCCGATATCATCACTGCAGGTTCCGGAGATGATATCGTTATCTCTGGCTATGGCACCGACGAGGTCGACCTCGGAGACGGAAATGATGTCTTCTACGACGAGGTAAACCAATTTGATGAATGGGGAGCCGATTTCGTCAATGGAGGCGACGGAGACGATGTCATCTTCGGCGGCGGCGGCGCTGACACTTTCTTGGGAGGTAACGGGAACGATTGGATCGATGGAGGAAGCGAAAGCGACCTCATTGAAGGCGACAACGGAGATGACACCCTTCTTGGCGGAGACGGCGGTGACTTTATTCGCGGAGGTGAGGGAAACGATCTCATCTATGGAGGCTCAAGCAGTGACACTATTTTGGGCGGCAACGGCAACGATGAAGTCTGGGGAGACAATGGCTCGGATCTTGTCCACCTAGACGGCGGAGACGACATCTTTTGGGATAACGGGCAGTCTTCCCCTTACGGCAACGACACTGTCTATGGCGGCGATGGGAATGACACAATCCATGGCGCCGGTGGCGACGACACGTTTTTTGGCGATGCAGGTGAAGATTACATCGAAGGCGGCGAAGGCAACGATGAAATCCATGGCGGCGCGCAGTACGACACAATTTTCGCTGGTGAAGGGAATGATCTCGTCTGGGGAGATAGTGGCCGCGACACCGTGTACCTTGAAGAAGGCGACGACTTGTTCTGGGACAGTGAGCAATCCGGCGCACATGGTCGCGACACTGTCTATGGCGGCGACGGAGATGACACCATTTACGGGGCTGGTGGCGACGACACGTTCTTTGGCGATGCAGGTGAAGATTACATCGAAGGCGGCGAAGGCAATGATGAAATCCATGGCGGCGCGCAGTACGACACGATTTTCGCCGGTGACGGGGATGATGTCGTCTGGGGAGATAGTGGCCGCGACACTGTCCACCTTGGCGACGGAGATGACATTTTCTGGGACAGTGAACAAACAGGTTCACACGGTCGCGACACTGTCTATGGTGGCGAGGGCGACGACCAAATCCATATCGCCGGAGGCAATGACTGGGTAAGTGGCGGCTCAGGCGCCGATACCTTTATTTTCGAAGGAACGATCGACAACAACGAAATATACGACTTTTCGGCGGCCGAAGGAGATGTCCTCGACTTCAGCTCATATAACCTCGCGAACGTCGACGAACTGAAGTTTGCAGAAGATGCTAATGGCGTACTTCTTACGGTCGGGAAATCTGGCTCAGTCTACCTCGACGGGATTTCTGAGGGTGACTTGACCCCTGACTGCTTTGTCTTCTGATAGACGGCAGGAAAAATCTAAAGCCAGGTTGATACCACAACCTGGCTTTTTCATTTCAAAATACCATTGGCTTAGCAGACGCCAGCTCAGTCAAGCGGCGAAACGCGAATGTTCTCTGTTGTGAAAGCGCTTTCCGATAGCTCGACGCCATCCGCGAGCTGAACTTCGAAAGGTTGAATCATGGAAATTTGGCCGGTTTCAGCGTCCTCGAATTTCAGAAAAACAGAATAGGACGCATCGGAATCTGAGAACACGACCTCGACGCCGACAAAGCCTTCACAATCATCGATGTGAATAATATCTTCGTCAGGATCGAAGTCTGTAATAAGTGTTGGCTCTGAACCATCAGAGTAATAGTCGGTCGTGTTTTCCGACACAAAAGTGTCTGCACCTTCCCCGCCGGTCATGGTTTGTCCGCCTCCGACAGCAATGAGGGTATCGTTCCCAGCCCCACCATTCATGTAAGTGCCCCCTGAGGTTTCGACGTTGATCAACGTGTCATCGCCTTCGTCGCCATTCAGAGTATCAAAACTGCCAAAGCTTTCGAGCAGATCGTTGCCGGCCCCACCGTTGAGAACATCGGCGCCATCGTCACCACCATGAAGGACATCGTTGCCTTCACCACCGTACAAAACATCGTCTCCCGCATCGCCGAATAGGCGATCATTGCCCATTTCACCGCTTAGAACATCGTCTCCTTCGCCACCGCGAATTGTGTCATCCCCGTCGCCCCCGTACAATTCGTCATCGCCATAGCCGCCTTGCAGCAGGTCATCTCCGGAGCCACCGACGACTTGATCATCGTCATAACCGCCACTCAGGGTGTCATCGCCGTCGCGCCCGAAGATATAATCATCGCCGCTGCCGCCGAAAATAGTTTCCGGTTCATCGGTGCCGATCAACGTATCGTTTGTGTCTTCGCCAAGCAGCAGTTCATCAGTATTTTGGACCTCACCACTTTCCTCATTCTGATCTCCACCAAAAATAAAATCGTTGAGATCTGATAGGCCGCCAGGCTGCGAGTCCTCTGTTTCGAGACCCTCGTCACGGTCTATTTCATCCGCAAACTCATCGCCGTCACCGAAATCGAATATGTGCCCTAGCCCGATCAAGGCAGTTGAGCCCAACAACAATGCGAGTACTGGTATCATGTAGTCACCCCTTATCCACGAATATCCACCAAGGGATACTTGCAGGAAAGGGATAATTTTTGATTTACAAACATGATCTTACAAGATTTTCCTCAAATCATCTTGAGGGCATCAATTCCGCAAAAAAGTAGGCTAAGAGCCGTGAAGGAATTTTTAACCAATTTTACCTAAAAAGGTAATTAGCTTGAGCAGGGCTCACTAAACTTATCAACTTACTCCTACTGAACCTATAAATTTCCACCCAACGAACCGAAGAAATCCCGACCTCAAAACGTCGGGATTTTTGGTTTTTTAATAAAATTTTTCTGGTTCTATGCGTTATTTCATCCTCACGAAAGTTTAGTTATCCGAGAAGAAATTTTTCTTTATCCATCAGACTTATTCTCGTGAGAAAGCGGCTTGATAACCACTGTGCGGTCGTCACGTTCTTGCAATCTAATCAGATCGCGCTGCACTTCTGTTAGCAACTCGATCAAAGCCTTCTCAGTAGCATGAAACCCACTCATTTTGGCCTCTGAAATAGCCGTCAATATAAGGTTCCTGTACTGCGCAAGAGCAACACGCTGTTCGGTGTACACTGGCTTTGCCTCGTACGGTTCCTTTGGAAGAGAGATAGGATCTTTAAGGGTCAATGTCTGCAATTTCACGAGTGGGCCTCCCGTGCTGTACTTAGTAAATATTTCGCTCTCAAATGATTAACAAAAATTTAAACATGCGCTCAGTTGGACCCATGAGCGGTTTCTCGCCCCAAACTTGCGCCGAAACCGCGCAATAATCTGAAAAGTGATTGAGAAAAAATACACTTTTCGACTCGAATTTGAGCCACAGAAATTTGAAAGATGGTCATGTGCCCGGTTTCTCCGAAATTCACCAATTTGCTGGATATCACTCATAATCGTTACCTAAATCTTAACCAAAAGTTTCAGATACTTGAGTTTCAGCGAATTTAGAAAAATTGTAGAAATTTCAGATCAGAGACCTGTTTTAAGCCTCTCACTTTGAGCTTTCGCTGCTTGTCGGTGAACCGACAGACCGGCACAAGGTTCTCCAACGTCTTCGCCTATTGCATGCACAACTTTTTGTGCTGCCTGTCGGATTCCAAAAGAAGCATTCTTGTCGCTCGATACTTTCACAGCAAGGCGATACACTTCTGCCAATGCTGAAGTCCCTACTTCTACCATTCGCTCGATCTCTCCCCCGCGAAAATTTCGTGAATTGCCCTTCATCGAACAACCAAAAGACGCCAACTTTATGACGAGTCGGTCATTTTCGAATTTCGCCTGCATCATGTTTTACGTTCGTTTTGTTTCAATTTTCCCAATATTTCCATCATCACCTTTTTGTGGGTTTCTTCTTTGTAATAAAAAAACGCTGCATCGAAGATAGTTAAAAATTCTTTAAACAACCTAGGGTTTAAAATCGTTGCATGCAAAACATTATAGCAAGAGCTCATTGCGACGGACACGTGCCAAGCTTTGTTATTGAATTCTGAGTTACCCCCCGTAGATCGGACACTGACGTAAGCTAAGATTTGTTGTCTGCTGATCTTCGCCGAGAAGGAGATCAGAGATGTGGAAAAGAAAGCAGCATTTGCCTGAGTTCAAGATGAAGGTGGCGTTTGAAGCGCTGAAGGGGGGCAGACGGTGGCTGGGCTGGCGAGCCGGTTCGGGATGCATCCGACGATGATCCACACAAGGAAGCGGGCATTGCTGGAAGCTTCGTCTGGCGTGTTCGAGCGCGGCGGCGGGAAAGCCCCCGAGATCGACGAAGAGCAGGTGAGAGAGAGCTGCACGCCAAGATCGGGGAGTTGGCTGCGGCCAACGGTACGGGGGCTTGCGCGGCCCCACTGGGGCCACGGTCCCCCTTAACTTTGTCACGAAAGTTCAAACCGTGGACCGGCAAGTGAGGCGCGACACGAGTGAGCCGAACAATTCCATTTTTTCCATTGGTCAGCAATGCAGGTTGCTGTCGATCTCGCTCTCGTCCTTCTATTTCAAGGCTGAGGGCGAGACCGAGCAAAACCTCGACCTGACGCGGCGGATTGATGAGCGTCCTGCGGACCTGGAGACGCCGTTTTTTGGTGTCCGCCAGATGACTTGGCATTTGCGCAACGACGGCCATTTGGTGAACGAGAAACGGATACGCCGGCTGATGCGCCTGATGGGGCTGATGCCGATCTACCAATAGCCCAACGCCAGTAGGCCAGCAATAGAGCACATGACCTATCACTCGCCATTGTACTTGAAACAACGGCGCAGAAGGTTCGTCTGCTGACAGGTCTGCGGGTGGAACGTCCGAACCAAGTTTGGTGCTCGGATATTACCTATCTGCCCATGCGCCGAGGGTTCCTGTATCTTGTCGCCATCATGGATTGGCGCACGCGAAAGGTTTTGTCCTGGCGCATCTCGAATACTCTGGAGACAGACTTCTGCGTTGAGGCCCTGAACGCGGCCATCCACAAGTTTGGCCCGCCGGAGATCATAAATGCTGATTAAGGATCTCTGTTCACATCTTTCGCTTGGACGGATCGACTGCGCCGGGCTGGCGTCCGCATCTCGATGGATGGCAAGGGACGCTGTCTCGATAATATCTTCATCGAGCGGCTGTGGCGAACCCTGAAATACGAGTGCATCTACCTGCATGCTTGGCAGACCGGATCAGAAGCGAAGGCAAGCCTCCGGAAATGGATGACCTTTTACAACAACCAACGCCCACACTCGGCCCTTGGCGGCAGGCCTCCAGCCGTGGTTTATTGGCTGAGAAATGACAAAACCCAACCCGATCAGCAGGAGCAGAGAGTAGCTTAATTTACGCCAATTTCTGTCCAAGAGATGGGGAGTAGCTCAATTTCGCTAGACTTAATAATAGTTTCACATCTATCTAAGAAAAATCCTAAATAATTCCCCTGTGTGTTAAGTGCCAAATTGAAGGAGCCGAGAATGTCACTCATCAACCCGGTCATTTTGTGCGGCGGATCCGGGACGCGTCTTTGGCCCTTGTCTCGCAAAAGCTACCCTAAGCAGTTTGTCCCCCTCATCAAAGAAGAAACACTTTTTCAGGCTTCCGCGAAACGTTTGAGCGGCTCCTACGGAGCTTTGCGCTTTGCATCTCCGACGGTTCTGACGGGTTCTGATTTCCGCTTCATTGTGACAGAGCAGCTTGCCGACATCGGCATTGATCCGGGCGCAATTATCATCGAACCAGAGGGCCGCAACACAGCTCCGGCCATTCTCTCCGCGGCGCTGTATATCGCCGACGAAGATCCGGAGGCCGTGATGCTCGTGGCGCCGTCGGATCATGTCGTGCCCGATGTTGACGCGTTTCATGCAGCGATCGAAAAAGGTCTAGCCGCTGTCGAGGCAGGAAAACTAATCACATTCGGGATCAAGCCTACGCATGCGGAGACCGCATACGGCTATCTCGAACTGACAGCGCAACCGGACATATCGGGTGCGGCTGTTGATCTTAAACAGTTCGTCGAGAAACCGAATGCCGCGCGCGCTGCAGAGATGCTCGCCGCCGGGACTTTCCTCTGGAACGCGGGGATTTTCCTTTTTAAAGCCAAAGACATCATATCAGCCTTCACGAAACTCGCACCGGGACTAAACGAACCAGTGGGCGCATCTGTTTCCGCTGCTGAAGTCGATCTCGGCTTTCTGCGTCTGGATCCAGATAGTTGGGCCAAGGCGGAAGACATCTCTATCGACTATGCCGTCATGGAGAAGGCGGACAATTTGGCCGTTGTGCCTTTTGATGGCGGCTGGTCGGACCTCGGGGGGTGGGACGCGGTCTGGAGTGAAATCGGGCCAGATGACGACGGTGTCGTCACTTCGGGCGATGCGACGGCGATCGAATGTGAAAACAGCCTTTTACGTTCCGACAGTGAAAACCTTGAGGTCGTCGGGATCGGTCTGAAAAATGTCATGGCAATTGCAATGAATGATGCTGTCCTCGTCGCTGACATGTCCCGCGCGCAGGATGTAAAAAAAGCAGTTGCGGCACTGAAAGCAAAGGGCTCGGTTCAGGCCACGCATTTCCCGAAGGATCACCGGCCTTGGGGTTGGTTCGAAAGCCTTGTAATCGGCGGCCGCTTTCAGGTGAAACGCATCCATGTTCACCCTGGTGCGGCGCTCAGTCTGCAGAGCCACTTCCACCGTTCCGAACACTGGATCGTGGTGGAAGGCACCGCGCGCGTCACCGTCGATGACGAAGTCAAACTCGTGACCGAAAACCAATCCGTCTACATCCCGCTCGGTGCGGTCCACCGAATGGAGAACCCGGGCAAGGTACCAATGGTTCTGATCGAGGTTCAGACCGGCTCGTATGTAGGCGAAGATGACATCATCCGTTACGAGGACGTCTATTCCCGCGGACAAGGTGAGAGGGGATAATGTGAGATGGCTCCTAAATTCGGCACCAGCGGCCTGCGCGGTCTTGTGATCGAGCTGACCGATGACCTCGTCACTGATTATGTCCATGCCTTTCTGAGTACGGTGCAGTGCGGCACGCTCTATGTCGGACGCGACCTGCGCCCGTCGTCGCCACATATCGCCGGAGTGATCTGTGAGACGGCACAAGCTGCAGGGGTCGATGTGGTCGATTGCGGTACGCTTGGAACTCCGGCCCTTGCGCTCGCATCTATGTCAGAAAAAGCTCCGGCTATCATGGTAACGGGGAGCCATATCCCCGCTGACCGCAACGGGTTGAAGTTCTATCTACCCGATGGAGAAGTCTCAAAAGAAGACGAAGCCGCCATCAACAAAGCGTATGAGGCACGGACCCGTTACACCGCGAGTGCCGCGGGCAGCCTGCGAACACTCGACGCAGAGACGCCCTACATCTCGCGCTATATTGACGGGTTTGGCGCAGATGCGCTCAAGGGATTCAAGATCGGCGTGTACCGCCATTCGTCAGTGGCGCGCGACACGATGGAAGCGGTGATCAAAGGTCTTGGTGCCGAAGTGGTCTCCCTCGCTCACTCCGAAAAGTTCATTCCCGTCGATACCGAAGCCGTCGATACCGAAACCCGTTCAAAGCTACAAAGCTGGTGTAAGGACAATGGCCTCGATGCCATCGCCTCGACGGACGGTGATGCGGATCGCCCCATGCTGACCGATGGGGCAGGCAAGGTGATCCCCGGCGATATTCTCGGAGTTTTGGGTGCGCAACTTCTGGGCGCTAAGTCCGTTGTAACGCCCGTCTCTTCCAACGATATGGTGCGCCGCATCCCTGACTTTGAAGAGGTGCTCCTCACTCGGATCGGGTCGCCTTTTGTTATCGCTGGCATGACAGAGGCAGCAAATTCCGAAGTCGTGGGCTTCGAGGCGAATGGAGGTTTCCTGCTAGGCTTCGAAGCCCAGATTGCAGGCAAACTGGCGCCGCTTCCGACACGAGACTGCATGTTGCCTATAATCGCGCCTCTCGTCGCCGCACAATTGGCAGGAAAGCCGCTGTCAGAATTAGTTTCCAGCTTGCCGCCATGTTTCACCGCCGCAGACCGCGTTCAAGAGATTGATCAGACGAAGGCCGGAGCTTTCCTTGACGGATTGATCGCGGATGCGCAGAAACGGGCCACATTCTTCGCACCGTTCGGAATGATTGCGACGACCGATCTCACTGACGGCTTGCGTGTCGACTTTGAAAGCGGTGATGTCCTCCATCTGCGTCCCTCCGGTAATGCACCGGAATTCCGCATCTATGCTCAGGCGAAGAGCGAAGACAAAGCACTCACGCTCGTTAAAAACGCCTATCAAAGCGTCGCTGAAGAAGTGCTCTGAAAGCGATCTGTCGGGCTCGCCCATCCAAGGGTATCTGCTTACCGAAAGCGGAAGCGCGATATGTAACTCGCGAGCCGCACGAGGAAGCACGCGAGTTCGCCCGCACAAGCCGCAAGACCAAAGCCTACAAGATCTCACGGGATAAAAGGAAAAAGGTCGAGATGTTGGTCACCCACATGAAACGCATCCTGAACCTCACGCAGCCCAGGTCTCGAGGACCAAACAGAGCGAAGGATAAATGCCTCCTCGCAATCATCGTTCAGAACTTGCGCAAACTCGCCGAGCTCCGCTCGCAGGACGCCCTGCGGGAGGCCGCAGCATGACCCGAATGGTCAAAATAGCGGGCCTTCGGCAAACCAAGCCGCTATAACCGGTGGCAAACGGCTACTATATCACCAGCCGCGTGAAAAGTCTCTAAAACACTCCGACTTTTTCAACATTACCCGCACATGGTGCATTCGATAGTACGGCATCAAGGAATATCTAGTCGAGCATTTGTCAAAATGTTCGAGGCGGCCCCCCTGAGTTTCTTGGACAATTTGAGCTACTCCCCATCTCTTGGACAGAATTTGGCGTAAGTTAAGCTACTCTCTGCTCCTGCTGATCGGTTTGCGTTTTGTCATTTCTCAGCCAATAGACCACGGCTGGAGGCCTACCTGCGCCGCGAAGGCATTGTTGTGGGACATCACCGCGTCAGGCGGTTGATGGTGAAAATGGGCTTGGAAGCGATCTAAAAACGCCCGAGAACCAGCCTACCGCATCCGCAGCACCCGGTTTATCCCTATCTACTGAGGAAGATGCAGATCGACCGTCCCAATCAGGTCTGGTGTGCCGACATCACCTTCGTGCCAGTGAAGCATGGCTTCTTGTCTCTGATCGCGATCATGGACTGGTACAGTCGGAAGGCGCTGAGCTGGCGGCTTAGCAATACGATGCATGCCGACTTTTGCGTCGATGCTCTGAACGACGCCATTGCCAGGCACGGCCCGCCCGAAATCATGAATACGGATCGGGGGTCGCAATTCACCGGATCGGCTTGGATAGCCACTCTGACCGAGGCCGACGTGCGCATCTCTATGGCCGGACGCGGCCGCTATCTCGACAACATCTTCATCGGGCGGCTTTGGCGCTCCTTGAAGCAGGAAGCCATCCATCTCGAAGAAATCACAGATGGTTTCCACGCCCGGCGGGTGATCAGCAGATGGATAACCTTCTACAATACTGAACGCCCCCATTCTTCCCTTGAGCATCGGACTCCGAGAGAGGCATATTGGCACGGTCGAGAACAGAAATTGGCAGCATGACACTAAGGGCAACGAAGTAAAACTTAAACCGGATACACCTTAGAAACACTGCCAAGCTGTCCAGAAAACTGAGACCACATTAGAAGTCAAACAGCTCACCTAAATTTTCTCCACACAACCCGTTTTTTGAAAAACATATTCATTACAAAATATGCAAGGAACCCGGTTCCGAACATTGGAGCGACAGCGTTCAAAGCTCCCCGCAAGATGATAACGATGAACGCCGACCAAAGCGCATAGACAAAGAAATTCATGGCATAAATTTGAAACGGGGCCTTGCGTACCATTAGCAAATCGATCCGTGCAAGAACATAGCCCAACCAGAAAAGAAACAGAACGGGGCCAATCACACCGAAAGCGAGTAATGCCTCGGTCGGCAGGGGGTTCGACACGTTGACGTACCAATAGCCTAAATAATCCGCAACGATTTGGCCCGATGGCTCGGGCTTTCCGGGCCAAATCGAACGCGGAACGAAAAACAAAAGAGCCCCTAGGAAATTGTTTCCGTAGCGAAAATCTCCGCCATTTTCGAGATACGTTACGGTGGAAACGATCTGCATGTAAGCATCGAAGTCGGGAAGAAGAAAATAGCTGGAGATATTCACCTGGCTAGCCGCAGACAGGATGTCGGAAAGCGATGCTGTTCCGGTCGCGAAAAGTTTTATTACGGGAAAGATGGTCAACAGAACAATGCCGCCACCAAACGCCATCCCGGCCTTCACCAAAGGTTTCCTGAAATTTACGAAGGCGAGGGAAACGGCAATGAAATTGCCGAACAAAAGGAAGCGCGGCAGTCCGGGAGGGTAGTTGATTACTAGAAAGGTCGGCGTAAGAAGCAGCACAGCGTAAAGGTTCCGTCTCCTCTCTCGACGGGAAGGGGCCATCCTAGCGAGATAGATCATAATCACATAGCTCAGCAAGCTGAGAGATCTTGCCATCATCAGAAATTGGGTCGAAAAGCCGCCATCCGTAAAATCCTGACCGTCCGCAAAACGGACTGAGAAAAGGAGCCTTGGCCCTGCGAGCGCCGCGAAGATAACTGCTACGAAAGAAAAGCCGAAGGCCCATCCGGAAAAGAATCGGGACGCTGCCAGATCTGTTCGGATCGTCTTAGGAAGTCTCGGCTTTGCGAAATGTTCAACGCTGCTTCTGCCAATCAGGTAGGAGGCATGGGCCGCAGCGATGACCCCGTAGGCGTCGATCTGATCCCGCACGATGAGCTGTGCCCCCCACGGAAACACCCCCGCATTGATTTGGAGGTAACTTGGAACGGCCAAAAACAGGAAAAAAAAGAAAGAAAACATGAAATCGACGGCACCTCGCGTGGTGCTCATCACAGTTCCTCCGAAAGCCATGCCGGCAGCGAGCAGGTACGCGAGAGAGGTCACGGAAAGGTGAGCGTGGGTCGGTGCGAAGGGGAATGTAATCACAATTGCAATGCAGATCGCAATCGTAACTGCATTCAGCACAGCGGAAAGATTTCCATTTACTTTCCACGAGTTACGATTCAATGATGAACTCCATTTAGTCGCAACATCTTACGCAGACAAAGCGCATAAGTTGACGACTAGTTTTACTGTCAGCATCTGTAAAGCATCCGCATTATTTTTCCAAGCAGGTTATCCCCACTATCCCCTCTCCACACCTTGAGGCGTTGCGCAAACGCGGCCGCCTGAGCGCCCCCCACCCCCCGAAATTCGGACACTGACGTAAGCTACGATTTGTTGTCCGCTGATCTTCGCCGAGGAAAAGATCAGGATCGTTCTGGACGGTCTGAGGGGCGAGGAGAGCATTGCGTTGCAGAGCTATGTCTCCGAGAGGGAATTGCCCAGAGCTTATATACAGCTGGTCGAAGGAAATCCTTGAGGCAGGCAAGAAGCGTCTCGCCGGGAACACGGCGCGCGAGGCGAAACCATCCTGAAACAACGCGAAAGAATCAAACGAAAGACTATCGAAAATCGGCGCTTGTAACACCGCAAATCCGCCACACAATCGAACCAAACAGATGAGCCAGACCCCCTCTTAGATCAGGCCGCTAACTGGCCCAAAAACTCTGACGACGGACAATAAACCAATCAATACTGGAAAGAGAGCCTCACACCAGATGAGGTCGCGATTGTCTCTACTTTGGCTGGCGATCTCGACCAGCAGATACTAGACATGTCTTGATACCAATGTAATCCTGTTGCTCCTAAATGAGGTAAGTCACTTGTTCAAGAAATCGCTATTTGTGATGAGTGTCCGCATCACGACGCTCGTCGTGAAATTTGCTCTCACATTGTTTATCTCAAAGTTTCTTGGACTTGCGGAGCTGGGTTGGTTTGGCCTTGTCTCATCTGCTGGTGTTGCTGCGGCACCTTTGCTAGGTATGGGATATATCCAAACCCTTTCGCGAAGGGCTGTTCGGGATGATCCGGAGGTGTTGGTCCCTCCCCTGATCTATTATCTGCTCTATGTGATCTGCATATATCTTGTCATTCTAGGCGGATTAATGGCGCTCTCTTTGGCGGCCCCACATCTAGTGGTATTGGTCTGGGCCGTGGTTTTGATGGAGCATTTGGGAACCGAGAGTTACCAAATCCTGATCAGCCGTGCGAAACCAATATCGGCAAATGTGCTTCACTTCATTCGCGGTGGCATATGGGCACTAATTTATATTCCCAGCGCCTATGTTTTTCCTGAAATCCGGAATATCGAGGCTTTGCTGACTTTCTGGTTTGTCGGCGCGATAGTCGCGTTTCTTGGTGTTGGGATTGTCCTGCGGGATTGGCCATGGTCTAGGATTCGCTTGCGGATTCGTGTCGGTATTACATCCACATTCAAGGCTATGCGTGAAGCGTATTCACTATATATTTCAGGAGTATGTGAAACGCTTTCAGCTCATTCTGACAGGTTCATTGTAACAGCCGTTCTTGGGGTCGAAGCCACCGGTGTTTACGTCTTTTTTCTGCAAGTTGGGTCGGCTTTGGCCAACTTACACTATTCTGGTTTGGTTCAGATGTCGCGCCCCGCTTTTGTACGCACAGCTGCTGACAACCCTATCCAGTTGCTGCCCCTACTTTGGTCCACCTCCCGCATAGCAGCTATATCTACGATGCTTTTTTCTGGGGCGACCTTAATCGTGATGCCTTATCTTCTTACCTTTATCGGTAGAGAAGCTTTGAGTGAATGGTATGTTGTTTTCTACTTTGTGCTGGTGAGCTTTAATCTGAATATCCCCGCAGAGCTGCAAAAGCAGGCGATTTATGCTCTTCATGCGGACAAAGTCATTATGCGAAATGCGTTGCTGTTTGCACTCGTATCACTAGGTATGAGTATTGCAATGCTGTATCTTTTCGGCTTGCCTGGCGCAGGTGGAGCGCTCGTCTGCGTATCAATAGTTCGCAATATAATGCAGCTATTCTGGTTGCGCTTTAATAAACGTTCCGGGGAGATGGGGCTTTGAAGATCAAGAAGAAACTCATTCTTGTTTTGCATATCATCTGCGCGGTCTTACCTCAGAGGCTTAAAATACTGATTTATAGAAGAACGATGGCTGCAGAGATAGAATCTGATGTACACATCGGCACATCCTTCATTCACGCCCGTAAACTTGTATTGAAGCGAGGTAGCTTTATTGGAAATTTCAATATTCTTCGAAACATTGAAAGGCTTGAGCTCGGACAGGGCGCACGTATAGGCAATAGAAATTATGCAACAGCTCTACCTTTTGATTCCAAGCGCCACTTTGGTCAGTTTCCCAATCGGTTCCCTGCATTAATTATAGGAAATAACGCAAGCATTACGGGCAATCATTTCTTTGATTGTAACGATCAGATCAGGATCGGCGATTTTAGTATTCTCGCAGGAAGGGCGACATACATATATACTCATGGTATCTCGGTTGTAGAGGGCCGACAGCATTGTGCCCCAGTCACAATTGGTAATCATTGTATGGTTGCGGCGCGTTGCATATTGGTAAAAGGCGCGGGTTTGCCCGACTGTTCTGTGCTCGGAGCTCAATCTGTATTAGTAAAGCACTACAGTGAGCCGTATAAGCTGTACTCGGGAAACCCAGCAACGCCTGCTATCTCCCTTCCGAAGAAGGCTAGTTTTTTTTCGCGCGAAGTTGGATACGTAGACTAACATCCTTGTGTGACGTCAGCGCTAATGGGACAGTTTTGACCTGCCACGGGATTTTTCCTCCACCGTCGATTAGAGTCCGATCCAACTTGAGGACGGACAATGAAGCGAACGAGATTGACCTGCCCCCTGCCGGTCCCTCATTCATAACGAGAGTCTGCAGGTTGGATTTGGGTAATCTGGTTCCCCGTCTGGCGCAAGCGCGCCGGGCGCGGAGCCCTCAAATCGCTCAAGCGCTCGGCGCGCTTGTTGCGGTGTTTGATTGGCCAAGGATGAGTGCGGCCGGACCGTATTGTAGTCGTAGCGCCAGAGGGCCAGCTTATGCCGCGCATCGTCCAGGCTGTCGAATACTCCTCGTTCAGCGGCTCGTCCCTGAGGCTGCCGTTAAAGCTTTCGATGAACGCGTTCTGCTGCGGCTTGCCCGGATCGATGTAATGCCACAGCACCTCTTTTTTCGTCTGCCCATTTCAGGATGGCCCGACTGGTGAACTCCGTCCCATTGTCACTGACAATGCCGCCGGGCTTACCGTAGATCCGGATCAGAGCGCTGAGCTCCCGGGCAACCCGTGCGCCGGATAGGCTGGTGTCCGCCACAAGGCACAGACCCGGGTGCAGTCATCGATCACCGCCAGGATCCGGAGCTTCCGCGACGCGCAAAGCTGTCGGACACGAAGTCCAATGACCAGTGTGCAAGGGGATACCCGGCAGCCGGCATCGGCGTCCGTGTCCCCGCTTCCGGCCGCGTCGTCGCTTCACCGACAGACCTTCCTCGCGGTAGATGCGATAGAGCTTCTTGTGATTCATGCTCATGCCCTTGCGTTCCAGCAGTACGCCGATCCATCGATAGCCGAACCGACGCCGCTTGCCAGCAATCTCCTGCATTGCCTCTCGGATATCGGCACTGTCCGGCGGGCGTTCATGCCGGACAGTCTTGGGGTCGACACCGACAAGCCTGCAGGCCCGGCGCTGCGAGATTGAAGTGGTCCCAGGAAATCGGACAGTGAGCTAATGTGTATCCCGAACCTTTGAAGGGATACGAGAATGGCAAAGCGCCGTAATTTTACAGATCAGTTTAAGGCCAAGGTGGCGTTGGAAGCGCTGCGAGGCGACAAGACCGTGCAGGAGATCGCATCGAAACATCAGCTTCACCCCAATCAGGTGAGCACATGGAAACGTCAGGCTG
>CAXPTW010000025.1:0-33063 GCA_964220165.1 Abyssibacter sp.
CGGCTGTTGGAGTTGCGTTTGAATTTGGCGTCCTTGATCTCAAGACCCGGTAACTTGGGGAGCTTGTCGAGACTGATCTCCGCCTCTTTCCCATCGCCCAAAATCTCCGGCCCAAGCGTCACACCGGCGCCGAACGGCAGGATATAGGCCCCTTCTTCCTCCTGCCAGCCGACCGATTGCGCGACGCCCTGCTCCGCGGTTTGCGGCTGTGGGGTTTGTGTCTGCGGTTGTTGCGGCGCAGGTTGCGGTGGCGCGGATTGTGGGCTCTGCATCACGCCACCCCGCGCACTTGGGCGAAATAGGGGCCGAAATCTTCCTTGCGCAAGGGACGTCCCAGTTTGACATATTCGCGGGCCACGGCGCGCATGAGATGTCTTTGCGTGATCTCACCGTCCTCGACGGCCTCATAGGCGGCGGCAAGGACGGCTTGCCGAATGTGTCCGCCCGCAAGTTCAAAGGTCTCCGCGAGGGCATTAAGATCGACATCCTCCCCCAAAGGCACCTGCCCCGCCTCCAGCCGCCCCCAAAGCCGTCTACGCGCGGCGACATCGGGCATCTGGAATTCCATCACCAAATCAAAGCGCCGGAGCATCGCGGGCTCCAAGGAGGTGCCCATGTTCGACGCCAAAATTGCCATGCCGCGAAATCCCTCGATCCGCTGCAAGAGATAGGCCATCTCCATATTTGCATAGCGGTCACGGGCTTCTTTCACCTCGGCACGTTTGGAAAATAGCGCCTCCGCCTCATCGAAAAACAGAACCACATCCGCCTGATCCGCCGCATTGAACACGCGGTCGAGATTGGCCTCCGTCTCGCCGATATATTTGCTCACGACGGTGGCGAGATTGATGCGCCAAAGTTCCAGTCCCGCGGCCTTTGCGACCACAGAGGCGGCCATGGTTTTCCCGAGGCCGGAGCCCCCGGTGAAAAGTGCGATCCCTCCCGAACCTGCGCCAAAGCGCGATCCCAACCCCCAATCTTCGAGCACGGTGGCGGCCTGTTTGCGCCGCGCCGCAAAGCCCCTCAGACGGGCTTTCTGGGCGGGTGGGAGTTCGAGATCGTCAAAGCCGAACCGCGCCGGGATGTGATCGGCAAGGCCGCGCATTGGCTCGGACCGATGGTGGTGTAGGAGCATCTTGGCGGTCTCCAGATCGCCATCGGCCTCCCGTGCGACATGCCAAAGGCGAAGCGGGGTTGCGCGGGCTTCCTCGGCCAGTAGGGGCGCAAGCTTGGGCGCGCGCGCGGCCCAAAAGGCCTCTCGCGCTGCATTTCCGGACGGTGGCGCGACACGGTGCACCCACGGCACTCCGGCCCCGGTCCAAAGTGCGGGACGCTGGGTGACGACGACGCTCAACCGCCCCAAGCCGCGCATCATTCGGCAACGCGCCTCTGGCGGGGCCGCGTCCCATCCGCTGATCACATGGGCCTGACCATTGAGCGCGGCCAAAAGTGCCATCGATTGGACCTCTTCGACCGTGCCGCCCTCGGAGAGCCAAAGCGGACCACAATCGCCAAGCGCGATGAGGGCGTCCACCGCCTTAGTGCTCTCGATCAGGATCGGGCCGTCTTTGGGCGTGCTGCTTCCCGGAATCTGCGCGCCTATTTCGGTCTCGCCGGGCCCGGAGACGATGAGCCGGAGTGCCGCCTCAGAGAGACGCACCGCCGTGCGACCCGAGAGCGGGCCGTCAAGGGTGATGACCCCGTGCCGCACCAACGTGCCGTCCTCGCCCAACATGTCCCAAAGCGCCGCCGCGCTCAGAGGTCCGGGCAAGAGGCGGAGGAGCAGCCCCGCAGTGAGATGTTGCTGGGCGAGGTCTTCGTTCAGATAGCCCAAGACACGGGCGAGACGCGGGTCAATTGCGGTGGCGAGCGCCAGGGCCAAAAGCTCTTCTTCCGCCACACTAAGCCCAAAAAGCGGAGTGAGACGCGCGTAGCGGGGCAAGACGGGCGTTTGAGAGAGCCGCGCGTCATAGCGGGCTGTGGCCATCTCCAATGTGGTGGTGAGATCGTCGCTGTCGGGCAACGGATCGCTGATCAATTCGGAACAGAGCGCGGCAATGTCGCTGTCGCGCATCAACACCCCGGCAAAGCGCTCCTCCCGCCCGTCGCCACGAAGCGCACGCATCCGGTTGACTTCAAGTGACAGCCGAAGCGCCACACGCCCGATCCGCGCCGAGAGACAGGCGCTGTCTGAGGGAAATCCGGCGGTCAGATGCGGGTCCAGTTCCGTCATGATGACACCTCCCTGAGGCGGATGAGAATCTCCTCGCCGTTCAGCCATGTCGCCCGCCCCGGCGCGGGGCCAATCACGCCGCTGAGAGTGAGCACGGCCCGCAAAGGCGGCGCGTCGATGTCGACGATGAGGCGGGTCTCCGTGCGCATGAGACGTCCGGGACGATGAAAAAACTGGGTCTGAAGGAACCCATGCGAGGCGGTGGAAAGACCCGGCAAGGAGGTGGCAAAGCGGGCCTCCAACCACAGAGCAAAGCGCGCGGCGCCGGAGGGTGCGTCCATGATCCGGGCGCGTTTGTCTTCGGGCACAAACAACAGGTCCATCTCATCGGGCCGCGCGGGCAGGTCATCGCGCGTGTCCATCCCGGCGAGGGCCCGCAACAGCGGGTCGTCCTCGGGTCGTTCGACCGGCCCATCGGCCCCAAGCGCCGCCAGCGCGGCGAGGCGGAGCGCGGCAGAAAAGGCCTGACCGATCCGGTTCTCGGTAAAAAACGGCAGGCAGAGCGCGACGCCTGCGATGGGGGATGTGATCATCTGGGCATCGGGGGTTTGGGTTGGGGGCGTGGCGTCTGCGGGCGTCTCGGTGCTGATCCTCTCTTTCGCCGACGCAGGACGTGCAGCCTGTTGGGCGCGCGCCCCTTGGGCCAACCGATCCGCCAGCGCGGCCAAAAGGTGCTCTGCCTCCTCGGTCTGTGAAAGCTCCGCCATCCACGGCGCAGAGGCCGCGCGCATGCGGTCCGGCAGGGTTTGGAGCCGCAGGTCGAGGGCGGCGGTCCACGAGATGGGCGTCGAAAGCCCGACCTCGCGACAGAGCGGCCGGAGCAGCGCGAGGACCAAGCCCGCTTGCATCGCCGCTTTGACGGAGGCGGTCTTGTCCCCCTGCCCCAGGATCGCGAGCGTGGCGATGAGGGCGGCGCTCACAGTGGTGTCAGCTGTGTCCTGTGACGCCCGACCGAGCGCGGGCAACAGGGCGATGAGGGCGTCCGGATCGCGCAAAAGCTCCAGAAGATCGGCGGACGCAGGGGTCTGAGGCACGACATCTGCTTCGGTCTCCAAGGCGATGAGCACCAAGGCGTGGAGCGTTTGCATCCCACCGCGTTGGCGCAGGGCCGCGAGACAAGCGGTGCGGTCGTGGGCGTTGCCCGGCCCCACCCACGGCCAAATCTCTGGCCAGACCCGGAGCGACTCACAGACCGCCTGACCGGGGGACAGAAGATCGAGCGTCGAGAGACCGCTGAACACCTGTTCCGGGAGGCGCGTGAGGCCCAGACGGTCCCGCAGGTAGGCGGCGAGAAAGGCCCAGCGGTTCTCAAAGGTCCAGACGTCTTCGCCGGAGGCGATCCGCGCCTGAATGGCGGCAAAAAGCGCATCGGACCATAGCGTCACCCCGGTCTGTGTGAGGGCCTCCGCAAGCGTCATCTGAATCAGGATCGGCAGGTCGGGCAGACAGAGGATGGTCTCCGCCCCCATTTCTTTATCCAACCGATCCGCGACACGCGGCAGCACCTCGTCACAAAGCATGGCCTGCAAGCGGCTTTCGACGGTCGACCCATGGAGGCCGTCGCCGATCAGACGCGTGGCGATGTCCGCCCGCCCGATGTCGAGGGTGCCGCTCATCTCAGCTCCGAACAGGCGGGCCGCCCGCCTCGATCATCTCCGCACGTTGGGCGATCCAGAACAGCGCCGTGAGAGCTTCGGTCGAGGCCTCTCCGAATTTCTCGCGGATTTCCGTCATGGAGCGTCCGATGATGTCCGCCGGGCTGCGTGTCGGGTGATCCCTTGTGATCTCATGATAGCCGGTCATCTCCTGTTCCCAGATCGCTTGCACGGTCTGATCGACAGAGGGCAATGTCACGGCGGCCCGCATGAGGGCAGCGCGGCCCGTGTTCCCATCCGTGAGGTAGCCCGCGTAGACGTCGTCAAACCGCCCTTCCTCAAAAGCGATGAGCGATGTCCGGTTGTGAACGAGCAGGCTCGCGGCAAAGGATTTGGCGAGGACGTCTGTCGGATCGATGGAAACCGCCGCCACAGCGCGCCGCGTGGCAAAGATGTCCTCAATGCTTTTGTCAAACACCACCTCAGGCGTGGGAAAGGCGTCGTGAATGGTTTCGATCAACTCGCCAAAGGTGAATTCCGACGGAAGATCCCAGGGCTTGGTTCCGGGATCGGGCGGTGTCGGCGTCTCGCCCTCGTCCTCATGACAGGAACAACAGGCCACGACATCTTGGAGCACCGAGAGCGGCAAAAGCCGTTTGCGCCGGTCCATGTCCACCGCGCCAAGCCGCCCGGAGACCGTCGTCACCTGCGCGAGGGGGAGAATGTCGTCGCCAATCTCGGGCATGGGCACCGGGCGCCTGTCGAGATAGGCCTCAGCACTGGCGCAATCCGGGTCTTGGCGCTGCAAATTCTCCGGGAGTTCACAGAGAAACACGACCTCTAGCGCGCTGCCCTGACGGCTAAACGCCATGGCGCTCGCCGGGTGGGCACAGCCCTCGGGCACGGTCGGGCGCGGACAGCTTTCTTGCAGCACGGGTTTCAGGACGAGCCAGCCGGTGATCGGCGGGTTCTGCCCCGTTGCCGGGTTGGGCGCGCTACAAATGTTGCCCACTGTGCCGCAGGCGGTGCAGAGCCGCTCAAAGACATCGGTGACGGACAGCTCAGAGGGCAGATAGACCTCGGACCCTGCCGCCGTGATGCCATAGCCGGGGCGGATGGTCAGCGTGTTGGCCATGCCGCGTACCTCAAGACCCGCGACGACCCCCCAGCCAAGGGCAAGGCGTCTGAGCCGCGACAATTGCGCGTCATGCCAAAGCTGTTCTGCAGTCAGATCGGCGGCGCTGATCCGTTGCCGGTCGGTCCATTTCGGGCGCAGCGGGGTTTCGGTGAGAATGCTCATGATCAGCCCTCCGCGTGGAATTCGATCCACGTCCGCCATGTGCCGCCGGTCGCGCCGGGCTGTTTTTCTGGCCCCTCCCCATTCCAGCGATTGTAGCCATCAAAAGGCAGATCGTTCTTGGAGGTCAGGAAACTGCCGTGGAGCACAATCTCGACCCGCCCGCGATGAACCATTGGGACGCCCTGTTTGTCGCGCAGCGAGGCCCAAAGCTCCGTGAGCTTGATTTTGAACAGCATCTTGTCATCTGTGAGTTGGGCCAGACCGTCAAATTCGGGCGAAAACTGGAACGTTCTGCGGCTCAGGAGTTCTTGAAGTGCGCTTGAGATGTTTTCCGCATTATCAAGCCCGACATCGAAGCGACTGCCCCAGGTATGAACCCGGATTTCCAAGGCCCCCGAGAGGAAAGACCCGCCGTGGATGTCTTGGGTGTTCAACAAGAGTTCGGGGTTGGTGATCTCCTCGGAGAGTTGAAACCAGACCTCGTCGACGGCCTGTGTGTCATTCAATGTCGTTCGGAACCCCGGTTCATGGCTTTGTTCCGCGACGAAAAAGAAATCCTCCCATGTCAGGGGTTCTGCTTCGCCGCCCGTTTCCGGCGGGGCGATGACCAGCGTGTAATCGTCGCCGTTTGGTTCGAGGAAAGGAGCCGTTTTCCCCGCGTTGATCTCGGACTGTCGAATATAGCGGACGGCGACGATGGAGGCACCGTCCGTGCCGTTTGTCCCGTTGGTGCCGGGATCGCCCTTGTCGCCTTTCGTCCCGTCCGCCCCTGGTTCGCCGCGCGGTCCCGGCGGGCCGGTCTCGACGCCGCGGGCGGCGATCTCAAGGATGGCTTCCATCAGTTTGACGTTCGAGGGCACGAGCGGCCGATGCGTCAGGTTGTCGATTTCCGCCTCGCCCCCGGTGCCGGGGTCCGAGATTGGCATCAGCTCTTCCGGGGACCAAACATAGCCCGTCACATGGCCAAGACGGACACAGGAACAGTCCCCGCCACAGGTCCGACAGCCCTCAATCGCCTCTTCGAACATGCCTTTGATATTCGCCTCGGCGATGTCGATGACCATCACACGCCCACGCTCGATCTCGTCCTCCACGGCGGAACCGGGCACATAGAGCCTATTGCCGAGCACCTTCATCGCCCCCGCAGACAGCCGCGCGCGCAGGCCAACGGTTTTGACGGGCGTGATGCCGACCGGGGTTTCGCCCGGCTCTTTGGCCTCGGCGGTGCCAAAGACGTTGACCACGCCGTCATGCTCCGTCTCTGCGCCGGGTTTGCTCACCGTGGTGATGTAGATCCAGCGCTCATCCGGGGCGATGTCGATCTCCGGGAAAACGGCGTCATCCTCGGGGAGCGTGAATGTCACCCCCTGCCCGGTTTGCACGTGATTGCCCTGCCCCAGGCTCACACGGGTGTAGATGCCGAGATCGCTCTCCGTCGGATGCCGCCCCGTGATATGGAGAATGGCGCTGTCGTAGGAAAACTGGATCGAGGTCACCTTGCCATAGAGGTTTTCAACAAGGGTGCCGTCCTCAAACGTGATCTTGGCGGTGATGCTCTCGACATCGTTGAGAGCCCCATTCGTGACGTCCAGATCTTTGTTGATGATCTCATGCAGCGGCAACACGAAAACCCCGGTCTCCGACAGCCCCGGAAGGACAAAGGCCGCCGTCAGGCCGTTTGGCGAGATGGCGATCATCCGGCTTCCGGCGCGAAAGGCGTCGCCCATCTCGGCGGTGCCCGGAAGCGTAAACTCAAAGACCGGCGCGCCCACATCGCCCGTCGTGTCCAATTGATCCTCGGTCCAGGCCATGACCTTGGCCTCGTTGTTTTTCGTGAGCGTCAGCACCAAAAGCGATCCGGTCACGGGAGAGACGGCCATTTGCGCAAAGCCGTCCTTGCCAATGCCGAGTTTGATACTCGCAACGGGGCTCGCCTCATGGGCAGGCGTTTTCTCATAGAGCTGGATGTAGCCCGTGTTCGCCTTGCGCCCGGCCACAAATAGAAAGCGGCTCGATGCGGGGGCGAGAATGTCGAAGACCTCCGTGAGACCCGAGAGCGTCAATTTATGCGCATGGGTCGTCAAGTCATAGGCGCGCACCAAGGCGGTGGTGTTGTGCGAGGAGCCGACATAGACGAGGTCACGCACCTCGTCGATCGCCACCGCCGTCGGCACATATTCATCGCTGTTGATCGAATGCACCCAGTCGAGCTCCGGCTTGATCACTTGGCGCTCGGTCTTGAGGCTGCCGGGTTCCGCAAGCTCCAAGGCAAACCCATAGCGCTCCGCGATCCGTCCCGGAAGTTGGGCAGACCCATCCGAGCAACAATCGGAAATCAGAACCGGCGACATCTCCGCCGCCTGATCGTCACGGCACAGCTTGAACACAAGGTCCATGCCGCCCTCGATGAGCCCGTCCTGCAACTCCGGGTCGGCCTCGATCATATCGGCAAAAGGAATGGTCGTGTCCTCAGGGACGATCACCTCCTGGCCACAGCAATCGAGCGCCATGCCTTTGCGCAAGACGACGAACCGGTCGCGACAGCCGGGGTTCGGATGCTGTTCGAGTTTGAGACCACAGACCGTGCCCTCGCCCTCCAAAAGCATATTTCCGAGGTGGCGCATGCCGTTCATGTAATTCTGCTCCGCCGTGAGGTCGCGGGCGGTGAGCATTTTGCCATCGTAATAGGCGTTGCGCTGCGGTTCATGCAGCCCGCAGGGCGCGCAGCCGTCACCGGTTTGGGTCGGTTCGCAATCTTTCGGCATCGGGTTTCTCCTCACACACAAGTGTCACGCGTTACAAAATTCGTCCCCGGACGGATCAACAGAACGCTTCCGTCTGGAGGCCTTCACTCAACCGGCCCAGTCCGAGGGCCTCTGGCCCGGAACCGGGTAAAATCGCATCGACGCCAAGCCGCGCCTGATGGCCGATCCGCACGCCCGGCTCGACCACCACCAAACGGGCGATGGTATGCGCGGGTTTTTGCGCCTCGATCAGCGACATGAGCACATCCTCCGCCGCCTGATCCGGCACCGCGCTTTGCGGCACGACAACGACAAAGCGATGCGCGCCGCCGTTCTCCATCGGGCTGAGCGTATTGCCGAGCCATGCGGCTTCTCCGCCGTCATAGGCCAGCCAGAATTCTTCGATGAGACAGGGCAGCGCGCCCTCCAGCCCCGTGTGCCAGCGCAACAGACGCTCCAATCCACAGATCGTCCCGCGCTCCGCGAAAAACGTCATCGCCTCCGCGATCATCTCGCGGCGCGTGTGGCTGTCCCAGTCCGCGAGAAAGCGCCAATCGAACCACGATCCGAACCAGTCGAGAAACATCTCTGGCGTCGCATCCGGGTCAAGCATAGGACCAACGCTGGAGAAGAGCGCCAGCGCCTCGCCCAGAAACGCGTCTTGCAGGCTCAGAAACCGGTCGAGGAAATCGGCAGAAACTGGGTCTTGGTGAAATGGCGCGGGCAAGAGGCTCATCTGGCTTTTGCGCGGACCGTAGAGTTCAATCCCGGAAATCGCCGGCGTCGCGGTGCCATCGCCGTAAGCTTCGATCTTGATCCAGAGATAGCGGCCCTTGTTCCGCTGGACGAGAAACTCCGTCGGCGTGCCGGGGTCGAGCACTGTGGGCGCCGACCATCCGGTGAAAGTTTCGATTTCGCTCTCTTCATAGGGAATATCGCTGACAAGCGTTTGGACCAACAGACGACATTGGCTTGGCACCACACCTTCAATGGCGATCCGGTCCCACGCAAAGCCTTTCGCCTCACCGTCAAAGCGCATGCTGATCCACTGCCCCGTGCGCGGCACGGGCAAACGGCGTGGGCGGCTGACGAGGCGCAAATCCGTGCCGTCAAGACGCCCCGCACGGTCCAAGGCGATGTCAGGATAGCCTTGGCTGTCCATGTTGGGGCAGTGTCCGGGCAGCGTGAGCAGATCGCGCTCAACGGCAAAGGCCGGGGTCGTCACCTCGAATGCCGCGTCGTTCTCGGCCTCACTGAGCCGCCCATTGGGCAAAACCGTCCAAACCCCAGTCTTCGCCACGAGGACAAACCGTCCATCTGTCAGACCAATCACACTATGGGCCGCGACGAAACTCTCGTCCGCAAGGCGCGGGAGCGCGACGCGCAGCGAAATCACCCCGCGCGTCACGATCAGCAATTCCTCCTCGGTCAACACGGCGACCCGACCACAGGGTGTGGCGGCCAAGGACAGGGGCGTGGCGGAAAGGCTTAGGCTATGGCGCGTCACGATCTGGCGGCGGTCCACCCAGATCACCAGAGACCGCCCCGTATCCGCCACCACAAGCGTATCGCCAAAGGCCCCCGGCGCGGCCGTGACCGGCACGAGACAGAGATCGACGGGCGTGACGAGGTTCAGCGGATGCGACGGTCCTGGGTCGGTCGGAAAGCTCCAAAGCGGCACAAAGGGCGCGACCGGGCTGGCGGGGTCGAAGGCGGGCGGATAGCTCGCGCGGGTGTAGAGGACACGGCCAGTGTCGGGGTCGGCAAGGTAGACGTCGCCCACCTCAGACACCGCCGCACCGCGCGGAACCGAACGCCCACCAAAAGAGCCATCGGGCTCCGTATCCAAAATCGGCTTGTCAAAGATGAGACCGTTTGGCCCCGGTTTGGCGCTTGCCAGTTGCAACAGGCCGTCCTTGGGCAAAAACCCGTCCTCGGCCTTGGGCGCGCGAAGCACCTTCCACCCGTTCAACTCATCGAGCCGCTCGCGCGGCAATCCCCGGCCGAAATCAGACATAGCTCACCTCGAACCCAATCGCGCCGGGATCGAGCGCGGGCAAATAGCCTGTCGGCACGGCGATGACATCCGGCGCGATGCTCTCAGACGTCGGATCATGCGCGATGGACAGCGCCTGAACCCGGCGCACCCCCGGCACCTGCAACAACAGGTCATAAATATCGCCGTGATCAATATCCTGCCCAAAGGGCCAGCCCGTCCCCGCGTCCCCACCGCAGAGCGGATGCAGCCAATCGGTGATCGCGGCGCGCGCCGCCGCCGAGACGGTGGCGAAATCGGCGGTGCTTTCGATCTTGAGCCGGGCTGTCAGCGAGGTGATATGGAAATAACGCGGGCCGATCACATGAAGCTCCGTCGTGATCAGACGACGCGGGTTGAGATAGGAGGTCACCGCCGCGAGCGTGGCCTCATCGGGCTGCGGCGTTGGATGATCGATATTCGGCAGGATGACCACAGACACCGCCCCCGGTTTGTCGGCGAATCCGGTCTCTGTCGGCACTTTTGCGGCGACGGCATAGGCCGAATGGATCGCGGCCTCCGGGGTTTCGCGCGCCAGATCGGCGAAATCCTGTGCAGAAACCGCGCGTTCGCGCCGCCGAAGCGTCGAGGGCGCACGTTGTTTGACTTGTGACAGGGTTTCCGCATCGCTGCCGTTCCCTGCGGCACGCGGGTTTGTCACCGATTTGACATGGGTGATCGCGCCTTTGAGCTTGGTGATCGTGTCCTTGGCGACATTCGCGATCCCGCCGCCGCCGAACCGGTAAGAGGCGGCGCGCACGACCGCTCCTGCGGGCGGAATGGCCCCGCCGATGCCATTCGGACGACCATCTCCGAACTGCACCGCCCCCGTCAGAGGATCGAGCAGGTAGACTTTATCCGCAGGCCCCGCGCCGTAGAAGTCATCGACACGGGTCCAGGTCGTCACCTCATCCTGATGGGTGACTGTCAGGGTGATGTCCGGCGTTTCCGTGTCCGGGTCAAAGTAGACCGGCGTCCGGGCGAGGCGCAGGGTCTGACCGGGACGTCCGGTGGAAGCCCCGAGGCGTTCGTCCTTGCGGGTCGAGGCGGCGGTGGCCCCGACGGTGTTGAGGCGCAGACGGTTCAAAAGGCGCGACTCGCCCGTGGCCGCAGAGGTGAGACGCGCGCGGATCATGTAAAGCGGACGCCAGCTCTCTGCGGGCGCGCCATTTTTCTCGACTTCTACCACCGGCACATCCGGGGCGGCAAAATCCGGGTGGAGCGCAGCCCAGGCTTCCTGATCAAGCGCGGAGGGGTCGATACTGTCAGGCGTGGTGGCAAGCGCATCGGCGAGCGTCGCGGCATCCGCGCAGGCACTGAGCATCCCGGCATTCGTGGTCGCGCCGATCTGTTCGAGGACGTCCTCGGTCAGAGCGGCGTGCAGTTCATCCGCACGGGGATCACCGGCATCGAGCAGGTCGATGAGGTCTTGTTTGTCGGTGGGCGCTTTGATCTTTCCAATCGCCTCCCAGGTCGCAGCGGGCGCATCGCCAAGGCGCACCCCGACCATCCCCGACGGAAGTTCAAACGTGATATGTCCCGAGGTGCGCAGCCCGTTGGTCTCATCGAGTGACAGGTTGAGCGGTTGCCATCCCTGCGCGCCGTCGAGGGTAAAGCCGCTGCTGCCCGCGCTGGTGAAGACCTCCCATGTGACATCCGTTTCGGGATCAATCGCATCATTGATCGGACCGGAACTTTGCATGTTCGGACCGGAGATCACGACCCCTGAGGCATCCGTGTCAAACACTTCGGTTGCCTCGACGTAGAGATCGAGCGTGCCGGAGGGCATGCGGTCCTCGGGGTGTTCTTCCTCCGCCTTGGGGCGCAAGACGAGGCCAAAGACAAAGGCCTTTCCCATCGTTTCTGTCGCACTAAAGGGGTGAAACGCATGGAGCCAGTTCGCCACCTTGTCGCCCGCGCTGTCGAATTGGGTCACCGCCTGCCACAGGCCACCTGCCCCGTCTTGCGGCACCAATGCAAGCCCGAAGTCCGCGTTCAAGGCGCGCAAGGATCGGTCGGTTTCAAAGACTACGTCTTGGTCGAGATCCGGGTCATCCACCGCCACCTGCGTGCCAAGCGGCACATCGACCAAAAGAGGATCGTTCGAGGTTTTGAGGTCTTTGAGGGTAAAGCTCAACTCCGCTTTGGCGGCCCGCGCCGGTTGCGGCGAAATGCCCAAGAGGTTCAGGAAGGCGACATAATTCTGATCCGGCACGCGGTTGATCTGATAAAGCAAGGTCTCGGTCAGAAAGGCGTTCGCCTCCAAAATCGCACGGCCCGGATCGCTGGCGTTGTGGTTGGTATATTCCGGCGTATGGAGCGGCAGACGGCGCAGCGCCTCGGCCAAAAGGTCGTCATAGGTGCGGCTGTCGAGATTGGGCACGGGAAGGGTCATTGGGTCATCCCCTCGGTCAGGTAGAACGGATAGACGAGATTGAGCGCCGCGTTGTTCGAGCGAATGCGCGTGCTGATGTCGACAAGCAGGACGGTCGCGCTTTCCTCTGAGGTGGCGGCCCGCACGGACAGGACATCCACCCGCGGCTCCCAGCGGATCAGCGCATCGCGCACGGCCTCCTGGACGGCGGCGCGCGTCGCGGCGGAATTCGGGGCAAAGAGATAGTCGTGGATGGCACAGCCAAAGGCGGGCTGCATCACGCGGGACCGCAAGGGCGTCGTGAGGATGATCCAAATCGATTGCCGGATGCAGTCCTCACCGCTGGCCCAATTCAGCCCGCCACGCGCATTCACGCGGATCGGATAGCCAAGCCCCTGACCGATGATCTCTGACATGTTCTATCCTCCTACCAAAACCGATGTGTCGCCCGCGAGGACTGTGCCAAAGGCATTCGGCCCCGGATCGCCCACGTTCTGTTGTGTCTGATCGCCCATGCGCACCACGGCTTTGCCGTTGATCTGGACCGTCCCTGAGCCTTGCGGAAAGGTGCATTTGCCGCCGTTGACGAGCGAGGTGACACCGCCATCCGTCCCCGGCTCATCGCCGGAGGTGGAGGCCACGGTGCTATGCTCTGACAAGATCACGCCGAGGCCACCGACGGTGACATTCTCAGAGACGTCATCGGCCTGAGACAGGTCCGCAATCGACGGGTACGGGATCGGCACGGGCGACGATCCGGGCACAGGCGTGAGGCAGACGTTGGGAAAGGCGAAAGCTTGTCCCTTGGCGACGGCAATCGGCTGGCTCATCACGCGGCCTCCTGAATATTGACCTGACGCAGGTCTGGGGCGGGCACCTCGGAGAGTGGTAACGCCCCTCGCCAAATGAGGGAGACACGGTCGCCTTCGATGGTCAGAGTGTCGGCTTTGAGCGCCACAGGCGCGCGGCGGCACCAATAGGCGGGGCTGTTCTTGCCGCCTTCCCAAACGAAGGGGATCGCGACCATATCAGGGACAGAGAGGGAGAACTCGGCGACCACATCCTGGATGACATCCCCCGTAAAGGGATCAGTGTCGGAGCCAGTGCTGGTGGTCTCGACCCGGATGTCCAGATTACCGGCGAGCGCGGGCAAGCCGTTGCTCACGTTATAGCCGCCATCACGCCGCGCCGCGCGAAAGAGCGATGCGCCCTGCGTGGCGAAATCGAAGGTCGCGGGATCATAGGGCGGCGACAGGCGATCCGCCTTGGGGTGATAGCCAAAGAGGTTCACCGGATCGGGCGCAAAGGCGGGTGACGGGCGGGTAAAGCTCCGCCGTGCGACGCCATCCACCCGAAACGCCGCCGTGTCAAAGCGCACCCCATGCGGGTCAAGCGCCTCTGTGCCGACGCCGAGATAGATCAGATCGGCATGGGCGGTAAATAGTGCCAGATCGGCCCCGCGTCGCACCACGGGACGGTCCTCGTCATCGGTGATCGTGGGCTCAATGGTGTCCGCAACGATCAGCCCCTCAAGGTCCGCGCGCGGGGTCAGTGTCCCCTGCCCGCTGTCCAAGAGGTATTCGCGCTTGACGATCAGGGCGATATTCCCCCACTCCGCATTCACGAGATGCATCGCGGACCAACCGGGGCTATTGGGCAAAAGGAATTCCATGGCGCCTCTCAGGGGTTCAACTTGATGGTGGATGCGGTGTGCGTGGCCTCGCCGCTGGTTTCAAAGACGGTGTCTCCGGCCACGCTCAATTTGAGATCGCCCTTTGTTTCCAAGGTGATCCCATCCTTGTTCATGACGATCTTGTTCTCATGCGTGTCGAGCAAGGTGATCCCGTCGTCGTCTCCATCGGAGAGCGCAATGAGATGGCCGGTGCGGCTTTTAAACACGCGTTCGGTGTAGGCTTTGGCGGGCGGCGTTTGCGCGCCGTTCCAGATCGCGCCCATCACAATCGGCTGGTTGCGGTCGCCGTTGAGAAAGCCGACGACCACCATGTCATCCACCTCCGGCATGACGTAGAGACCCGCCTCGGCCCCCGCGAGCGGGCTGACGACGGGCACCCAATCGCTCAGGCTGTCTGTGTCGTGGCCCAGGAATTCGACTTTGACGAGGGCCAGCCCATCTGGATCGTTTTCGCGCACGTAGGCGAGTTTAAACATCGAAAATCTCCTTTCGTGCGTCAAAGGAAGTGGTGTAGCCGGAGGCCCCGATGCTGTGGGTCGATTTGGTGATCTGGTAGAGGCCGGAGAATTTCGCCCCTAACCCCAAAAGCTCAACCCGCGCGCCTTTTTTGAGCTGCGGCAAGCCGACGGTCTGACCCGATCCGGTGACAATCCCCATCGCCTGTTCGCGGAGCCGGTTGAGGACGGCCTGTTCGGGAAAGGCGAGCTGGTGCCGCGTCGGTTCCGTGATCTGTTCCGGATCGTCGGTCAGCTCATCGAGAATGCCGTCCAACACGCCGGGCCCAAGCACATCGCGGTCCAACCCCGGAAGATCGTCCCAGCCCTTTTCGACCTCGAACCGTTGTTCCGCCTCGGACGCGCCAAACGGGTCTTCGACGGTCATCTTCACGGTCTTGGTGAGGCCTGTCGTGTTCACAGTCGGGCTAAAACTCACCAGAGTGCGGCCCCAGTTCAGCGAGAGTTTGAACTCCGGCGGCGCGGCGAGGACGAGGGTTTCCGTGCCGCTGATCTCGTCATAGGTGACGTGGCTGGTGAGACCGAGGGTGGTGATTGCCTCTTTGAGAACCGCATTGGCGTCCTTTTTGTCGAGGTCATGCTCAGGCGCGTCTTGGCCTTGCTCAGCGCTCAGGATTTCGGCGGGCACGCCGGAGGTGTCGACGTCCAGTTCAATCTGGGAACAGACCTCTTCGATCAGGTCAATCAGCCCGCCCGTGGCCTTTTGGCTGAGTTTCTTGCGGCCCAGCCAGGCGAGCGGAGAGAGCACGCGGACTTTGGCAACTGGCACGCCCGAAGCCGGGAAAGAGGTCGAGAGTGAGGCCACACGCCCGCGCAACATCAAATGCGGGTCCATCTTGGCAAAATCGCCCACATTGTCGTCGCGGTAATACATCGACAGGCTGATCACCGTGCCGGGTTCCAGAATGGGGATCGGTTTGTCGCCCGTCGTGGTCACATAGGTTTTCACATTCCCGTCCTCATCCCAGGGTGAGGAATAGACCGGCTCCAACCGGATGGGATCCCAATCGACGAGGCTAAACTCGAAACTGTCGAAGGCATCGGGCGCATCCGAATAGGTCACGTCGAGCACGTCAAAGCGCAGACGGCTGTCCGGCGCTTCGCCTTCAATCGCGATGTCGAATTCTGGCACGCGGAAGGTGGAAAAGCTCTCGATCGGGATGAAATCGGTCATCCGGCCCTCCCATGCGTGGGCGGCAGAGAGAGGACCGTCCCGGCGGCCACAGACCGCACATCGGAAATCCCGTTATGATCCGCAATCACCCGCCATTTGCGCACATCGCCATAGGCATCATGGGCGATGAGCGGGAGGGTTTCGCCCTCTTGCACGACATGGCTCCGGGTGTGATCGGGAGAGCGGTAGTTCACCGCCGCGATCTGGCGCGCGAGCGAGACGTATTCCTTGAGAGAAATGCTTACCACCGCACGGAGCGGCACGCCATCGGGCGCGAAAAGCGTGAATTTGCGGGCCACACTCAGGACCATCGCGTCGAAATGCCCCTCAGGTTCTGGTGCTCTGGCGTAGGCGTTGCCAGGGAAATGCGCCCCCCACGACAGGCGCACCAGCGGCGGCGCATGTTTGTCGCCGTCGATCTGAACAAATTGGTGGAATTGGTTGACCTCTGTCGTGACGCCCTCGGTGCCCACCCCCATCCCGGCCTCGGTCGCGTCGAACAAGAGCTCCAGACTGAGCGTCTCTGCATCGCCGCGCACAAATTGGCTCACCGCCATAGGGAGGCCCGGAATGGCGAGATCGGCGAACTGCGCGGCCTTGGAAAATGCGAGTTCCGATGGGTTGAACCGCACAGAGACTGGCTCGCCATAGGGACTGGCGTTGGCGTCGATACGTTGGAACGTCAGTTTGCCGATTTCCTGTTGCTCGGGCGTGAGCGCATTTGTGAGGCCGGAGAGAATACTCATGACGCGTCTCCCATGCCGCGACGGGTCTCAGAGGGAATGCGGGTCTGGGCGGTGCGGGCCTCCGCCTCGCGCGATTTGCGCTCCAACTCGGCCTCGACGGCGGCGACGATCCGGGCCAAGACACGCGGCGACAGGAGCGCGTCTGTGTCGGTGACGTCGACCTTGCTGGTCAGGGAGCCTATTCTGATCTCTGCCATGTTCCGTCCCCCTCAGAACAACGCGCCAACGGCGTCTGTCGCGGCCTCGACCGCGTCGCCTGTGGACAGCAAAAGCGTGAGTTTTTCGGGCGCGATTTCGAGCTTTTCAATCGCAAGCGCCGAGGTCCCCGCATTGAGCGACGGCCCGGAATAGCGCACCGGCAGACACCGCTCCGCCGCCCAGATTTTCAGCGGCACTTTCATCGAGTTGGCCAAAAGGATGAACACGGATTTGCGAAGCGCCTCGCCGCGTTGCCAGGCCTCCAGCCAGTTCCAGAGGTCATCCGTGAATCCCACGCCTTTGGTGAGCGTCAGATTTGCGACTTCGAACCGTCCCGGAAGACGATGCACCCGGTCGTTCACCCCGCCCTCAAAGTAGGTCTCGATGCTCATCGAATTGTCGAGGCCAGAAACCTCGGCAAAGCCCCCGATGAACAGCCCGGCAATGTCAAAAAGCGAGAGTTCTTCGCCGTCTTCTAAAAAACCGACGTAGAAGTTGAAGGCGGGCAAAACGGTGTCGATGATCCGGCTCATGTGCGCTCCGTAACTTCAATGGCGTCCGACTGGGCGGAGAGACTAAATCGAATGAATTCATAGGGTTGGGTCGGGGCGATGGCGATTTCTGCGACAAGCTCACCCCTTGCCTGACCGGCGGGCGGATTCACATCTTCGTCGCAGATCACGGAATAGGCCGCCGCAGGCGTGTCGCCCGCAAACATCCCGCGCCGCCGCATGCCCTCCAACAGGCTCTCAATGGCGAATTTGAGGATGTGCCGTGTGGTGGCGGAATTGGGTTCAAAGACCGCCCAAGTGAGCCGCGACAGGAGCGTGCGTTCGAGCGCATCAAACAGGCGACGCACGCTCACATGGGTCCACGCCGGATCGTTTGAGAGGCTCCGTGCCCCCATGAGGCGGATACCCCGCCCATGGGTGGCGGTGATGAGGTTGAGCCGCGCGCGGTGGCAATCGGTTTGGAAGGCCTCGGACATCGCCATCGGCACCGATTTGGCATGGCGCAGGACCATGTTGCCCGGCGCGCGATGAACGCCTTGGGCCTGTTCGGCAAAGGCAAAGGCCCCACAGATATGGCCTGAGGGCGGTTGCAGGATCACGCCCTCCGTCCCGGTCTCCGAAATCCCGATCCACGGGGCCACGGCAAATCCACGATCCAGCCCCGCAAGCCCCGCCGCCCAGGTCAAAAGCGCCTCGGGCGTCTCCGTAGGCGTCAGTGGGTCAAGCACGGCGATACGAAAACTCCCCACGGTCTCCGGCACACACATCTCCTGTTGCAGGGTGAGGATCGTCTCCGGGTCGAGCGCGGGAATATCCGTGCGCTGCATAAGGCGAATGGCGACGATGTCGTCCAAGGGCGCGGACAGGCTCGTGCTCGTTTGGTCCACGCTGGCTTGTAGAAGCGGATTGGACGGGAGGTAATCGTCATGCGACAGGCGCAATTCGACGAGACCCACAGGCACGTTCTCAATGAGGAATTTTCCCTCTGCGCCGCTGAGGGTCGCGACGCCCTCGCCCGCCGCCTCAATCCGAACACCCGGCAAACCTGCGCCGGTTTCCGCGTCCACGACCCGCGCGGCGATGTTGCCTTTGGGCAAGGCGATGGGGAGGTGACAGAGGTCTTCGGGCGGCATGGGCGCGCCAGCTTGTTCGGGGGCAACTGGTGCTTGGCGGGTCAGGTCGGGCGCGGCGATGAGCGCGATTTCATCCACGATGGATTGTGCTTTGAGGGCGGCGCGCCAGTCGGATTCCGTCTGAGACAACAATCCGTCGGTGCCCCCCGTGAGCGCATAGGTGCCCGCGTTGGGGTATTGGTGATGAACCTGCCCAGCCGAGTCGGTCGTCACCGCGAGCGGGTCAAACCCCAGAGGTGGCGTGATCCAGAGAAAGCGGCTCTGCGCATTGAGGACGTTTGCGAAAAAGCGGGCGTGCTCTGGCGCGGGGGACAGGTGGTCATAGGCCTCGACCCGCTGCCCGTTGAGGAGGACTTCGGCGCTCAGTTCCTGATGCGAGAGCGTCATCGGGGCCGTGAGGTCAAACCCCGCCTCAAGGGCGCGATCAAATGTGACGATCCGGCGCAGCGGGTCGATCTTGGCAATCAACACCCGTTGGCGCTCGGTGCCCTGATGGACCACGACAAGCCCGCCCGCAGCCAGCCCGTCGAGATCAAAACAGAGAAAGCTTTTACGCGCCGCAGAGATCGGGTCAGAGCCATCGATCCCACGCGCCCGGTCCGCCTCATGCCAAATCCTAAGCGAGAGCGCATTGCCCCAGCCACCGACATCCGGGATGGTCTGGCCGTAGCTGCGGATGAGATGATCCTGCCATTGAAGCGGGACTTCACCTTCGCGCAGTGGCGCAAGGCTTGCCACCGGGGTCTGAGCGGAGATGCGCCAGATCGCGCCCTCCGCGTCAATCGTGACGTCGGCGGTGGCGGCCCCTGCCCCGACCACGCGCAGGACATAGGCCGCCGACCCGCCGGTTTCGAAGAACCCCTTGACCGCATGGAAGAGGTGGGAAGCCTCAAAAGGCTCTCCGAAAACTCCGGAAAATTGACGCAGGCTTTCGATCCGAACCGGCTCCATCGCGGGACCACGCGTTGCAAACCCCAAGAATACGGGAATGTCGCGGCGTGCGAGCCCTCCGGCCCGGCGCGTGGGCCGAACCGGGCGTTGGGAAATGCCGGGATGGGTCAAAAGCGTCATCTGCGTCGCCTCGCTTAGACCATGGCCAGATGTTCGACGGCGAGTTCCACCGTCTCCATCGCCACCTCATTGGCGGTCGCATTGAGCGTCGCGCCTTCGAGTTTGGAGGGGAACGCATTCTTGAACTCCCAACGCAGCGCCGGTTCGCCCGCCTCATTCAAAAGGATGATCGCGCCATCCTTGCGCTGGGTCATGCCGTCGGTGACGGTCTTGCGCCAATCGGTGAGTTCCGTGCTGTCGGTAAAGCCGCGTTTGAGGGTGATGTTGCCGAACTTGGACAACCCCGGCAGTTTGCGCACATGGGTCACATCGCTGCCTTCGCGGTATTCGATCACGTCGCTCTCGGAATTCACGCCCGAGACCTCGGTGAAACCGGCGGCGACCAGTCCGTCGATTTCCAGAAGGAAATTGAATTGGGTGTAGGGATAAGCCATCTGTCTGTCTCCTCAGGCGGGGTTAACCGGTTGCTTCCAGCGTTTTCTGGCTGATGCGGATGATCACGAATTCGGCGGGGTTCACGGGCGCGATGCCGATCTCGACAATCAGGCGACCGTTGTCCAAATCGGCCTGTTCCATCGTGATGCCGTAGCCGACGTTGACGAAAAACGCCTGATCTTGGGTGACGCCCGCGAGGCCGCCCTGACGCCAGATGCTATCGAGAAAGCCGGTGATCGACTGTTTGACTGTGTCCCAGAGCGGCTTGGCGTTGGGCTCAAACACCGCCCACTGAAGGCCAGCGTCCAGACTTTGTTCGATAAAGAGGAAGGTCCGACGCACGGGCACGTATTTCCAAGACGGATCAGACGAGAGCGTCCGCGCGCCCCAGGCCCGCAAACCCCGCTGTTCCGAGCGGAAATCACGCAGGCAGTTGACGTTCACAGGGTTCAGGATGTCTTGCTCGCCCTTGTTGACCGCCTTCTCAAACCCGAGAATGTCGCGCACGACCTCATTGGCGGGGGCCTTCCACACGCCGCGATTATTGTCGGTGCGGGCATAGATGCCGAGCATATGCCCCGAGGGCGGGATGGAATGGGTGAGACCTTTGGGGCCAAAGGGATCGGCGATCGTGAGCCAGGGGTAGTAGATCGCGCCACGGGTGCTGTCGAATTCGCTTCGATGCGTGCGCGCCTCGGTCGTGTCGACGCCGGGTTTCATGTCCAACACGGCAAAGCGGTAGACCTGTTCGTCGCAATGGCTCAGCAGTTTCTTTTGCACCGACACATCGGTCCACCCCGGCGCGGCGACGAGGCTGATCCCCGGCTCGTTTTTGAGCGCGTAAATGCCGGTGCGTTTGTCCGGGTCCGCGTTGTCAGACCCAATAATGGCGGTGCTGTCCGGGCTGTCGTCGCTCCCGGAGGTGAGCGTGGCATAGGCGGCAACGGGAAGATTGACCACCGCATCCGAAACAGCGGTCGCTACATAGGCCCGCACAAGGATGCTATCGCCGTTTTTCGACGGAGAGACGCCATTCTCACCACAGCTCCCAAGCACCTTTGGCGCGAAATTGGCCGAGGCCGGGTTGAGGTTGAGGCTGGTGAAAATCTCCGTCTCAAAGGCGACGCCGTTCTGGATTTTTTCCACGAGAATGTCGAACTCTTCGCTCACGACGACATCGTCTTTGGATTTGTCGCCCGGAAGATCGCGGGACAGTTCGACTTTGTTGCCGTCCATCACGCGCACAACGCCGTAGGAGGTGGCGTCGATCTTGATCACCGTGCCCGGGAGAATGCCGAAGGTCGAGGTCAGTTCGACCACAGTTGCGCCCGTCGCGGCATCTGCGGCAAGCGTCGTGGAAATGCGGTTGGTCGGGGTGATCGTGACCGAGAGGCTATCCCCCCAGGCCCCTGCCGAACTGGCGCAGATTTGGAGGACATCGGCGTCATCGGCATTTTTGAACATCGCCCGGCTCGTAACCGGATTGGCGCCCAAAGCCCGCACCACATAGACTCGCGAGCCGCCATTGGCGAAAAACCCGTTGATCGCATGCGGCAGGCCATCGGCCCCTTGGGAGACCCCCGCGTGGGGCAGCAGCCCGCCAAAGACCCGCTTGAACTGGCCAACGCTGGTGATGAGCGTCGGGATGCCGACGGGGCCGCGTTCGGTCAGGCCGACCATCCCGGCGGTTGACGTGGAGGCGCCTTGGATCGCCTTGTTGGCTGAGGGCATCTCGTGGATGTAGACCCCGGGTGCGAGATATTCGGGCATGATCGCCTCCTTTAGGACAGGTGTCTTTTCAAACGGTTGGTTCGGATGGAATGCTCAGGGTGAGCTGGTTGGTGGGTTGTGAAAACGTGAGAATGTGGCTTCGGGTGACGCTGCGCCCGTCATGGGTGGCGGTAACAGAGACGGATTGCTCCAGAGGCAGGGTCTCGAACAGAAACCGCCCCTCTGCATCGGTGAGTGTCTCTGTCGCGCCCGCGTCATCGAGTTTGACCGTCGCGCCCGCAATCGGCGCATCAAGGGCGTTGTCTTCGAGCACGACACCGGCCAACCGGACAGGCAAAGGCGCAAGCGCGATCTCGCGCTCAAACGGCGCGCCAGAGACGCGGCGGCGGGGATAGCTTTCGCCGCCCACGGTGATCGGATCGTCGATGATCTGAAACTCCGCTGCCGTGATCGCCAAGACGACGTCTTGCGGAGTGTAGCCCGGTTTGGACACGGTAAAGCGAAATTCCGTGTCGGCCCCGGTTTTCATCTTGGCGCTCAGGTCCAAAAGGCTCATCGCCATGACGAACCATCCGTCCCGCGCAGAGCGAAGCGCAAAGGGGCTGGGCCGTTCGCCTCCCGCCTCTGTGCGGACCATGACTGCGAGCGACACGTCCGAGAGGAACCGATCGCTCACCGCGTCGGTGACTTTGAGCCGGATGAGGCATTGGGCGCTGGCGAACATCTCGCTCATGTGTCGGCCTCCACGGGTTTGATCGTGGTAGAGCCGAACATCTCGCCGACACGCGGCATCTGCTCTGCGGCTTTGCCACTGTCGAGGGTCGCGATCTCGACCAGTAGGCCGGCAGAGAGGCGGTAAGGCTGGGAGAACCCGGACCAAAGGTTCGCGAGGTCTTGGTACGACGCGAGGTCGTAGCGCACGCGCAGCTCCTCTGGCGCCCCGCCCCGGCTTTTGGCGAGCGGCGATCCCGGCGCGGGTTTGAACGTTGGGAAATCGTGAAAATGCTGAAGCACGCGGCCCAGCATGAGCTGATTGTGATCCTCATCCGTGTCGCGCGGAACGAACAGAAAGCGCAGTTGCAGGGGCAAAGGCGGCTTGATCATCAAGGTCGGGTCGCTCGCGGGTATCAACCTCCGGTTGCGGAGATGCGGATCGACGTCAACATGGTAAAGATAGAGAGTTGCGACCACATCGGCCGCCACAGAGTCAGATGGGGGGGCCAGGATGACTGTGGTCTCATCCAGATCAAAGTCGATGTCAGGTGCGGCGTTCAGCGCAGTCACGATCTGAGACTGAACCGCTTTCGCAATATCGTTGAGAACCGAAAAACCCGGCATAACAAACCCCTTACGCGTTCCGAAGACCCTACGCTCCGGCAACAGGCCGAGGCGCATCCACAGATGTCTTTTCGAAACCAAATCCCCTCAAACACACGAGGGGAAAAACACTACACCACTATGCCGCCAGAAATTTCGATTCCCCACAAGGTACGCAAAACCCTCCATCCGGTTTTTCATTTCGCAAAGATTTTTTCGATATGCATTTTCTCTTGTGCGGGGGAAATCCGTCTTGGTTTCAAGGGGGTTAAGGGGCAAACTGACTCACCATTCAAATTCCGTGTGCCCTCCATGCGCCAAAACTCGCTGACGCCTCGCTGCGTCGCGGTATCGAGAGTTTTCCCCCTAAATGAGCCTAAAAGCTGAGCGCCGCGCGCCGCTTCTGCCCGGGTATCTGCCCCTTGTGTGAGATAAACCGGAACCTTCCTTGACCCCCAAATAATTTGATCATATTTCTGAGTCCAACAGACGACCTCCCCCGACCACCCCCGCGCCAGCGCACTGGCTGCACGTCGGGCGCATAAAGGATTGAGATCATGCGCGACAATCACCTGCCCACTGCAGAGCTTCAGGAGCTGGATGCAGCTCACCACATGCACCCGTTCACGCATGGCGACAGTTTGGCCAAGCTGGGCGCACGGGTGATCACCGAGGCCGACGGCGTGTGGCTTCGGGACACCGAGGGCGAGAAAATTCTCGACGCCATGTCTGGTCTCTGGTGTGTCAACATCGGCTATGGCCGCGATGAGCTGGCCGAGGCGGCGTCCCGCCAGATGAAGCAACTGCCCTATTACAACACCTTCTTTCAGACCTCCCACGTGCCCGCGATCATGCTGGCCAAGAAACTCGCCGAGATCGCGCCGGGCGATCTGAACCATGTGTTCTTTAACGGCTCCGGCTCGGACTCCAACGACACCAACCTGCGGATGGTGCGTCACTATTGGGAACTCAAAGGCCAGCCGGAGCGCTTCAACGTCATCTCCCGCTGGAATGGCTATCACGGCTCGACCATGGGTGGCGGCTCTCTGGGCGGGATGAAGGGCATTCACGCCCAAGGCGGCCTGCCGATCCCCGGGATTTTCCACATCGACCAGCCCGATTGGTGGTCCGAAGGCGGCGATATGACACCCGAAGAGTTCGGACTCGCCCGCGCCCGCCAACTCGAAGAGAAGATCCTCGAACTCGGCCCGGAAACCGTCGGCGCCTTTATCGCCGAACCTGTGCAGGGTGCGGGCGGCGTGATCGTCGCCCCGGACAGCTATTGGCCGGAAATCCAGCGGATCGTGAAGAAATACGACATTCTTCTGATCGTCGATGAGGTGATCACCGGGTTTGGCCGGACCGGCAAATGGTTTGGTTCTGAGACCCTCGGCATCACGCCAGACATTATGACCTGTGCCAAGGGGATCACCTCTGGCTACTTCCCGCTCGGCGCGTCTCTTGTCTCTGACGAGATCGCCAGCGTGATCAATGGCAGCGAATTCGCCCATGGCTATACCTATTCCGGCCACCCGGTCGCCTGCGCGGTCGCGCTCGAAAACATCCGTATTCTCGAAGAGGAAGGCATTGTCACCCGCGCGGGCGAAGAGATTGCGCCCTATCTGAAAGAGAAATGGGAAAGCCTTACGGACCACCCGCTGGTCGGAGAGGCGAAGATTGTGGGTCTCATGGCCTCCATCGCCCTGACCCCGAACAAAGCCACCTGCGCGAAGTTCAAGGCCAGCCCCGGCACCATCGGCTATATCTGTCGCGAACGGTGTTTTGCCAACAACCTGATCATGCGCCACGTCGGTGATCGCATGGTGATCGCGCCGCCGCTCACCATCACCAAGGAAGAGATCGACATCCTGATGGAGCGCGCGCGCAAATCTCTGGACGAAACCCTTGTGCGGCTCGAAGAAGAGGGGCTGAACGTCTGACCCCGTGATGGATATTCTCACCATCAATGACACGCCCGGTCAGCATGCCAATTCCTGGTATGCGGCCACGAGCGACGCGCCCGGTCCCTACCCCACGGCGACCGGCGCGCTCACGGCGGATGTCTGTGTTGTGGGCGGCGGCTATGCCGGTCTGTCGACGGCGCTGCATTTGGCGCGGCGTGGGGTGGATGTGATTCTTTTGGAGGCCTCGCGCGTCGGCTCCGGCGCGTCGGGTCGCAATGGTGGGCAAGTCTCGACCGGACAGCGTCTTGAGCAATCCGATCTGGAACTGCTTGTCGGCATGGAACGTGCGCGGCAGCTTTGGGAGATGGGCTGTGAGGCGGTCGATCTGGTCAAGGCGCTGATCGCGGAAAGCGGCGATCCCTGTGATTGGACGGACGGAGTGATCCACGCCGATCATCGCGCGCGGTTCGCAGAGCATTCTAAGTCGCATGTGGAGCACCTCAATTCGGTCTATGGCTACGACAAAATCCGCTACCTCGACCGGGACGCCATCCGGAATGAGGTCGGCTCTGACGACTATCACGCGGGACCGCTCGATATGGGGTCCGGGCACCTCCATCCCCTGCGCTACGCCCATGCGCGTGCGCGCCTCGCCGAGGCGGCGGGCGGGCGGATTTGTGAGCTGTCACGCGTCACCAAGGTCGAAGCGGAGCTGTCACGCCCCCGCGTCACCACAGAGCATGCGGAGATCACAGCCGACCACCTCGTCATGGCAATGAATGGCTATCACAACAATCTCGACCGCGAGATCGCCCGTCATGTCATGCCGATCAACAATTTCATCGCCGTCACAGAACCCCTGCCTGCGGATATCGCGGATCGGCTCATCCCGAACCGGCACGCCGTGGCGGATTCACGTTTTGTGATCAATTACTTCCGCCTGTCTCCTGACAACCGGATGGTGTTCGGTGGCGGGGAAAGTTACGGCTATAAATTCCCATCTGACCTGCGCGCCAAAGTGCGCGGGCCGATGCTGGGCGTATTCCCAGAGTTAAAAGACGCGCGGATCGACTATGCCTGGGGCGGCACCTTGGGGATCACCATGTCCCGCCTGCCCCATTTTGCGCGCCTCGGCCCCTCCGCCATGTCCATCGCCGGGTTCTCCGGTCAGGGCGTGGCACTGGCCACCTTGGCGGGGCAAATCGCGGCGGAGACCATCGCGGGGCACGCGAGCCGTTTTGATCTCATCTCCGCGCTGCCAAGCCCGCGGTTCCCCGGTGGGCCGGGCCTTCGGACCCCGCTTCTGGCGGCAGCGATGACGTGGTATGCTTTGCGCGACAAACTTTAGACGACAAACGATAAGCGACAGATAAGAGGCGAAAATGACGGAGTTGAACACTCAAAAGTTCTACATCAACGGCGCCTGGGTCGCCCCGAACAGTGGTGCGACGATGGAGGTGATCAACCCGGCGACCGAAGAGGTCTTTGCCGAGGTTGCCATGGGCAATGCCGCCGACGTCGACGCCGCCGTGGCCGCCGCCAAAGCCGCGTTCCCGGCCTTTTCGCGGACGTCCAAAGCGGAGCGGCTCGATCTCTTGTCCTCGATCCGCGAGGTGTACCAAAGCCGCTATGACGAGATGGCCGCGCTGATCACCGAGGAAATGGGCGCGCCCATCTCGCTCTCGGACCGTGCGCAGGCCGCTGTGGGCATCGGGCACCTCGATGGCGTGGTCAAAGCGCTCGAAGAATTCGAGTTTGAGCATCGCAACGCGCCGGGCGATCTGATCGTGCATGAGGCGATTGGCGTCTGCGGGTTCATCACGCCGTGGAACTGGCCGATCAACCAAATCGCGCTCAAGGTCATCCCTGCGCTGGCGGCGGGCTGCACCATGGTGTTGAAGCCTTCGGAACTTACGCCGATGAACGCGCTTTTGTATGCGGAAATCCTCCATGAGGCGGGCGTGCCGAAAGGCGTGTTCAACCTTGTGAACGGTGATGGTCCCTCTGTCGGCGCGGCAATCTCGGCGCATCCGGATGTGGCGATGGTCTCCTTTACCGGCTCCACCCGCGCGGGTGTCGAGATTTCCAAAGCCGCCGCACCTACGGTCAAACGGGTGACGTTGGAGCTGGGCGGCAAGTCCCCGAACATCCTCTTGGACGATTGCGATTTCGAAGAGGCGGTGAAACGCGGCGTGCGTCATTGTTTCCAGAACACCGGTCAAAGCTGCAACGCGCCGACGCGGATGCTGATCCCGGAAAGTCATTATGAAACCGCGATGGAGATCGCCAAGGAAGTCGCTGAAAGCACCAAGGTCGGCCTGCCCGTTCAGCCCGGCAATCACATCGGCCCGCTGGTGTCGCAAATGCAATACGACCGGGTGCAGAGCCTCATTCAGGTCGGGATCGACGATGGCGCGCGCGTGGTTGCGGGCGGTCTAGGACGGCCCGAAGGGTTCAACCGTGGCTATTTCGTGCGCCCGACCGTTTTTGGCGATGTCACCAATGACATGCGGATCGCACAGGAAGAGGTCTTTGGCCCGGTCCTCGTGATGATCTCTTATGACGGCGATGAGAATGCGGTCGAGATCGCGAATGACACGCCCTACGGATTGGCCGCCTATATCCAGACGGGCCCGTCAGAGGACAGTCAGGCGCGCGGCATGGCGATGGCGCGGGACATTCGTGCCGGGATGGTGCATTTGAACGGCTCCGACATTTCCTACGGCTCGCCGTTCGGGGGCTATAAGCTGTCGGGAAATGGCCGTGAGGGCGGCATCTACGGCATCGAGGATTTCTGTGAAATCAAAGCCATATCCGCCTAACTTAAAGCATTACAGGATATCCGCGCCCTCGGCCACAATGGTGCGGATGTTGTCCATGCCCTGCTGAATATCGCGATAGATCGCGTCGAACACTGCCTGTGTGTCCCCCGCCTTGAGCGCCTCAATGGTGACGCGATGCTCATCGGGCAGGTTTTGCGCGCCGAACCGTGTGCACATCACCCGAAGCGCCGGGCCGCAGCGCAGCCAGAGCGTCTCTACGATGGGCGCGAGCACATCGGACTGTGCCGGGGCATAGACCGCCATGTGAAAGCGGTAATTGTGGATCATATAGCCACGCGGATCGCGCCGCTCCATGGCCAGGTCGATCTCTGTGTCGATGTCTTCAAGCACGGAAATGGCCTCTGGCGGCATCCGCTCCGCCGCGCGGCGTGCCAGTTCCGGCTCAAGAGACAGGCGCGCGAACACCAGTTCCTCCACCTCATCCAGAGTGAGCCGCGGCACGGTCACACGCCGGTTGCCGTGAAAGATCAGCGCGCCCTCGGACGTGAGCCGTCGAATGGCCTCGCGCACGGGGGTCATCCCGGCGCCCAACCGCTCCGTCAGGCCCTGAATCGTGACGGGCTCACCGGGTACGAGATCGCCGGACAGGATCAGGTCGCGAATGCCGAGATAGGTTTGGAGATGGGCAGGAACCTTGGGGAGGTCATGGGTCGTCATGCGCTGTGCTTCTTTGAATTATGCTGAAATATTTTGAGCATATTCCATAGGGCAGAGGCAAGCACGCAGCGCCCTGCCCACCACACAGCGCCCGAACATATCAAATTCGATGCCGAAAAGCGCGCCACAATGGGTCAAACCCGCTGTGGCGCAATGTTTGCCTTTAGCCGAGCGCGTAGCCCGCGCCGCGCACCGTGCGCACGGGATCTTCGCCGCCGTGTTGGCAAAGCGCCTTACGCAGCCGACCGATGTGGACATCGACCGTGCGGGTGTCGACATAGATATCGCGGCCCCAGACGCGGTCCAAAAGCTGTTCGCGCGACCAGACGCGGCCCGGTTTTTCCATAAAGGTGGACAAGAGGCGGAACTCGGTCGGCCCAAGTTTGAGCGCGGAGTCCGCCCGCGTCACCCGATGGGTTTCCGCATCGAGACGGATGTCTTCGTACTCAAGCACCTGCCCTGTCGCCGCCGGACGCACGCGGCGCAACTGGGTGCGCACGCGGGCCATCAGCTCGATGACGGAGTAGGGTTTCACCACATAATCGTCCGCACCGGTCTCAAGACCACGCACCCGGTCGACTTCCTCGGAGCGGGCCGAGAGCATGATGATCGGAATCTCACGCGTGTCGGGCCGGGTTTTCAGACGGCGGCAAATCTCGATCCCGGAGACGCCCGGAAGCATCCAGTCCAGAACGATGATGTCCGGCTGATCCTCATCGACGTAGAGCAAAGCGTCATCGCCATTCTCCGCCTTCGAGACGGCAAACCCCTCGGCTTCGAGGTTATAGGCGAGCACTTCGCGCTGTGCGGGTTCGTCCTCGACCACGAGGACACGGGGCTGGGCAACAGACATCAGATATCCTCAAGACCCATATCGTTTTGCGAGGTCAGATCGCCTTTCGGACGGGCATCCTCGGGCATTTGACCGGTGGCGAGATAGATCACCTGTTCCGCGATCGAAGTGGCGTGATCGCCCATGCGCTCGATGTTTTTCGCGATGAAATGCAGGTGCATACAGGCGGAGATGTTGCGCGGGTCTTCCATCATATAGGTCAGGAATTCGCGGAACAGCGCGTTGTACATCTGGTCCACATCGAGATCGCGGTGACGCACCTCGTTGGCCATCTCTGCGTCGCGTTGGATATAGGCATCGAGCGCGATTTTGAGCATCTCCTCGACTTCACGGGCCATGCGACGGATCGAGGTGGCGGCACCGTCGATCTGCTGCATGTTCACGAGAACGCCGGTGCGTTTGGCGAGGTTTTTCGCGTAGTCGCCGCAGCGTTCGAGGTTGGTCGAGATTTTCATCACGGTCAGAACGGTGCGCAGATCAGAGGCCGTCGGAGAGCGCAGGGCGATGAGGCGAGCGGCCTCCTCGTTGACCTCTTCTTCGAGCTTGTCGATCAGCTTGTCCGAGACGCGGACTTTCTCGGAAAGCTCCACGTCGCGTTCTTCGAGCGCCTTGGCGGCGTCGGTGATGTTGGCTTCGACCAGACCGCCCATTTTCATGATCAGGGCCTGGATCGCTTCGAGATCGCGGTCAAACGCGGAGGCGATATGTTTGCTGTCAGTGTTCATGCTCTCTGTCCTTACCCGATCCGGCCGGTGATGTAGCTCTCGGTACGCTCATCTTTCGGATTGGTGAAAATCTGTTCCGTGTCGCCATATTCCACAAGGTTGCCGAGGTGGAAGAACGCGGTTTTTTGGCTCACGCGGGCGGCCTGCTGCATCGAGTGGGTCACGATCACCACGGAGAAGTTCTCGCGCAGCTCATCGATCAGTTCCTCGACCTGAAGCGTCGCAATGGGGTCGAGCGCGGAACACGGCTCATCCATCAGGAGCACTTCCGGCTCGGTCGCCACGGCGCGGGCGATGCACAGGCGCTGTTGCTGACCACCCGACAGGCCGGTGCCCGGCGCGTGGAGACGGTCTTTGACCTCGTCCCAGATCGCGCCACGGCGGAGCGACTTTTCAACGATGTCATCCAGATCGGCCTTGTTCTTGGCCAGACCGTGGATGCGCGGTCCGTAGGCGACGTTGTCGTAGATCGACTTCGGGAACGGGTTCGGTTTCTGGAACACCATGCCCACTTTTGCGCGCAATTGCACCGGATCGACGCGTTTGTCGTAGATGTCTTCGCCGTCCAAAAGGATGTTCCCCTCAACACGGCAGATGTCGATCGTGTCGTTCATCCGGTTGAGACAGCGCAGGAAGGTGGACTTGCCACAGCCGGACGGGCCGATAAAGGCGGTGACGGTCTTGTCCTTGATCTCGACGTCCACGTTTTTGATCGCGTGGGTGTCGCCGTAAAAGACCTGTACGCCCTTGGCAGAGATTTTGGTGTCGTTCATGTCCACGTCTCGTTTCATAAGTCGCATATCGTTCATGGGGAACCTCGTTACCAGCGGCGCTCAAAGCGGCGACGCAAGATGACGGCAATGATGTTCATCGTCATCAGGAAAATCAAAAGGATGATGATCCCGCCCCAGGCCCGTTCATAATAGGCCGGGTCAGCCCGCTTTGCCCATTCGTAAATCTGGGCGGGCATGGCGGAGTTGGGATCAATGAAGCCGGAGGCAATCCCATCGGGCATGTTGGAGGCGATATAGCCCACCATCCCGATCAGGAGCAGAGGCGCGGTTTCACCCAGAGCCTGTGCCAGACCGATGATGGTCCCGGTGAGAATGCCCGGCATGGCGAGCGGCAAAACGTGGTGGAACACGGATTGCATTTTAGAGGCGCCAACCCCCAGAGCCGCATCGCGAATGGAGGGCGGCACAGCCTTGAGCGAGGCGCGGGTCGAAATGATGATCGTCGGAAGAGTCATCAGCGTGAGGACCAAGCCCCCGACCAGCGGCGCGGATTGCGGCAGGTGGGCGAATTGGATGAAGACCGCGAGACCGAGGATACCGAAGACGATCGACGGCACGGCGGCGAGGTTCGAAATATTCACCTCGATGAGGTCGGTCCATTTGTTCTGCGGCGCGAATTCTTCGAGGTAGATCGAGGTCGCAACGCCGATGGGGAGCGCCAGCGCCAGCACCACGAGCATCATGAAGAAAGACCCCACCATAGACACACCAATCCCGGCCTGCTCCGGACGGCTCTCGGAGGCGTCCGCGCCAAAGATAAAGTCGACGTTGAAGGTGGTTTCCATGAGGCCCGCGGCCACGAGTTGGTCAGAGATGTCGAGGTGCTCGGCATCGAGGTTTTTGTCACGCGCCAGATCGTCGCGGAGCACACGGCCCTTAAAGTAGCCATCCACACGGGACGAGGTCAGGAGACGGAACTCAACGGTTTGACCGATGAGGTCGGGGTTCGCCAGCACCATGTCGCGCACCTGAGCCGGCGCAGACGACGACAGGATTTTCGCGGCGTCTTTCGGTTTGCTGAAAGGCACCTCGATCCCCTGCTCTTCCAGAGCGGTGACAAAGGCCTGTTCGATCAGGGGCTTGTAGCCAAAGGTCGTGACCTTTGCCATGACCTCGGGATCGCGGACCCCGGATTTGTCGAGTTTGGCCTCATCCAAGAGGACCGGCACGGTGACAAAGGTCTGTTTGAACGCCGGAAGGCCGTTCATCAGGATCGAGCTCAACAGAAGCACGAGGAACAACAAGCCGGTGATGATCGCGGCGATACCATAGGCCTTGAACCGGGCCTCGGACGCGTTGCGGCGTTTCGTGCGGGGGGACTCTGCCAGCAACGACGAGTTCTTCGGCTGGGCCGAGTTATCTGCGGTGAAGTCGGACATCAGTCATACTGCTCCCGGTATTTGCGCACGATCACGAGCGCGAGGATGTTCAGGCCGAGGGTGATCACGAAAAGCGTCATCCCGAGGGCAAAGGCAACGAGCGCTTCGGGGGAGGAGAAATCCGCGTCCCCGGTGAGCTGCGACACGATCCGTGTGGTCACGGTGGTCATTGCCTCGAATGGGTTGAGGTCAAGCTGTGCGGCGGCCCCCGCGCCCAAGACGACGATCATGGTCTCGCCGATGGCACGCGACGCGGCCAAAAGGATCGCCCCCACGATGCCCGGCAGAGCGGCGGGAAGCACGACCTGTTTGATGGTCTCAGACGGCGTGGCCCCAAGCCCCAAAGAGCCATCGCGCATGGACTGCGGCACCGCGTTGATGATGTCGTCAGACAGCGAGGACACGAAGGGAATGAGCATCACACCCATCACCACACCTGCGGTCATCACCGCGCGGCCCCCGTCCATCCATTCGACGCCAAGCGCGCCCTCTTTGCCGAAGATCGTCACGAGGAACGGACCGACGGTCAGAAGGGCGAAGAGACCGTAAACGATGGTCGGAATGCCCGCGAGCACTTCGAGCAGCGGTTTGGCAAAGGCGCGCACTTTCGGCCCGGCATATTCCGACAGGTAGATCGCCGCGAACAGCCCGATGGGCACAGCCACCAAAAGCGCAATAATCGAGATGTAGAAGGTGCCCCAAAAGAGCGGCAGGATGCCAAGCTCAGAGCCCCCGCCAAAGGACGGCGACCAGGTGGTGCCAAAGAAGAAGTCCATCGCCGGATAAAGTTTGAAGAACTCGATGGTGTTGAAGATCAGCGACAACACAATCCCGAGCGTGGTGAGAACCGCGATAGAGGCCGCACTCAGCAAAAGCGCGCGAATGACGGCTTCGACCTTGTTGCGAGTGCGGGCGTCTTTGTTGGTGTGCTTCAGAGCCACAAGAAACCCGATCAGCGCCGCACCAAGGCTCGCGACGGTCAACATCCAATTGCCGATGTTCGACATCGACCGGTCTTTCTGCGCCGCGCTGAGCACGGAGGCCGCGACATTGGAGCCAAGCGCCACGCCCACGGCGCCAAGACGGGCCCGCACGGCGGTAA
>CAXPTW010000026.1:0-102886 GCA_964220165.1 Abyssibacter sp.
CAGCGCTTCCAACGCCACCTTGGCCTTAAACTGATCTGTAAAATTCCGGCGCTTTGCCATTCTCGTATCCCTTCAAAGGTTCGGGATACACCTTAGCTCACTGTCCGATTTCCTGGGACCACTTCAAGATGCGGTGCTGGGGGGAAACGTCCAGGTCGGTGTATGGACGTCCGCGTCCGAAAGCGTCTGCATGTATTCTGATGGGGGTAAGCCGTTTGCGTGTCTCAAGGCTTTCGATCTTGTAGAGCGGGATCTTGCTTTCCCCAACCCACAGAATTTCTTGATTATTTCCCTCGACGTCCAGAACGAGATCGCCCGGCCGAAGTGTTTCCACTGCGCGTTCTCCTCCCGGAGTGGAAATCATGGCGCCTGGACAAAAACAGACGGGAGTGATGCCTTCGTAGGGATCTGCGGTGATGTCGAGGACCACGGCAACTTGGTCGAGAGCGTTTGGCTCACCTTCAGGGTAATAGAAGTAAATTTGCCCATCGACTTCAAACACGACGACGTCAACGGCGGTTCCCAAGGGGATAACGATACCGAGAACCTCAACGCCAGGCTGGGCGGTGCCCGAACCGATGTAGTTCACCGGCTCCCCATTGAATGTCGCGGTCCCTGAGTCGCTGACGCCGAAGGAATTATCGTCGTCTGTAAACGTTCCGGTTGTCGTGCCGCCGAAAGAACTCAAGAGAAGAGTCTGGCTTCCGGATAATAGGTCCACCGACGCAAGCGAACCATTATAGGCGACCGCATCAATCGTTGCACTGGGCATGGCATACTCTCACATGAAAACAATTTGACTACAATCAGAGTGACTACACCTTTTAGGCGAGTCAAGCGTTGCGACCTCCCTCGCTCGGGGGCGCGTGCAGTTTGGGTGTTGATAGGGGAAATATTGACCGGCTTAGCGCCGTATTGTGTCGTAATCGGAAACTATCACGAAATTGGAGCGCGAATCATGGGCGCTTCGCATGGCGATTGGGCAGTAAGGATTCACGAATCGGCAATCAATTTGAGAAACTCTTGGGTGAGTTTTGAGTGTGCCTTTGTGAATGGTCCGCCCCTGTCAGCCTCTCCGAGGCGTTCGGCGCTGACTGTCGCGGGGAGGTCCGGTGCTGGTTTGTCGTGGCGGCAATCTATCTGTCTGCAGGGGGTAAAGAGAGTCGGTTTTCCTGCTAAGAAGTCAGAGATGCTTCGGCCCAGCCTGCCGTCGCGCCTTCTATAACGGCCCTTTTCCCTTGCTTTTATGGGGATTCGGCGGTATTTGCGCGCCAGTCTATGAGGCCATCAGACGTCATCAAGGCAATGCGGGCAGGGTCGGAGAACAGCTTCGGCCCTGATTTGTTTGTTTTCCGCAGCGCTTGAGTTTGCTCTGGCACATGGGCGTCAATGAAACCAAGACCGGCGGAGACAACCGCTTGGCCCGAATACACGTTTGAAAAGGAAATTGAGACCACATGGCTCAGAACGTATCTATGGAGGATTTCGAAGCCCTCCTGAATGAAAGCTTCGAAATTGACACCCCGGACGAGGGTTCGGTTGTCAAAGGCAAAGTGATCGCGATTGAAGCAGGTCAGGCCATCATCGACGTGGGCTACAAAATGGAAGGCCGCGTTGATCTGAAAGAATTCTCCAACCCGGGCGAAGCACCTTCTGTTGCCGTTGGCGACGAAGTCGAAGTGTTCCTCGACCGCGTTGAAAACGCCCGTGGCGAAGCCGTCATCTCCCGCGACAAAGCCCGTCGCGAAGAAGCCTGGGATCGTCTCGAAAAAGCCTATGCTGCAGAAGAGCGCGTCGAAGGCGCCATCTTTGGCCGCGTCAAAGGCGGTTTCACTGTGGACCTCGGCGGCGCTGTTGCGTTCCTTCCGGGTTCCCAAGTCGACGTGCGCCCGGTGCGCGACGCTGGCCCGCTCATGGGTCTTAAGCAGCCGTTCCAGATCCTCAAGATGGACCGTCGCCGTGGCAACATCGTTGTCTCCCGTCGCGCGATCCTCGAAGAGTCCCGTGCGGAACAGCGTGCTGAAGTCATCGGCAACCTCACCGAAGGTCAGGCTGTTGACGGTGTCGTCAAGAACATCACCGAATACGGTGCCTTTGTGGACCTCGGCGGTGTCGACGGCCTGCTGCACGTCACCGACATGGCATGGCGCCGTGTGAACCACCCGTCCGAGATCCTCTCCATCGGCGAGACGATCAAGGTTCAGGTGATCAAGATCAACAAAGACACCCACCGTATCTCCCTCGGCATGAAACAGCTGCAGGACGATCCGTGGGATGCCGTTGAAGCCAAGTACCCGCTCGAAACCGTCCACACCGGTCGCGTGACCAACATCACCGACTACGGTGCGTTCGTTGAGCTGGAGCCGGGCGTTGAAGGCCTCGTGCACGTCTCCGAGATGTCCTGGACCAAGAAAAACGTCCACCCGGGCAAAATCGTCTCCACCTCCCAGGAAGTGGAAGTCATGGTTCTGGAAATCGACAGCTCCAAGCGTCGTGTTTCCCTCGGCCTCAAGCAGACCATGCGCAACCCGTGGGAGCTCTTCGCGGAAACCCACCCGGAAGGCACCGTTGTCGAAGGCGAAGTCAAGAACATCACCGAATTCGGTCTGTTCATCGGCCTGCCGGGCGACATCGACGGCATGGTTCACCTCTCCGACCTGTCTTGGGAAGAGCGTGGCGAAGACGCCATCCAGAACTACCACAAGAACGACATGGTCAAAGCCGTCGTCACCGAAGTGGACGTGGAAAAAGAGCGTATCTCTCTCTCCATCAAAGCTCTTGACGACAGCTTCTCCGGTGCGGTTGAGGGCGTGAAACGCGGCTCCATCATCACCGTGACCGTGACCGCCATCGAAGATGGCGGCATCGAAGTGGAATATGAAGGTGCAAAATCCTTCATCCGCCGCTCCGACCTGTCCCGTGATCGTGCCGAGCAGCGCCCCGAGCGCTTCCAGATCGGCGATCACGTCGATGTGCGCGTGACCAACGTCGATCAGAAAACCCGTCGTCTGGGCCTCTCCATCAAGGCTCGCGAGATCGCAGAAGAGAAAGAAGCCGTCGAACAGTACGGTTCCTCCGACTCCGGCGCGTCCCTCGGCGATATTCTCGGCGCTGCGCTGAAATCCGGCGACGAGTAATCTCGGTCTATATGATTAGGAAAAGGCCTCGCAGATTGCGGGGCCTTTTTCATGTCTGGCTGTTGTGCGGAAATCTTGCGCGAATCGCACCGGGCCTTCTGCGCTGCAGCACCGGCGCGATTGTGCGGTGATTGGACGAAAGGGCAGCCATCTCACGGAGATTGTTGATTTTCGGGCCTATTCTCAGCGCATTAACCGGAAAAAACAGCCGCGTATCCCACCACGGCTATTTCCCGACTCCAGAACCCGTCCTATATTCATCTCGTAGGGTGCCTTGCGGCTGGCCCCATAGAATGGCCCCGCAGCATGACTATCAGAGAACTTGGACGACGTGCCGAAGGGGAGGCTTCATGATCCGGTCCGAACTGATCCAGAAGATCGCAGACGAAAACCCGCATCTCTATCAACGGGATGTCGAGCGGATCGTGAACACGATTTTCGAGGAAATCATCGAGGCGATGGCCCGAGGTGATCGGGTTGAGCTGCGCGGTTTTGGCGCATTCTCCGTCAAAAAGCGGGATGCTCGTATGGGGCGCAATCCGCGCACCGGCGAGTCTGTGCCCGTCGAAGAAAAGCACGTGCCGTTTTTCAAAACCGGCAAGTTGCTTCGTGATCGTTTGAACGAAGAATAAGGACATCTGTCCATGCGTTACCTGCGCTATGCGTTTCTGGCCGCTTTGGCCGTCATTCTCGTGACTGTGGCTCTGGCCAACCGGGATCTCGTGACCCTCAACCTGTTGCCTGCGGAACTGGCCTCTTTGACGGGGCTGTCGTTCGCGGTGAGTCTGCCGCTTTTCGTGGTGATTTTCGCGGCGATCATTGGCGGGTTGCTCATCGGCTTTGTCTGGGAATGGATGCGCGAGTACAAACACCGCTCCGCCGCGACGACCCACAAGCGCGAGAAAGAAAAGCTCGCGCGGGAAGTCGATAAGCTCAAGACGCAAAAGGCGAAAAACGAGGGCGACGAAGTCCTCGCCTTGCTCGAAAACTGATCCGACATGGACACACGTGTGAAAATCTGCGGCCTCTCGACGCCGGAGGGGGTCGAGGCCGCTGTGGACGCCGGGGCGAATTACCTCGGCTTTGTCTTTTTCCCGAAATCGCCGCGTCATGTGGAGATCGCTACGGCCCGCGCTTTAGCGATGGAGGTGCCGGTGGGGATCGCCAAAGTCGCGCTCGTGGTCAATGCAACGGACGCAGAGCTGGACCGGATCACCGGCGAGGTGCCGATCGACATGTTGCAGCTTCATGGTGGTGAAAGCCTTGAGCGCGTGTCCGAGGTGCGTGACCGCTATGGTTTGCCCGTGATGAAAGCCGTGGGGGTGGCCGACCCGCAGGACGTTGCTGCGCTCGATGCCTATGGCATGGTCGCGGATCAAATCCTTGTCGATGCGAAACCTCCGAAAACCGCCGACCTGCCGGGCGGCAACGGGTTGTCGTTCGACTGGCGGCTGATTTCCAAGCGTGGCTGGAACGCGCCCTGGATGCTCGCCGGTGGGCTGACCCCAGAGAATGTCGTCCAGGCCGTACAGATGACCGGCGCGAAACAGGTCGACGTCTCCTCCGGTGTCGAAAGCGCGCCAGGTGTCAAAGACGCCCGTCTGATCCGCGCCTTTGTTCAGGCACTGCGCAGCGCCTGAGAACACGCATGCTCTGTGCTTTACCGTGCCCGACGCATGCGATACATCCGGTGTTGACCCCAGATTGGAGCATCCGATGAACGATCTATTCAACTCCTTCATGAACGGCCCGGACGAAAAAGGCCGCTTTGGTATTTACGGCGGGCGGTTCGTTTCCGAGACGCTCATGCCGCTCATCCTCTCGCTCGAAGAGGAATATGAAAAGGCCAAGGTGGATCCGTCGTTCTGGGCGGAGATGGACGATCTGTGGAAACACTACGTCGGTCGCCCCAGCCCGCTCTATTTCGCGCAAAAGATGACCGAGGAACTCGGTGGCGCGAAAATCTATCTCAAGCGCGACGAGCTCAACCACACGGGCGCGCATAAGATCAACAACGTGCTTGGCCAAATCCTTTTGGCCCGTCGCATGGGCAAAACCCGGATTATCGCGGAAACCGGCGCGGGTCAGCACGGCGTGGCGACCGCGACGGTCTGTGCCAAGTTCGGTCTCAAAGGCGTGGTCTACATGGGCGCGCATGACGTGGAGCGTCAGAAACCGAACGTGTTCCGCATGCAGCTTTTGGGCGCAGAAGTCGTTCCGGTGAAGTCCGGTCGCGGCACGCTCAAGGATGCGATGAACGACGCGCTGCGCGATTGGGTGACCAACGTGCGCGACACCTTCTACTGCATCGGCACCGTGGCCGGTCCGCACCCCTATCCGGCGATGGTCCGCGATTTCCAGTCGATCATCGGCAAGGAAGTTCGCTGGCAGCTCCCGGAACAAGAGGGTGAGGGCCGTCTCCCCGACACCGTCATCGCAGCGATTGGTGGCGGCTCCAACGCGATGGGCCTGTTCTACCCGTTCCTCGACGACGAGAGCGTCAACATCATCGGTGTTGAAGCGGGTGGTAAGGGTGTCGACGAGAAGATGGAGCACTGTGCCTCTCTGACCGGCGGGCGTCCGGGCGTATTGCACGGCAACCGCACCTATCTCTTGCAGGACGAAGACGGGCAAATCCTCGAAGGCTTCTCGATCTCCGCAGGTCTCGACTATCCGGGCATCGGGCCGGAGCACGCCTGGCTCAACGACATCGGTCGCGCGAAATACGTGTCGATCACCGATATGGAGGCGCTTGAGGCGTTCAAGTTCTCCTGCCGGACCGAGGGCATCATCCCCGCGCTGGAGCCGTCCCACGCGCTGGCGCATGTGATGAAGCTCGCGCCGACCCTGCCGAAGGACCATATCCTCGTCATGAACATGTGTGGTCGTGGCGACAAAGACATCTTTACCGTCGCGCGTCACCTTGGCGTCAACATCGCTGGCGAAGAAGGCCGCGATAGCGAATAATCGGTTTAAGCGCCGAAATTGATGAAAACCCCGCTGAAAGGCGGGGTTTTTTGTGTTTTCGACCCGCATAAACCTCAGTTTATGGGCACATGACCCCAGTTTAGAGACCCTGATATAAACCTGTGCCAGATAGAGGGGGGCGGTCCGATGGGTCAGCCGTGAAGGGAGCAGACGCGATGCCTGCTTTGGACACATCGGATTGAAAGGACTTTGATATGAAACGCATGATTGCCCTCACCCTCGGTGCCGCGCTGCTTGGCACGACGGCTCTTCAGGCCGCACCGACGACCGACGAGATCGTCAACATGTTCCCCGGCGCACAACGGATCGAGATCAAACGTGGTTTCTCGACGACAGAGGTCGAGATCTACAAAGACGGTCAGAAGACCGAGATCACCTTTGACAACTCGACGAACAGCGTCATCAAACGCGAGGTCGAGCCGATGGATGCCGACGATTACCGGGATCTTGAGGAGGGCAAGCGGTTCAGCATCGAAGACGAAGATGATGACGACGATGACTATGACGACGACGATGATGATCACGACGACGATGACGATGATGATCATGACGATGACGATGACGACGATCACGACGACGATCGGGATAATGACCGCAATGACGATCGTGACGATGATCGCGATGATGACCGGGACGACGACTAATTTTTTCGTGGGACGTCTCGCGCGTTCCGCTTAATGTCAGACAACAGGCAAGCGGCTCTCCAGGGGCCGCTTGCGCCGCCATTCAGGAGGACGGCACATGATACGTAGATGCTTTCTCGCCGGCATGGCTGGGATGATCCTCATGGGGGCTGAGAGTGCCGTGGCCGCCACGGTGGAAGAACAGCTCATCGAACAGCTCAAATCCCAAGGGTATTCCCGCATTCGGGTCTCCCGCACCCTCTTGGGGCGGACTCGGATCGTGGCCTCCGGCAACGGCATGCGTCGCGAGATCGTGTTCAACCCGGCGACCGGCGAAATCCTCCGCGATTATTGGGACGATGACGATCATGACGATGATCATGATGATGATCACGAGTCCTCTGGGCGTGAGGATGACGACGATGATCGCGACGATGACGATGATCGCGACGATGAAGACGATGATGACGATGACCGGGATGATGACGACCGGGACGACGATGATGACGACGAAGAAGACGACCGGGATGACGACCGCAGGGACCGTTTTGATCGGGATGACGACTGACGCGACGGCGTGAGCCGATCAGAGGGAGGGCGCCGTGAGGGACGGCTATATCATCAGCGCTATTTTGATCGTGCAGAGCCTCTGCGCGGTGTTTTTCGTGTTTGATATTGTCGCCTCGATCCTCGGCCTGCGGGCGACGCCGATTGCGTGGCAGACGCGGGAGATTATCGAGCTGGGCGCGGCACTTGGGCTGATCCTTGGGGTCGTTCTGGGCGCGCTGGCGCTTCAACGCACCTTGGCGCGCAACAAGGTGGTCGAAAGCCGTCTGCGGCGGGCGTCTTCGGCCTTTGCCGAGGTGTTGGAGGAACGCTTTGACACATGGGGTCTGACGCCCGCAGAACGCGATGTGGCGCTGTTCCTGATCAAGGGGATGAGCATCTCGGAAATCTCCGCCATGCGGGCCACGTCAGAGGGCACGGTCAAGGCGCAATCCGGCGCGATTTATCGCAAGGCCGGGGTCAATGGCGCCTCGCAATTGCTGAGCCTTTTCATGGATGATTTGATGGATGATCAAACACTTGAGCGGGTGCGCGCCGCCTAGGGTTTGAACTTGTCGCGGAGCTTTTCCAGGGGGCTTCGGGTGTCTTCGACGGGGGTCTTGTCTGCCGCCGGTTTGATGGTCTCGGGGGCCTTTTTGCCGGTCGAGCTGCGCGGGGGCGCGGTGCGGAGCGCGACGGCGTTGGAAAACTTGGCCGCGTCGCCCTCAGCCAGTGCAGGCGCGCCGTCGGAACAGCCCCGGATCACATCGTCGAGCCAGTCCTGATCCGCCTTGGCAAAATCCGCGAGCACATAGCCGGACACGCGGTCTTTGTGTCCCGGATGACCGATGCCGAGACGCACGCGATCATACTCCGCGCCGATGTGCTGATGGATCGAGCGAAGCCCGTTATGGCCTGCGTGACCGCCGCCGGTTTTGACCCGAACCTTGCCCGGCGCGAGGTCCAATTCGTCATGAAAAACAACGACATCGGCGGGCTCTAACTTAAAGAACCGCATCGCCTCGCCGACCGACTGACCGGAGAGGTTCATGAAGGTCTCGGGCTTCAAAAGCATCACCTTTTCACGCCCCAAACGGCCTTCGGTCAACTGGCCCTGAAACTTGGCGCGCCAAGGCGCAAAGCCGTGATCGGAGGCGATCCGGTCCAGCACCATAAAGCCGATGTTGTGACGGTTTCCCGCATATTTCGCGCCCGGATTTCCGAGGCCGACGAAGAGACGCATGGGCGTTCTCCCCTCCTGAGTGAGACGTTTTTTGCACCATAGGAGGGGGGGCGGTCAGGTGCAATCTGTTGGCGGCTGACGGGAGAATTTGACGCCAATTTGCCAGTCGGACTTGCGTCGGCTTTGCGTCGGACTTTTGTCGGACCCCACCGCGCGCTGCTTTAACGACCTTCGAGCGTCGGACCGGCACAAAAAAATGCGAGCCCCGAGGGGCCCGCATTCCAATGTCTCCGAAGAGCGCGCCGACTTATTCTTCGGCTGCTGCTGCTTCTTCGGTTTCGTCTTCGTCGGACGCGCCGCCGAGACCAGCCGGAGCTGCGATGTTGGCGATCACGAAGTCACGCTCGATGACCGGCTTGACGCCAGCCGGAAGTTTCACGTCGGAGATGTGGTACACATCGCCGATTTTGCCGCCGGTGATGTCGAGGGTGATGTGGTCCGGAATGTCGGACGCGGTCACGATCAGCTCGACGTCGGAACGCACGTGGGTCACAACACCACCGCGTTTGATGCCCGGAGCCGCTTCTTCACCGATGATCTCAACGGGGATGAAGAGGTTGATGCGGGAGTTGCGGTGCAGACGCATGAAGTCGACGTGAGTCGGAAGGTCTTTCACAACGTCACGCTGAACGCCGCGGCAGATCACGCGGACGTCTTCGTGGCCTTCAACTTTGAGGTTGAAGAGCGTGGACAGGAAGCGGCCAGCTTTCAGCTGCTTCAGCAGGACGTTGAATTTGAGGTTGATCGGGAGCGGTTCTTTGTCATCACCGTACACGATCCCCGGAACGTAGCCCTCACGACGAGCTTTGCGAGCGGCGCCCTTGCCTGTCCCCGCGCGTTCCAAGGCAATAAGATCAGGAATCTCACCAGCCATTGTATTTTCTCCAAGGTTAAGGCGGGACTCCTCCAAGGCTGTAGTCCCGCGTGAAGCCGTGGCCTTACACGGGAATCGGAGAAATGGGAAGGCTTTTGTTATGCTTCGCGGTGCATGGAGGCATCGGGTCAAAATGACCCGATGCGACGAGGACGGCGAAAAGGCCGCATAACCAGAGAGCCGCCGACTTTGGGCCTCAGGCCCAGCGCCCGCCGAAATCCTCGGGGACGAGGGCGATGTCGCGATCCACGTCCTCGATGTTTTTGCGGCCACAGAGCGCCATGGAGATGTCGAGTTCCTTATGGATCACTTCGAGCGCCTTGGTCACGCCAGCTTCGCCCATCGCGCCGAGGCCGTGGATGAAGGCGCGGCCGATGAAGGTCCCCGTCGCGCCCAATGCCTTGGCCTTGAGCACGTCCTGACCGGAGCGGATGCCGCTATCGAGGTGGATTTCGACCTGATCACCGACTGCATCGACGATTTGCGGCAGCATCCGGATCGAAGACAGCGCGCCGTCGAGCTGACGCCCGCCGTGGTTCGACACCACGATGGCGTCGCAGCCGATTTTCGCGGCCATGACGGCATCCTCGGGTTCCATGATGCCTTTGAGGATGAGTGGGCCGCCCCACATTTCTTTGATCGCTTCGATCTTGGACCAGTCGAGGCGCGGGTCGAATTGCTGTGCGGTCCATGTGAAGAGGGAAGAGGGATCATCGACGCCTTTGGCGTGACCGACGATATTGCCAAAGCCGCGGCGTTTGGTTTGGAGCATCTCAAGGCCCCAGACCCATTTCGTCGCGAGGTCCGCGATCACGGCGGGGCTGAGTTTCGGCGGGGCGGAGAGACCGTTTTTCAGGTCTTTGTGACGCTGGCCGAGAATTTGCAGATCGAGCGTGAGCACGAGGGCGGAGCACCCGGCGTCCTTGGCCCGTTGGATGATGTTTTTCAAAAACTCCTGATCGCGCATGACGTAGAGCTGAAACCAGAAGGGTTTGGTGGTGTGTTCGGCCACGTCCTCGATCGAACAGATGGACATGGTCGATAGCGTGAAGGGCACGCCGAACTTTTCGGCGGCTTTCGCGGCCTTGATCTCGCCATCGGCGCGCTGCATGCCGGTGAGGCCCACGGGGGCCAGTGCCACCGGCATGGCGACATCTTGACCGATCATTTTCGTGGCGGTGGAGCGGCCCTCCATATCGACGGCGATGCGTTGGCGCAGGCGAATCTGGTCGAAGTCCGAGGTGTTCTCGCGAAAGGTCTGTTCGGTCCAGGAGCCGCTTTCGCAATAGTCATAGAACATCTTCGGCGTGCGCCGTTTGTGGAGCTGTTTCAGGTCGTCGATGGTGGTGATCACGGGCATGATGGAGCCTTTTGCGGCAAATTGGTTTGAAACACAGACCAATTTGCACATTTTCGCGCCAGAGCCAAGGCTGAACACGGATTTGCTGTGGTGCGGCATTGGGAAAGCAGACAGTCTGCGCCCAAAGGCAGCCGAGGATGACAATGGATATTATTTGGATCGGGATCATGGCCTCACTGGGCGCGGGTCTGATGACCGGGGTCGGGGCGATTCCGGTGTTGTTCGGTCATTCAATGAGCAAGCGCACGAATGATATGCTTTTGGGCTTTGCCGCGGGGGTGATGATTTCGGCGTCGTATTTCTCGCTGATCCTGCCGGGGTTGGATGCGGCGGATGAGCTGTATGGGTCTGTGTTGGCCTCCGCGTTGATCGCCGGGGCGGGGATTGCCTTGGGCGCGATTGCGGTGGCGGTGTTGAACAACACGCTGCCGCACGAGCATTTCATCACCGGGCCGGACGGGGCAGATGCGGGGGCCTTGGCGAAGATCTGGCTCTTTATCATCGCGATCACGATCCACAATTTTCCCGAAGGCATGGCCGTGGGCATCGGCTTTGGCGGCGGGAATGTGACGAACGGGATGTCTTTGGCGACGGGCATCGGATTGCAGAACGCGCCGGAGGGGCTGGCCGTGGCGGTCGCGCTGCGGGGGCAGGGGTACAGTCGGTGGAAGAGCTTTGGCCTCGCGCTTTTGACCGGGCTAGTCGAGCCGGTGGGCGGCGCGCTGGGCGTGGGGTTGATCCATGTCTCGGTGCATGTGCTGCCTTGGGGGCTGAGCTTTGCGGCGGGGGCGATGCTTTATATCATCAGTCATGAGATCATCCCGGAGACGCATCGGAACGGGTATCAGAATTACGCGACGACGGGGTTGTTGGTGGGGCTGATCCTGATGATGGTTCTGGATGTGACGCTTGGGTAGAGTGGGGCGCGCATAAAAAAGGCCCGCCGCAGCGGGCCTTTTCAATTGGGTGAGGGGGGATTATTCGTTCCACGCCTTGTCTTCGCCACCGAGCCCGCCGATTTGCACGCGGGTCGGGAGGCCGATTTTGTCGAGGAGCGTAAAGAACGGTTTCGGGTCCAGTTCCTCGACGTTTTTCATCGTGCCCGCGTCCCATTCGCCCGTGGCGATGAGCATGGCGGCGGCGACGGGTGGGACGCCTGCGGTGTAGGAAATGCCCTGGGAGCCGACCTCGTTATAGGCCTCTTTGTGGTCGGCGACGTTGTAGACGAAGACTTCGAACTCCTCGCCATCCTTGGTGCCTTTGACCAGATCGCCGATGCAGGTTTTGCCCTCGTAGTTCGGGGCGAGGGAGGACGGATCGGGCAGCACGGCCTTGACCACCTTGAGCGGCACGACTTCGAGACCTTCGGCGGTTTTCACGGGCTGCTCGGACAGAAGGCCGAGGTTTTGCAGCACGGTGAAGACGTTGATGTAATGCTCGCCAAAGCCCATCCAAACGCGCACGTCGGCCTGCGGGTAGTTGGTCGCGAGGCTGTGCACCTCGTCATGGCCCGACTGATAGGCGCGGCAGGTACCGACGACGGGGAGATCCCAGTCACGGCCCGACTCGAACATCTTCTTCTCTTTCCACTGGCCGTCTTCCCAATAGTAGACGACGCCGGTGAATTCGCGGAAGTTGATCTCCGGGTCGAAATTCGTGGCGAAATATTTGCCGTGGGAGCCCGCGTTGATGTCAACGATGTCGATGCTCTTCACCTCGTCCATCATGTCGATGGCAAAGCGCGCGTAGGCGTTCACGACACCCGGATCGAAACCGGCGCCGAGGATGGCGGTGACGCCTTTCTCCGCGCAGAGATCGCGTTTCTTCCACTCGTAGTTGCCGTACCACGGCGGGGTTTCGCAGATTTTGGTCGGGTCTTCGTGAATGGCCGTGTCGATATAGGCGGCGCCGGTTTCGATACATGCGTCGAGCACGGTCATGTTCACGAACGCGGACCCCACGTTGATCACGATCTGCGCGCCGGTCTTCTCAATGAGGGCGGCGACGGCTTTGCTATCCATCGCGTCGACCTGATGGGCCTCAAGAACGCCCTCCTGCTTCATCGCGGCCTTGTCTTTGACCGACTCAAGGATCGCTTCGCATTTGGAAAGCGTCCGGCTCGCGATATGAATCTCGCCAAGCACATCGTTGTTTTGGGCGCATTTATGCGCGACGACCTGAGCGACGCCACCGGCGCCGATGATGAGTACGTTCTGTTTCAACTGTAGAGACCCCCTTATCGTTTTAGGGCGGTGAGTTTTGCGGGGCTTAGCCAAGCGCCGCGACGAAATCCTCGTAACCGAAGTCACGCGCCAGTTTGACGGTGCCGTCGAGCTCGCGCACGGCGATCCCCGGCATTTGCACCCCGTTAAACCAGTTCTTTTTAACCATTGTGTAACCGGCGGCATCGTCGATGGAGATACGGTCGCCGATTTCGAGCGGTTTGTCGAATGTGGCGTCGCCAAAGATGTCACCCGCCAGACAAGTCTTGCCCGCGATCTGATAGGCGTGCGTGCCGGTGTGCGGCAGTTTCGCGGTCTCGCGGTAGATCAAGAGATCGAGCATATGCGCCTCGATGGAGCTATCGACGATGGCCACCTTTTTCCCGTTGTCGATAATGTCGAGGACAGACACTTCGAGGGTGGTCGATTTGGTGATCGAGGCCTCGCCCGGTTCCAGATAGACCTGAACCCCCATGGCGTCCGAGAACGCCTTGAGCCGGTCGGCGAGTTTCTCGATGGGGTAGCCTTCGCCGGTGAAGTGGATGCCGCCACCGAGAGAGACCCAGTCGAGGCGTTTGAGCAGCGGGCCAAATTTGCCCTCGATCCGGGTGAGCTGATCCGAGAAGAGATCGAAATCGCCGTTCTCACAGTTGTAGTGGATCATCACCCCGTTGATGCGGTCGAGCGCGGTTTCTAGGCGCTCCAAATCCCATTCGCCGAGACGCGAAAAGGGCCGGGCCGGGTCGGCGAGGTCAAAGCCCGAGGTCGAGAATCGCGGGTTGAGGCGCAGACCGGTCGGGATGTTCGCCGCCTTGGCGGCAAAACGATCAAGCTGACCCAGAGAGTTAAAGATGATCTTGTCGGCGTTGGCGACGGCCTCGTCGATCTCATGATCGGCCCACCCCACGGAATAGGCATGGGTTTCCTTGCCGAACTTGTCGTGACCGAGCTTTAGCTCGAACAAGGACGACGACGTGGTCCCGTCCATATAGTCGCGCATGAAATCGAACACGGGCCAGGTGGAGAAACACTTGAGCGCGAGCAAAGCCTTGGCCCCGGAGTTTTCCCGCAGCCAAGCGATCTTTTCCATGTTGGGCAATAACCGTGCCTTGTCGATGAGGTAATACGGCGTCTGGATCATCACATGTCCCCCGGCTGACGTTAGGGATGGGCATTGGGGCGCCACTTAGGGCGATTCAGGGGGTGGGGCAAGAAAAACCTGTTTTCGGTGAAGGCGAAGGACTAGAGTTTTGACACAGAAAGCGAGGTCATCATGCGCTTTGACAAACTTGCCGAACATCAAATCCGCAAAGCCGAATTGGAAGGTCAATTCGACGATTTGAAGGGCGCGGGCAAACCGCTTGCCGTGGGGCCGGATACCGGGGCCGAAGGCGTTGGTATGCGGATCATGGCAGACGAAGGTGTGCTGCCCCGAGAGTTCCAACTCAAGAAAGCCGCGGAGGCGCTCCGCAAACGCATTGCCGAGGTGACGGACGAGGCGGAGCGCAAGGCTTTGTTGAAAGAGCTGGCCGACATAGAAATGCGCCGCGCCATCGAGGAAGAGGCACGGCGTAAATATATGCGTCAGGGGTGAGTGGCCAAGCAGATTAGGCGCGGTGGTCGTCGTCAGTGCGCTGAGTTTGGTATTTCGAGATGTGCGAGACAGGTCCGTCGGATCGTTCTGCGCCTTGCCCTTTTTTCCAAGACGCCCGCCGCCGCCTAGGCGCGGAACAGGTCGGCGAGATGATGTATGAGGGCAATCGGTTTTTGAAGTTTCGGCTGGAGACTGTTTGACGGCAAGCGAGGGGGCAACGTGGTGAGTGTCCGCTTTGGGTCCAATTGCACACGCATAAATGATACAGATGACCGATCCGGCGGAGACTAGTGCTCCCTTTTGACAGAAACTATGCCAGCATAAGCCTCGCTGATTTTGATAGAAAAGGCTCCGGCTTTTCCATCTTGAAAGGCAGAACGCCACTGGGAATATCCACTGTCGAAATCCGAACCGAGAGAGACGCCTTCTTTTGCAAGCGTCAACTCGCTCATCTGAAATGCTTCTTCAAATACAGGCATATGCGAAACAATTTGCCATCCAGCCTTCTGGGCTTGCGGATGAGGTGTAACACAAATGGATACAATTCTTGGCCCGTCCTCCAAATCTGAAAACTGGTCCAATCTCCCAATTATGCACATCAATGGTGGCGATGCGCCAAAAGCACCACAAACCCAAACTTGGCCAATCTTCAAATTAGTCATTCAGTTAGCTAAAATCTTTGGCATCAAGCAGTCAAGAGCAGCTCCATCCCGCATAGCTGACTTTAGCCTTTTCGCGGCGGTTCAAGTCGCCCACATCACGCCGACAATCAGGCGCGGTGTGCGCCATCCGCCAAGGATTTCACATAAGCCGCGATCTCTTCGACCGATTTGCCTGACGCAATCTCGCTGACGATGGCGGAGCCCACGACGGTGCCGTCTGCGACGCCTGCGATTTCTTGCGCCTTCTCCGGGGTGCGCACGCCAAAGCCCACGATGACCGGCAGGTCGGTCTTGGACTTGATCCGTGCCACTTCCGGGGCGACATCGGCACCAGAGGCGGCGGCGGCGCCGGTGATGCCAGTAATCGAGACGTAATAGACAAAGCCGGAGGTGTTCTCCAAAACCTTGGGCAGGCGTTTGTCATCGGTCGTGGGCGTCGCGAGGCGGATGAAGTTCAGACCGGCTTTTTGCGCCGGGATGCAGAGTTCCTCGTCCTCTTCGGGCGGCAGGTCGACGATGATCAGACCGTCGATCCCGGCTTTGATCGCATCGTCAAGGAATTGATCGACGCCGTGGGAATAGATCGGGTTGTAATAGCCCATGAGCACGATCGGGGTGGTGTCGTCGGTCTTGCGGAATTCGGCGGCCATCGCGAGGGTCTTGTTGAGCGTCATGCCGTGATCGAGGGCGCGCTGACCGGCCAATTGGATGGTCGGACCATCGGCCATCGGGTCGGTAAAGGGCAGGCCCAACTCGATGATGTCCACACCGGCGGCAGGGAGCGCCTTGACGATCTCCAGAGATTTTTCCTCATCCGGGTCGCCCGCCATGACATAGGCCACGAAGGCTTTTTTACCTGCGGCGTTCAATTCGGCGAATTTGGCGTCGATACGGGTCATCTGGCGGCACTCCAATAGCTTGCGCAAAAGGGAGTGCAACAAATGCAGGGCAAGAGCAAGGGGGCAGAGCGGTCAACCGGGCTTTACAGGCGTTGTCATGATGATCCAACTGGTGCCGAACTGGTCCACACAGGTGCCGAAGCCCGGCGAAAAGAAGGTGGTGCCATATTCCATCGTGGGTGTGCCGCCCTCGACCAGCGCGGCATAGATGCGCCGCCCGTCGGCCACGGTGTCGGTGGAGACGGTGACAGAGACCGAGGATTGCGGTTTGGACCCGACATGGGGCGGGTAGTCCGAGGCCATGAGATCGCCATAGGGCGACATGAGCGCGGAATGCATGATCGCCTCGGAATGGGCGTAGCCCTCTGGCGCGTCAGGCATCTCTTTGTAGCGCATGAGATCGAGATCGCCGCCGAGGATTTGGCGATAGGCCTGCATCGCCTCTTCGCAATGGCCCTCGAAATGCAAATACGGTGTGATCATGACAGCCTCCCCACTTTCATGTCGTTTATGGCCCTCAGGATACGCCTGTCGCACGATTCCCGCAAAGCGCGGCTTGCGCGAACCCCCGTTGGGCCTTAGACAGCCTTGGAATTTCGGACAAAGGAGGCCGCTATGGGCTTCAAGATGGGCATCGTCGGTCTGCCGAATGTGGGCAAGTCGACTCTTTTCAATGCGCTGACCAAAACCGCCGCGGCGCAGGCGGCGAACTTTCCGTTCTGCACCATCGAGCCCAACGTGGGCGATGTGGCGGTGCCGGACCCGCGTCTCGACAAGCTGGCGGAGATCGCAGGCTCGAAACAGATCATCCCGACGCGCATGTCGTTTGTGGACATCGCGGGCCTCGTGAAAGGCGCGTCCAAGGGCGAGGGCCTCGGCAACCAGTTCCTCGCGAACATCCGCGAATGCGACGCCATCGCCCATGTCGTGCGCTGTTTCGAGGACGGCGATGTGACCCACGTCGAGGGCCGTGTGGACCCGGTGGACGATGCGCAGGTGATCGAGATGGAGCTCATGCTCGCAGATCTGGAAAGCATCGCCAAACGCCGCGCCAACCTTGTGCGCAAGCTCAAGGGCAACGACAAGGAAGCGAAGCTCCAGGACGATCTCCTCGCCCGTGCGCAGGCCGCTCTTGAGGCCGACAAACCGGCCCGCTCCGTCGAGATCACGGAAGAAGAGCGCAAGCAGTGGAATATGCTGCAACTCCTGACGCAAAAGCCGATCCTCTATGTGTGCAACGTCGAGGAAGAGAACGCCGCCAAGGGCAACAGCTACTCGGACGCCGTCGCAAAAATGGCCGAAGAGCAGGGCGCAGGCACCGTGGTGATCTCCGCCAAGATCGAGGAAGAAATCTCTCAGCTCGATGGCGACGAAGCCGAGATGTTCCTCGAAGAACTGGGCCTGCATGAGGCCGGTCTCGACCGTCTGATCCGGGCGGGCTACGAGCTTTTGCACCTTGAGACCTATTTCACCGTCGGCCCGAAAGAGGCCCGCGCCTGGACCATCCGCAAAGGCACCGCCGCCCCTCAGGCTGCGGGTGTCATCCACGGCGACTTTGAACGCGGCTTCATCCGCGCCGAAACCATCGCCTACGACGACTACATCGCCTGCAACGGCGAAGGCGGCGCGAAAGAAGCCGGCAAAATGCGCGCGGAAGGCAAGGGCTACATCGTGCAAGACGGCGATGTGATGCACTTCTTGTTCAATACGTGAGCTGGTGAACGCCGGTTGGGTTTGGAAAGGGCGGTCCGAAGGGGCCGCCTTTTTTTGTGGAGTCAAAGCGGAGAGCCGCGCCGTTCACACTAGGCCGCTGCTGGGTTTGCGACGTCTGGTCCGTGAATTTTCCAGAAGAGTACCCCTACAACCACCAAGTTGAGCGCCCCAGCCAAAGCCGCAAGACCATAGGCGGCCGCATATCCTCCGGTCATGTCGTAAAGGTAGCCGCCGAGAAAACCGCCATTGGCGTGGCCAAGCCAGCCGAACATGGTAACGATTCCCATCGCGAGGCCGCGACGATCTGGGGGCGTATGGGCGGCGACAGTCGCGAGCACACCCGTCATAACCCCTGCATAGCCGAAGCCATAGATCGGGGCGTAAAGGTAAAATGTGGACAAGTCGTCTATGAGGATAAAGCCATAGATCAGCAGCGTCATCCACGCGGTCGCCATCATGTAAGCGGGGATGGCCCCGATCAGATCAGCCAGCTTGCCAAAGGCGACGCGCCCGAGAATGCCCACCATAAGCATTAGGAAGATGACCCCACCAGCTTGATCAGCCGAGTATCCTCGCCCCTGGATGTATGGCACGAGGTGCATGAGAGGCACCGACATACACGTACAGCAGAGTAATATTGCAAGGCACATCATCGGCACGACGAGGCGAAACGGGGGATACGTCTTCTGACCGCCTGCGCTATCTCCTCGTAAGTTCGCGAGAGCCACGGGTCGCAACACTGCAGCGAGAGGGAGCAGCATGATCAGCATGAGCCCCCCGGTGACCGCAAGCGCCCCGGAAACGCCCAATCCCTTAATCAGGATTGCCGAGCCGAATGGCACGAAACCTTGGCCAAGGGCCTGCCCGGCAGATGCGATGCCGATCGCGAGGCCCGCACCGATCGGGAACCACTTTCCTACAAGTGACATGATTGGCGCGAATATACCGGCGGCACCAAAAAAACCGGCAATGAACATCAGTGAATAATATTGCCAGAGTTCATCCGCCAGAGACGCGGTTAGATAGGAGATACCCATTACGGTACTCCCGAAGAAGACAACGCGTCGGGTACCAAAGCGGTCTGCGATGCTCCCCATCAGGAGGCCTCCGAACGCGAGCCCCATAATCCCGGAAACATTGATCAGTGACACTTCCGAGCGTTTCCAGCCGTGTAACTCTTCGAGCGGCACAACATAGGCTGACATGCCGTTGACGATCGAGCCCAGAGCAAGTGCGAGAATCAGTGCGGAGGCCGAGACAATGACCCAGCGATAGCGAGGCAGTTCTACTTGAAGCTCTGGCATTTTGGACATTCCTCTCTGAATATCCATAACACGGCTCTGTTGGAAATCAGAGCCTCGCCTGAAAATCTCTCGTATCGGGTGGCCACTTTGGGCTCTAAACAGGCATCGCGACGGACATTCGCGATGTCCCCGTCGGCCCAAGGATAGAAAAGGGCGGCCCTGAGGGGTCGCCCTTTGTATTGGCACATGAGCGGCGTTTACTCCGCGTTCAGGAAATCGGCGACGTCCAGAAGGATCATTTCGTTGTCATCGGCGCGGCCGTGTTGGCGGCCGACGGAGAAGGGGTAGTTGTTGTCATTGGCGACGACGATGGTGGTTTCATCGACGCGGTCGACGTCTTCGATGGTCACAAACGGGAAAGAGAACACGCCGTCGATGGTGCCACGGGGCGCGATGCCTTCGGGGTCTTGGATGTCCATCAGGTCGATATAGGCGATTTTCTCCAGCACGTTGTTGTCGTCCATGCGGGTGAGGTCGACGAGGTAGATGCGTTTGAACAGCGCCGGATTTTCGGCCCAGCCTTCGCGCGGATCGCCTTGGCCGCTGTCGCGCTCGATGATCAGGCCACGGGTGCCTTCGATCAGGTTGAAATCCCCGATGGCGTGGTTTTCGTCTTCGAGCGGGTAGTAGCGCACCATGTCACCCCATTCGCCGGTCTCTGGGGAGAGTTCGAACATGGAGAGGACGGGTTTGCCGCTCACGTGTTTCTTGCCGCCGGTTTCCGGGTCATAGACCGGCTTTTCGAGGAGCGGGTAGAGGGTTTTCTGATCCTCGGAAATCGCCATGCCCTCATAGCCGCCGGAGCGGTAGGACAGGACGGTGTCCGGCAGGGCGGAACCGGGGTTCGGGGTTGCGACAAAGAAGTTGTCCGGGGATTGGATCAACTCACCGCCCGGATCGGTTGCCAGCACGCGGAGCACCGCGCCTTCGGCGTTCACTTCGATGATCCACGGACCGAATTCATCGCCGATCCAGAAATTTTCGCCGACCGGCTGAATGGATTCGATGTCGAAATCCGCGCCGGTGAGGGTGCGGGCCTCGGTGGCTTCGTTCATGATCGGGAAGGGGACTTTGTGGTCCGGGTCCGACAGTTGAACGGTTTTTTCAATCGCGACGCGACCGTTGTCCCAGTCGACTTTGACGATGTTGAACATCAGGACCACGTCGGAAGAGTTGGCTTTCGCGCCAAAGCCGTTGTCGGTCAAGACGAGGAAGCGGTCATCGCCCAAGGAGCGGATGCCGGAAAAGCCCTGAAGCGGTTGGCCGGGGAAGGGGAGGGCCAGACCGGACGCCTCTTGGTGATTGCCATAGAGCGTCTCGTTGCGTGCGCCTTTGGTGAAGCGACCGGAGACATTATAATAGGGCGAGGCCCCCTCGGGTGCGGTCACAAAGCTATGGGCGGAGAGCTCGGCGTGGGATTTGAGCGTCGCCGGGTAGGCGTCCTGGGCGACGGCAGCCGTGGAAAGGCCGAGCGCGGCGAGCAGGGAGAGGGTGGGGAGGAAAGGGTGCGTCATTTTAGATCCTGTCTTTTGGGGGGGAGACGTGGCGCCCTTAGACAGATCGAAGATGACCGAGATTTGACAGAACCGTAACGCGCTTGTTAAGCCTCGATTATCTTTGAATGACGGTTATATTACAGGATTTTCCGCGCCGCTTTGAGCACCTTGACCTTAAGCCCCTTATAGGGCGGCTCAGCCAGCGACATGCCGTTGCGTTTGGCTTGGTGCAGGACGGGTTCGAGGTGGGAAAAACGATCAAACCCGGTTTGGCCGTGATACGCGCCGATGCCGGATTTGCCGACACCGCCGAAGGGCAGCGTGGTCATCCCGGCGTGGACCACGACATCGTTGACACAGATGCCGCCCGCGAGGCTTTGGGACAGGGCGTGGTCGATCTCGTCTTTATCTTCGCCAAAGATATAGGTGGCGAGCGGGTGGTCGCCCATGGCGATGAAGTCGAGCGCGCCCTCGACCGTGTCATAGGGCACGAGCGGCAGGATCGGGCCAAAGATTTCCTCCTGCATAAGGCGCAGCTCTGGCGGCGGATCGAGGACGAGAGCGTGCGGGAATTTTCGGCCTGTGGTGCCGCCCTCTACTGTGAAGATGCGACAGCCGTGCGCCTCCGCCTCGTTGAGCATCTCGGCCTGACGGCGCAGGTGGCGCTCAGAAATCATCGCGGTGTAATCGGGGCTTTGTGCGCCTTTGGGGTAGAGTTTCATAAAGCCGCCGATGAGGGCGTCGGACATCATCTCCAACTTTTTGCGCGGCACCAGAACGTAGTCGGGCGCGACACAGGTCTGGCCCGCGTTGACGCCCTTGCCCCAGGCGATGCGGCGTCCGGCGCGGTCGAGATCGGCGGAGGGCAGGATCAGCGCGGGGGATTTGCCGCCGAGTTAGAGCGTGACGGGGGTGAGAGTGCGCGCGGCGGCGGCGTAGACCTTTTGCCCGACCTGCGTGGAGCCGGTGAAGAACAGGTGATCAAAGGGCAGGGCGGAGAAGGCCGCGGCCACGTCCGGCCCGCCGGTGATGACGCGGACCTCATCCTCGGCAAAGGTCTCATGCAGCATGTCTTTGAGCACGTCAGAGACGCGCGGGGTGAGTTCCGAGGGTTTGAGCATCGCCCGGTTGCCCGCCGCGAGCGCCGCGACCAGAGGCGAGAGCGCGAGGAGCATCGGGTAGTTCCACGGCGAAATGATCCCGACCACGCCCAGAGGTTTGGGGCGAAGCTCGGCGCGCGCTGGGCGGAAGGCGAGGGAGACGGGTTGCCTGCGGGGCGCCATCCAGCGTTTGAGCCGCTTTTGCGCGAGTTTCAATTCGGCGAGCGTGGTGTCGATATCGACCAGCCGGGTTTCGACCGGGTGGCGGTGGGAGAAATCCTCTTCCGCTGCCGCGATCAGCGCGGGTTCCGCAGCCAAGAGCGCGGTCTCAAGCCGGGCGAGACGATCGAGACGGAGATCCAGCGGCACAAGCCGCGCGGCCTCATGCGCCGCCCGCATCGTCGCGAGACACTGTTCCAGCACAAATGATTGGGTTGCCTCCATGGCTCTCTCTGCCTCCTCGTCGTTTCGACAATAGAGACAGAAAACAATGGCGGCAAAAAGGCCTCAGCGGCGGAAAATGCGCTGTAACGTGGCGCGGATGCCGTTTTGCGACGGCTCATACAAACAGCCCAGAACAAAGGCCAAAGGGCGAATCTCGGTCATGGTCAAATCCCCCGATTTCCATGCGTTGCGGGACTGATAGGCGGGGGATGTCTCACTTGGGTGACGCGAAGGTAACAGGTTTTTAAGAATAGCGGCCCGGATCGGCGCAAAAACAGCGTTCCGAGAGACAGATTTGGCCTTGCTCCCGACTTGGCGCTCCATTACACGGGTCGACGGAGACGTGGCCGAGTGGTCGAAGGCGCTCCCCTGCTAAGGGAGTAGGCGGGAAACTGTCTCGAGGGTTCGAATCCCTTCGTCTCCGCCACCCAACCTGGGTCTCAAATTCCCATACGGTTTTGGCTTTGATGTCCTCCGACTTTTCCGTCGGTTTCAAAGCTGTGTCCGGGTCTGAGACGCTGGATTTCCATGAACGATGCGCGGATTTCCTGTCTGGCTCAGTCGGCTATTTGCGTCGGTGGGGTTTGAGGCACTGAACGAGGCCATCTACAAGTTTGGCCCGCCGGAGATCCTCTCTTCTCAAATCGCCCTAAACTGCCCCATTGGCGCTGACGCCACACACCATCTACAACCTGCGCAACTCGGAGCGCAGCTCACCTCAAGACCGCATTTCAACCTAAACCGCGCCGCCGTTCTCTCAGAGTGGCGCGGTCTCCGGAGCGGCAGAGCTGTCTGTCTAGAGGCGAGTTCGAATTTGTCTGACACCTGCTGACGGTCTGTATTTCGTGCCGCAAGTGATGGTATCAAAAGAGACAAATCAAAGCGCGATGCGTCCAAAAATTTCGCCAAAGGTTCATTGTGATGGGATTTTTCAGACGTGCTACTCGATGAAGCCGCAGAAAGTGGCGTTATGATAGGTCTAGGGTGTACGGCGCGATGCCGCCGTGCGGGACGGAAAAGATAAAAAGGAGCGGGTGTCTTGGATAAAGAACATCACGAAGACATGCAGATCGACGAAAGGATCATGAATGCCTACGCGAAGCTGACCCCGCGCGAAAAGCAACTGGCCGAGGTTGTCTTGAGGGCGCAGAGCTCCTTGTCGAGTTACACGGCCGCGGAGCTCGCTGACACAGCGGGGGTCTCTGCGGCAACCGCTGCGCGGTTTTTTCGCCGGTTGGGATATAGCACTTATAACGAAGCACGCCTCCATTCACGGCGCAAAGCCGGATGGGGATCCCCGTTCGAGCATCTTCAGGATACGCCTCAGCAGGAGGGAGATTTCCATCACCATGTGGCGCAGGACAGTGAGAACCTGTCGCGAACCCTGGAAACGATTGATGTCTCCCAGATTGAGGAGGCCGTCGGCTATCTCGCGCAGGCGCGTCGCATCTGGATCGTCGGATACCGCAACTCGCGCGCTTTGGCGCAATACGCTCACATGCTGCTTTTGAATTTCTCGTCAGACGTCCATCTGCTGCCGCGCGATGCGGGGGCGTCCTTGGGGGAAGACTTGGCCAGCCTTCGGTCCGATGATGTCGTTTTGGTCATGGCGATGCGGCGGCGGCCGCGAGTTCTCGGCGGGATCGTGACAATTGCGCGGGAAGCAGGGGCCCCCGTCATAATGATCAGTGATCCGACGCTTGGAGAAACTGGCGCAGATGCCACGGTTGCGTTGCGGTGTCAGCACAAAGGGGCGGGTATTTTCGACAGCATGGTCGTGCCGATCAGTCTGATCAACCATCTCTGTGCGCGGCTGGTTGCGATAAAGGGGGCGGCTTTGAAAGAAAGGCTCGCTGGAATCGAGCGCCTGCATGAGCGCGTTGATGACCTGAGTCCTGCAGTTTCTGTGCGCGGACTGCCTGATTTTCCGTCAAGCTCTGATCAATAGGCGCAGAAATTCAGCGAATTTTGCTATGAAATAAGTATTTCAGAAAATTCTTTTTGTGAAAGCATAATTTCATGGATAGGACTCGGAAGAGATCACGCTCCTCCTTCTTCCATGTTCGAAAGGATTCCAAATGCTTCGCAGAGACTTCATCAAATCCGCCATGGCGGGGACCGCGCTCGGCGCGCTCGGCCCGGCTTCCCGTGCCATTGCCAGCACTGACATTCTTTGGATGACCTGGGAAAACCTCGCCAAGGATGACTACCTCGCGCCCTTCCTCGATAGCCGCGATATTTCGATCACGAAGACCTTTATCGGAACCGACGATGAGCAATTCGCCAAGTTGCGCGCCGGGGGCGCCTCCTCGGTCGACCTGATCACGCCGGGCCTCGACAAAGTCGAGTACTACACAGCATCCGATCTGCTCCAGCCAATCGATTTCGACAAAGTGCCGAATGCCGCACTGCTCTACGACACGTTCAAAGCAACGTCGCTCGGCAAAACCGATGGCGAGACCTACGGCATCCCGTTCTACTGGGGGATCAACCCGATTGTTTACCGTGCCGATCTGATGGACGAAGAGCCGGATTGGTCCGTTTTCTTTGAGGGGGATGCGTATAACGGCAAGCTTGCGATGCGCGACTATGCCCTCGAAGGCATCATGATCGCGGCGATGTATCTCGGTATTCCCGAGGACGAAATGTTCCATATGGATGACAAGCAACTCGCCGAAATCAAAAAGGTCCTGATGATCCAGAAGAGCAAGCTTCGGACGTATTGGAACTCTATCGGCGATCTGACCAACCTGTTCGCGACAGGCGAGGTGGTCTGTGCGTTCTCCTGGGTGCCGCCGTATTACGACCTGAAAGCGAAAGGTATCGAGATGGGCATGGCCAAGCCGAAACAGGGTGTGATCGGTTGGTGCGACACCATCGCTGTCCCAAAAGGCGTCTCTGGCGCGCGCCTGGATGCCACGTTCGAGTTGGTGAACTACTTGCTCGGCGAGGACTACGGCAAAATGCTCGCGGTCGGTGGCCCTTACGCACAATCGACCTCTGCAGCACGCGATCTTCTGACCGAAGAAGAGCAAGACAAAATCTTCATCAAAGATCTCTCTGTGATGGACAACTTCGTCTGGAAGCAGAATCCGCCGCGTTACAACGAGTGGGTTGCCCTGTGGAATGAAGTGAAAGCCAGCTAATGACATCGCGTTCCTCGCGAAAGCCGGACGGAGGCGGGCGCTCTGCGCGCCCGCTTCTCGAAGCTTTCAAGCTAAACAAGACCTACGGCACGGTTCAGGCGGTGCGTGGCGTTGATTTTGCCCTCTCAGAGAACAGCTACGTGACTCTTCTCGGGCCGTCCGGTTGCGGCAAAACCTCGATCCTGCGCATGATTGGCGGGTTCGAGAGCGTTAGCTCCGGCGCTCTGGCTCTTGATGGTAATCGTCTCGACGAAACGGCTGCCAACCAGCGTCCGATCAACACCGTTTTCCAAAACTATGCGCTGTTTCCGCATCTGTCCGTGCTGGAAAACGTTGCCTTCGGCCTGAGCTATCGCGACGTGGCGAAGTCCCGGATCAAAGTCCTCGCGATGGACGCGCTGAAAACTGTTCAGATGGAGGCCATGGCCGACCGTCGTCCCCGTCAGTTGTCCGGCGGCCAACAGCAGCGCGTTGCTCTGGCGCGCGCCATCGTGAATGAGCCCCGCCTTTTGCTTTTGGATGAGCCGCTTTCTGCTCTGGATCGCCGGATGCGCAAGGACATGCAGATCGAGCTAAAAGACTTGCAACGTCGTCTGGGGATGACCTTTTTGCATGTGACCCACGATCAGGAAGAGGCCTTTGCACTGTCCGATCAGATTATCGTCATGCGCGACGGGCTCATCGAACAACAGGGTACGCCAGAGGCCATCTATGCCAAGCCCGAGACCGCTTATGTCGCTGATTTTATTGGGGGCTCAGCCTGTATTTCTGCCGATGTGACAGGACGCGAAGAGGCCAATGTCGTGTTGAAGTCCGCTTTCGGGACTTTCACCGTGCCGGGTGTGCCAACTTTGAACATTGGGGACAAGGCTGTGCTGTGTTTGCGTCCGGAACAGGTGTCCGTCGTACAAGCAGAGCCGGAAGGCAAAGCCATCCTGAAAGCCCGCGTGGTCCATCAGGTATACCGTGGCTCCGATTGGCTGTTGGAATGCGACTGCGGGGATCAGATTGTGCAGGTTCTCCATCGAGATACGCCGCCGGCGGTTGGCGATGACGTCACCTTGGCGTTCGACACCTCTAAAGTCTGGGCCGCCGCTGCCGATCCGCGTGCCGGTACGCCCTCAGAGACGGGAGCGGCCTGATGCGGCGCTCGATCCTATCTGTCGGGGATTGGTTGGCGCTGCCCGTGGTCGCCGCGCTGATCGCGTTATGTTGCGCGCCTCTCTTGATCCTCTTGGCCTATTCCTTCTTTCAGGTCGATTTCGTGACCATCTCTCACGATCTGACGCTGGCCAACTATGCTAAAATCGCGGGCTCTGAAACCTATCGAAGCCTGATCGCGCGGGCCTTTGGTTCCGCTATGCTCGTGGTCGCGCTTACGGCGGTCATCGCGTATCCCGTCGCGTGGTTCATCGCCAAACGTGTCCACGCGGCGAAATCGACGCTACTGACATTGCTGCTTGTCCCGCTGTATTCGGGCGATCTGATCCGGATTTTCGCGTGGCGTGTTCTTCTCGGTGCAGAGGGCGCGATCAACCGCAGCCTGATGTGGCTCGGGGTGATTGATGAACCGCTTTCGGGTCTGTTGTTCAGCCCTTTGGCCACGCATATCGCACTGACTTACAACTATCTGCCGTTCATGGTGATCGGGCTGTGGCTCGCTTTCGAAAGTCTTGATGACACATGGCTCGAAGCCGCTGCCGATCTCGGGGCGCCTGCGCCTGCGCGGTTCTTGCGGGTGAGCCTGCCTCTGACGCTGCCGGGTCTCGTTGCGGGTGGGCTTATGGTGTTTGTCATGGTCGCAAGCGACTATCTCACGCCTCAGCTCTTGGGCGGAGCCTCCGGCATCACGATCATTTCGGCGATCAACGATCTTTTCGGGACGGCATTCGACTGGCCGCTCGGATCGGCGATCGCCTGGACCATGCTCTCGATCCTGATGGTCTGTTTCGGCCTTGGCGCTTTGGCCATTCGCCGCTCCAGCCTCGTGGCGGAGGATGTGTGATGACGCGTGCTGCAACCTTCTGGGTCTATCTGGTTTTCGGGTTCATGTACCTGCCGATTGCGATGATCCTTCTCTTCTCTGTGAATGAAGCGGATGTCATGGCATTTCCGATCCGCGGGCTGACCTCTGCCTGGTACGCCGACATCCTGTCGGACGCGCGTTTGGGCGGCGGGTTCCTGACGACGCTTTTCGTCGCTTTTCCTGTGGCGATCTTGTCGACGCTGTTCGGGGCCTCAGCCGCCCTCGCGCTGGTGTTCTATCCGGTCCGGTGGCGGGGTCTGTTCGCGGCCGCGCTGCTGTTGCCGTTCCTTGTCCCGCGTTTGATCCTCGCTGTGGCGCAGCTCATCTTGTTCAAAGAGGTGAGTGTCGACCGTTCGCTGTGGACCGTGATCGCGGGTCAGTCGATCATTATCCTGCCGTTCTCCACGCTGATCATCGCCTCTGTGCTGATCCGGCTCGACGGCAGGCTGATCGAGGCGGCTGCCGATCTCGGGGCGTCTGGATGGTCGAGCTTTCGCCGCGTGGTTTTGCCACTCATGGGCAACGGGCTATTGGCCTCTTGGGTCATCGCTTTTGTGCTGTCCTCTTCGGAATATGTGCTCACGGCCTTCCTCAGTGGTCGCGAACAACCGCTTTCCGTCCTCGTGGCCTCGGATTTCCGGTTCAACCTCTCCCCAAGTCTGAACGCGCTCGCTGTGTTGATCGTGTTCGGGAACATCGCGCTTGTCGTTCTGGCCGAAGCCATCCGACGGCGCTCCGGCTCAAAAGCCTAACTCAATTTTCTTTGGACACCCCTATGACTGATACGATCAAATTCACCAATGCGCTTGGCAATAGCTCTGTCTCCGAACTTGTGTTCAACCGTCACTATGCGCCGGACGTGGATTACACAGCTGAACAGGCCGCAGTTCTTAACGATGCAAACTTTGTGACGGCGCGAGAGACCATTGCGGCATGGCCCGGTTATGCGCCCACACCGCTTTTGGCCCTGACTGAGGTGGCCAAAGGCGCTGGTTTGGCAAGCCTTCACTACAAGGACGAAGGTGGACGTTTCGGCCTCGGAAGCTTCAAAGCGCTCGGGGGCGCCTATGCGGTGCTTCGGCTCATCATGTCGGAAATCTCCGCCCGAACCGGAGCGCCGGAGCCGAGCGTTCAAGAAATCCTGGATGGTACCTACAAAGATATTCTGTCTGAGATCACCGTCTGCTGTGCAACGGATGGCAACCACGGCCGGTCTGTTGCGTGGGGCGCGCAGACCTTTGGCTGCAAATGCGTGATTTTCATTCATGCGACTGTTTCCGAGGGGCGCAAGACTGCGATTGAGGGCTTTGGGGCCGAGGTCCGTCGCACTGCTGGAAATTACGACGACAGCGTGCGCGAAGCGGACCAAGTGGCGCGTGAAGAAGGCTGGTTCGTGGTTTCCGACACGTCCTATGAGGGCTACACGGAAATCCCGAAAAATGTGATGCAAGGCTATGAGATCATGGCTGCCGAGGCGGCTGATCAGCTTGCCGATGGCGGTCTTGAGCCTCCGACCCACGTCTTCTTGCAGACTGGTGTCGGTGGAGCCGCGGCAGCCGTTGCTGCGCAGTTGCGTCGACGCTACGGCGCGGAGAAGGCTCCGAAAATACTTCTTGCCGACCCTGACAAATCCGCATGTTGGCTTGAAACACTGCGCAACGGCACTCCGACGGCGGTCGAGGGCGATCTCGATACTTTGATGGCGGGCTTGGCCTGTGGCGAAATTTCTCTCTTGGCGTGGGATGTGTTGAAGTCGCTTGCCTGTGCGGCGGTGTCCGTGGCGGACGCGGACGCGGTCAGCGTGATGAGGATGCTTGCGTCCCCATCCGGAAGCGATCCGGCGATTGTCGCCGGCGAGTCCGCAGTTGCAGGTCTCGCGGCCTGTCTCGCGATTGCGGCACATCCCGAGGCGGCGCAGGCGGTCGGCCTCGGCGCGGACAGCCGTGTGCTTGTCTTCGGGTCAGAGGGCGACAGCGATCCCGAACTCTATGCGGAGCTCGTCGGGCGCACGGCCGCCGACGTTCGTGGAGATGTCATGGCATGAGTGTCGCAATCAACATCGACCGCCTCATGGCGCGGATTTTCGAACTCGGGAAAATCGGCGCTCTCCCGAATGGCGGCTGTAAACGTCTCGCGCTGAGTGAGGAAGACAAGGCCGGTCGTGCGCTTGTCACGGGCTGGTTTCGGGCGCTCGGACTGGAGGTTCATACCGACGTGATCGGCAATACATGGGCCATTCGTCCGAACCGGCACGGGAGCACGGAGCATCCCGTCGTGATGGGATCTCATATCGACACCGTTGGCACCGGCGGTCTCTACGATGGCATCCTCGGCGTGCTCGGGGGGCTCGAAGTGATCGAAAGCCTGATCCACGCAGGTGTTCAGACCGGACGCCCTGTCGCTGTCGCTTTCTTTACCAACGAGGAGGGCGCGCGCTTTCAGCCGGATATGATGGGCTCGGGCGTGGCGCAGGGCGAACTTGATCTTGCCGAAATGCTGGCGACTGTCGGGATCGATGGCATGAGTGTTGCCGAGGCACTGGACGCGATCGACGCACGGGGCGATGAGCCCGTCGGTGCGCTCAAACCCTCAGCCTATCTCGAACTCCATATAGAGCAGGGGCCGGTCCTTGAGGCCGAAGCCCTCGACATTGGCGTTGTCACGGGGGTGCAGGGCATTTCGTGGTCAGAATTCACGATCTCCGGTCAAGCCTGCCACGCAGGAACAACACCAATGCCGATGCGCCACGACGCGGGTGTCGTGGCTGCGGGGATCGCACTTGAAGCGCGCGCCATCGCTCTTGAGTTTGGTGCGCCACAAGTTGCCACCGTGGGGCACATGCATTTTGTGCCGGATCTCGTGAACGTCGTGCCCGAAGAAGCCCGTTTGACGGTCGATCTGCGCAACACATCTGAGGAGGTGTTGCAAAAAGCCGAAGCGCGTTTGTTCGCCAAGGCTGAGGCGCTGGCCGCGGCGGAAGGCTGTACCATCCGACGTCAACGCCTTGCACGTTTCGAGCCGGTCGTCTTCGATCCTGATCTGGTGGAACGCATCGGGAAGGGCGCAGCAGAGCTTGGTTTTACGTCCCGCAGGATGCCGTCGGGCGCGGGCCATGACGCACAGATGTTCGCCCCACATTGCCCCTCCGCGATGATCTTCGTGCCGTCGAGGGATGGCATCAGTCACAATATCAACGAGTATACCGCGCAGGATCAGATCGCCAAAGGGGTCGCCCTTCTGGCCAAGGTCGTCTTGGCGCAGGCCGGGCCAGAGCAGGGCCTCACTGACCGACAACAGCCCGCCACAGCACAAGGAGTTTCCTCATGAGCCGTAAACTGATTGTCGCCACCGCGCAGCTCGGTCCGATCGCACGCAATGAATCCCGCGCTTCGGCTGTGGCCCGCATGGTTGCCTTGATGGAGCAGGCGCATGTGCGCGGTGTGAAGCTCATCGTCTTTCCTGAATTGGCGTTGACGACGTTTTTCCCGCGCTGGATGATCGAGGACGAGGTCGAGCTTGCCGCTTTTTTTGAAACGGAAATGCCGAGCGCGGAGACAAAGCCTCTGTTCGATACCGCCAAGCGGCTGGGCATGGGGTTCTACCTCGGCTACGCCGAAGAGGTTGTCGAAGAGGGCGTGCGGCATCGTTACAATTGCTCGATCATCGTCGATGAGACGGGCGAAATCGTCGGGAAATACCGCAAAATCCATTTGCCAGGCCACTTTCAGCAGGAAGACTGGCGCCCCTTCCAGCATCTTGAAAAGCGCTATTTCGAACACGGCAATTTGGGCTTTCAAGTGTATGATGCGATGGGCGGCAAGCTCGGCATGTGCCTGTGTAACGACCGGCGCTGGCCCGAAACCTTCCGGGTGCTCGGCTTGCGCGGGGCGGAGCTCGTCATGTTGGGCTACAATACGCCAGTTCACTACCCGCAGGCGCCAGAGCACGACCATCTTCAAGACTTCCACAATCACCTCTCGATGCAGGCGGGGGCCTATGCCAACGGGTGCTGGGTGGTCGGCACAGCCAAGGCCGGACGTGAGGAAGGGTGCGATCTGATCGGCGGAAGCTGCATCATCGCGCCCACAGGCGAGATCATCGCAATGACCCAAGGGCTCGGTGACGAGATCGCAACGGCGGAGATCGACTTGGATCGCTGCAAAGAGCTGCGCGAGAATGTCTTCAACTTCGCTCTCCACCGTGAGCCGGGCGATTACGGGCCGATTTGCGAGGGCGCAGACACGCGAGAGCAAACGCGCGCGGAGGTTACTGTAAAGAGCGTGTTCGAGGCGCGATAAGTCGACGCCTGGGCCAGTATAAAAAGGTGCGCTGTGCGCAGGGCACCTTTTTTCTGTTCAGCCCGTTGGTGTTCGAACAATCAGGATGCAGGTGAGAGGCGTGTCAGCGAAACTTTGCTTGAGTGGCGCTGGCGGTTTCGTGGCCTCCTGCCACGCCCAACCGCGCGCCCTTTTTTAGTCAGATTGAGCTTTGGATGTCCCCCGAATTTCGGTCGGACGTGAAGTCCAATCGTGCTGCACCGGGTCTGTGCGAACAGCCGCCCCTGAAAACCCCCTCTGCGATTCCGACAGCGAGAGCAGGCGTTTTCCGCGCACCGCACCTCCTGCAGGGTCTTTTGTCATTCAACATTCGCCATCATCGATCCCGGCAGGCCCATCGTGAGGTTGAAGTTCCCCATGGAGGCCTCGCAGGCCGGAGGGAATCGACACCTGCGGTCTGAGACGCCGAGCCGATGACGCGGGTGAAGAGCCTTGTGTCGCGCCACAGCGGAGATGCACGCGATCCTGTGCCTCCGGAATACGGTGGTTGAGCTGCCCGCGACGGGGCAGGGGCTCAAGCGGATGTCGATCCTCCGGAAACGTCCGGATGGGTCGCGTGAGGACTTCCCAAAACAAGGGTTCGCGCCTTTTCGCAAACCCGGCATGCGATTGTCTCCCGTGCTGAGGTTTGTCACAACACCTATGGCCGTCGAATAAAAACGTCAGGATATTCCCCATGAAACGCTATTCGCTTCTCGATCTTGCCCCTGTTGCCGATGGCCATGGTGTCGATGAGGCCCTGGCGAATTCTGTCGCTCTGGCCGTCGCGGCGGAAAGCGCCGGGTATCACCGCTATTGGGTGGCCGAGCATCATAACATGATTGGCGTTGCCAGCTCCGCCACCGCCGTGCTGATCGGTCAAATCGCGGCGGCGACCAAGACGATACGCGTTGGCGCAGGCGGCATCATGTTGCCGAACCACGCGCCCCTGATGGTCGCGGAGCAATTCGGCACGCTGTCTTTGATGCACAACGGGCGGATTGATCTCGGCCTCGGGCGCGCGCCGGGCACAGATATGGCCACCGCCCGTGCGCTGCGCCGTCACATGCAACAGGGCGACACCTTCCCGCATGATGTGCAGGAACTGATCACCTATCTCGGTGACATGCCAGAGGGCGCGCCGGTGCGAGCCATCCCGGGCATGGGCACGCATGTGCCGGTGTGGATTTTGGGGTCGAGCCTCTACGGCGCGCAGCTCGCTGCGCATTTCGGCCTGCCCTATGCTTTTGCTTCGCATTTCGCGCCGGATATGTTGGAAGAGGCGCTGGATGTCTATCGCGGCACCTTCCAGCCGTCGGAGACTCTGGCCGAACCCTATGCCGTCATGGCGGCGAGCGTTTGCGCCGCCGAGACAGATGACGAGGCCGCTTACTTGCGGACCTCGCAGCTTCAGGCCTTTGCCAATATCGTGACCAACAACCGGGGCAAATTGCCCAAACCCTCCCTCGAAGCGGTGGCGAACATGCCATACCCGGTGCGCGCGCAGGTGGACCGCATGCTGAGCTGTGCCGCCGTGGGCGGACCCGCGACGCTCAAGGCGCAACTCTCGATGCTGATCGAGCAGTTCCAGCCCGACGAGCTGATGGTGACGGGGATGATCCACGACCATGGCGCGCGCATTCGCTCGTTCGAGATCGCGGCCGAGGTCATGAAGGGGCTGGTCTGACGCGCGTCCTCTCGACGTGAGGGTCACGCCGAGAGGGTGATGTCCGCGGGCAAAGACTGTGCGGCGACCAGTTTGGCGTTGCGCAGGTCGTTTCCTTCGGCGCGGGCCGTGGCCTCCTCCGGGGTCAGCCCATGCGCGATCCAGCGCGCGAACAGGCGCTCTCTCAAGACGGGCAAAGGCACGTCGAGTTGAATGGAATAATCCCAAAGCGCACGGAGATCGCGCCACACGGGCGCATCGAACAAGAGGTAGTTCCCCTCGACAATCACCGTGTCGCAGTCCTCGGTGACCTCGCCCGCCCCGGCAATCGCGATGTCGCGCTCCCGATCGAAGAGCGGGTAGTAGACCGTTTTCGCGTCAGGGAGCGCCGCCACCAGACGGCGGAACCCCTCGGCGTCAAACGTCTCTGGCGCGCCTTTGCGCGGCAGGAGGTCTTTGGCGATCAGAATGCGATTGTCGAGATGAAAGCCATCCATCGGCACCACCAACGCAGGATGCCCAGCCGCGCTCAGCCGCGCGGCGAGAACGTGGGACAGCGTGGTTTTGCCAGAGGCCGGTGACCCGGCGAGGGCGACCAACCTGCGCGTGCCTGCACGAGGCGCCGCCAGAACCTTGTCCAGCAGCGCCTCGGCCATGTCGTCAGGAGACCTCATGCAGCATCCTCAGAGGGCGGCTCTTTCGCGCCCGTCATAAAGGCCACGGCATCGGACATGGTATAGTCCTTCGGGTCGATGGTGCAGAGCCGTTTGCCCAGCCGGTGAATGTGGATGCGGTCCGCAACCTCGAACACATGCGGCATGTTGTGGCTGATCAGGATGATCGGGATGCCACGAGCACGCACGTCTTGAATGAGTTCCAACACCCTCCGGCTTTCTTTGACGCCCAGAGCCGCCGTCGGCTCATCCATGATGATGAACTTGGTGGCAAAGGCGGCGGCGCGGGCCACGGCCACACCTTGGCGTTGGCCGCCGGAGAGGGTTTCGACCGGTTGCTTGATCGACTGGACCGTCATCAGGCCCAGTTCGGTCAGCTTGTCGCGGGCGAATTTCTCCATCGCGGGTTTGTCGAGCATCCGCAGGAATTTGCCCTGCCAGCCGGGCTTTCGGATTTCGCGGCCCGTGAACATGTTGTCGGCAATCGACAGGGCGGGGGAAAGGGCGAGGTTCTGATAGACGATCTCGATCCCCATGTCCCGCGCCTCAATCGGCGAGTTGAACTTGACCGGCTTGCCCTCAATCAGGATCTCGCCCGCGTCCGGAACGGTCGCGCCGCAGATCGCCTTGACGATGGAGGATTTGCCCGCCCCGTTGTCGCCGATGACGGCGAGCACTTCGCCCGGGCGGAGTTCAAAGTCGGAGTGGTCGATCGCGGTCACGTGGCCATAGCGCTTCACGATTCCGCGGGCCTGTACGACAGGAGTCACGTTTTCCATTATGCCGAAACCCTTCTGATCCATTGGTCGATAGCGACCGCGATGATGATGAGCCAACCGATGGCAAAGACCTGCCAGAGCACGTCCACGCCTGAGAGGCGGAGGCCGGAGCGGAACACGCCCACGATCAGCGCGCCGAACAGAGCGCCCATGATGGACCCGCGCCCGCCAAAGAGGGAGATGCCACCGATCACCACAGCCGTGATAGAATCGAGGTTGCCCTCATAGAACGACTGCGGAGAGATCGACCCGACGCGCCCGATAGAGGCCCAGCCCGCAAGCGCACAGACAAATCCGGAGAGGCCGTAGACCGACATCAGGGTGCGGTCGGTGCGGATGCCGGACATGTCGGCGGCTTCCTTGTCATCGCCGATGGCATAGACGTGGCGGCCCCAGGCGGTCTTGTTGAGCATATACCAGAGCACGACGAAGACGACGATCATCAACAAAGCGCTGAGTGTGATCCGCGCGCCCCCGATATTGAAGCTCGCGCCAAAGAATTTCAGGAAGGGCGCATTGGCGTCGATGTCCTGACCCCGGATCGACTGTGCGCCGGAGAGCCATAGGAGAAGCGCATAGAAGATCGACCATGTGCCAAGCGTGGTGATGAACGGGGGCAGTTTGATTTTGGTGATGAGCCAGCCGTTCATCATGCCCGCGCCAACGCCACCGGCGAGGCCCGCAATGATCGCGAAGCCAGAGGGCACACCGGCAAACACCGCCAGGTTGCCCATGACCACGGACATTAGGACCATGATGGCCGCGACCGAGAGGTCGATCCCCGCGGTGATGATGATCAGCGATTGCGCGGCCGCCAGAATGCCGATGATCGACACCTGTTGCAGGATGAGGCTGAGGTTGAAGGCCGAAAAGAATTTTCCGCCTGCAATCAGGCCAAACGCAACCAGACTGAGCACCATAACGATCACGGGGACCAGCGTCGGGTTATTGTGAAGGGCGTGCCGGACACGCTCCAGAAGTGAATGATGTTTGATCTCGAACGACGCAACTTTGGTATCGCTTTGATCCAAGGTCTGTTCGAAATCTTGCCCCTTTGGGGCTCTTGTGGTCGTCTCAGATATGTCTCTCTCCCTTACCGGCCAGCGTAGCTGCAGCATGAGAGCCCGTCAAAAGTGACGGGCGATAGAAGGGAGGCAAGGCGCTGATGCGCCCTGCCTGGGAGGGTAGATTAACCCCAGCATTTCTCCAGACCTTCGGCCGAAGAGATCGAGGGAACGCCCTCGACGGGCTGGTCGGTGATGAGCTCTACGCCGGTGTTGTAGAAATCCAAGCCTTCGCTGTTCTGCGGCTTTTCGCCGGTTTCCGCAAAGGTCTTGATCGCCTCAATGCCTTTGGACGCCATCAGAAGCGGGAACTGCATCGCGGTCGCGCCGATCACGCCGCCTGCGATGTCCTGCACGCCCGGGCAGCCGCCGTCGACGGAGACGATGGTCACGCCGTCCGCTTTGCCGAAGGACTTCAGGGCCTCATAGGCGCCCGCAGCGGCCGGTTCGTTGATGGTGTAGACGAGGTTGATGTCCGGATCGACTTGGAGAAGGTTCTCCATCGCGGTGCGGCCACCGTCCGGCGAGCCGTCGGTCACGTCATTGCCGACGATGCGCGGATCATCTTCGTCACCGATGTCGGTCGGGTCTTTGATGTCGATGCCAAAGCCCTGAAGGAAGCCGTTGTTGCGTTGGTAGTCGACGGAGACCTCCGAGGCGTTCAGGTCGAGAAGTGCGATTTTGGCGTTTGCGGCGTCATCGCCCATTTTCGCCTTGGCCCACTGGCCGATCAGAACACCGGCTTTGAAGTTGTCGGTGGCAAAGGTCGCGTCGGCGGCGTCTGCGGGCTCGAACTGGGTGTCGAGCGCGATCACGAGGGCACCGGCTTCGCGGGCCTGGGTGATCACCGGCACAAGCGCGCGGCTGTCGGTCGGTGTGATCAGGATGCCTTTTGCGCCAGATGCGATACAGGTCTCAACGGCGGCCACCTGGGTTTCGACGTCGCCGTCATATTTGCCTGCATAGGTCGACAGGTTGATCCCGTTTGCGGCGGCGGCTTCGCTCGCGCCTTCTTTCATTTTAACGAAGAACGGGTTGGTGTCTGTCTTGGTGATCAGGCACGCGCCGGTTTCGGCGTAGGCGGACCCAGCCATTGCGATCACGGCCAGAGCCGAAGCGGTCATCAGCTTTTTCATGTTTTCTCCTCCCATAAGAAAAACAGATTTTATGTCTGGGATGAGCTCCTACTCATCCCGAAACCCGCGAGTGAAATCGGCGGGACATCCCTAAAAAGCCCGATTCTGAGACGGCTGTCAATTAGTTTGGAAACTTTACTTACTAATAAATTCGCTTTATCTTCCAGTTTAATCGGGAGGCATCTATGGTTCGATCCATGGACGGAACTGGAATCAGAGAAAGAAGTGCGGGCGTGAACCAGAGCGGGGTTCGCGACCATAACGAACGTCTGATCCTCTCCACGCTTCAACGCCACCGTGCCGTGCCCGCCGCGGACCTCGCGCGCCGCACGGGTCTCTCGAAGCCGACCGTCTCCACCATCCTTCGGAAGATGGAGACAGAGGGGCTCGTGACGCGCGGTGACCCGGTGCGTGGGCGCGTGGGCAAACCCTCCATTCCGATGCAGCTTGACCCCGAGGGGGTGTTCTCCGTCGGATTGAAAATCGGCCGCAGAAGCGCGGATCTTTTGTTGATCGACTTTCTGGGGCAAGTGCGCGCGCAGCTGCATGAGACCTACGACTATCCCTTGCCGGATGCGGTGTTTGGCTTTTTGCGCATGGGGCTTGAAAAGCTCCTCGACACGCTTCCGGTCGAGGCCCGTACACGGGTCTGTGGCATCGGGATCGGCGCACCGTTTGAGCTTTGGAAATGGCACGATCTGACGGGCCGCGCGGCGGACAGTTTTCGATCCTGGAAAGACATCAACTTCGCGACCGAGGTTGCGAAATTCAGCGACCTGAAGGTCCTTGTCGTCAATGACGCGACGGCGGCTTGTCGCGCGGAACACCTCTACGGCGACGACCTCGGGTTCCGGGACTATGCCTATTTCTTCATTGGGTCGTTCATCGGCGGGGGTGTCGTCTTGAATGGCACGGTCTATGAGGGGAACCAAGGCAACGCCGGGGCACTTGGGTCGATGCGGAGCACCGGCCCCTTGGGCGAATCGCAACAGCTGATCGATGTGGCCTCTCTCAACCTTTTGGAAGCGCGTCTCATTGAGGCGGGTATTGATCCCGCCGCGCTTTGGCAACATCCCCAAGACTGGAGCAGTTTCTGGCGCGAGGTTGAGCCGTGGATCGGTCAGACGGCGCAGGAACTGGCAAAGGCCTCTCTGTCGATCTGTTCCGTGATTGATTTCCAGGCGGTGCTGATCGACGGCGCGTTTCCTGCGCGGGTGCGCGATGAGCTTGTGGAGCGCACGCGCCGCTATCTCGTCAATCAGGACAAGCGCGGGTTGATCGAACCCAAGATCGAAGCGGGCAGTGTGGGCCATAACGCCCGTGCCATCGGCGCGGCGAGCGGCCCGGTGTTTTCCCAATATCTTCTCAACACCAACTCCGGCCTGTCCACGTTCTGAGCCCTGTTTGTGGGGACGCGCGTTGAGGCCGTCGGGAATGTGGACATGAAAAAGGGGCGCACGAGGCGCCCCTTTGTTGGTCGTCCGGAAACGGCGCGCCTTAGCTGCGCGGTTTGGAGTTTTCCGGATCGTAGAGCGGCGCGTAGCCGACGCCAGCGACTTCGACCGGGTAGGTCTCGTCGAGGTAGGTGACGTGGAGCGTCCGACCCACTTCGCAATACTCTTTCGGCAGGTACGCCAGCGCGATGTTCTTGCCCACGGTCGGGCCATAGGCCACGGAGGTGGTGAAAGAACGGCGGCCCAACTCGTCGATCAGAACCTCACCGGTTTCCGGGTCCATCACCGGCATGGTGGTGTTCGGGTAACGCTTCACACCGTTGGAGTCCGTGTGCTCATGCATCACCAGCGTGCAGAGCATCGCCGGCTGCTGTTCGCGGGCACGGTATTCGAGGTGCTTCGCTTTCCCGACAAAGTCAGCCTCTTTCACTTTCGGACGCGACAGGTCGGCCTCATAGAGGTTGTACATCGTGTTCAGATCGGCGTTCTGCAGACGCAGGGATTTCTCCAGACGACGGGAATTGGCGTAGGTTTCGACACCCACGGCGATCACGCCGGTCGAACGCAGCGCGTCCCAGACAGCGAGGCCGTCTTCGTAGCGCATGTGAAGTTCCCAACCTTGTTCCCCCACGTAGGAGATGCGGAACGCGGAGACTTTCTTGCCTGCGATCTCGATCGGTTTGATCGCCGCAAAGGGGAAGTTCTCGATGTCCAGCATGTCCGGATCGGCGACAACCTTTTTCAGGTTCTCACGTGCATTCGGACCCCAGATGCCGATGGTGGTGAAGTCTTCGGTCGTCTCGGTGATGGTCACGTCGAGACCGCGGTCTTCGGCCATGCGCTTCATGTACATGAGATCGCGCGGACCAGCGTCGGCACCGTTCACGAGGCGGCAGCGGTCTTCCATGCGGAACACGGTGAAGTCGGCGCGCACCATGCCTTCTTCATCGAGCATGTGGGTGTAGATCCCCTTGCCGATGTTGTTGTCGCCACCGATTTTCGCCGCACAGAGGTATTCCATCAGCTCGACGTGGTCGGGACCAGAGATGTCGGTCATGTGGAAGTGCGACAGGTTGATGATGCCGCAATCGGCGGACATCTCAAGCTGTTCGGCGTTGGAGACGCGCCAGAAGTGACGGTTGTCCCACTCGGCTTCACGCACCGGAACCTGATCGGCGTATTTTTCCAGAAGATGCTCGTTGGCGGCGTAGCCGTGGGCACGTTCCCAGCCACCGAGTTCCATGAAGTAACCACCCAGTTCGACTTCGCGCTCGTAGAACGGCGAACGACGGATGCCGCGACCGTTGGCGAAGGGCTCGCGCGGGTGCACTGGCGGGTTGTAGATTTTGGCTGCGGTTTCTTCGCAACGGCCCCAGATCCACTCTTCGGTCAGTTGGTAGTCGCTGAAACGCGCGTAATCGATGCCGTTGTGGTCCACATCGGTGCGGCCTTTGGTCATCCAGTCGGCGATGAGCTTGCCCATGCCGGGGCCGTCTTTGACCCAGATCGCGACGGCGTACCACAGGCCGCGCAGTTTGCGGCTTTCCCCCATGGACGGACCGCCATCGGTGGTGGTTTGCAGAAGACCGTTGAAGGAGTGGCCTTCGTTGAAGCCAAGCTCGGCCAGGATCGGCGTCAGTTCCATGGCTTTTTCAAGCGGCTCGATCACGTCTTCGAGGCTCAGGTCGCGCATGGACGGACCCATGCGGGCCTCTTCCTTTTCGAGAATGTCGCGCGGGTGAACCATGCGCACGTCTTTCTCGTAGTAGTAGCCCCACTCCATTTGGCCACCCTCGGTGGTCGCAGGATCACCGGTGTCACGCATATAGGCGGAGTTGCCCTGGTCGCGCAGCAGCGGACGACCGATTTCAAGGCCGGTGCCAGCGAATTCATCATACGGTCCGAAGAAGGTCAGCGGGTGGTCGACTGGCATGACCGGGAGGTCTTCGCCCGCCATTTCGGCGATCAGACGGCCCCAGAGACCGGCACAGACGACAACGTAGTCGGCCATGATGGTGCCGCGGTGGGTTTTCACGCCGGTGACGCGACCGTTCTCGGTCAAAAGCTCCAGAGCGGGCGTGTTGGCGAAAACCTTGAGCTTGCCGGATTTCTCGGCGGCGTCGATCAGCTCGCCTGCAACGGCTTGGGAACGCGGCACAACGAGACCGGCGTCCGGGTCCCACATGGCGCATTCGATCTGGTCCTCTTCGAGAAGAGGGAATTTCTCTTTGGCTTCTGCGGCGGTGATCATGCGGACGTTGGTGCCGAAGGCCCGGCCCGAGTCGCAGCGACGCTTGAGCTCGGTCAGACGGTCCTCGTCGCCCTTGCGGCACACTTCGAGGCCGCCGATGCGGGAATAGCGGCCCATCTTCTCGTAGAAATCCATGGAGTACATGGTGCTCCACGTGCTCAAAAGATCGTGGCTCGTGGCAAAGCAGAAGTCCGACGCGTGGCCGGTGGAGCCGATGTCGGTGGGGACGGCGGATTTGTCGATGCCGACAATATCATCCCAGCCGTTTTCGATGAGGTGGTGTGCCACGGAGGCGCCGACGATGCCGCCGAGGCCGACAATGACGACTTTGGCCCTGTTGGGGAACGAAGACATATCTCTCAATCCTTCTTTTCGAGGTGCGTGTCTGTGGTGGGCGCGGGGAGGGCGCGCCGGGAGAAACGGGGAGAACGGTCGGCCCCGAAACCGACGACAGCCGCGCGGAGGAAAACTCCCCCCGCGCGGCCAGAATCTTTGCCGTTATTTATATCACGGCGTGGCGTCATGCATTCAGCTCCGGCACATCGTAGCCTTTCCGGCGATAGGCCGCGATCAGCGTGTTGTGCATGAGGGTCATGATGGTCATCGGCCCCACACCGCCGGGCACGGGGGTAATGGCGCGGGCGCGGATCGCGGCGGAGGCAAAATCCACATCGCCCACGAGGTGCTTTTCGCCGTCGCGGATGACGCGGCTGGTGCCCACGTCGATCACGGTCGCCCCCTCTTTGATCCATTCGCCTTTGATCATCTCGGCCTGGCCGACAGCGGCGACAACGATGTCCGCCTTGCCAACTTTTTCCGGAAGATCAGCCGTGCGCGAATGCGCCATGGTGACGGTGCAGTTCTCTGCGAGCAAAAGTTGCGCCATCGGTTTGCCAACGAGGATCGAGCGACCGACCACGATTGCATCGAGGCCCGAGAGAGAGCCCAGCTGGTCCTTCAAAAGCATCAGGCAGCCGAGCGGCGTGCAGGACACCAGTCCCGGAAGGCCGGAGGCCAGATAGCCCGCGCTCAGCGGGTGCAGCCCGTCGACATCTTTGGCCGGGTCGATGGCTTCGATCACGGCGAGGCTGTCGAGATGACGGGGCAGGGGCAGTTGGACGAGGATGCCGTCCACGGTCTCGTCGGCATTCAACTGTGCCACGAGGTCCATGAGGGTTTCCTGTGTCGTGTCCTCGGGCAGGCTGTGCTCAAAGCTTTCCATACCGAGTTTGCGGGCCATACGGCCTTTCGAGCGGACATAGATTTCGCTGGCGGGGTCGGACCCCACGAGCACCACGGCGAGACCGGGCGCACGGCCCGACTTGTCCTTAAACACGGCGGCTTTCTCGGCGATCCGATCCCCGAGTCCGGCGGCAAAGGCTTTTCCGTCGATGATTTGTGCGGTCATGAACGCACCTCCTTGAAAAGCGACAAAAGGGGACCGGATAACCGGCCCCCTCCCGGACAGGGATTACGGTGTGAAGACAACGGTGCGGTGGTCGTTGAGCATCACGCGACCTTCGAGGTGGTATTTCACCGCACGGGCCAGAACGCGGGACTCGATGTCGCGACCGGTGGCCACGAAGTCCTCGGCGGACATGGTATGGGTGACGCGCTCGGTCTCCTGCTCGATGATCGGGCCCTCGTCGAGGTCCGGCGTCACGTAATGCGCGGTCGCCCCGATGAGTTTCACACCGCGATCATAGGCCTGGTGATAGGGCTTCGCCCCTTTGAAGGACGGCAGGAAGGAGTGGTGGATGTTGATGATCATGCCGAAGAGCTGGTTAGACAGCTCGTTGGAAATCACCTGCATGTAGCGGGCGAGGATCACCAACTCCGCACCTGTCTCCTGAACGAGGGCGGCAAGCTTTTCTTCCTGCTCGGCTTTGTTCTCTTTGTTCACCGGCCAGCAGTGGAACGGGATGCCTTCTTGCTCGGCAACTTTGCGGGCGTCTTCGTGGTTGGACACGATGGCGGCCACTTCGGCGTCGAGCCAGCCGGTTTTGATCTGGTAGAGAAGGTGGAGCATGGCGTGGTCGAATTTCGACACCATGATGATGATCTTCGGTTTGCGAGTCTCGTCCTCGACCTTGAGTTTCAGGTCGAAACGGTCGACGGAAGGTTTCAGAGCCAGTTCGATGGCATCACGCTCAACGGCCTCGGGGAAGAGGCAGGACATGCGCAGGAAGAACTTGTTCGTCTTGCGGTCCCAGAACTGGTTGGATTCGGCGATGTTCGCGCCACGCGAGGACATCGCGGTGGTCACGGCGGCAACGATGCCCGGCTGATCGTCACAGGCGATGCGCAGGGTGTAGGTCTTGGAGCTCATGGATTTGGTTCCGTTCATAAATGTCTGATGGGTGAGTGTCAGAGTTGACGCTCAAGCTCAGGCACGATCTCGAAGAGATCGCCGACGATGCCGTAATCGGCCACCTGGAAGATCGGCGCGTCCTCATCGGTGTTGATCGCAACGATGATCTTGCTGTCCTTCATCCCGGCGAGGTGCTGGATCGCACCGGAGATGCCACAGGCAATGTAGAGATCCGGGGCCACGACTTTGCCGGTCTGACCGACCTGAAGGTCGTTTGCGGCATAGCCCGCATCCACAGCGGCGCGCGACGCCCCGACAGCGGCCCCGAGTTTGTCGGCCAAGGGCGTGATGATCTCGTTGAATTTCTCGTCAGAGCCGAGGGCGCGGCCACCGGAGACGATGATCTTCGCGGAGTTCAGTTCCGGTCGATCGCTCTCGGACAGGATGTTCTGAACGAAGCTCGACAGATCGCTGCCCTCAGCCGGGGCGTCGACGGAAGAGATCGCGGCGGAGCCACCTTCGCCAGCGGCTTGGAAACCGGCGGTGCGGACGGTGAGAACCTTGGTCGCGTCGGTGGCTTGCACCACTTCGATGGCGTTGCCCGCGTAGATCGGACGTTTGAAGGTGTCGGCGGAGACAACTTCGATCACCTCAGAGACCTGCATCACGTCCAAGAGAGCAGCAACGCGCGGAAGCACGTTTTTGCCGGTCGTGGTGGCCGGGGCCAGAATGGTGTCGTAGTCGCCCGCGAGAGAGACGATCAGCGCGGCGGACGCTTCGGCGAGACGCTCGGCGAGCGCATCGCTTTCGGCGACGAGCACTTTGCGCACACCAGCCAGTTTGGCGGCGGCGTCTGCGGCGGCAGAGGCGTCTTTGCCCGCGATCAGGATGTCGACGTCGCCGCCGATTTGGGACGCTGCGGTCAGAGCCTTGGCGGTCTGATCGGACAGGGTCGCGTTGTCATGTTCTGCAAAAAGAAGAATAGCCATGTGTTCAGGTCCCTGTCGGTCAGATGACGCCGGCTTCGGTTTTGAGCTTTTCGATCAGCTCGGCGGGGGAGGCGACTTTGATCCCGGCTTGACGTTGTGCGGGCTCTTCAACGCGCAGCACGTTCAGACGGTTTTCGACCGTCACGCCGTAGTCGGCGGGGGTCTTTTGATCGAGCGGCTTTTTCTTGGCCTTCATGATGTTCGGCAAAGAGGCATAGCGCGGCTCGTTGAGGCGCAGGTCAGCGGTGACCACGGCGGGGAGTTTGATCTCGATGGCTTGCAGGCCGCCGTCCACCTCACGGGTGACTTTCGCGGAACCGTCGCCGAGTTCGATCTCGGAGGCAAAGGTGCCTTGGGACCAGCCGAGGAGAGCAGAGAGCATTTGACCGGTCTGGTTGGCGTCGTCGTCGATGGCTTGTTTGCCGAGGATCACGAGACCGGCCTCTTCCTCGGCGACAACACCTTTGAGGAGCTTGGCAACGGTCAGCGGCTCGGTCGTGCCGTCAACGGTGATGAGAATGGCGCGGTCGGCGCCCATGGCAAGCGCGGTGCGCAGAACGTCCTGGGCCTGAGCCGGACCGACGGACACGACGACGATTTCGTCGGCCTTGCCAGCTTCTTTCAGACGCACGGCCTCTTCGACGGCGATCTCGTCAAAGGGGTTCATCGACATTTTGACGTTGGCGAGTTCGACACCGGAATTGTCCGCTTTGACACGGATTTTCACGTTATAGTCGACCACCCGTTTTACAGGAACGAGTACTTTCATTTTTCCCTCTCTGTCGGCCCGAATGGTGAGGTTTTCGGGACGGCCCCGTCACGAGGCCTTTGCATTATTTCCAAGATGAAGGAGCAAGGTGCCGAAGCGATGCTCCCCAGTGGCGTTCCCGGTCTGGCCAGGTTTACCCTCAGATCGCCGACATCTGACGTTTATAAGGAACGCGGAGGAACAGCGGGGCGCGAACGTTCGACATGAGTGCCACGGGTGTGGCTGTTCGCGATGCTGTTGATCCATGTCCCCGGCGCAGAACGCCGTTTTCCGTCAGAAAGACCGGTTCACTGATCGTGGGAAGCAAGATGGCGACTTTTTGCGTCGAAAAATAGAATGATTGCGTCAAAGAAAGATTACCGCTACGACAGAATAATGGTGTTTCCTGCATGGAGGGACAAAGATGACTGCTCCGTCTACCCAAGACACATCAGGCCGTGAGGCATCCGGCACGCCGCGCACAACCACGTCTTTGAGGGCGCAAAAGCCGCGCGCGGAAGGCCCGCGCCTGTCTGTCGGCTTTATTCTGGCACGCCGATTCACCCTCTGCGCCTTTGCCAATTTCGTGGATGTCCTGCGTCTGGCCGCCGATGAGGGCGATCGGAGCCGACCGATTCTCTGCGACTGGACGGTGCTGTCTGATACGATGGATCCGGTGGCCTCCAGCAGCGGCATAACAGTGCAGCCCAAAGAGCGTCTCGGCGACCCGCGTCGGTTTGACTATATTGTCGTGGTCGGCGGTTTGATGGACGAAACCCCGTCTCTGAGCCAGGCCTATCACCGGTTCCTACAACAGGCGGCCGAAGCCAATATCCCGCTGATCGGGGTTTGCACGGGGGCCTTCTTTTTGCACCAGGCGGGGCTTTTGGATGGCTATCGTTGCTGTGTGAGCTGGTTCCACCACTCTGATTTTCTAGAACAATTCGAGGGCCTAAACCCGGTGTCGGATCAGATTTTCGTGGTGGACCGCGATCGCCTCACCTGTTCTGGCGGCGCAAGCTCGGCGCATTTGGCGGCCTATCTGGTCGACAAACATGTCGGGCGCGCGCAGGCGAGTAAGAGCCTGCACATCATGATCATCGATGATGCGCTTCAGGCGGACAAACCACAGCCGGGCTTGCCGCTTGATCTCAAGACCCAGGATCCGATTGTTCAGCGTGCACTCCTGTTGATGCAGCAGAACATCGACACGCCGATCTCGGTTCAGGACATCGCCGTGCGCATGGGCAACAGCAAACGCCAGATCGAGCGGCACTTCCGCCTCGCTTTGAATACGTCACCGCAGGCGGCCTTCCTCGATATGCGACTCGATTTCGCAAAACACCTCATTGAGAAGACGCAAAAGTCCGTCGCGCAGGTCGCGGTGGACTGTGGATTCTGTGATTCTTCGCACCTGAGTCGCATGTTTCGGCGCAGATATGGGGTCACGCCGCAGTCTTTTCGGCAAAATAGCCATGCGGATATTTCCAATCCGCCCGCAAATTGAGCGCAATCGTCGGATAAATTAGCATGTCTGCATATATATGCGTCAATATATGAACGGAAAACGTTAACGCCTGTGCGTCCGGCGCAATTGTTCATCTCAATTGACGCATTCATTCTCCCTGCGAAAATTGCGTCTACAGATACTCCCCCAAATCTTTCGCCGACCTGCGTGGGGCAGGGCGGCATAACAATAAAAAACTCGGGGAGAGTTTGGGTCATGGTGGCATCCCGCGACGACGCGTTCGTGTCTTTCGAACATGTACAGAAAAGCTACGACGGTGAGACCCTCGTGGTGAAAGACCTCAATCTCCAATTGGCCCAGGGTGAATTCCTGACCATGCTCGGGCCGTCGGGGTCTGGTAAAACCACCTGCCTCATGATGCTCGCGGGGTTCGAGACCGCGACCCATGGCGAGATCCGTCTCGATGGCAAGCCGATCAACCAAGTGCCGCCGCACAAACGCGGCATCGGCATGGTGTTCCAGAACTACGCGCTTTTCCCGCATATGACCGTGGGCGAAAACCTGTCCTTTCCGCTCGAAGTGCGCGGCATGGGCAAGTCTGAACGCGAAGAGAAAATCAAACGCGCGCTCGACATGGTGCAGATGGGCGCATTTGCGAACCGTCGCCCGGCGCAGATGTCCGGCGGTCAGCAACAGCGGATCGCACTGGCCCGCGCGCTCGTGTTCGATCCCAAGCTCGTTCTGATGGACGAACCGCTTGGCGCGCTCGACAAACAGCTGCGCGACCACATGCCGTTCGAGATCAAGCACCTGCACGAGAGCCTCGGCATTACTGTGGTTTATGTGACCCACGATCAGGGCGAGGCATTGACCATGTCCGACCGCGTCGCCGTGTTCAACGATGGCCGCATTCAACAGCTCGCCCCGCCCGCCGAACTTTACGAACGTCCGGACAACAGCTTTGTTGCGGGCTTCATCGGTGAGAACAACAAGCTTCCGGGCGTCATCGAAGCCCTCGACGGCAACCGCGCTGTGGTGCGTCTCGAAAACGGCGAAGTGATCGACGCCACCGCGGTGAACGTGACGCAGAAAGGCGAAAAGACCCTCGTCTCGATCCGCCCCGAGCGCGTTGAGTTCAAACCCGAGCTGATCCCCGAAGGATCGCACACCATCGACGCCCAGGTGCTCGAAGTCATCTACATGGGTGACATTCTGCGCGCCCGGTTGCATGTGGCGGGGCATGACGAGTTCGTCATGAAATATCGCAACACCATCGACCAGACGCGCCTGACCCCGGGTCAGCACATCCGGATCGGGTGGAACCCGCTCGATGCGCGCGCGCTTGACATGATCTGAGTTTCCTTCGCTCCGGCGTTCGGGACCGGGGCAAGGCACGACAAGCACGGCGAAAGCCCGTGTGACCTATCCTGATCCAACATGGAGAGAAACATGAACAAAAAGACCCTTTTGGCCCTGACCACCGCTTTCGGTGGCCTCGCGCTCCCGGCGCTTGCCGAAGACATCACCATCATGAGCTGGGGCGGGTCCTACGCCGCGGCTGAGAACGAGGCGTATTACAAGCCCTTCACCGCAGAGACCGGCATCGGTGTCGTCTCCGTGGATGCCGACAACCCGGCGACCCCGGTGAAAGCGCAGGTGGATGCTGGCAACGTCACCACCGACGTGGCTCTGTTCCTCCTCTCCGACGCTGTGCGTCTGTGTGACGAAGGCCAGCTGATGCCGATCGACGCCTCCATGCTGCCCGATGGTGTCGATGGCACCCCGGCCGAAGAGGACTTCCTCGAAGGGACGCTGAGCGAATGCATGGTGCCGAACGACATCTACGCGACCGCCGTGGCGTTCGACGCTTCTCAATTCGAAGAAGGCGCTGCTCCGTCCTCCATCGCCGACTTCTTTGACACCGAGAAATTCCCGGGCAAACGCGGCGTTCTCAAGAGCCCGAAAGTGGTTCTGGAAATGGCTCTGATGGCTGACGGCGTTCCGGCGGCTGAAGTATACGACGTGCTCGACACCGACGAAGGTGTGGACCGTGCGTTCGCGAAACTCGACAGCATCAAAGGCGACGCGATCTACTGGGAAGCCGGTGCACAGCCGCCGCAACTCCTCGCCGACGGCGAAGTCGTGATGACCATGTCCTACAACGGCCGGATCTTCAACGCCGCCGTGAACGAAGGCAAACCCTTCGAAGTGCTGTGGGACGGTCAGGTCTTTGAATGGGAAGGCTACGTGATCCCGGAAGGTGCGCCGAACGCAGAAGCCGCGATGGAATACATCAAGTTCGCGACCTCTTCTGAGCGGTCCGCAAGCTTCTCCGAGCGTATCTCCTACGGCACGCCGCGCAAATCCGCTGCTCCGCTCGTGGGCAACGTGTTCGGCACCGACATCCCGATGGCGCCGAACCTGCCGACCTACCCGGACAACATGACCAACGCTCTGGCGTCCTCGGCTGACTTCTGGGTGGACCGCGAAACCGAGCTTGGTGAGCGTTTCAACGCGTGGCTTCTGGCCAACTGATCCCGTTAGGGATGTGAAAGGTTGCCGGGGGCTCCCTCCCCTTGTTCCCGGCAGACCGGCGGAAAAGCTTTTACCTCTGCTTTTTCGCCGGTCCCCCTCAAGTGACCCGATATTTGGCGCGTGTTCCGGCACGAACGTCAACAGGCCGCGCAGCCCATCTCCCGTGCGGCTCCGGTGCCCAAATAACAATAGGCCAGCATCAAAGTAGGCCCAAAGAACGATAGGAAAGAGGATGTCTGACGTCGCTTCTCAGTTGACCACCGCGGATGGGCGCCCGCTCAAGGCCGCGCTGGCCTCGGCGCAAGCCCGCGCAAAACGCCGCGCGTTTTTTCTGGTGCTGCCCCTGTTGCTCTTCATTCTGATTTCCTTCGCTGTGCCGATCGGACAGATGTTGCAGCGCTCGGTCTATAACGATCAGTTTTCCAAATCCGTCCCGGCCCTGACCCAATGGTTCGACGCAAACCCGAAAGGTACTGCGCCGGACGAGGCCGCCTTTGCGGCGCTGGCTTCCGATCTGGTGCTCATGAAAGAGACACGGGCCGCAGGCGATGCAGGCACCCGGATCAACTATGTTGTGTCCGGCACGCGCTCGATGTTCACCAAGGCCGCACGTGGCGCAGACAAGCTTGAGCCGCCCTATATGGAAACCTTCCTCGATCTCGATGAGGACTGGGACGATCCGCGGATCTGGAACGCGATGCGCTCGGCGTCGACCCCTTGGACTCTCGATTTCTACACCATCGCGTTCGACATGGAACGCGACGCAGACGGCAAGTTGCAAAAAGTCGACGAGAACCAGCGTGTGTATTTCCGCCTCTACGTCCGGACCTTTGTACTGGCGAGCGTGATCACCGCGATCTGCCTCGTGCTCGCCTTCCCGATTGCCCACCTGCTCGCCACACTGCCGATGGCCAAGGCGAACCTTCTGATGATCCTCGTGCTCCTGCCGTTCTGGACCTCGCTTCTGGTGCGGACGACGAGCTGGATCGTGTTGTTGCAAGGGCAAGGCGTGATCAACTCCGTCCTCGTGGCCCTCGGCATCATCAGCGACGAAGGCCGTATTCAGATGATCTACAACCAGACCGGCACGATCATTGCCATGGTGCACATCCTTTTGCCCTTCATGGTGTTGCCGCTCTATTCCGTGATGCGCGTCATTCCGGTGAGCTACACCCGTGCGGCGCGGTCTCTGGGTGCGACGAGCTGGACCACCTTCCGCCGCATTTACCTGCCGCAGACCATTCCCGGCATCGGTGCTGGCGTGCTCTTGGTCTTCATCCTTGCGGTCGGCTACTACATCACCCCCGCACTTGTCGGTGGCGCTGACGGTCAGCTCTTTTCCAACATGGTGCAGTTCCACATGACCAAGGCCAACTGGTCCATGGCGGCGGCTCTGGCGACCATGCTTCTGGTCGGCGTCTTGGTGCTCTACTGGCTCTACGATCGCCTGATCGGTATCGACAAACTGAAACTCGGTTAAGGAGAGAGACTGATGGCCCTGCCAACCTACGCTTCCCCGCTCGAACGCGCCTGGCACTATGCATATCTGTTGATCTGCACCCTGGTGTTCTTTTTCCTGATCGCGCCGATTCTTGTGATCGTGCCGCTGTCCTTCAACGCGGAACCTTATTTCACCTATACCGAAAAGATGCTCAGCTTTGACGCTGAGGGCTACAGCATGCGGTGGTACGACTCTCTTTTGACCACGGGGATGCAGGCCTCTGAGGCCGTGCGTGACGCGGCGTGGTGGTCCGATCTGTGGCACAATGCAGATTGGGTGAAAGCGGCGAAGAACTCCATGATCATCGGTTTCTGGGCGACGATCCTGTCCACCGTTTTGGGCACACTCGCGGCACTCGGTCTCGCGCGTCCCGAAATGCCCTGGCGCCGGACGATCATGGCGGTCCTGATCAGCCCGATGATCGTGCCGATCATCATCGTCGCAACGGGGATGTTCTTTTTCTACTCGAACCCCTGCGCCATCGTCGGCATCGAATGCGGCCGCCTGACGTCGACCTACACGGGTGTCATTCTGGCCCACGGTGCGCTTGGCATTCCCTTTGTCATCATCACCGTAACGGCGACCATGTCGGGCTTTGATCAGTCGCTGATCCGCGCCTCGGCCAGCCTCGGCGCGAACCCGCGCCGCACCTTCTTCAAGGTGGTCATGCCGCTCATCTTGCCGGGTGTCATCTCCGGTGGCTTGTTCGCCTTCGTCACCTCCTTTGACGAGGTCGTTGCCGTGCTCTTCATCGCCGGACCGGATCAGCAAACGATCCCGCGCGAGATGTGGAGCGGCATCCGCGAACAGATCAGCCCCGCGATCCTCGCCGTTGCGACGATCCTCGTGGTGATCTCCATCGCGCTTTTGACAACGGTCGAATTGCTGCGCCGTCGCTCCGAGCGGCTTCGCGGGGTGGCCGCGCACTAAGTGGCCCTTTCGCCACAGCGCGAAGACATCTCACATGCGCGCCTTCCCGCCCGGGGAGGCGCGTTTTTGCGTCTGGCGCAGATGTTCTGCGGCTTTGCCTCATCTCTCCGCGCAACACAGGGCCTCCGCGCTGTCTCCTGTCCTGACGGCTCTCAGCTTTGGCGAGAGGCGTTCTGCGGCCCGCTCCGGGAGGACGGACAGGCCAGCGAAGACACTTAGCACAAGGGACGGGGCTCTGAACCCGTCCGCAATGGGAGGAAAAACATGAGTTCCAACAGAGGCGTCGTCTACATGGGCCCCGGCAAGGTCGAGGTTCAGAACATTGCAGACCCGACCATGTCGGCCCCGAACGGCCGCAAGCTCGACCACGCTGTCATCCTGAAAGTGGTCTCCACCAATATCTGTGGCTCTGATCAGCACATGGTCCGAGGCCGCACCACCGCGCCTGAGGGTCTCGTCCTCGGTCACGAGATCACCGGCGAAGTGATCGAGAAAGGCTCCGACGTCGAGATGCTCAACATCGGCGACATCGTCTCCGTGCCGTTCAACGTCGCTTGCGGTCGCTGCCGCTGCTGCAAAGAACAGGACACCGGCGTCTGTCTCACCGTGAACCCTGAACGCGCCGGCGGGGCCTATGGCTATGTCGATATGGGCGGCTGGGTCGGCGGTCAGGCGCGCTATGTGATGGTGCCCTACGCGGACTTCAACCTGTTGAAATTCCCGGACCGTGATCAGGCGCTCGAAAAGATCACCGACCTGACCATGCTCTCCGACATTTTGCCGACGGGCTTCCACGGTGCCGTCAAAGCGGGGGTTGGCGTCGGCTCCGTCGTCTATGTCGCGGGCGCTGGCCCTGTGGGTCTTGCGGCGGCAGCCTCGGCTCAGATCCTCGGCGCGGCGGTCGTGATGATCGGCGACTTCAACAAAGAGCGTCTGGATCATGCGGCGAAAATGGGCTTTGTGCCTGTCGATCTGTCCAAAGGCGACCGTCTGGGCGAGATGATCGCCGAGATCACTGGCAGCCCGGAAGTGGATGCCGCCATTGACGCCGTGGGTTTTGAGGCCCGCGGCCACGCAGGCGGGGAACAACCGGCCATCGTTCTGAACCAGATGATGGAAATCACCCGTCCGGCAGGCGACATCGGCATCCCGGGCCTCTACGTGACCGAAGATCCGGGTGCCGTGGATGAGGCCGCCAAGGTCGGCAGCCTGTCGCTCCGTTTTGGCCTCGGCTGGGCAAAGGCACAGAGCTTCCACACCGGTCAGACGCCGGTTCTCAAATACAACCGTCAACTCATGCAGGCGATCCTGCACGGTCGTCTGCCGATCGCGGACATCGTGAACGCGCAGGTGATCTCGCTCGAAGATGCGGCGAAAGGCTATGAGGCCTTCGACCACGGTGCGGCGAAGAAATTCGTGCTCGACCCGCATGGGATGCTCAAAGCGAGCTGAGCCTGACGGGGGCGAAAACAGAAAGGGCGGTCCTGAGGGCCGCCCTTTTTCGTATCTCGCGAGGTGGATGATCTCAGCACTCCGGCAGGTTCACCGCGATCCCTCCGGTGGAGGTCTCTTTGTATTTGAGGTTCATGTCCCGCCCGGTTTCCAGCATCACCTGGATGCAGTTGTCCAAAGGCATGAAGTGGGTTCCGTCGCCGCGCAAGGACAGCGACGCCGCCGACACCGCTTTGATCGCGCCAAGCGCGTTGCGTTCGATGCAGGGCACCTGGACGAGGCCAGCAGCGGGGTCGCAGGTCATGCCGAGGTGATGCTCCAACGCGATCTCGGCGGCGTTCTCCACCTGCTCGTTGGTGCCGCCCATGACGGCGCAAAGTGCACCTGCGGCCATGGCGGCGGCGGAGCCAACCTCGCCCTGACAGCCCACTTCGGCGCCCGAAATCGAGGCGTTGTGCTTGATCAACCCGCCGATGGCCGCAGCGACCAGGAGGAAGTCCTTGAGCTTCGCGTCTGTCGCCCCCTGACAGTGCATCCGGTAATAGCGCATCACCGCGGGCACCACGCCAGCCGCCCCGTTGGTCGGCGAGGTCACAACCCGGCCGCCTGCCGCGTTTTCCTCGTTCACCGCCATGGCATAGACGCTCATCCAGTCGTTGGCGACGTGGGGCGCGGTGATGTTGAGGCCCTGTTCGGCCTTGAGCGATGCATGGATGCCCTTGGCGCGGCGTTTGACCTTGAGACCGCCAGGCAGGATGCCGTCTTGGGACAGGCCACGGTCGATGCATTCGTTCATCGTTTCAATGAGGCGGTCGAGTTTCGGTTCGAGGTCTGCACCATGCACCTTGCGCTCGTTGGCGCGTTTCATCTCGGCAATCGACTTGCCGGACTCCAGACCCATGGCGAGCATCTCTTTTGCCGTGCCAAACGGGTAGGGGAAGTTCAGCGCCTCTTTCTCGTCATGCAGCGAGAGGCCGGTTTTGGACGCTTCGAGCTCCTCGTCAGTCATGATGAAGCCGCCGCCGACCGAGTAATAGGTCTGGGCGTAGTAGATGTTGCCGTCCTTGTCATGGCCGCGCAGGATCATGCCGTTGGCGTGGCCTTCAAGCGCCGGACCGTAGTCGAACACGAGATCCACCTTGGGGTCGAAATCCAGTTCCGGCAGACCGTCGAGGGTGATTTTCTTGTCGTCATAGACCGCTTGTTCCATCGCGTCAGCTTGGTCCAGATCGAGTGTGTCAGGCAGTTGCCCGCAGAGGCCAAGGATGACGGCGCGGTCGGTGGCGTGACCTTTGCCTGTGAAGGCGAGCGAGCCGTAGAGCGTGGCGGTGAGGCGCGACAGCGGCCCACAGCCCGGATATTTGCCCTTACCGGCGCGCAGGTCGTCGATAAAGCGGTGCGCGGCGACCATCGGTCCCATCGTATGCGACGAAGAGGGCCCGATGCCAATTTTGAAAACGTCGAAGACGGAGAGGAACATAGCGGTGCCTTTCGCAAATGAGGGCCCGCGCGTGAAACGTCAGGCCCCTAAAATCTATCATAGATGAACTCGGTGTGGCGCGGCCCCCCAAATACGGGAGGCCGCTCCGAATTTATGCGCCGTAGATCGGGAAGTCGGCGCAGAGTTTCTTGACCTCGGCCAACACTTCGGCTTCGACGGCGGCGTCGCCTTCGGGGGTGTCAGCGAGCGCGTCGAGCACCTTGAGGATCAGCGAACCGATCTGTTCGAACTCGGCCTCTTTGAACCCACGGGTGGTGCCCGCAGAGGTGCCGAGACGGATGCCGGAGGTCACGAAAGGCTTCTCGGGATCGTTCGGGATCGAGTTCTTGTTACAGGTCAGACCAGCGCGTTCGAGCGCGATCTCGGCCACTTTGCCGGTCACGCCTTTGGGGCGCAGATCGACGAGGACCATGTGACAATCGGTGCCACCGGAGACGATGCCCAGACCGCCGACTTTGAGGACGTCTGCCAGAGCTTTCGCGTTCTCGATCACCTGACCGGCGTAGTCCGAGAAGGACGGCTGAAGCGCCTCACCGAAAGCCACGGCTTTGGCGGCGATGACGTGCATCAGCGGGCCACCCTGGTTGCCCGGGAAGACGGCGGAGTTCAGCTTCTTGGCGATCGCTTCGTCGTTGGACAGGATCACGCCACCGCGCGGACCGCGGAGCGTCTTGTGGGTGGTGGAGGTGGTCACATGGGCGTGCGGCACCGGGTTCGGGTATTTGCCGCCCGCGATCAGACCGGCGTAGTGGGCCATGTCGACCATCAGATAGGCGCCCACTTCGTCGGCGATCTTGCGGAAGCCTTCGAAGTCGATGACGCGCGGGTAGGCGGAGGCACCAGCCACGATCAACTTGGGTTTGGTTTCAAGAGCCTTCTCGCGCACTTTCTCCATGTCGATCAGGTGGGTGTCCGGGTCGACCTCATAGGAGACGACATCGAACCACTTGCCGGACATGGTCACCGGCGAGCCGTGGGTCAGGTGACCGCCGTGGGCCAGCGAGAGACCCATGATGCGGTCGCCCGGCTGCAGAAGCGCGAGGAACACGGCCTGGTTGGCCTGCGCGCCGGAGTGCGGCTGCACGTTGGCGTATTCGGCACCGAAGAGTTGCTTGAGACGGTCGATGGCCAGAGCCTCGACCTTGTCCACGAACTCACAGCCACCGTAGTAGCGCTTGCCGACGTAACCTTCGGCGTATTTGTTGGTCAGAACAGAGCCCTGAGCCGCCATCACGTCCGGGGACACGATGTTCTCAGACGCGATCAGTTCGATCTGGGTCTGCTGACGCTCCAGTTCCTCGCCAATGGCGGAGGCGATGTCGGCGTCTGCGATTTCGTATTTTTGCAGGCGGTCAAACATGCGGGTGATCCTTCAGGTTCAGGCGAGTTCGGCTGCGAGTTCTTTCGCGCCGGTCTCAAGGGTTGTGGCAAGGAAGGGGGCGAAGCTGTTCCAGACGTCCATGCGGAAGCTGGTCTCGGAGTCGCGCCAAACGATGACGGTTGCGCCGTCGAACAGGGTGCGGCGGGCTTGGCCGACCTTGATCGAGGCAATGTCCCGTGCGCAGCCGATGCTCATGAGCTCCGGGGTTTGCGGGCCTTCGATGGTGAAGGTCACTTCACGCCCGGTGATCTCGGTCATGGAGTGCGGCAGGGACGGGTAGAGGGCCGCGAGCGCGTCCTCCACTTTTTCGATCTGGTCGAGCGGCACCAGGAGGAGCCATTCGTCCGGCCCGAGGCAGGCGACTTCGATGCCTTCTGCCTTGGCGCAACCACCGATCTGGGTCGGAAGCTCGACGCCGACAGCTTTGCCAACTGCGGCGAGATCGCCCCCGGATTCTTTAGTGCGGGCGCGCAGAGAGATGCGCCCGATCAGTTGAGAGACAGCCACACGGGCAGCAGCGGTATCCACCACAACCGACGGGGCCAGAGAAGAGATATGCTTAGACATGTCTGACCTCCGATCAGATTTTCAGGCGGCTGTTTTCGGGATCGTAGAACACGGTCCCTGTGATTTTCGCAGCGATGGTCCGGTCCGGCATCGGGATGTAGACCGTTTCGCCCATTTTCGAGTGACCGCCTTCGACCAGGGCCAGAGCGATCGGACGACCGGTCGTGCCTTGGTTGTAAGAGGAGGTCACGTGACCCACCATTTTCATCGGAATGGGCTGCTTCGGATCGAACACGATCTGAGCCCCTTCTTCGAGCCAGGAGTTGTCTTCGGTCAGAAGGCCCACGAGCTGTTTGCGACCCTCGGCCACGAGATCCGGACGCTTGAGGCCGCGCATCCCGACAAAGTCGGCTTTCTTCTTGCCAACGGCCCAGTCCATGCCTGCATCCGCAGGGGTGACGGTGCCATCGGTGTCTTGACCGACGATGATGTAGCCTTTTTCGGCGCGCAGAACGTGCATGGTCTCGGTGCCGTAGGCGGTGATGTCGTATTGCTGACCGGCCTCCCACAGTTTTTCCCAGAGCTCACGACCGTAAGGCGCGGGCACGTTGACCTCGAAACCGATCTCACCGGTGAAGCTCACGCGCCAGAGACGGGCCGGGTAGCCAGCCACGGTGCAGGACACACAGGACATGTGCGGGAAGGCTTCTTCGGTCAGCTCGATGCCTTCGACGAAGGGGGCCAAGAGCTTTGCGGCATTCGGGCCGTTCAGGGCAACGGTGGACCATTGCTCCGTGGTGGAGGTGAGCCAGACATTCAGATCGGGCCATTCCGTTTGGAGGTAGTCTTCCATCATGTTGAGCACGCGCGCCGCGCCACCGGTGGTGGTGGTGACGTGGAACCGGTCCTCATCGACACGGGCGATCACGCCGTCGTCGCGGATAAACCCGTCATCCCCCAGCAGGAGACCGTAGCGACACTTGCCCGGAGCCAGTTTCAGGAACGGGTTGGTGTACATACGGTTGACGAATTCGGCGGCATCGGGGCCGACGACTTCGATCTTGCCGAGGGTGGAGGCGTCAAAGATACCGACAGAGGCACGGGTCGCCGCACATTCGCGCGTCACGGCCTGATCCATGGTCTCGCCGCCTTTCGGGAAGTACCGCGCACGGCGCCACTGACCCACGGGTTCGAACACGGCACCGTTTTCTTCGGCCCAGCTGTCGATCTGCGTCTTACGCACCACTTCGAAATGCGCGCCACGGTGGTAGCCCGCAAAGGCCCCGAAGGTGGTCGGCGTGTAGGGCGGACGGAAGGTCGTGAGACCCACCTGCGGTTGCTTTTTGCCCAGAGCGTCAGCGGCGATGTTGAGGCCGTTGATGTTGGACATCTTGCCCTGATCGGTCGCCATGCCGTTGGTGGTGTAGCGTTTCACGTGCTCGATGGAGCGCATGCCCTCACGAACAGCGAGACGCAGGTCTTTTGCGGTCACGTCGTTCTGGTAGTCGACGAAAGCTTTCGCTTTGCCCGGGCTGCGGTCGGTCGGCAGTTCGCGCATCGTGACGCCAGAGCCGGTGCGGTCGTCCGCCACGGTGTACTCGGAGGCGGTCACGTCTACGCCGAGCTTGGCCAGAGCCTCACCCACGCGGGTTGCGCCGTCACGCAGAGCGGCCTCAGTGCCCCAAAGGCCACGGGACGCGCCGGTGATCACGCAATCTTCCGGCGTGTCGTTCGGGAGGAACGTCGTCAGATCGTCGTCCCAGGTCAGCGTGCCTTTGGTGTGGGAGAACAGGTGAAGGGACGGGGTCCAGCCGCCGGACATCAGCAGCGCATCACATTTGATCCACTGGCCGTTGCCGACCGTGCTGCCGTTGACCGGGTTCACACGCACGTTGTTGATGCGCAGACGCCCACCGGTTGCCGTCACAGTGTGCGACAGTTTCACCGGAATGCCGCGGGTGCGAGCCTCGGCCTGAAGGTCTTGGCGCACTTGACCACGGGTATCGACGATGGCCTGAACATAGGCGCCAGCGTCCTGAAGATCGAAGGCAGCATACCAGGCGCTGTCGTGCGAAGTGACGACAACCGGGCTGTTGCCGACTTTGACGCCGTAGCGGTGCAGGTAGGTTTGCGCAGACCCGGCGAGCATGACGCCCGGACGGTCGTTGCCGTGGAACACCAGCGGTTTTTCCAGTGCGCCTTGGGCCAGAACGACCTGTTTGGCGCGCACACGCCACATCCGCTCGCGCGGGGTGTCGGCGGGCAGGGTCGGCAAGTGGTCGGTCAGTTTCTCGACCATGCCGATGAGGTTCTCGTGGTAATAGCCGATCGCGGTGGTGCGGGTCATCAGCTTGACGCCAGCCCGTTTCAGCGAGGCGAGCTCGTCCGAAAGCCAATCCCAAGCGGTTTTGCCGTCGATCTTGGACTGCGGCTCGGACAGGAGAGAGCCACCCATTTCGGCGTTCTCGTCCACGAGCACAACAGACAGACCTTTGCCAGCGGCTTCGCGCGCGGCGGCGATCCCGGCGGGACCGGCCCCCACGATCAGAAGATCGCAGTAGAGGTTGCGCGAGGCATAGGTGTCCGGGTCGTGCTCGGTCGGGGACACGCCGAGACCGGCAGCGGCACGGATGAACGGCTCATAGACTTTGTCCCAGAAGGAGCGCGGCCACATGAAGGTTTTGTAGTAGAAACCGGCCGAGAACATCATGTAGGCGGCGTCGTTGACGGCCCCCACATCGAATTTCAGGCTCGGGAATTTGTTCTGGGACGTGGTCTCCAGACCTTCCCAGATTTCCTGCACGGTGGCGCGGGTGTTCGGTTCGAACCGGCCCGGTCCACGACGGGTGCCGATCAGCGCGTTCGGCTCCTCGGAACCGGCGGCGATGGCGCCACGCGGGCGGTGGTATTTGAACGAACGGCCCATGAGGTGCACGCCATGCGACAGCAGGGCGGAGGCCACGGTGTCGCCTTTCAAACCGGTGTAGGGTTTGCCGTCAAAAGTGAAAACGATGGGCTTGGAGGCGTCGACGCGCCCTTTGCCACGTACGCGGTAAGTGCTCATTTGTTGTCTTCCTCCAGAAGCGTGGCGAGGTCGGGGCGAGGCTCGCCGGCTTTGTAGGTGATGTAGAAACGGTCGGTGATCGTGTTGCGCACCGCGTTGAAGAAGCGGCCACAGCCATGCAGGTGACGCCAGCGTTCAAAGTGCGGGCCTTTGACGTTGTCACGGATGAAGAGGAACTCTGCCCATTCTTCGTCGGTCTGCTCCGCCGGGTTTTCCGGGCGATTGATGTGGGCTTCGCCCGCGTAGGCGAATTCCAATTCGGGAAGCGTTTCGCCGCAATAGGGACAATGAATCTGAATCATGTCTGGTTCCTCCTTAGTGCGCCACAGCGGCGGCGGCGGCTTCGTCGATCAGGCGGCCCGTCCGGAAACGGTCCAGCGTGAACGGTGCGTTGATCGGGTGCGGTTCGTCTTTGGCGACGGTCCAGGCGAGGGTGTGGGCAGCGCCCGGGGTGGCTTTGAACCCGCCGGTACCCCAACCACAGTTGACGTAGAGGTTCTGCACCGGGGTTTTGCCGATGATCGCGGAACGGTCCGGAGTGTTGTCGACGATCCCGCCCCATTTGCGCAGCATGCGCATGCGGTTGAAGATCGGGAACACTTCGGAGATCGCAGCAATCGTATGCTCGATGAGCGGCAGGCCGCCACGCTGGGAGTAGGACACGTATTGGTCGGTCCCGGAGCCGATGACCAGCTCGCCTTTGTCCGACTGGGAACAGTAAGCGTGCACGGCGTTCGACATCACGACGCAGGGGAAGATCGGTTTGACCGGCTCGGACACGAGCGCCTGAAGCGGGGTGCTTTCGAGCGGCAGGCGCACGCCAGCGGTTTCCATGACTTGCGAGTTGTGACCAGAGGCGGAGACGGCGACCTTCTTGGCTTTGATAAAGCCTTTGGAGGTTTCGACACCTGCGACAGAGCCGTCCGGGTGACGACGGATCGCGGTCACGGCACAGTTCTGGATGATGTCCACACCACGCTCGGCGGCACCACGGGCGTAGCCCCAGGCCACGGCGTCGTGACGGGCGGTGCCGGCACGTTCCTGAAGCGCACCACCCATGACCGGGTAGCGGGCGTCGGGAGCGATGTTCACCGGCGGGCAGAACTCTTTGCATTCTTCCGGGGTGAGCCAGCGGTTGTCGACGCCGTTCAGACGGTTGGCGTGCACGTGCCGCTTAAAGCTTTGAACGTCATGCACGGTGTGCGCGAGCATGAGAACGCCGCGGTTGGAGTACATCACGTTGTAATTCAGTTCCTGGCTCAGATCCTGCCACAGGTCGAGCGCGTGATCGAAAAGACGGGCGCTTTCGTCGTAGAGGTAGTTGGAGCGGATGATGGTCGTGTTTCGACCGGTGTTGCCACCGCCGAGCCAGCCTTTGTCAATCACGGCGACATTGGTGATGCCGTGCTGTTTGGCCAGATAATAAGCTGCACCAAGGCCATGGCCGCCCGCGCCGACAATGACCACGTCATATTCGGCTTTGGGCTGGCTTTCCGGCCATTGCTCGGTCCAGTTCTTATGCCCGGAGAGGGCGTTTTTTACGAGGTTCAGTGCGTTAAAGCGAGTCATGGTGCGGCTTTCTCTGTGAGAGAAGGAATTGGGACATGATTGCGTCTTGGGAGGATGAATAATCGGACATTTGCGCCACGGGTTGTGAAGGTATGCGTCATAGTCATGTTTTTGTCGTCTTGTCAGGAAACTCTGTCAGATTGCGCACTTCGGCGCCTTTTTTCTGCCCGTTCTGTGGTCGAATTTTCCCGCTTTTTGCCTAATTTCTGGCCGAAATTGCAGCGAGGGGCGCAAAGAGGCCGAAATCCGGTCTTAGGGGGGGATGGAATCGCTCAAAGCGGAGATGACGCCCGCGAGGCCCCGTTGAGGGTGGGTTTCGCACCTGCCGCATATGTTCTGTTGCGGGTGCAGAACGCCGGGATCAGCGACGGCGCAAAATTTCTATTCCGGCGTGATCGAGCGTGGCCTGAATCGGCGCAGAAGGTTTGCGCACCGTAACACGCACCGCATTGATCCGGGCGAAGCGGTCTAGAATGCTCCCGGCAATCCGCTCGCCCAGTGTTTCGATCAGATCATAAGGCCCCTCATCAGAGGCCTCCTGTGCCAATTGGCACAACGCATCGTAGCACACAGTTTGGCTATAGTCGTCAGATGTCCCGGCCGGGGCGAGATCGAGCTCACAGGAGAGGTCGATATAAAAGCGCTGACCGAGGCGTTTTTCCTCCGGCATGACGCCATGAAAGCCATAGAGGCAGAGATTGCTGAGAAAGATACGGTCGGACATTTAGAGGCTCACGGATCGGATGGAAGGAGGAGAGAGGGGGTATAAAAAACGCCGCCAGATGAGGAACCATCCGGCGGCGCAAGGGAAGGGCAGGGAAGCCCAGGAAGTTAGCGAGGCTCGGACGCCAGACCGCGCCAGATCGCGACACACATGACCAGAAGGACCACGGTGAAGGGCAGGCCGGTGGAGATCACCATGGACTGAAGCGAGCTCAGACCACCTGCGGAGAGCAACAGCACGATGGCCACCACGCCTTCGAACAGGCACCAGAACACACGCTGCGGCACCGGTGCATCGACTTTACCGCCAGCGGCGATGGTGTCGATCACGAGAGAGCCGGAGTCCGAGGAGGTCACGAAGAAGACGATGACCAGAATGATCCCGATGAAGGAGGTGATCGCCGTCCAAGGCATGGCGTCCAGCATGGTGAAGAGCTGAAGCGGCAGAGCGGCTTCGGTCACGGCCATGTAGCCGTCACGGACAACTTGGTTGATCGCAGCGCCGCCGAAGACGGACATCCAGAGCACACAGACCAGCGATGGGACGAGCAGCACGGAGATGATGAACTCGCGCACGGTCCGGCCACGCGACACGCGGGCGATGAACATACCGACGAACGGGGACCAGGAGATCCACCAGGCCCAGTAGAAGGAGGTCCAGCCTTGGGCAAAGTTCACGTCTTCACGCGCGATGGGGTTCGACAGCTCCGGCAGGTATTGCAGGTAGGCGCCGAGGAAGCTGAGCACATCGGTGGTCAACAAGAGGGTTGGACCCGCGATGAGCACAAACGCCCAGAGCAGGAAGGCGAGGCCCATGTTGATCTCGGAGAGCAGTTTCACACCAGCTTCGAGGCCACGGATCACGGAGAAGAGCGCGATCGCGGTGATGCCGCAGATCAGGAGCACCTGCGAGGTGTCATTGATCGGCATGCCGAAGAGTTTGTTGAAGCCGGAGTTCGCCTGAGCGGCACCGAGACCCAAAGACGTGGCGAGACCGAAGAGGGTCGCGAACACGGCGAGGATATCGATGATGTGACCCGGCCAGCCCCAGACGCGTTCGCCGAAGATCGGGTAAAACGCGGAGCGAATGGTGAGCGGCAGGCCTTTGTTATAGGAGAACAGAGCAAGGCTCAGAGCCACGATGGCGTAAATCGCCCAGGGATGGAGACCCCAGTGGAAGATCGAGGCCGCCATGCCGAGACGGACGGCTTCGGCTTCGTTGCCGCCTGCGGCACCCAGCGGCGCCCAGTCTGTGCGTACGCCGTCTTCGCCGACGGAAATCCCGCCCATGGAGGAAGAGAAGTGGCTCAGCGGTTCAGACACGCCGTAGAACATGAGGCCGATGCCCATACCTGCGGCGAACAGCATGGCGAACCAGCTTTTGTAGGTGAAATCGGGTTTCGCGTCCGGCCCACCGAGGCGGATTTTGCCGTAGGGGCTGACGACGATGGCGAGGCAGACGATGACAAAGATGTCAGCAGCCCCGAGGAAGAACCAGTCGAACCCTTTCGTCACGAAAGAGAACATCGAGCTAAAGGTGCTGCCGGCGAGCTCAGGCATGAACAGCGTGAACACGACGAAGGCGATAACGGTGAGGGCGGAGACCGGGAAGACCGGGTTGTGCAGGTCGAAACCGAACGGCCCGACGGAGCCTTCGATGTTGTCCTGTCCGATATCGTAGTCAGTGTCGATGACACTTTCCGGGGGCGCTTCGTAAGGCATCTGTCCCGGATCTTTTGAGTCAGTCATGGATATTCCTCCAATGTTGATTATGCGGGCTCATCCCGCAGACAGGTCTCTTGGTGGACCTTTTTTCTATTGAATGTGTCACGCGAGATATAGTGGGAGAATCCCGGAAGTCCCGCGTGACGGTTCAAACGTAGTGTCAGAGTTCGACCTCGACATCCGTCAGGGGCGTCGAGCAACAGATCAGGATCTTACCCTGATCGATCTCACGCTTGCGGATGCCGCCGCCGTGCTGCATGTCCACTTCCCCGGAGAGAAGTTTCGATTTGCAGGTGCCGCAAATGCCGCGCTGACACGACGACATCGGCAACAGGCCGGCCTCTTTGGCCGCGGTCAAAATGGTCATGCCTGGGCTGACCTCGACCACATGCCCGGTTTTCGGGAAGCTGACGCGGTAGGTTTCGCCGCTGATCTCGGGGGCCGATGTCGGCTCCTCGATGGTGCCGGCGGTTTCGGCCCCGAAGTCAAAGCTTTCCTCGTAGTAGTGGTCCATATTGAACCCGGCGTCGCGCAGCATGTCGCGCACGCCTTCCATGAAACGCGCCGGGCCACAGCAGAACACTTTGCGCTCTTTGTAGTCCGGGGACATCATGGAGAGCATCTGGATGTTGAGACGACCGACATAGCCGTTCCAAGCATGGGCGGCAGAGGTCGTGTCGACGGTCAGAGCCAGTTTCAGGGTCGGGTTCTGCATCGCCAGAAGCTCAAGCTCCTTGCGGAAAATCAGATCCGCAGGGGTCCGGGCCGCATGGACGAAATGCAGGTCGTAGGGTTCCGACAGGTCACAGGCCGTGCGGGTCATCGACATGAGCGGCGTGATGCCGCTCCCTGCGGAGATGAACAGGAGTTTCTCTTCCGCGTTGGCGTCGGTGGTGAAATCCCCCGACGGGCCAATCACGTTCAGTTCCTTGCCCGGCAGCATGTTGTCATGCAGCCAGTTGGACCCCGGGCCGCCCGGGACGCGTTTCACCGTGATCTCGATCCGGTAGGGGCGGGCCGCCGAGGCGGAGATGGTGTAGCTGCGCGTGACCATGCCATCGACCGGCAGTTCAAAGGTCATGTGTTGCCCCGGGTAGAACCGGAAATCGCGCGGTTCCCGTGCCGAGAACACGAAGGTTTTCACGTCATGCGTTTCCTGCCGGACCTGGCGGCAGACGAGCGTGTCGTCGACCTCCGGGTCCCACAGGGGAACGCCTGTCGCTTCGGTCAGCTTTTCGTTGGCCGGTGCAGTCATTCGGCAGCTACCTTTTGAGTTTCAGCTTTGGCGAAATGGTCTTTCAGGCGGTCAATGTACCAAGCTGCAAAGCTTTCCACATGCGGCTCAGTGTAGGGCGAGTAGGGGCCGGGCTGATAGCCGGTCATTTCGGCGCCCATTTGTGCCAGACGGACCAGATCGGCGTCTTGCTGGTTGGTGTAGGTCCAGACCTGGGTGAGGTTGTCGAGGTTGTAATCCTCGCCCTCGATCGCGTCCTTGTGCACCAGCCAGGTGGTACGGACCATGGTGCGGCCCGGGGAGAGCGGCAGCACGGAGAAGGTCACGATGTGGTCGGACATGAAATGGTGCCAGGAGTTCGGATGGGTCCAGAAGCTCAGACCGCCGAGTTTGGCACCGGTGGTTTCGCGGGTGAAGTTGCCCAGAAGTTTCTTACAGGCGACTTTGGTGTCCACGGTGTGGCTTTCGCCTTCCCACATCAGCGGGAGACGCATCGTGCGGAAGCCGGTGACATCAGAAAGGTGCTGTTCCTCGGCGGAGGGCAGGCCGCAGGCTTCCCAACGGGCGTGGCTCTCGTTGATTTCCTTTTCGTATTTGGCGACGTCTTCGGAACGGCGCTCGTCGAGCTCGTCCGGGGAGAAGCCAAAGCCGAACTCGGAGAGCGGCACGGTCAACTGCGGGTGGTTGCCTTCACAGTGGTAGCACTCGCGGTTGTTTTCGAGCGTGAGCTTCCAGTTGCCTTCTTCGACCAGCTCGGACTGGAACGCCACTTTGGTGTTCTTGATGTCGTGCGGCGCGATGTATTTTTCCATCGTCGCGGCCATTTTCTCGATGCCTTCCGGCGCGTCTTTGGCGAGACAGATGAAGATCAGGCCAGCGATCGAGCGGACGTGGACGGTGCGCAGGTTGTGGCAGTTCTTTTTGAAATCCTTGCCCATGTGCTCGGCCAGGATCAGTTCGCCATCTTCGTTGTAGGTCCAGCCGTGGTAGCGGCAGACGATGTTGCCGATGGTGGTGGATTTCTCGTCCACGAGCTTGGCGCCACGGTGACGGCAGACGTTGTGGAACCCGCGAATTTCTTCGTCATCGCCGCGCAGAAGCAGCACGGAGACCGGACCGATTTCGACGGTGATGCAGTCGCCCGGCTCCGGCAGTTCCGGTTCGGACCCGACGAAAATCCATTGGTTGCCAAAGATCACCTCGATGTCGAGGTCGAGAACGTCCTGGGACGTGTAGAAGGGAGCTTCGAGGCTTTTGAAAGACTCGCGGCGGGCCACGAGGGCGGGGATGTCGATGTTGTCACGCATGGAAATGTACCTCGGCTACTGCGTGTGGCTGGGAGTGCGGTCTTTGACCGTTCGAAAACGGCTCAGAAGGCAAGGTGATCAGAGCGTTGCCGGTGCAACGCCAAAAGGCTCTCAGAAGCGGAAAGAGCAGGGCGGCTCACGGTCGGGAGCCTCGCCAAAGCGGGTTTGACGACCTAGGGCGCGTGTATCTGCCACCATTAGCCGACAAATTCGCGCCGAGAACTGGCCCGGCTTGATGCGCTGTGCGAGATCAAAGAATCCGCACGCATCAGTCGCGTAATGAGCTGAAGAGGTGTTGTGCACCCTCGTTCTCCCGGTTGATGTCGGCAGGTGTCCTGCTCTTACATTTTACACTTACCTTCGCGTAATCGAAGGCGATCAGAGAGTTTTTTCTGAGAGTGAAATTTGCGGCAGAAAGCATGGGTCATTATGCCAGTATTATTGCGACAAACCAGTCCGGGAGGTCGCATTTACCCTGTCCGTGCTTTCACAATGTGCCTTTAAAATATGCACGCCAGGCGAGTTTCCCTCTTGGTCCGCTGAACCGGCGGGCGCATCCCAATGCGCAAAGCTGTCCATTCGAATCAACTTTGGGAATCGGTCACGGGGTCAGCTAGGCGCAGGGTGTGACAGGGATATGACATCCGAGATGCGCTTTGCAGGTCCCGATGAGGCCATCTGCCACCAACCTCATTTGAACGTGATCGTCGATTTGATGCAACGTCTCTGCACCTGTTTTTGGGTGTGCGAGACAGCATCTGAATGCCGCTTTCAGGGGCTGAGGTCGCAGAAAATCGGCGTGATCTTCGCATATTTGTACAGGTCGGTTTCGGGCGACTCAGCCGCCTGTGTCGAGACGTCGCAGGACGCCCGCCACGTCATATTTTTAATCTGCTCATTTTGTATTCAATTGACTATTTAAAATTACTTTTTGTATACAAATATTGGAATCATGGTGGGGTGAAATCCTTATTTTCATGGCTGTCGCGACGTCTGGGGTGCTTGGTTGTCCACAAGACCTCCTCCCCATGAAAGGACTAAAAATGGACAGACGTAAGTTTCTTGCAGCCTCCGCAACGCTCGGTGTCGCCCCCCTCGCGGCGCCCTCCATCGCGCATGCCCAATCCACCTTTAACTGGAAGATGACCAATGCCTACGGTCCCGGCTCGCCCTTTTATGTCGAAGGTCCGGGCAGCCCGACGGATTTCTGCAAAAAAGTCGAGGCCATGTCCGATGGCCGGATCAAGATTCAGCACTTCGCCGCCGGCGAGCTGATCCCCGCTCTCGAAGGGTTCGATGCCGTGCGCTCCGGCGCCGTCGAAATGAACGCGGGCAACGCCTATTTCTGGGCCGGGAAAATTCCCGCTGCGCAGTATTTCACCACCGTACCTTTCGGCCTGAATTTCCAAGGTATGAACGCGTGGCTCTATCACGGCGGCGGCATGGAACTTTGGGACGAACTCTACGCCCCTCTCGGCCTCAAGGCGCTTCCGATGGGCAACACCGGCGTGCAGATGACCGGTTGGTTCCGCAAGCCGATCGAGAGTGTCGCCGACTTCAAAGATCTGAAAATGCGCATTCCGGGTCTGGCGGGCAAAGTCTATGCGGCGCTGGGCGTGGACGTGAAACTGCTCCCGGGTGGCGAGATTTTCCCGGCACTTGAGCGGGGCGTGATCGACGCCGCTGAATTCGTCGGCCCCTATCAGGACCGCCGTCTCGGCCTCCAGAACGCGGCGAAATACTATTACACCACCGGTTGGCATGAGCCGTCGAACGTCACCGAACTTTTGATCAATGAGGCCGCGTGGTCGACCCTGCCTGCGGACCTTCAGGCCATCGTTTCGACGGCGGCTATGGCCTGCAACCTTGAGAGCCACACCTGGTGCGAGGCGAACAACGCCGCCGCCCTGCGCGATCTGGTCGAGAACGAAGGCGTGATTGCACAGGTTCTGCCCGAAGATGTGGTGGCCGAACTCAAGACCGTCACCGATACGGTTCTGGCCGAGTTCGCGGCCCAAGACCCGGCGGCGCAAAAGGTGCACGACGCCTTTATGGCGTTCAAAGCGGAACATCAGGAATGGGCGGCCATTTCCGAGAAGCCGTACCACAACCTTCCGGGATAACCTTGATGATCTCACTCATTGAAAAACTGTCGAACGGTGCCGAGGGCACCGTTCGCGTTATCGGCCAAGTCTCGGCCTGGACGGGGCTTGCCCTCGTTCTTCTCGTCGCGTTCAACGTCTTGTCGCGGTACCTGATTTCCTTCGGCACCGTTGCTCTCCAAGAGGCCGAATGGCATCTGATGGCCGTCGGTGCCTTGTTCGGGATGTCCTACGGCCTCAATCAAGGCGGCGAAGTGCGGGTCGATATTTTCTACGCCCGGCTGTCACCAAGGTTTCAGGCTTTCGTCGATCTCTTGGCCAATATCCTGATGACCTCGGTCGCGCTGATCATCGCCTGGCTTTGCATCGCCTATGTCAAAAGCAGTTTCGCCATCAACGAAGGGTCTCCCGATCCTGGCGGTCTTGGCTATCGCTATCTCCTCAAGGGCATGATGCCCATCGCTTTCGCCGTTCTGGCGCTGCAATGCCTGGCGATGACGGGGCATAGCCTTGTGTCGCTGTTGCGCCCGAAACCCTCCCCCGAACACGACTAAGAGCGATATCAAATGCCCATCAATGAAATCCTTGCCCTCTGTATGATCGGGGGCTTTTTCATCCTGCTGCTTGGCGGCATCCCCGTGGCGGCCTGCCTCGGGATCACCGGCCTTGTGTTTGGATATTTCGGCTTTGGCCCCTTCCTCTTTACCCTCCTGCCGTCGCGCATCTTTGGGGTCATTACCAATTACACGCTTCTCGCCTTACCCCTCTTCATCTTCATGGGGATCATGTTGGAGAAGTCGAAAATAGCCGAGGAGTTATTAGACGTCATAGGGCTCGCCATGGGCGGGTTGCGGGGCGGGATGGCGCTTGCCATCATTCTCGTGGGCGTGCTCATGGGCGCGGCCTCCGGTGTGGTCGGCGCGACCGTGGTCACCATGGGGCTCATCGCTCTCGGCCCGATCCAGCGCCGTGGCTATGACACGGGCGTTGCAGCGGGGGTGATCTGTGCCTCGGGCACCTTGGGTCAGATCATTCCACCGAGCCTCGTCCTCATTCTTCTCGCGGACATCATGGGCGAATCTGTTGGAACGCTCTTTGCTGCCGCGCTGTTTCCGGGGCTGATCCTGGCCGGTCTGTTCGTCGCTTATGTGCTCCTCCTCGGGGTGTTCAAACCGGAGATGGTTCCGGCCATCGAAGCCGAAGAACGCGCGCAATATTCCCGCGCCATGTTGGGTCAGAAAATTTTTCAGGTGGTCCTCCCCCCGATTGCCCTCATCGTTGCGGTGCTCGGCTCGATCATTGGCGGTATCGCGGCCCCGACGGAGGCCGCCTCGATGGGCGCGCTGGGGAGCATCATCCTTGCCGCGATTTCCGGGCGTCTGAACCTCCGCATCCTCACCGAGGCAGTGCGCGGCGCTTTTGTCACAAGCGCGATGGTCTTTCTCATCCTCATCTTCGCGCAGCCCTTTGGTTTGGCCTTCCGTGGCCTCGGCGGCGAAAAGCTCGTCCAAGACGCCTTTGCCCTCGTGCCCGGCGGGTTGAACGGTCAGATTTTCTTTCTGATGGTCCTCCTTTTCGTGCTCGGGTTCTTCCTTGAGTGGATCGAGATTTCCTACATCGCCCTGCCGCTCTTCCTGCCGATTTTCATGAGTGCGGGCGTGGACATGGCGTGGATCGCCATTCTGGTCGCGGTGAACCTGCAAACCTCCTTCTTGACGCCGCCCTTCGGCTGGGCGCTGTTCTTTCTCAAGGGCGTCGCACCAGACACGGTCAAGACGTCACAAATCTACAAAGGGGTTCTACCCTTCATCGGGTTGCAACTCATTGGGTTGCTTCTGGTGTTCATGTTCCCGGGCTTGGCCACTTGGCTCCCCGAAGCGATTGGATGGTGAGACATGCTACAGTCTGCTCTAGGATATAAAGGCGCGATGTCCGCGCCCCACCGTGCCGCGGCCCTCGCGGGACGGGAAATTTTAGAAGCGGGGGGCACGGCGATTGAGGCGATGGTCGCCGCAGCCGCCACGATTGCCGTGACCTATCCGCATATGAACGGCATTGGCGGTGACGGGTTCTGGGTGATCAAGCGTCCGGGAGAGGCCCCCATCGGGATTTCTGCCTGTGGCCAAGCCGCCGCCTTAGCGACACCCGAATGGTATGCCGAGCGTGGATTTCCAGAGGCGCTCCCGACCCGTGGCGGCATGGCGGCGCTGACCGCACCCTGCACGATCCGAGGGTGGGATAAGGCTTTGTCTTTGGTGTCTGAAGAGCGGCGCTTGCCGCTCTCAAAGCTGCTCGCCTCCGCGATTGACTATGCGGAGAACGGCATGGCCGTCACAGGCAACCAGTCTCGCACGACGGCGGAAAAGCTTGACGGTCTCCAAGACGTGCCGGGGTTTGCCGATCAGTTCTTGCCGAATGGAAAGGTGCCGGAGCCGGGGCATCTCCTTCGTCAGCCCGCACTCGCGAAAACGCTCGCGACACTGGCCGAAAAGGGTCTCGATAAATTCTATTCAGGCCCGATTGCGGAGGCGCATGCCAAGACCTTGGAAGAGGCCGGTAGCCCTCTGCGCCTTGCCGATTTCGCGGCCTGCGAGGCGGAGATTGTGACGCCGCTGACGGTCGAGACGTCTCATGGCAAGCTCTACAATATGATCGCGCCCACGCAGGGGGTGGCTTCCCTGATGATCCTCGCGCTGTTTGACCGTCTTGGTGTCACAGAGGGCGAAAGTTTCGACCATATCCACGGTCTTGTGGAAAGTACGAAACAGGCCTTTATCAAACGCAATGCCGAGCTGGGCGATCCGCGCACGATGTCCGCGCCCGCGCAAAGCTGGCTCGAAGGCGACGTCCTCGACGCGATGGCGGCGAAGATTGATCCCGAGGCCGCGCTAGACTGGCCCTATGAGCCGAAACCCGGTGACACGATCTGGATGGGGGCGGCAGATGCCGAGGGCACGGTCGTGAGCTTTATCCAGAGCGTCTATTGGGAATTCGGCTCGGGCGTGACCTGTCCGGAAACGGGCGTCTATTTCCAGAACCGCGGAGCGGGCTTCTCCCTCGCGCCGGGACCGAACCAACTCGCCCCGGGAAAACGTCCGTTCCACACGCTCAACCCCGCCTTGGCCGAACTCACCGACGGGCGCGTCCTCGCCTATGGCACCATGGGTGGCGAAGGCCAGCCGCAGACCCAATCCGCCGTGTTCAGCCGCTATGTGCAATTCGGCATGGATTTGCAGGCGGCGGTTACAGCTCCGCGCTGGCTCTTGGGTCGGACATGGGGCGACGAGGCGACGTCACTCAAACTCGAAGATCGGTTTGATCCCGCTTTGGTCGCCGCGCTCAAAGCGGCGGGCCATGACGTCGAGATGATCCCGCCCTTCTCCGATTTGGCCGGGCATGCAGGTGCCGTGCTGCGGCATCCCAACGGGCTTCTCGAAGCCGCAAGCGACCCCCGTGCAGACGGGGCGGCGCTCAGCTACTGAAACGATGATTGATATGACTTTTCTTGACCTTCTGCCGCTTTTGATCGGCGTTGTTGCCACTGCGATCCTCGCCGGAATTATGGCCGGACTCTTGGGCGTTGGGGGCGGCATTGTGCTTGTCCCCGTGCTGTTCTGGATCTTGTCTCTGACGGATTTCCCACCTGAACTCACGATGCATATGGCCGTTGCCACGTCCTTGGCGACGATCATTTTTACCTCCGTGTCCTCGGCGCGGGCGCATTACAAGAGGGGCGGGGTTGATACCAGCCTGCTCAAGCTTTGGGGGCCGGGGCTTGTCCTCGGCGCGTTGAGCGGTGGCTTGGCCGCGAAATACATCGACGCGAGCGGGCTCAAGCTCATCTTTGGCGGCATTGCTTTGCTGGTCTCGATCAACATGGCCACGCCGAAAACGCTGGTCTTGAGTGATCACATGCCGAAAAGCCGAGGCGTAAACGTCGCGATCTCTTATGTGGTTGGCGGGTTCTCGTCGCTCATGGGGATCGGGGGCGGCACACTGTCCGTGCCGATCCTGAGTGCCTTCTCCTTCGAAATCCGGCGCGCGGTTGGGACGGCCTCGGCCTTTGGCATCCTGATCGCGATCCCGGCGGTGATCGGCTTTGTCGTTTCCGGCATGGGCACGCCGGATCGTCCGCCATTCTCTCTCGGGTTTGTGAGCGTGCCCGCCGCGCTTTTGATCCTGCCGTTCACGGTGAGTTTCGCGCCGGTCGGGGCCGCACTTGCGCATAAACTGGATGGCAAATGGATCAAGCGGGCTTTTGCCGTCTTCCTTGCCATCACGGCGTTCCGGATGTTGTCGAGCGCCTTCAGTTAAGCGGTCACGACATCGTGGTGATGACTTCTGCGGCGGCGCTCACAAGGTGCCGCCGCAATGCTTTTTCCGCGCGTTTCGATTCCCGGTCGAGCAGGGCGGAGACTATGGCCTCGTGCTCAACATTGGAGCGCTTCATGCGATCATGGCTTTTGAGTTGGGACTTGCGAAACGGGGCCAGTTTCAAACGGAGCGTATTGGCCAGCTCGATCAGGTCCGCATTGTGCGAGGCCTGAAAGATGAGCTGATGAAACTCGGAATTCGTCGCCTCATAAGCCGTCGCATCCCCGCTCGCCGCCTGCTCCGACATCCGCCGGTGAAGCGCCTCAAGTTCGATGCGTTCGCTCACGGTCATGCGTTCGGCGGCAAAGCGCCCGCAGAGCGCCTCGATCTCGCCCATGGCCTCGAACATTTCCTCGATCCGTTCCTTGGTGATGTCGATGACAAGCACCCCGCGGTAAGGCACCCGCTCGGCCAGAGATCGCGCGACCAGTTCGTGCAAAGCCTCCCGGATCGGGGTGCGCGACACACCGAAACGTTTGGTCAGAGTCTGCTCATCGAGCTTTTCCCCGGCCTTGATCGTGCCCTCGACAATCTCCGCCTCAAGCTGTGCCGCAATCGAGGTGCTATGAAGCTCCCGTGGCGCAGATTTTGAGGGGGCGGGCAGGTCTTGCATCGTCTTGCGTCTCTTTGTGATTTCTCGCTTTGACTGTAAAAACACAGGCTCTTTTTGACAATGCGGATCACCACACCTTTGGGTTTTTCCGCCTATTTTTCGCGTCGTTTCGGGCGGGTGATCCGACGGGGGCAAACGCGGGCTGGGCGGCGGCTTTGAGCCAGATCGCGTGGCGCGTTTGCTGCGGGTCTTCACTTCGCATTTGTAAAAATTTTGCGCATACGCAATAAGTGTGCGGAAAGCGTGAGGAGGTGAGTCGTCATGTGGTCAGCGGATATTCGGCCTTCTGCGCCGGTTGGAGAGGGCGCGGCAAAGATGTCCTTGCCTGAGGTTGTGAAGTCCCTGCGTCAGGACCAAAATCTGACCTTGGCGAAGCTTGCGGAAAAATGCGGGCTGTCGGTGTCGACGCTGTCGCGGATCGAGAGCGGGCAACTCTCGCCCACATTCGAGACGATTGAAAAGCTCTGCGCCGGTTTGGGCATCGGGGTGAGCGCGTTTTTCAACGCGGGTCAAACCGCCTCGCTTTCGGGCTGGCGGTCGCTGACGAGGTACGGGCAGGGGCGGATCATCGAGACACCGCATTACCGGCTTGAACTTCTGTGTGACGATGTGGTCGCCAAGCGCACCTTGGTGTTTCGTGCCGAAATCCGGGCGCGCGATCTCTCTGAATTTGACGGTCTTCAACACCACAAGGGCCAAGAACAGATCGTGGTTCAGACAGGCCAGGTCCGGGTATTTACCGAACATTACGCACCCGTCGATTTGGCGCCGGGCGACAGCTTTGCCTTTGATAGCGCCATGGGCCACGCGCTCATCAGTCTCGGCGACACCCCGGCGGAGGTTCTGTGGATCAGCGATCCGGAGCTGGGGGTTTGAGCATGGCGGAGGCGCAAAGAAACGTCGTGATCGGTGCGGGGGCTGTCGGCATCATGACCGCGCGCGCCCTTCACCTGCGCGGAAAAAAGGTGACCGTGATTGACCGTTTGCCCGGACCGGCGGAGTTTTGTTCGCGCGGCAATGCGGGGCTTATGGCCGTTGGGCATGCCAAGGCCTGGGCCGAACCGGCGGCGATACCCGCGATGGTGCGCGCGGTACTGGGGCGGGAGCCCTCTGTGAAACTTACCAACGTGCTCGATCCGGCCTTGTGGCGTTGGGGTATTGCGTTCCTTGGCCAATGTTCCTCTCGCGCGAATGCCGCGAATACGGCCAAACTTCAGGCGCTGTCCCGGATGAGCCGCGAAATGCTTTTGGCGGCGGAGACCGACATGGGTCTCCCGGTCGAGACCCGACATGACGGGGCGTTGTATCTCTTTCAGGATACGGCACAATTTCAAAGCTACGCGGCCAAGCTCGGAATCGGTGCGGAGATCGACGTGCTGGACCGCGACGCCCTGGTCGCGCTTGAGCCGGGATTGTCCGGGATGGGCGCGCGTCTGTCGGGAGGCTTGCGCAGCCATGTCGACTCTGTGGGCGACTGTCGTCTGTTTTCTGAACGGACCGGGGCATGGCTGAGCGGCGAAGGGATCGACTTTCGCTATGAGACCTCAGTCACGGGCTTTGCGCAAAACGCGGGCCGGATCACGGCGGTGGAGACGAATGCCGGGCCTGTGGCCTGCACAGAAGTGGTGCTCGCGACAGGGGTCGAAACACCGGATCTGACGCGCGGCCTCGGGTTCATGCCAAACATCTATCCGGTCAAAGGCTATTCCGGCACCTGGCGGATCACGGACCCTGCGGGCGTGCCGCATCTGCCCTTTGTCGATGAGACGGACTTGCTCGCGGTGTCGAATTTTGGTGACCGGCTCCGCGTGACCGCGATTGCGGAGTTTGCCGGTCGTGATCTGTCCTTGCCTGCCAAGCGGATCAAGATTTTGGACGACTATGTGCGGCGCAATTTTGCGTCCGGTGTCGATCTCGATCATCCCGAATATTGGGCTGGTTTGCGCCCAACCACGCCCGCCGGTCCGCCCTATCTCGGGCGGGCGCGGGCCTATGACAACCTCTGGATCAATGCGGGGCACGGTCAACTGGGGTGGACCATGAGCCTCGGCAGTGCAGAGATCTTGGCCCAAGCGATGGTCGGCGACGCCCCCCAGCTGTCTGGTGTGTCCGCGACGGCCAAATGGCTCGATGCGCTCTGACAGCCCCGTTCAAAAAAGGAGAAGAGAATGAAGATTTTGACCGCTCAGGACACCCGCGACGCCCTCCCTTTCGCGGAGCTGATCTCTGCCTTGAACGACGGATTTAAAACCGGGGCCGAAGTGCCGTTGCGCCACCATCACGCCATGGGCGACGATATGCTCCTGTTGATGCCCGCGTGGCAAGCGGAGGGGTGGGGCGGCGTCAAAATCGTCAACGTCCATCCCGGCAATGGCACGCTTGGCCTGCCTGCCGTGACCTCGTCCTATATCCTGTTTGATCGCAAAACCGGCGTGCACAAATTGATGCTCAACGGGGCGGAGCTGACCGCGCGACGGACGGCGGCGGCTTCGGCTTTGGCGGCTCAACGTTTGGCGCGGCCTGACAGTCGCAAGCTGTTGATCGTGGGTGCGGGGGCCGTCGCGGCGAACCTTGCCGGGGCCTACCAGGCCGCTTTGCCGATTGAGGAAATTACCGTTTGGGCGCGGACCCCGGCCTCGGCGGAGGCCTTGGTCCAGCGCTTTGTCAGCCAGGGGATCAATGCCGTGGCTGCGCCCGATTTAGAAGAGGCCGTCGCGGAGGCGGACATCATCTCATGCGCCACGCTCGCTCGCGATCCGATCCTCAAAGGTGCGTGGCTGAAACCCGGTCAGCATGTCGATTTGATCGGGTCGTTTACGCCCGTGATGCGGGAGGCCGATGACGAGGTGATCCGACGCGCCCGCGTGTTCATCGACACAGAGCACGCAAAGGTGGAGAGCGGCGATATTGCGACGCCTCTGGCAACAGGTGCCCTAACCGAGGACGGGATTGCCGGAACGCTTGAGGCGCTCTGTCGCGATGATCTCACCCCGCGCCAAAGCGATGAGGAGATCACGCTGTTCAAAGGTGTTGGCACGGCGATCGAGGATCTGTCCGCCGCTATTCTCGCCGCCTCTCAGGTGCTTGGCTGACGGAGGTGCGGTGCCGCCATTTGATCCGTCGCAATGTGCGGTGTAATCAAACTGCTATCTTGCCCGCGATGTGCAAATGAGGTGGTGGCATGTGTCTGGCCTATCCAATGAAGGTGATCTCCGTGACCGGCGCGAACACGGCTATGTGCGACAAAGGCGGGGTCGTGCAGCGGGTCGATATGACCTTTCTCTCCGACATCTCAGAGGGCGATTGGGTGACCGTGCACCTCGGCATCGCGCGGGAGAAGATTTCCCAAACAGACGCGCAGCAGATTTTGGATGCTTTGACCGCGCTTGATCTGGTGCGAAGCGGGGAGGCCGATGTGGATCACCTCTTTTCCGACCTCATCGGGCGCGAACCGAAGCGGCCGGATCAGTAAAGCGTCCTTTTGAGTGGGGCGATTCTGGCAGGTCAGTGTCCGGAAGGCCTGATTGTTGGTTACTTGCTTTTCATGTTTGGTGGGGGCTGGTTGAGCTGCATCTAAACAGAGTCACAAATTCGAATTAAAGAATTATTTAGTTCCAATATGTTGCCCGGATTTCCGTCTGTCGTCGGCCGAATTCCCATAGAATGTCCCACTGGCGCGGGCGGATTTGTCCTAGAGCAAAGACGAATTTTTCGAGCCCATTAAAACATTGCATAATGAAAATGTAGCGCTTGAAAGGGGGCGCGATATGGGGGGAGTGAACCGTCATACGGACCTCAAAATTCTGGCTATGGGCGTCGGCAATTCTCTTTTGACCGACGAAGCCGCCGGGCCGCGTGCCGTGGCGCTTTTTGAGGCGACCTGCGCGAATCTGCCAGACGTGACCTGCCTCGACGCAGGCACCCTGTCCTTTACCCTCGCCGAGGACATCGGGGCGGCGGATGCGCTCATCGTGTTTGACGCGGCGCGGCTCAATGCGGCCCCGGGAACGGTCCAATTGCTCGAAGGTCAGGCGATGGACGATTTCGTGCGCTCCGGCAAGTTGACGGTGCATGAGGTGGGACTCACGGACCTCTTGGATATGGCGCGCATGACCGGCGATTTGCCGGAACGCCGCGCGCTTGTGGCGATTGAGCCCGCCGAGATTGGCTGGGGATTGGAGCTTAGCGCGGAAGTCGCGGCGGCCATGCCGAAGGCGGTCGCCATCGCGCAGGACGTGGTCCGCACATGGATCGCGCAGACGGCGGAGGTGGAGGTATGAGCGGGCCGGACCTCACAGACTTCATGCCGAAACATGAGACGGGCAATGTCGTGTTGCTTCTGAACGAGATTCGCCATGCGCTGCGCCGACTTATTGAGACCGGTGAAGCAACGGTGATCGACCTGAGCGGCATCCCGATGACCAAGGCCGAGACCGAAGAGTTTGACGCGGCGCTGGGCGTCGGCGAAGTGCAGGTGGCCATTGATGCGGGCGGTCCGTCCGAGGTGATCGAGACCGGCTATGCCGGGGTATGGCGCGTGATCCATCGTGACTCGGAGGAGATGATCCTGTCCCGCACCATCGAAGTGACACGCGTTCCTGAAATTCTTTTGACGCATGACGCAGACATGCGTCGCGCCCTCATCCGTCTCGAAGCCAGACTGGACGTGTCCAGCGAGGAGGCCCAATGACCCAGAAAGACATGACCTTAGGGGAACGACTACAGGCACGCGGGGTGTCGCGGCGTGCGTTCCTCAAATATTGCGCGACGACCGCGTCGCTCTTGGCGTTGTCGCCAACGATGGTGCCACGGATCGCCGAGGCGCTTGAAGCCCAACGCCGTCCCTCGGTCATCTGGCTGTCGTTTCAGGAATGCACCGGGTGTACCGAGTCGATCACGCGCTCTGCCAGCCCGTCGATTGAGAGCATGATTTTCGAGACGATCTCACTCGACTATCACCACACGCTGCAAGCGGCGGCGGGGCATCAGGCCGAAGAGGCCCGTGAAATCGCGATGAAGGAAAACTGGGGCAAGTACCTCGTGCTCGTCGACGGGTCGATCCCGACCGGCGACATGGGCTATTCGACCACGGCGGGCGAAAGCAACATCGACACGCTCAAACGCGTGGCCGAGGGGGCAGCGGCGATCATCGCCATCGGCACCTGTTCGGCCTTTGGTGGCATCCCCTATGCCAATCCGAACCCGACGGGCGCGGTTTCTGTCTCCGATGTCATCAAGGACAAACCGATCGTCAATGTGCCGGGCTGTCCGCCGATCCCGGCGGTGATGACCTCGGTTCTGGCGCATTATTTGGCCTTCGGCTCGCTGCCTGAGCTCGATCACCTGAACCGGCCCAAAGTGTTCTACGGCCAAAACATCCACGACCGTTGTTACCGTCGTCCGTTCTATGAGCGCGGCCAATTTGCCGAAAGCTTTGACGACGAAGGCGCGAAAAAGGGCTGGTGTCTCTACAAGCTCGGCTGCAAAGGCCCGACCACTTACAACGCCTGCGCCGTGTTGAAATGGAACGAGGGCACGTCCTTCCCCATTGAAGCCGGTCATGGTTGCCTCGGCTGCTCAGAGCCGAATTTCTGGGATGCAGGCAGTTTCTATAGCCCGCTCTCGACGGCCACGCACCTTGATGCGGGCACTGTCGCGCTAGCCGGAGCTGTCGGTGTTGGCGTCGGCGTCGCGGCAGGGGCCGCCAAACGCGCGCAGCAAAAGAAAATCAAGTCCGCTCCCGCCAAGGCGTGGACCAAGACGCAGGCAGAGGAGGAGTCACAATGAGTTTGCTCGACTTTGCGCGCGGTCCCGCGCTTCAATGGGCCGCTGTTGTTTTCGTGATCGGGATGTTGTGGCGCACGCTCGGTCTCTTGCTCATGCTGCGGGCACGGCCTTTGTCAAAAGACCGCAAAACGGGCCTCGCCGGGGCGGGTGTCAAAACCATGTTCTCACGGTTCCTGTTGCCGAAAGTCTTTGCCAAACGTGTCGGGTTCCAGTTCCTTTTGGGATGGATTTGGCATCTGGGCTTTGTCATCACGCTGCTGTTCTTCCAAGTTCACGTGCTCTTTTTTAAAGGCCTTCTGGGCTTCGGCTGGCCTGCTCTGCCGAACTCCGTGGTGCTCCCGGTTGCCGCGGTGTCCTTGGGCATTCTCGTGATCTTGTTGGTGCGTCGGGTCACGAACCCGGTGCTGCGCTACATCTCCACGTTCAACGATTATTCGAGCGTGATCGTGACGATCCTGCCCTTTGCGACCGGCTTTGCGACCTTCGCCCATGTTCCGGCGCTACCTTATGAAACGCTCTTGGCGCTTCACTTCCTGTCCGTCGCGTTGCTGCTCGTGTGGTTCCCGTTCTCGAAACTGTTCCATGTCATCACCGTGCTCCCGTCCCGTTACATCCTGGGAGTAAAATTCTGGCGTCGGGGGGTAGAAGCATGACCGAAGTCATCACCAAACAAGAACGCGAAGAAGCCTTTGCCATGTTCTATGGCATGGCGGCGAGCATCGGCGAATTGGCGGATCCAGCGCCCGAGATGACGGATGAGGAACGTGTTGAGCGCGCCAAAGAGGTCTTTCTCAAAGGCATCGACAACAACGTGGCAGTACAGCTCGACGCCTGTGTCCACTGTGGTGCCTGTGCGCAGGCCTGCCAGTTTTATATCGGCACAGAAGACCCGAAATACACACCGATCCACAAGCTCGACCTGTTGAAGCGCGTCTACAAACGTGAGCTCAGCCCGATGAGTTGGCTGAACAAATTGACTACGCCGGAGATCACCGCAGACGATCTGCGGGCGCAGGTGGAATTGGTCTATGACAGCTGCACCATGTGCGGGCGCTGCAATATGGTTTGCCCGTCTGCGATCAACATCGGCGACATGGTGGCCCTGAACCGATCGGCCATGGCCGCCGCGGGTCTGGCCCCTGCGGAGCTGCGCTATATGCGGGACGGGCAGGAGGCGGACGGCACCATCTTTGGCGCGGACGAAGACCTGTTCAATTTCCGCATTCAGGACATTCAGCAAAAGCTCGGCTTTGAGATCCCGATCGACAAAAAGGGCGCGGATGTGTTGCTCATGACCTCCGGTCTCGACATCCACCTTTTTGCGGATGCCACCGGCGGCGCGATTGAGACGCTGCATCATATGGGCGTCGATTTCACCTTGGCTTCGAAAACGCCGGGCTATGAGGGGGCGAACTTTGGCTCTCTCTCTGGCTATGACGCGACCAAGAAAAAACAGACCAAGGCCAGCACGGCCCTGATCGAAGAGCTGGGTGTCAAAACCGTCATCGTGCCGGAATGCGGCCACTCCTATCCCGCGCTCCGCTTTGGCGCTGCCGAGGCTGTGGGGCGTCCGGTGAATTTCGAGGTCATGACGGTCTCAGAATATTTCGGACGCGCGGTGATGGACGGGCGGCTCACGCTTGAGAAGAAAAGCCATCCGAAACCGATTGCGCTTCATGACCCATGCAAGGTCGGGCGCTGGGGCGGGGTGTTCGATGAACCGCGCGCCATTTTGGAGGCCTGCGGCTATGACCTGCACGAAACGGAATCCAATCGTGAGTATAACTTCTGCTGCGGCGGTGGGGCGGCGAACTTCTTGCTGCCATCGGCGGACAAACTCAAACGCGTGGGCTACCGGACCAAGATGGGCGAGATCGAGGCCGCAGGTGCCGAAGAACTCGTTGTCTCCTGCGGGTCCTGCCGGATGAATTTCGAAGTCGGCAAAGTCAAAGCTGGCGATAGTATTCCCGTTGAAAGTCTCGCTGCCATCATCGCAGCACACCTTCCGCAAAAAGACACCGTCGAGGGAGATAAGGTATGAGCGAACGTATCGTTGTCGATCCGATCACACGGATCGAAGGGCACCTGCGCATCGAGGCGCAGATGGACGGCAACAAGATTGCCTCGGCCTATTCCTCCGGCACCTCCGTGCGCGGGATCGAGATCATTCTCAAAGGCCGTGATCCGCGCGATGCCTGGGCCTTTGCCCAACGTATTTGCGGGGTCTGCACCTTGGTCCACGGCATGGCGTCGATCCGCGCCGTGGAAAATGCGTTGGACTATCCGATCCCTCCCAACGCGCAGTTGATCCGCAATCTGATGAGCGCGGCGCAATATGTGCATGACCATGTGATGCACTTCTATCACCTGCATGCGCTCGATTGGGTGGATGTGGTCTCCGCGCTCGATGCCGATCCGAAAGCGACCTCTGAATTGGCGCAGTCGATCTCGAAACATCCGTTGTCGTCTCCCGGCTATTTCGCGGATGTGAAAGCCCAACTCAAAGGTTTTGTCGAAACTGGCCAGATCGGGATTTTCGCCAACGGCTATTGGGGACATCCGGGATACAAGCTTCCGCCGGAGGCAAATCTCATGGCGGTGGCGCACTACTTTGAGGCGCTGAAATGGCAACGCGAAGTGGCCAAACTCCACGCGATTTTCGGCGGGAAAAACCCGCACCCGAACTTTGTTGTCGGCGGCGTTCCATCGCCGATTGATCTCAACTCGGACAGCGCGATCAACGCCGAAAAACTCCAAAAGGTCGCGGATATTATCAAGCTGGCACGTGATTTCGTCGACAACGTCTATGTGCCCGACACGCTCGCCATCGGTTCGTTCTACAAGGATTGGGCCTATCGGGGCGAAGGTCTCGGCAACTTCATGTCCTACGGCGATTTTCCCGCCGCGGGCGTCGGTGGGCCGGAGACCAACCTCGTGCCTGCCGGGGTGATCCTCAACCGCGATCTGTCGGTGATCCATGACATCGACCTGAACGCGCCAGATCAGATCGAGGAATATGTCGCGCACAGCTGGTACAAATACGAGGACGGCAACGACAAGGGTCTCCATCCTTATGCGGGCGAGACCGAGTTGAACTACACCGGCCCGAAACCACCCTACACGCAGTTGGATGTCGAGGGGGCCTATAGCTGGATCAAATCGCCGCGTTGGAAAGGTCATGCGGTCGAGGTCGGCCCGCTCGCACGCGTGTTGATGATGTATGCCTCCGGCCATGATCAGACAAAGGTGCTTGTGGATAGCTCGCTCCGGACGCTCGATCTTCCGATTGAGGGGCTTTATTCGACACTTGGTCGTGTGGCCGCGCGGACCCTTGAGACCAAGGTCATCGTGGACGCGATGCAGGGCTGGTACGACGCGCTCATCGCCAACATCAAGGCGGGTGACACCAAGACGTTCAACGAGACGCTATGGGAGCCGTCCACTTGGCCGAAAAAGGCGCAGGGCGTGGGCTATATGGAAGCACCGCGCGGTGGCCTCGGCCACTGGATCGTTATTGAGGACGGCAAAATCGCGAATTATCAGGCGGTTGTGCCCTCCACATGGAACGCTGGTCCGCGCGATGACAAAGGTCAATCGGGGGCCTATGAGGCGGCGCTCCAAGACGATCACACGATGGAAGACCCGGATCAACCGCTCGAAATTCTGCGCACGATCCATAGTTTCGATCCGTGCCTCGCCTGTGCGGTCCATGTGATGGACCCGGACGGCGAAGAGCGGGTTCAGATCAAGGTCTCCTAAACCAGAAAAGCGCAGGGTAAGCGCAAGAAAGACAGAAATGGAGAGTCGCCATGAGTGAACTTTTCTCACCAGACTGGATGGCCGGATTTGCAGAGGCTTGGAATGCCGATCCGCAGTTGAGCGGGGCTTTGGCCGAGATCGGGTTTTCGTCAAACATCGCCTATGGCTATGCAGGCGATGATGCGCCCAAAGGGGTGCTGGTCGTCGAGAACGGCAAGGCCGTGTCGTCGGGCGCCTATGACGGACAGGATCTCAACTGGGACATCCGCATGCCCGCCGCCAATTGGGATACATGGATGAAAAAGCCGCCGAACATGATGACGCTCGGTGTGGCCTACACGACCGGCAAGCTCAAATTCGCGGTCGGGGATTACAGCGCGATGATCAAAGACCCGCGTATGGCCGGGCCGTTTATCAAGAGCTTTGCTGCCATGTCCAAAGTCGCCTGACGGAGATGTGTCCCGCCATTGCAACGCCTCCCCAAACGGGGGGCGTTTGCTTTCGACGCACGCCGCGATGACATTCCTCCGGCATTTCCTATTGCGTCCCAGTGCCTTGCCTGACACGCTGAGGTACCGGAGGCGGTGGAATGGCGAATATTACCTCACGACTGAGCGACGGGCTCCAGCCCGGGTTTGACGATGCGGCATGGGTCGATGTGCTCGACGCGGTCGACAAAACCTATGCCGAACTGGTGGATTACCAAGAACAGCTCGAAGCGCGAAACACCGAGCTGTCGTCTCTCAAGAGTTTCCTGCGCTCCATCATGACCTCGATCTCCGACTATCTGGTTGTGACAGATAAGGACGGGTTCATCGCGGATGTCAGCCAATCCTTTTGCGCCGCCATTGGGAGTGAGAAAGACGCGCTCATCGGGCGCCCTGCGGTGGAGTTTCTCAAAGGAGAGATGCAAACGCGGATGAGCGAAGCCATGGCGGAGGTCGCACGGGATAAGGTCGAAAAGACCTTTGAGGTCGATCTCGAAACCCAGGAGGGCGCAAGCCCCGTCGACGTACGCGTCGCCCCCCGGTTGGATCGTCGCAAGCGGGTGAGCGGGTTTATCCTGACCGGGCGCCCCTTGGGCGAATTGCGTCAGGCCTATCACGATCTGGAGGATAGCCACGAGGAGCTGAAACAGGCCCAGACCCAATTGGTGCGCACGGAAAAGCTTGCCTCACTCGGTCGGTTGCTTGCCGGGGTTGCGCATGAGCTGAACAACCCGATCTCCTTTGTCTACGCGAATACCCACAGCCTTCAGAAATACCTCGACCGATTTGAGGCCTATTTCGAACAGGTCGAGGCGGGCGCGGACCGCGCGGATTTGATCGCGCTGCGCAAAGAGTTGAAATTGGAGCGCGACCTCCGGAATTTGCGCACCGCGATTGAGGGCGCGCGAGACGGGGCGGAGCGCGTGCGCGACATTGTCGAAGACCTGCGGCGCCTCTCGGCGGAAGGCTCCGGCGAGATCGCGCCCTTCGATTTGACGCAGACCGCCAAGATCGGGGCGCAATGGGTTCAACGAGGTCTCAAACGTCAGATGAAAATCACGGTGAAGGGCGAAGAGACCTGTATCGCCATGGGCCGGTCCGGTCATGTGCAGCAGGTGATCATGAACCTCGTTCAGAATGCAGCCGACGCGATGGAGGGCATTGAAGCACCGGAAATTCAGGTGCTCTTGTCCTATGACGGCGACATGGCCGTGATGCAGGTCTGTGACAACGGGCCGGGTGTGCCCGAGGAGATGCGCGCGGCCATTTTTGACCCGTTTTTCACCACGAAAGAGGTGGGGCAGGGCACAGGGCTTGGCCTCTCGATCTCCCAAAAAATCGTTGAGGAACACGGAGGCTCGCTGGCCTATGTGCCGGACGTGGCCTCAGGGGCGTGTTTCCGCCTCGCGCTCAAGCGGGGGGATCAACGGTGAATATCCTCTGGCTGCAATCCGGGGGCTGCGGCGGCTGTACTATGTCTCTGCTCTGTGCCGAGAGCCCCAATCTGATGGACCTCTTTGACGCAGCGGGGCTAGAGTTTCTCTGGCATCCGTCCCTGTCTGAGGAGAGTGGCGCGGAGGTGCGCCGTCTCTTAGAAGCGATTGAGGCGGGAGAGCAGCAGCTCGACATTCTGTGTATCGAAGGCTCCATTGTGCACGGGCCGAAGGGTACCGGACGCTATCACATGCTCGCCGGCACTGGCCGCTCCATGCTCGAATGGGTGCAGTCGTTGGCCGGCAAGGCCGAACATGTCGTCGCCGTCGGGACCTGTGCGACCTATGGCGGTGTGACCTCGGCGGGGGACAATCCGTCGGACGCGACCGGTGTGCAATATGAGGGACGGCACAGCGGGGCGGCTCTGCCCGCCACGTTTCGGTCGCGCTCTGGCCTGCCGGTGATCAACATCTCTGGCTGTCCGATCCATCCCGATTGGGTGACGGAAACGCTCATGCTGCTCGCCGCGGGGGAGCTTGGGCCAGAGAGCCTCGATAGCTTCGGGCGCCCCCGATTCTATGCGGACAATCTGGTCCACCATGCCTGTACCAAGAACGAGTATTACGAATATAAAGCCTCCGCCGAAGAGCTGAGCCAGATCGGCTGCATGATGGAGCATCTCGGCTGTATCGGGACGCAGGCTGTGGGCGATTGCAATATCCGGATGTGGAACGGGGAGGGGAGCTGCACCCGCGCGGGCTATCCCTGTATCAACTGCACCGCGCCCGAATTTGAGGAGCCGGGGCATGGCTTTACTGAGACGCCCAAGTTTGCGGGCATCCCGGTGGGCCTCCCGACCGATATGCCGAAAGCCTGGTTCATGGCGCTGGCGTCCTTGTCGAAACGTGCGACCCCGGACAGAGTGGCCCAAAACGCGACCTCGGATCGCATCGTCATTCCTCCCTCAGTGAAAAGCCGCAAAAATGACTGACGCGACAACCCTCTTGGTCGGCCCTTTCAATCGGGTCGAGGGCGATCTCGAACTTCGCCTCGATATTGCGGAGGGCCGGGTCACGGCGGCCTATGCCAATTCGCCGCTCTTTCGTGGGTTCGAGCGGATCATGGAGGGCAAGGGGCCGATGGATGCGCTCACCATCGTGCCGCGCATTTGCGGGATTTGCTCGATCAGCCAGTCGATGGCGGCGGCGCTCGCGCTTGCTGATTTGGCGGGCAGAACGCCGAGCCCGGAGGGGGCAAAAGTCGCTCAGCTTTTGCATATGGTCGAAAACGTCTCGGACCATCTGATGCATTTCAACCTGTTTTTCATGCCGGATTTCGCCCGTCCTGTTTATGCAGATCGTCCTTGGCACGGGCGGGCGGTGGATCGCTTTACGGCGGCGAAAGGATCGGCGCTCAAACGGGCGACAGAGGCCCGTGCGCGCTTGCTCCATATCGTCGGTCTTTTGGGAGGCAAGTGGCCCCATACGCTTGCGATCCAACCGGGTGGCGTGACGCGCGCGCCCTCTGCGCGCGACAAAATCCGCATCGGCGCGGACCTCGCGGCCTTTCGCGCCTATCTCGAAGAGGTGGTGTTCGGCGCGCCTCTTGAGCGGTTCGTGGAGCTGTCCACGATGGATCAGCTCGCGGGTTGGTCCACCGGGGATGCGGCGCTGTTTTTGGAGATTTCTGCCGATCTGTCCCTGGACACATCCGGCGTTGGTACGGGGCGCTATCTGTCGTTCGGCGCCTATCCCGGGCCGGAGGGGCCGATTTTCAAGCGGGGCATCCTGTCAAACGGCACCTTCGGAGACTTGCACGCCGATCAGATTGTGGAAGAAATTCCGCACAGTTGGATGCTTGGACAGGACGCGCATCCGGCGCGGGGGATGACCCAGCCGGATGAGGATATGCGCGACGACGCCTACAGTTGGTGCAAAGCGCCGCGATTGGGCGGCGAAACGTTTGAGACCGGTGCGCTCGCGCGGCAGGCGATGGATGGGCACCCGTTGGGGGCCGCGATGGCAGATGAGGGATCGGTGCGCGCCCGTGTCATTGGCCGTCTTCTGGAACTCGCGCGCACGCAGATCGAGATGGAGCGGCTTTTGGCCTCCATCGATCCGAAAGAGCCCTTCATGCGCCACGTCAAACTTCCGAAAGACGGCGAGGGCGTGGGCATGGTCGAAGCGGCGCGTGGCGCGTTGGGCCATTGGATGCGGGTCGAGGGCGGCGTTGTGACCTCCTATCAAATCATCGCGCCGACCACTTGGAACTTTTCCCCGCGTGACGGGCGCGGTGTACCGGGACCAGTGGAGGCGGCGCTTGTTGGCGCGCCTGTGCGCGCGGGCGAGGATACGCCGATTTCCGTCCAGCATATCGTGCGCTCTTTCGATCCCTGCATGGTCTGCACGGTACATTGATGGCCGACGATGACATCTGAGTATTTGGACAGCAAAGGAAACGGCACGGGGATTGAGGTCCGCGTGCGTGGGCAGGTTCAGGGTGTCGGCTTTCGACCTTTCGTCTGGCGTCTCGCGCGCGACATGGGGCTGACTGGCGATGTGCGCAACGACTCTGAAGGGGTTCTGATCCGGCTGTTTGGTGACGCCGATGGGTTTGAGGCGCGGCTCCGGGCGGAGTTGCCTTTGCTCGCGCGGATCGACGCGGTGGAGCTGCGCGAGATCACGGGGCAGGCGCAGGGGTTCGAGATCATCGCCTCACAAGGCGGCGCGGCGCGCACGCGTGTGACACCGGATGCCGCGACCTGTCCGGCGTGTTTGTCCGAGGTGTTCGATCCGAGTGAGCGCCGCGCGGGCTATGCTTTTACCAATTGCACCCATTGCGGGCCACGGTTCACCATTGTCGAGCACCTTCCCTATGACCGGGCCAACACTACGATGGCCCCGTTTGACATGTGCCCGGCCTGTCGCGCGGAGTATGAAAACCCGGAGGATCGCCGCTTTCACGCGCAGCCGGTCGCCTGTCCCGACTGTGGACCAAAGCTCTGGTTGGAGCCGGAGGTCGAGGGCGCGCCGATTGCGGAGACTGTCCGGCTTTTGCGCGCGGGGCAGATCGTGGCGGTGAAAGGCCTCGGCGGGTTTCATCTGGCCTGTGACGCCTTGAATGCCGATACGGTCGCCCGGTTGCGCGCACGCAAGCACCGGCCCGACAAGCCTTTTGCCCTGATGGGCACTTTGGAGATGATCCGGGAGTGGTGTGAGGTCTCTGACGCGGAGGCCGCTTTGCTCTCTGACCCCGCTGCGCCGATTGTCTTGTTGGACGCGAAACGTCGCCCGGAGGGCGTCGCGCCAGGGCAAGACACGCTTGGCTGGATGGTGCCCTACACGCCGCTGCATCGCCTGTTGATTGCCGGGATGGAGGGGCCGTTGGTCATGACCTCTGGCAACCTGTCGGGCGAACCGCAGGTGATCGGCAATGAGGAAGCGCGGGACAAACTTTCGGGCTTTGCCGACGCCTTTTTGATGCATGACCGCGAGATCGCGCGACGTCTTGATGACAGTGTTGAACGGCTGACGCGCCATGGTCCGATGGTCCTCCGCCGTGCGCGCGGACGGGTGCCGGGGACTTTGCCCTTGCCCAAAGGGTTTGAAGACGCGCCGCAGATCGCCGCCTATGGCGGTCAGATGAAAGGGGCGATGTGCCTGATCAAAGATGGGCAGGCGCTTTTGGGGCATCACCTCGGCGATTTGGATGATGCGCTTTGTTACGAGGCGTTTCTCAAGGCAGACGCCGATTATGCCGATCTGTTCGATCATCGGCCAGAAGTCGTCGCCTGTGATCTGCACCCTGAATTTCGGGCGTCGGTCCATGCGCGAACAAAAGGTCTGCCTGTCGAGGAGGTGCAGCACCACCACGCGCATCTGGCGGCCTGTTTGGGCGAGAATGGCTGGCCTTTGGAGGGCGGGAAGGTCGCGGCAATTGTGCTCGATGGCTTGGGCCTCGGTCCGGATGGGACGGTTTGGGGCGGTGAAATCTTGCTCGGCGATTATCGCGGGTTTGAGCGCAAGGCTTGGCTCAGCCCCGCGCCCCTGATCGGCGGCGATATGGCCGCGAAAGAGCCGTGGCGTAATGCGGTCGCGCGGTTGGATCAGGCGGGTGTGCCGGAGATTGCAGACGACCTCTTTGGTGGGCATCCTTTGACGATGCTCCGACTGGCACGGGACAGAGGGCTGAATGCGCCCATGTCGTCTTCTGCCGGTCGCCTGTTCGACGCCTTTGCTGCTCTCATTGGCTTTGAGGGCGCGCAAAGTTTCGAGGGGCAGGGGGGCATGTGGCTTGAGACCCTCGCGGCGCGCGTGCCTTTGACTGCGGAACATCCCTATCCATTGCCCTGTCAGACTGGGGAGCGTAAGACTGGGGAACTTGATGTCTCCGCGATGTTTGAGGCGTGGCTTGGCGATCACGTGTCCGGAGCTTGCCCCGAGGTCGTCGCGATGCGATTTCACGCGGGCCTTGCCAAAGGGTTTGCCGACGTTGCGCGCGGGCTGGTTGAACGCGGGGAGGCCGAGGCCGTTGCTCTGACGGGGGGCGTGTTCCAGAACGCGCTCTTGCTCGATTTGACGCTCAAGGCCCTCGACGGCGTCCCCGTCCTGATCCACACGAAAACTCCCGCCAATGACGGGGGGCTGGCGCTTGGGCAGGCCTTAGTTTCTGCTGCGCGGCGTCTTTGAGGGGTTGGTTACTCACTTTCCGCTCCATCTGGTGAGCGGTTAGCCACCTCCCGCACCTCTCTCTCCATATCCCATTTAAGGCCTTGAATCCCATGGCCTAAATCGACTGTACAGATTGTCGCACTTTGTTTGTTCCGCGCTGTGCGTCTCGCGATGATGAGCGTGAGGCATTGTATGCCGTTGCATTCGCGAAGGGCCAGAGGCCTTAAAACCAGACAATGGGAGGGACGCACATTGACCAACACAGAAGGTCAGATCGAGACGTTTTACGACGTCATGCGCAGACAAGGGATCACGCGCCGGTCCTTTATGAAATACTGTTCGCTGACGGCGGCGGCGCTGGGCCTGTCGCCCAGCTTTGTCCCGAAGATCGCGCATGCGATGGAGACCAAGCCGCGTACGCCGGTGATCTGGGTACACGGTCTTGAATGCACCTGTTGTTCCGAGTCCTTCATCCGCTCCGCGCACCCGCTGGCGAAGGACGTGGTTCTGTCGATGATCTCTCTCGACTATGACGACACGCTCATGGCCGCTGCCGGGCATCAGGCCGAAGCGGCCTTGGAAGAGACCATCGAGAAATACAAAGGCAACTATATCCTCGCCGTTGAGGGCAACCCGCCGCTCAATGAGGACGGGATGTATTGCATTATCGGCGGCAAGCCCTTTGTCGATCAGCTCACCCATGCCGCCAAACACGCCAAGGCGATCATCAGCTGGGGAGCCTGCGCGTCCTATGGCTGTGTGCAGGCCGCGAAACCGAACCCGACGCGGGCCACGCCGGTGCATAAGGTCATCACGGACAAACCGATCATCAAGGTGCCGGGCTGTCCGCCGATTGCCGAGGTCATGACCGGCGTCATCACCTATATGCTGACCTTTGACCGTCTGCCGACGCTCGACCGCCAAGGCCGCCCGGCGATGTTTTATTCTCAGCGTATCCATGACAAATGCTACCGCCGTCCGCATTTCGACGCCGGTCAGTTTGTCGAGGCCTGGGATGATGAGAATGCGCGCAAAGGCTATTGCCTCTACAAGATGGGCTGCAAAGGTCCGACCACCTACAACGCCTGTTCGACGGTGCGCTGGAACGAGGGCGTGTCCTTCCCGATCCAGTCGGGTCACGGCTGTATCGGCTGTTCCGAGGACGGGTTCTGGGATCAGGGGTCGTTCTATGACCGCGTGACCGATCTCACGCAATTCGGGGTGGAGGCCAATGCCGACAAGGTGGGTCTCACCGCCGCTGGCGTCGTCGGGGCCGGTGTGGCCGCCCATGCCGCCGTCTCTGCACTCAAGACCGCGCAACGCAAAGTTCAAGACAATAAAAAGAAAGAAGAGGCGTAACCCATGGTCAGCACTCCGAACGGTTTTAATATCGACAATTCCGGTCAGCGGATCGTTGTCGACCCGGTGACCCGGATCGAAGGTCATATGCGCTGTGAGGTCAACGTCGATGAGAATGGCGTGATCCGAAACGCGGTGTCGACCGGCACGATGTGGCGCGGTCTCGAAGTGATCCTCAAAGGCCGCGATCCGCGCGATGCCTGGGCTTTTACCGAGCGCATCTGTGGCGTCTGCACCGGCACCCATGCGCTGACCTCGGTCCGTGCGGTGGAGGATGCGCTGGGCATCATGATCCCGGACAACGCCAACTCCATCCGCAACCTGATGCAGCTTGCCCTGCAAATCCACGATCACGTCGTGCATTTCTACCATCTGCATGCGCTCGACTGGGTGAACCCGGTGAACGCGCTCAAAGCGGACCCGAAAGCCACGTCCGAGTTGCAGCAGGCGGTCTCTCCGTCGCACCCGCTCTCCTCCCCGGGGTATTTCCGCGATGTGCAGAACCGCCTGAAAAAATTCATCGAGAGCGGCCAGTTGGGCCTCTTCAAGAATGGCTACTGGGATAACCCGGCCTATAAGCTCCCGCCCGAGGCGGACCTGATGGCGACGACGCACTATCTGGAGGCGCTCGACCTTCAGAAGGAAATCGTCAAGGTCCACACGATCTTTGGTGGTAAGAACCCGCACCCGAACTGGTTGGTGGGCGGTGTGCCGTGCCCGATCAATGTGGACGGCATCGGCGGTGTCGGCGCGATCAACATGGAACGTCTGAACATGGTTCAGTCGATCATCCAGCAGACGCTCGAATTCAACCGCAATGTCTATATCCCGGATGTCATCGCGATCGGCGGCTTCTACCGCAACTGGCTCTATGGCGGTGGTCTCGCGTCCAAAGCCTGTCTGGCCTATGGCGATATTCCCGAGCATCCGAACGACTTCTCGCCGGAACAGCTCCACATGCCGCGCGGCGCGATCATCAATGGCGATCTTTCGACCGTCTACGACGTCGACCCGCGCGATCCGGAGCAGGTGCAGGAATTCGTGGACCACAGCTGGTACACCTATGGCGAACCGGGCAAGGGGCTTCATCCGTGGGATGGCATCACCGAGCCGAAATACGAACTTGGCCCGAATGCGAAAGGCACGCGGACCAACATTCTCGAACTCGATGAGGCTGCCAAATACAGCTGGATCAAAGCTCCGCGCTGGAAAGGCCATGCGATGGAGGTGGGGCCGCTCGCGCGCTATGTCATCGGCTATGCCCAAGGGCATGAGGACATCAAGGATCAGGTCGACGGCCTGTTGCGCACGATGGATCTGCCGTTCGAGGCGCTGTTCTCGACCCTCGGCCGGACGGCGGCACGGGCGCTTGAGTCCGAGTACTGTTCGCGTCTGCAAGAGCACTTCTTTGACAAGCTGGTGACCAACATCGAGAACGGCGACAGCTCGACCGCCAACGTCGAGAAATGGGATCCGAGCACCTGGCCCGCAGAGGCCAAAGGTGTCGGCATGACCGAAGCGCCGCGTGGGGCTCTGGGCCACTGGATCAAGATCAAGGACGGGCGCATCGAGAACTATCAATGCGTCGTGCCGACCACGTGGAACGGCTCGCCCCGCGACACGGAGGGCAATATCGGCGCGTTCGAGGCGTCGCTCTTGGACACGCCGATGGAGCGCCCAGAGGAGCCGGTCGAAATCCTGCGCACGCTGCACAGTTTCGATCCGTGTCTGGCCTGTTCGACCCACGTCATGTCGCCCGATGGCGATGAGCTGACCACGGTCAAAGTGCGGTAAGGGAGGAAAACATTATGAAACATCGTCTGACACTCGCATCCGTGATGAGCGCTGGTCTGGCGGCACCGGTGATGGCCCATGAGGGCCACGCCACGCTGCCGGGCGCAGAGGGCCATGCTGAGGCGCATCTTGTCATGGTCGCCGTGGCCGTCGCGCTTGTCTGGCTCGTCGTCAAAACGGTGAAATCGCGGACGTCCAAGCGTCAGGAGGAGTGAGCATGTCTGGTCACGACTCTATTCACCACCCGAACCCTGATATGCCCGCCCCGATGGAGGCCTCTCGCCTCACGGGGGACGCAACCGACGCGGATATTGAGAGCATTCGCAATCAGACCTCGGTCTTTGTTTACGAATGGCCGGTCAGGGTGTGGCACTGGGTCAATGCGCTTGCGATCACGATCCTTTGCATTACGGGCTGGTTTATTGCGTCGCCTCTGCCCTCGATGCAGATCGCGGAGGCCACGCATCAGTTCGTCATGGGCTACATCCGGTTCGCGCATTTCGCGGCGGGGATGATCGTCACCGTGGGCTTTTTCGGGCGCATCTATTGGGCCTTTGTCGGCAACCATCACGCCAAACAGCTGTTCTACATTCCGGTGTGGCGCAAGCGCTGGTGGCAAGAGGTTTTGTTCGAGCTCAAATGGTATGCCTTTCTTGAAAAAGAGCCGAAGAAATACGTCGGGCACAATCCGCTCGCGCAATCTGCAATGTTCTTTTTCATGACGCTCGGGCTGACCTTTATGATCCTGACCGGTTGGGCGCTTTATTCCGAAGGGACTGGGCAGGGCAGCTTTGCCGACCATGCGGCGGGTTGGGTGCTCACGCTCTTTGGCAATAGCCAGATTGTCCACTCCGTCCATCACCTCGGCATGTGGTTCATCGTGGTCTTTATGATCATCCACATCTACGCCGCGATCCGCGAGGACATCCTCTCGCGCCAGTCGATGGTGTCGACGATGATCTCCGGGACACGGACGTTCAAGGACACGCGTCCGGAGTGATGGCGCGAGTCAGATGAAACGGAAAAGGCGGGGCCATGCTCCGCCTTTTGTATTTTTGGTTTCCGATTTTTTATAATTTTGGAAGAATAAATTACATGTTGGGGTGATTATTGCGTGAGGTGAGGTCGATTTTTCCAGCGTTTTTCGAGGCTTAACAGTATTCCATGGTATTCCGAAATTTCTGTGAGGTGGAAAAAGACAAAGCCTATGATCGCTCAGCACACAGATCGGAAACAAACCATCCACCTGTCACAAGACGCGAAACGCGCGGAGGACGGGATCGGATGGAAGGGGGGAGACAGAGCAGATGACTGCAAAAGTTCTTGTTCTCGGCATTGGAAATGTCCTCTGGGCGGACGAGGGATTTGGCGTCCGCTGCGTCGAGACGCTCGCAGAGTCGTACGCCTTTGGGCCTGAGGTCCGGCTTCTCGATGGTGGCACGCAGGGGCTCTATCTGTTGCCGTTTCTCGAAGAGGTCGACACGCTTCTGGTGTTCGATGCCGTGGATTACGGCTTGGCGCCGGGGACACTCAAAATCGTCGAGGATGACGAGGTGCCCGCCTTTATGGGGGCCAAAAAGATGTCCCTGCACCAGACGGGGTTCCAAGACGTCATCGCGACGGCGCAGCTCATGGGCTATTGCCCGGAGAAACTCATCCTGATCGGCTGTCAGCCCGAAGAGCTCGAAGATTACGGTGGCGGCCTGCGCGACATCGTGGCGGCTCAGATCGCGCCCGCGCTCGCCATTGCCGTTGAGAAACTCCGCGCCCTCGGTGTCGAGGTGCGCGCGGGGCGAACAGAGAGCCATGATCTCGCCGACCCGTCGATCCTTCGCTCCGCCTATGAGGAGGGCCGCCCGTCCGAGGATGAGGCGTGCCGCGTGGGTGACGACCGTTTCCTGCCGCAAGGGGTCTGACATGTGTGTCGGCATTCCTATGCAAATCCTCTTTCGCGAGGATCTTGCCGCGACGGCAACGGATGGCAAAACGAAACATCTGATCGACCTCGCGCTCACCGGACCTCTGGAGCCGGGAACATGGGTGCTCACCTTTTTGGGCACAGCGCGCGAGGTGCTCTCCGAGGACGACGCCATCAAAATCAAAAACGCACTGGGCGGGTTGGCCGCCCTGATGGAGGGCCGGGACCTCGGTGATGCTTTTGCCGATCTCGACAACCGTGAACCACAATTGCCGCCACATCTTCAGGCCGCACTCGCCAAAGGGGAGACCACCGCATGAGCCACCCGTTGATTGACCGCCTGAGCACAGAATTTGCCTGGCCGATTTTGGAGACGGATCACGATGTGAGCGACTTCACCAGCCGTCCGGGCACGCATGTCCTCTTTGTACCGGGCGATGCGAAGCGCAATCTGGAGACCGCCGATGTGGCCGTGATCCTGCCGGAGTTAAAGCTCGCGTTTCAGGGGCGGTTCGATTGCGCCGTTGTGGGCGATGCGATCGAGGCAGGGCTGCGCGAGGCGACCAAGGTTTTGAAAACCCCGTCCCTATTGTTCTACCGCGACGGGCAATTCCTCGCGGGAATTCCGAAAGTGCGCGACTGGGACGAGTATATGGCCCGCATCGCGCAAATCCTCGCCATGCCCACACCGCAAGCCGCCTAAGGGAGACAGATCAATGGTCAATAATTTCCAATTGCCGCCCATGGGCTTTGGCCCCGGATCTCAACCGCCCGAAGAGGATGGTGCCGAACTCGAATACATGCAGATGCCGCAGGACATGCGCACCTATACGACGCATTATCCGGACGTTGAGGTCGATGACCACCTCCGGCCCGCACTCGACCTTCTCGCGCGTCTCTCGGAGGCCTGTGAGAAAGTTGCGGCGGGCGAGAATGTCGAACCCTTCGATCTCTCTGGCCTTGATGCCGCGAACCGCGCGCTGATGCAGGAAACGCTCGGCTCCGGCGAGGTCGCGATGAAGGTGCGCGGGCTTCCGGCGATCAAGGTTCAGGAAAGCGTGTTCGCCGGTGTCTGGATGCTCTCTGCCGTCGGGCTTGATGTGGCCGAGGTCGGCAACGTTCCCCGGATCGCGCGGACCCGCGCTTTTGAGCCGATGCGCGCAGGGCAAGGCGTCGCCGCGCCGCGCAATCCGGCGGTGGTCAATGCGCCGCCGCTCTTGGTCGAGCTTGAGGACAAATCCAAAGCCTACCGGTCCGGCATGGAGCCGCATGTCATCAACCTCACGCTCTTGCCGCATACGGAAGAAGACCTGGTCTGGCTCGATGCCGCCTTGGGACAGGGGGCGACGGATATTCTGTCGCGCGGTTATGGCAATTGCCGGGTGACGGCGACGGCGCTCCCGCATGTCTGGCGGGTGCAGTTTTTCAACTCGATGGATACGCTTATCCTCGACACGTTCGAGGTGACCGCAATGCCAGAGGTCGCGTCCGCCGCCAATGAGGATTTGGTCGACAGTGGCGAACGCATCCGCGAAGTTCTGGAGGCGATCCGATGACGGGAGCTATGAGCACGGCGCAGACCATCGGCTTCGAGGGATCGTTCCTCGGCGCCAATGACAAAATCTCCGATCAGGCGATCATGGAGTGCAAAATCTGTTGGACGCCCTACGATCCGGCAGAAGGCGATGATACGCGGCAGGTGTTGCCGGGCACGCCCTTCCTCGCATTGCCGGACGACTGGAAATGCCCGAATTGCGACGCGCCCAAGGAACAATTCCTCGTGTCTGAAGACCCCGGGTCTGACGCAATGCAGGCGGCGGCACGGCTGGCGCGCAAGACCGAAGCGCTTGTCACCGATTTCACCGAGGTCTGGCACGCGAAAATGCGTGACGTCCCGATCGTGAACAAGGTGCTGCACGTGCAGGCCGTGGGATTTATGGAATATGAGGGGCGGCCTCTGGGTGTCCTGATTTCGCCGTGGTTCATGAACCTCCTTATGCTCCCCGCCGAGGGGGAGGATTGGTTGCATCTGAAAGCGGGCGAAAAAGAGGTCTTGTCTTTCCCCTCTGGGGACTATGAATTCATTCACAACACGCGCGAACAAACTGGCGGGTATAAGGCCTGTTCGTTGTTCTCCCCGATGGGCGAGTTCAAGACACAGGGTCAGGCGGTCGATGTGGCTCGGGCGGTGATGGTCGCTTTGTTCGAGGAAGAGCACCGCGCCGAAACCGACCGAAGCGCGGATATTCGCGCAGCGCGCGAAGAGGAACTGGCCGCAACTGAAGCGGCAGAACGAGAGGCGGCGCTGGCCGAGGCGGAGATCCTGTCTGAGGCCCCGACACGGCGCCAGATTTTGACCGCCGGAATGAGCGAGACGTCCCCGTCACAAGAGACGGCTGCCTCAGAGGAGACCGAGTAAACCATGACAACGCCCACTTCGCCACCACAGGCTTTGCGCGCGACGCTTCCCCCGGCCATGCCGGTGGCGAAGCTCGTGATCGGCAAGCCGGTCGAAGAGGTGGCGGCCCTGATCCCGCGTTTGTTCAATCTCTGCCGAAGTGCGCAGGACGTGGCGGTCAAACTTGCGCTTGGCTTACCGGTCGAGAACGACATCGCCGCAAGCCTCGCGCAGGATTTCGCGCGCGATCATCTTGTGCGGCTCGGAATCCTCTTGCCGCGTGATCTGGGACTCGATCCTTTGCCCGTGGCCGGAGGGGCGGCGGCATTGTTGCCCGCGCACCTGCCCGGGACGGAGGCGGAGTTCGCGCAGTGGCTCGACACGGGGGAGGGCGTTGCCCCGGTGCTCCGCCGTCTCAATGAGCTGTTCTTGCCCGGAGAGGCTGCGGCGGATGTGGTTCCACTCACGGACGCGCGTGTCACGCAAGAGACCGCCTGCGAAAATTCTGTCGCAGCACGACATTCCGATCATCCGTTGATGCAGGTCATTGAGACGTCGCACGGTCGTGGACCATTGTGGCGCACGATGGCGCGGGTGTTGGATCTCGCCGCCTGTGCGCGCGGCGAGGTGCCCGCGCCGAAACAATTGGCGGAGGACTGGGTCGTCGTGCCCGCCTCCCGAGGAGCCTATGCGATGCGCGCGACAGTCAAAGACGGTGTCGTCACAACATTCGAGCGGATCACGCCCACGGATCACATGATGGCACCGGGCGGGATCATGGCGCAGTCTTTGGAAAGTTTGCCGGTGGCGAAGCATCACTTGGCACAGCTCGTGGTCGATGTGATCGACCCCTGTAGTCCCGTGACCTTGAGTGGGGGGCGTGTCGATGCATGAGATGTCGCTGTGCGAGGGCATCCGGTCGGTGATCGAGGATGCGGCGGTCAAAAACGGCTTTACCGGCGTGAAAACCGTGCGCGTCGAGATTGGCAAATTCGCGGGGGTCGAAAAACCCGCGCTTGAGTTCGCCTTTGACGTGGTGATGCGCGGCTCTGTTGCCGAGGGCGCAGCGCTTGAGATGATCGACCTGCCGGGAACGGCCATGTGCTACGACTGTATGAAGCAGGTCGAAATTGAACACCGGCTCGACTTCTGCCCGATATGTGGCGGGGGCAAGCTGATGCCCGTTGGGGGCGATGAAATGCGGATCAAGGACTTGGAGGTGCTCTGATGTGTAATGTGTGCGGATGCGGAACGGCGAGTGTGGAAGGCCACGGTCATCACCATGATCATTCTCATGACCACCACCACGATCATCACCACGATCACGGCCATCACCACCACGGCGATGACATGCATTTCGGTCAGGGACCGGCGGGCGTTGCCGTGCCCGGTATGTCTCAAGAGCGCCTGATCGAGATCGAAACCAATATCCTCGCCAAGAACGACCGTTACGCCGATGCGAACCGCGCGGCGCTTTCGGCGCTGGGGAGTTTCGCGATCAACCTCGTCTCCTCGCCCGGTTCCGGCAAAACCACGCTGTTGTGCAAAACGATTGAGATGCTCGGGGACCAACCTCTGGCCGTGATCGAAGGCGATCAGCAGACCGCGAATGATGCCGAGCGCATTCGCGCGACCGGGGCCAAGGCGGTTCAGGTCAACACCGGCAAGGGCTGTCACCTCGACGGCCATATGGTCGGTCACGCGATGGAGCATCTGACGCTCGATCAAAACGCCATGCTGTTCATCGAGAATGTCGGAAATCTCGTGTGTCCGGCGGGGTTTGATTTGGGCGAGGATTGCAAGGTTGCGGTGATTTCCGTGACGGAGGGCGAAGACAAGCCGCTCAAATACCCGGATATGTTCACTGTGTCCGAGATGGCGCTTTTGAACAAAGTCGACCTCGCCCCCTATTGCGATGTCGATCTTGATCTTTACGAGGCCAACCTTCGCCGCATCAATCCCGGCATCGAAATCCTCCGTATTTCCGCCAAAACCGGAGAGGGGATGGAGGCTTGGGTGCAATGGCTTCGTGATCGTCTCGCCGCGAAACCTGCCGCAGCCTCGGCGGCTCTGGGCTAACCATGTCCGATCCGCTGCCCACCCTCCTTTTGGTCGATGACGAGGAGCACAGCCTCGCCGCGATGCGCATGGCGCTCGAAGACGAGTTCGAATGCCTGACCGCGTCAAACGCCGATGAGGCGCGCGCCCTGATGGAAGAGCATTTCGTGCAGGTGATCTTTTGCGATCACCGCATGCCCGGCACGACCGGGGTGGAATTCCTGACACAAGTGCGGGAGCTTTGGCCAGAGACGGTGCGGATCATCATCACGGGCTATACGGAAACCGGCGACATGATCTCCGCGATCAATGACGCGGGGATTTATCAGTTCCTCACCAAACCGTGGCATCCGGATCATCTCATGATGGTGGCCAAGAACGCGACCGATCTGTTCCGCCTGACCCGCGATCATGACCGCATGTCCTTGGAGATGCGGTATCTGTCGCGCTCGGTTGAGGCCAAGATCGAGGAACAGCGGAAAGCACTGCGCGAGGGGCTTGGGTTTGAGGCGGTTCTGCGCGCCGCGAATTCGCCGATGAATGCGGTGATCGAACAGGCCCGCCAATTCGCGACCTTTGATGTGCCGGTCGTGTTGACGGGCGAAAACGGCACCGGAAAACGCCATCTGGCGCGGGCGATGCACTATAGCTCACTGCGCTCGGACAAGCCCTATTTCGAATTCGATTGTTCGTCTGTCGATGACGACATTCTGGAGGTCGAACTCTTTGGCGCGCGGCGTGGCGCGATTGCGGGCGTGACCAGTCATAAATCCGGCCTGTTTCAAAAGGCGGATCGCGGGACGCTCTATCTGTCGGGCATGTCGACCCTCTCGCCGCGTTTGCAGCTTTTGCTCTTGCGCGCGGTGCGGGATGGGGCGTTTCGGCCCGTGGGCGGTCATGAAATGCGCCAATCCCAAGTGCGCCTTTTGGCCGGGACGGAAAAGGATTTGCGCATTGAGGCCGCCGAGGGGCGGTTTAACGCAGAGCTTTACTATGCGCTCGCCAAGGCCGGTCTGACCGTACCGCCGCTTCGGGAGCGTGTGGGCGATCTCGGCATTCTGGCCCAGACGATCCTTTTTGAGATGGCGGAACAGCACGGCAAGCCGGTGAGCGGTCTCTCGGATGACGCGCTTCAGTTCCTCTCGGAATACGACTGGCCCGGCAATATGCGCGAGCTTGAGAATGAGATCGTCCGCATGTTGATCTTTTCCCAAGACGCCGTGCTCGGCCCGGAACTCATTTCGCGCCACATCCTCCAGGCCAACCCGACAGCCGACGCAGAGGCGGAGACTGCCGTGGACCGTGTGTTGATCGGGACAGGGACGCTCAAGGACCGTGTCGAACAGATCGAGATGCGCATCCTGCGTGAAACGCTGACGCGATTGAAATGGAACAAAAGCCGGGCGGCCAATGAACTGGGCCTGTCGCGGGTCGGTCTTCGGGCCAAAATCGAGCGCTACGGGTTGATCGATCCGAAACGCCCGCATGAACCGGCATCGACCGAGCCGACAACCACTGAGGAGGAGTGAGCCATGTGTCTGGGAATTCCGGGACAGATCGTTGAGATCACCGATGAGACACGTCTGATGGCCTTGGCCGATGTCTCCGGCGTCAAGCGAGAGGTCAATGTCGCCCCGATCCTGACGGGCGCTTTGGACGAGTTGATTGGCACATGGGCCCTGATCCATGTCGGATTTGCCATGGCGGTGATCGACGAGGACGAAGCCGCCGCCACATTGCAGGCGCTTCATGATTTGGGTGAGACCCAAGAAGCCCATGAGGCGATGGCGGCAGGCGATCAGGCTTTGGAGGAACGAGCATGAAATACGCCGAGGAATTTCGCGACCCGAAAGCCGCCAAGGCGCTTTTGGCACGGATTGCCGAGCTGACCGATGGGATCGGCGCGACCAAGGACAAGCCGGTTTACATCATGGAGATTTGCGGTGGGCACACCCACGCGATCTTTCGCTATGGCCTCGACAAGCTCACACCCGAGGGCGTCGAGTTCATCCATGGGCCGGGCTGTCCGGTCTGTGTCCTTCCGATGGCGCGGGTCGATGAATGCGTGGAGATCGCGGAACGCCCTGAGGTGATTTTCACGACCTTCGGCGATGCGATGCGCGTGCCGGGGCAAAAGAAATCCCTGATGCAGGCCAAGGCAGCCGGGGCCGACATCCGCATGGTCTATTCGCCGTTGGATGCGCTCGAACTCGCGCGGCGGAACCCGGATCGGGAAGTGGTGTTTTTTGGCCTCGGGTTCGAGACCACGACGCCCTCGACGGCCTTGTCGATCCAACAGGCCGCGCGCGAAGATCTCACCAACTTCTCGGTCTTTTGCAACCACATCACCGTCCCGCCGCCGATCAAGGCCCTCTTGGACGATCCGCATATGATGCTCGATGGATTTGTCGGGCCGGGGCATGTGTCCATGGTGATCGGCACGCATCCCTATGATTTCATCGCCGAGGATTACGGCAAGCCCATCGTTGTGGCGGGGTTCGAGCCGCTCGATCTGTTGCAGTCCGTGATGATGGTCTTGGAACAAATCCGGGACGGGCGTGCCGAGGTCGAAAACCAATATGCCCGCGTGGTGCCGGAGCACGGCAACCCGGTCTCTCTTGCGGCAATTGGTGACGTCTATGAGATGCGGCCCTCGTTCGAGTGGCGCGGACTTGGCGAGATTGATCACTCCGGCCTGCGTATCCGCGATAAATACCGCGCGTTCGACGCCGAGGAGAAATTCGGCATCGGCTATGCCGCAGGCACGCGGTCTGTGCAGGAGCCTGAGGGCTGTGCCTGTGGCACCGTCATGACCGGACGGCTCAAACCGACGGGTTGTCCACAATTCGGCAAAGGCTGCACGCCCGAAATGCCCTTGGGGGCCTTGATGGTGAGTTCCGAAGGAGCGTGTGCGGCCTATTACCAATACGGTGGCGCCCGCGCGGCAGAAGCCGCGGAATAAGACGCGCGCGGCGGAAGCCGCGGAATGAGTATTTGAGCCAAGAAGAAAGACAGAGATATGGCACTGAGGGATCAACATGTCACGCTCGCCCATGGCGGCGGCGGCAAAGCGATGCGCGATCTGATCGGAGAGGTCTTCACCTCTGTCTTCGAGCCGGAAAGCTCTGAGGATCAGGCCCGTCTCATGACCGAGGCTCTCCAAGTGCCGGGCGCCCAGCTTGCCTTTACCACCGACAGTTTCGTGGTCGATCCGATCGAATTCCCCGGCGGCGACATCGGCAAGATCGCGGTTTGCGGTACGGTGAATGATTTGGCTGTGGGGGGCGCGACGCCCCTCTGGCTCTCTGCGGCTTTCATTATTGAGGAAGGCACCGACATTGATTTGCTCCGCCGGATCGTGGCCTCGATGAAGACGGAGGCTGAGAAGGCGGGCGTCAAGATCGTCACCGGTGATACAAAGGTCGTCGGGCGTGGATCGGCGGATAAAGTCTTTGTCACCACCTCGGGTGTCGGGGTCATTCCGCCCGGGCGCGATCTCCGTGCGACGCATGTCCAGCCGGGAGATGTGGCGATTGTGAATCACGTGCTGGGCGATCACGGTGCGGCCATTCTGGCGGCGCGGGGAGACATGGCGCTCAGTGCCGATATTCAATCGGATTGCGCCGGACTTGGGCATCTCATGGCGGCTGTGGCGGAGGCATGCCCATCTCTGCGTTGCGCCCGTGATGCGACTCGCGGGGGGCTGGCCTCCGCGCTCAATGAGATCGCCGAAGAGGCGGGCGTTGCCATCGAGATTGCGGAAGAGGGGCTTCCGATCCGAACCGAGGTCAAGGGCATGTGCGAAATCCTGGGCCTCGATCCGCTCTATCTCGCCAATGAGGGGACATTGGTTCTCTTTGTGGCGCCCGAGGAGGTTGAGACCGCTTTGGCCGCGATGCGCTCGGTCCCGGAGGGGCAGGGGGCCGTTGCGATTGGACACGCGAAAGTCGCGGGGCCGGGGCCGCGAGTCACCATGCGCACGCTGTTTGGTGGCGGGCGGATCGTCGATATGCTGGTCGGGGAGCAGTTGCCGCGCATCTGTTGAGGCCTGCGAGTCGGGTTTGGATTCTCTGAGAATACAGCGGGGGCGATCATCGCTCCCGTTTTCGTATCTTCATTCGATGCGATTTGATCCGGCGCGGCTTTTGTGGACAGGTTTAATTCTCTGAGGACGAGGGCGGTGCGGCGAGGGTGCTATTATATAAATATATGATTTTAAATGATATATATTGATTTCAAGCCATGTTTGGACGTCGCGCTAGAGGTGGAGCTGAAATTTTTTGGGGGTTGATGACATTTTTTCAGAAGAATCGCTTGCAGGTCCTGAACGAACCCCCTAAAAGCCCCCTCACCGACAGCGACACAGTCACTGACGGGGCGCCAGACGGACTGGCCGGGACGCTCGGTGGAGCGGAATGGTTGGGAAGCGAGGCAAGAAATTTGAGGCAGAGTTAGGCGGGCGCGCCGTTT
>CAXPTW010000027.1:0-3856 GCA_964220165.1 Abyssibacter sp.
CTCTGCCGACCTTGGCCTGCACGATTATGCTACACAATACCGCCGATGTCTGGTCTGGAGAAGCTGAACTGCGGCAAAGCCCAACCTTGCGAACGACCGCTAAGGGCCGTTTCCTCCATCATCCCCCACTTTCAATGGAAATCCCGGCTCGGAAACAGCCGCTTGGCCTGCTCTCTTGGATGACGGGCGCGGGGCGGGTGGCGCGGCGGGCGGGGCGCGTCGTCGGCTTGGGGCTGGGTGATGCCGATGGCGTCGTCGAGCGGGTGGCCCAGCTCTGAGAGTTTGTGCGACAGGTCTTCGATGTGATCGGCGATGAGGTGGACGACGATGCCTTCGCGCTCCAGTCGTCCGGTGACACGCAACAGCCGTCCCCCCATGACGATGCGGCGGAAACGCTCATAGATTTTGGGCCAGACCACCACATTGGAGACGCCGGTTTCGTCTTCGAGCGTCAGGAAAATCACGCCTGAGGCCGTGCCGGGGCGTTGCCGGGTGATGACGAGGCCGCAGACGGTGGTGCGGATGAGCGGTGCCGTTGGCAGGCGGTCGTGCGGTGTCAGGCCGGGGAGTGACGGGCGCAAAAGCTCCATCGGATGGGCGCGGAGCGTCAGGCGCAGCGCGACGTAATCCTCGACCACTTCTTCGCCCAGATGCATGGTCGGCAGTTGCATCTCAGGCTCCCGAATGCCCTCGCCATCGAGCGGGTTTGAAAACAGCGGCAGCGGTTTCGGCGCGCGAATGGCGCGGACCTGCCACAGGGCATCACGCCGTGTGAGCCCCATGCCGATGAAGGCGTCCGCCTCCGCCAGTCGCTCAAGTACGGAGGGCGCAACGCCTGCCCGCAGCCAGACGCTTTCCGGGTCTTGGTAGCCGTTGCCGCGCGCCGCGACAATCCAGCCCGCGTCCTCCTCGCGAAAGCCTTTGATCTGCCGAAACCCGAGACGCAGCGCCAAGGCCCCGTCGGCCCGACGTTCCAACAGATTGTCCCAGTCGGAATGGTTCACACAAACGGGCCGCACCTCGACGCCATGCTCGCGCACGTCGCGCACGATCTGCGCCGGGGCGTAGAACCCCATGGGCTGGGAATTCAGCAAAGCACAGGCAAACACCGCCGGGTGATGGCATTTGAGCCAGGACGACACATAGGTCAGCATGGCAAAGGCGGCCGCATGGCTTTCGGGGAACCCGTAATCGGCAAAGCCCTCGATCTGGCCGAAACAGGCCATGGCAACCTCTTCGGAATAGCCGTTCTCCAGCATGCCGCGCACAAACCTGTCACGGTGCTCGCCGATCGTGCCCATGCGCCGGAAGGAGGCGAGAGAGCGCCGGAGCTTGTCGGCCTCTTCGGCGGTATAGCCCGCGCCCACGACGGCGATCTGCATGGCTTGTTCTTGGAAAAGCGGCACGCCGAGGGTCTTGCGCGTCACTTCCGCGAGCGCAGGGCCAAAGGGTTCGGGGGCCTCCAATCCCTGACGCCGCCGGATATAGGGTTTGACCATGCCACCCTGAATGGGGCCGGGGCGCACGATGGCAACCTCGATCACCAGATCGTAAAAGGTCGCGGGCTTCATCCGCGGCAGGAAATTCATCTGCGCCCGGCTTTCGACCTGAAACACCCCCACCGCATCGGCACGTTGCAGCATCTCGTAGGTCGTGCGGTCCTCTTGCGGCACGGTGTCGAGGGTGAGGCGGGTCTTCTCATGTGCGTCTAACAGATCGAAGCTTTTGCGCAGGCAGGTGAGCATCCCGAGGCTCAGAATATCGACCTTGAGAATGCCAAGCGCGTCGATGTCGTCCTTGTCCCATTCGATGCAGGTGCGGTTTTCCATCGCGGCGTTCTCGATGGGGCATAGCTCATCCAGGCGCCCGCGCGTGATGATGAAGCCGCCGACATGCTGCGAGAGGTGGCGCGGGAAACCGATGATCTCGCCGATGAGTTCAATCGTCTGCGCCAACCGCCGGTCCTTGGGGTTCAGCCCCAATTCCTTCGCCCGCTCCATATCCGCGCCCGAATTGGTCAGACCCCAGATGTCGCCCGACAGCCGCGCGGTGAGATCTTGGGACAGGCCCATGACCTTGCCGACCTCACGGATCGCGGCGCGGGTGCGGAAATGGATCACGGTCGCACAAAGCCCGGCGCGGTGGCGGCCGTATTTCTCATAGATCAACTGGATCACCTCCTCGCGGCGCTCGTGTTCGAAATCCACGTCGATGTCGGGCGGTTCGCCGCGATGGCGGGAGATGAAACGTTCGAACACCATGCCGATCATGTCAGGCGACACGTCTGTGATGCCCAGAAGGTAACAGAGGATCGAATTGGCCGCCGAGCCGCGCCCTTGGCAGAGAATGCCGCGCGACCGGGCCTCTTGGACGATGTCATGGACAGTGAGAAAATAGGGCGCGTAGTTCAACTCGCCGACGAGGTTCAGTTCCTTTTCCATCAGATTATGCACGCGCTGCGACGCGCCATGAGGATAGCGGCGTTTGATCCCCTCGCGCGCCAGACGGACAAGGCGGTCCTGCGGTGCTTCGCCCTCCGACATCTCGTCTGGGTATTCGTAACTGAGTTCCGAGAGATCAAAGCCGCAGCGCGCGGCGATCTCCAGCGTGCGTTTGAGTGCCGCCGGATGGTTGCGATAAAGCCGTGCCATGTCGGTCGCTCCCTTGAGGCGACGTTCGGCATTGGGCAGCGCCTTCGTGCCGATCCGGTCGATGGTCAGCCCCTCCCGCAGACAGGTCAGCACATCGGCGAGCCGCCGCCGCCGCCCGTGGTGCATCAACACATCGCCCACCGCCACCATCGGAGTGGAGCACCGCAGCGCCAGCGCGGCACAGGCTTTGAGCCATGCCTGATCGGAGCCATCATAGCGGGGCGGGGCGCCGAGAAAGACCTGACCCGGGTAACGACGTTGCAAGTGCTGAAGGGCCGGTTGAGCGCGCGTGAGGTCTTTCGGCGGCAAGGCAATGAGGATCATCCCCTGACATCCGGCCTCCAGATCGCGCAGGTCGAGATGGCATTCGGCTTTCTCGGCGCGGCGTTTGCCCAGTGTCAAAAGCCGTGACAGCCGATGATAGGCGTCACGGTCCGTGGGCAGCGCGAGCCAGTCGACCGGGCAATCGCGCAGGACGAGGCGGCTGCCGACGATGAGTTTCGGGAGTTTTGGAGTCAGCGGAACGGGGAGGTCTTGCGGTGCCCCAATCTCTTGCCGCGAGCAGGGATCGACCCGATGCGAGGAGCGCACGCGAAGCTGTTCGGCGGCCTCTTCGCGGAGTGTCTTGAGCGCCGAATAGGCCCGCACCACCCCCGCGAGCGTGTTGCGGTCGGTGATCGCGATGGCCTCAAGGCCCAGTTCTGCGGCGCGCAGCATCAGCTCCTCGGGGTGCGAGGCGCCGGTGAGGAAGGTGAAATTCGACGTGACACAAAGCTCGGCGTAAGAGGTGGGCTGGGAATGAGTATTTGGACTGCAATGAAGGTTCATGCGAATTCTCCCTGCACAAACCAGCCGGGGTTTTGCGGCATGTGATAAAGCCAAAGGCGGCGGCCTTCGCGGGTCTCGATCCGCCAGTAATCTCGCACGCCCGAACGCCACGTCTCATCCGGCAGCCACCATTCCGGCGCGATGCGTTCGGGGCCGATGGCGTGCCCGGTGGTGAGCGACATGCGCCGCCAACGGAAGCGGGCGGGAGGCTCGGCCCCATGACCGGCAATCGGTTCGGGTGGGAACAGGCGCAGGGGGCGCGGGCGCGGGCAAGACCACGCGCTGTCAGGCTGGCTGAAGGCGGCGGGGGCAATGGCAAAGCTGCGCTCCGGGATGTGGCTGTCGGCGGGGAGAAGGCGTTGGATGTTTTCCAATCC
>CAXPTW010000028.1:0-37653 GCA_964220165.1 Abyssibacter sp.
CGGAAAAGCGGATCGCCGCCGTGCGCAAGTTCGACAAGGACGCGCTCCGCGTCTCGGCGTCGAAACGCGCGGAGCCGCGTGTTCCCTTTGGTCAACTCGTGGAACGCGGCATGCTGCGTCCGGGCGAAGAGCTTGTGTCCATGAACGGTCGGAGCAAGGCCAAGGTGCGCGCCGACGGCACGCTGATCGCCAAAGATGGGACAGGCTCGATCCATCAGGTCGGCGCCCATCTCGAAGGCGCGCCCTCGTGCAACGGCTGGACCTATTGGACCTTCAAACGCGATGGCAAACAGGTCTCGATCGACGTGTTGCGCCAACAGATCCGCGCGGAGATGCAATAAGCCAGATCGACTCTGTGAGGACATGTGCCCGACAAAAGTCCGACACATGTCCGACAGAAGTCCGACAGGGAAATTCACAAAAATTTACGGTTACCGCCTGGTGCCTGCGGCCTGACTACGCGGCACCACCTTGGCCCCGCTGTCTCAAACAGCGGGGCATTTTTTTGGGGTTTAGAGGGGCGGAAGCGGGTTGGTTCCGGTCTTGTACGGCTCCCAATCCTCAAAGGTGTCGAGGTCGGGGTAATAGCGCTTACGCCATTGTTTTACCTTGGGATTCATCATCCGCCGCCAGACCGGAGGCACCATCGCCGCGACCCCCATGAGGGTATATCCGTAGGGCAGTTGTGGGGCTTCATCCTCGTCATAAGTCTGGAGCAGTGGGAACCGCCGGTCGGGTTTGTAATGGTGGTCCGAGTGGCGTTGCAGGTTGATCAAAAGCCAGTTCGTCGCCGTATGCGCCGCATTCCAACTATGATGCGGCCTCACATGCTCATACTTCCCCCCACCCAAGTGCCTGCGGGTCAGCCCATAATGCTCAACATAGTTGGTGAGTTCGAGCTGCCAGATCGCCACAAGTGCTTGCCACATAAAGAGAAATAGCCCTGCGACACCCCCGATGAGGGTGGCGAAAATGAGCATCAAAATCTGCAAGGTCCAGTAGCGGAAATGTGGATTTCTTGGGTGCCAAGGCGACAATCCACGCCGCGCCAAAAGCGCCTTTTCGGCCTCCCAGGCGGAGCGCGGACACTCTTTTAGGACGCGCCCAAAGTAGTGGTGGAAGCCCTCATTATAAAGCGCCGTAACCGCATCCCGGCGCGTCCCGACGTGTTTGTGGTGCACGAGCAAATGCTCGGTCCGAAAATGCGAGTAAAGCACGGAAGCCAAAAGCAAATCCCCGAGCCACCGCTCAAGATTGTTGCGCTGATGCAAGAGCTCATGGGCGTAAACCATCCCGGTGGTCCCGGAGGAAACGCCGATCCCGAAGAACAGCACGATGGTTTCCAGAACTGAGAGATGATCCGTGTGTGTCACAATCCAGATCAGCCCAAAGATGTTCAGGAACTGCACCGGGAACCAGATAATGGTGATCGCGCGATACCAGAATAGCTCGCTTTCCGCTGTGTTCGGGTCTGGATTCTCGCGATTGAGGCCCAAAATTCCGTCCAAAAGACCGAACATGTACCAGGCATAAAGCGGCGGCAGGATCACGAACCATCCGCCAAACGCGGCGCCGAGCCAGATAAACGGCAAGACTGTCAGCGACAACCAGAACGGCAGCGCATTTCGGAGCCGGATTTGAGCCAAATTCATCAAGCGCCCTCTTGTGAGATCATTGCGCGTTCGGGCTCAACTTTCGTCTTTTGCCTGGGTGAGGTCAAATGCCTTTCGCATCACCGTCGGCAGATCGCTTGCCCGAAACGCATTATTGCCTCTGAGGGTAAAACGATCCGGCACATTGGTCACATCTTTCGCGAGATGAACCGTCAAAACGAGGTGGAAATGCGTGAACGTGTGCTTCACCTCGCCGATATCGATCCATTCGGCGTCATAAGGCGGGTTGGTTGGATGCGCCTCCTCCCAATCGGTGCCGGGCCAGCCCAGCATGCCGCCCAAAAGTCCCTTGTCTGGCCGGGTTTCCAGCACCCATTCCCCGGTGCTCGTGCGACCAACGTAAGCATGGCCGTGACGGGTGGGCTTTGGCTTTTTGGGCGTTTTCAGCGGGAATCGAGCCTGATCTCCGTGGGCAAAGGCCACGCAAAGGTCCGAGAGCGGACAGAGGGCGCAGGTCGGAGACCGCGGGGTGCAGACCGTCGCGCCGAGATCCATCATCGCCTGTGCATAGTCGCCGGGGCGTTCATTTGGCGTGAGCGTTTCCGCAAGCTCGGTCAGTTCCGGCTTGGCGGCTGGGAGCGGGGTTTCGACCCGAAACAGGCGTGATATGACCCGTTCGACATTGCCGTCCACCACGGTTTCGGGAAGATCGAAAGCAATAGAGGCAATCGCTGCAGAGGTATAGGGGCCGACGCCAGGAAGGGACTGTAATTCGATCCGGGTCTTGGGGAATTCGCCCTCGTAGTTGTCCCGGATAACCCGGGCGCATTTCAACAAATTCCGTGCGCGTGCGTAATAGCCAAGCCCCGCCCATTCCCCCATGACAACCTCATCGGGGGCATTCGCCAAATCGCCGACGGTGGGCCATAGTTCCAGAAACCGTGTGTAATAGGATTTCACGGCGGCCACGGTTGTCTGTTGTAGCATGATCTCGGACAGCCAGACACGATACGGGTCCGGCGCGACACCCTTGCGGCGGTCCTTTGGAGAAACGCGCCACGGCAAGTCCCGCGCATGTCGGTCATACCAGTCCAAAAGCAGACGCGGGGCGTCTTGAGCGTTCTTCTGTTTCAATCCGTCACGCAATCTTTAGACCTCGTCATCCGCTTTCCTCTGGCACCGTGCCACAGGTCCACTAGGATAGCGTTCGACGGCAAAGAAACCAGACGGGATGTCATGTCAGAGTTGCAGACAGGATCAAAGCGGCGCAAGCGGGGGTTTGAACAAACCTCCAGCCTGTTGATGTCGCGCATCCGCACCGCCTCTGAAAGCCGCGGGTTTTCCGAGTCGCGTGTGTTGACGCATTGGGAGGAGATTGTCGGCGAACAGATCGCTGGCATGTCCCGTCCGGTGAAAATCTCCTACGCGAAGGGGGGCTTTGGCGCGTCGCTCACGCTTTTGACGACAGGGGCTTATGCGCCCATGCTTCAGGCCGAGCTGCCCAAGATCCGTGAGCGGGTGAATGCCGTCTACGGGTACAATGCGATCAGCCGCATTCACGTGACCCAAACCGCGCCCACCGGATTTTCCGAAGGTCGCGTGCAGTTTGAGGGTCCGAAGCCCACAAAACCCGTGGAAATCTCGCCGGAAACCCGCGAAACCGCCAAAGAACTTGCGCAGGGGGTTCAGAATGAAGAGCTCCGCAAAGCGCTTGAGAAATTCGCCGGAACCTTCCTCAGCCGGCAAAGACACCAATCAAAGGATAAGACATGAACCGACGCACATTCCTGACGACCACTGCGATGGCCACGTTCGGGGCCGGGCTGATGCTCAACCCTTGGGCCGAAGGGATGATCAACGCGGCCAACGCCCAAGACAGCACGGACGATGCCCCCCTGGACGCAACGTTCGATCTTGTCCTTGGCGACCCGGATGCCCCGATTGAGCTGATCGAATATGCGTCTTACACCTGTCCGCACTGCGCGAGTTTCCATGCCAATGTGTTTGGCCAGCTGAAGACGGATTACATCGACACCGGCAAAGTGCGGTTCATCTACCGCGAAGTCTATTTCGACAAATTCGGCCTCTGGGCATCCATGGTGGCCCGGTGTGGCGGCGAGATGCGGTATTTCGGTATTCAAAAGATGCTCTACGAAGAACAGCGCGAATGGATCGGCAGCGGCAAGGACACGATGGAAATCGTCGAGAACCTCCGCACCATCGGCAAACGGGCGGGTCTCACGGATGAGGATCTCGACGCCTGTCTGAACGACGGTGAAACGGCCGAGGCGCTCTATCAGAAGTTCACCAAAGAGATGGAAGAATACGACATCAACGCGACGCCGACCTTGGTGATCGATGGGGAAAAGCATAGCAACATGAACTATGCGGACCTGAAAGAGATTCTGGACGCCAAACTGGAGGGCTAAGGCTCTAATCCAGGCCCAATCGGGTCAAATGTCTGTCGATTGGGGACCAGTCCGAGAGGGTCAAACGCACGGGCAGGGTGACCACTTTCATCCGAAAGGCGCGGGGCAAACGCACCGCGTCTTTTTCTGTTGTGACCATCTGCGCCCCAAGGGCGAGGGCTTCCATCTCTAACCGTGTCATGAGCGCTGTGGACAGCGGCTGGTGATCCCGCAAAGCCTCTGCGCGCAGGAGGTTCGAGCCTAATCCACGCAGAGTCTGAAAGAACTTTTCCGGATGCCCGATCCCCGCAAAGGCCAACACATCCATCCCCTCCCAATCGAGACCGGTGGGCAAGGGCGCGCGCTGGGCCGGAACATGTGGAACAGAGACAAATTCGGCCCAAATCCGCGAAAATTGAGATTGAGCGCGCTCGTCGCCAATCGAGATCACGACATCGCCGCGTTGCATGCCGACGGGCACAGGTTCACGCAGAGGCCCGCCCGGAAGCACGCGGCCATTCCCGAATCCCCTTTGGGCGTCGACAACGATCAAGGTCAGGTCTTTCTCAACCGACGGATTTTGCATGCCATCGTCGAGGAGGATCACATCTGCTCCGTTTGCTTCGGCGGCCTTTACGCCCGCCGCGCGGTCTTTGGCGACCCAAACCGGGGCAAAGGCGGAGATCAGAAGGGGTTCATCGCCCACCTCATCGGCTTTGTGCGTGCGCTCATCGACCCGCACTGGGCCCTCAAGCGATCCACCGTAGCCACGCGACACAACATGGGCACTGTATCCGCGCTCCAAAAGGCGCTGGAGAATCGCGATGGTGGTCGGCGTCTTGCCGGTGCCGCCCGCGTTGATATTGCCGACGCAGATGACTGGGACGCTCGCCTTATATCCAGGGCGCGCGAGACGGCGCGCTGTGGCGGTCGCGTAGAGATAAGAGAGCGGTGAAAGTAGGCGTGCTTGCCAGCCCGGCTTACCGGGGGCGTTGAACCAGAATAACGGCTGTTTCATGCCAGCCTCCTGTCTTGCCGCTCAAGAAAGTCGAGTATGAGGGAGACGACGTGATCTGTCACTTCTGCGCCGCTTGAAGTGATTTCCCAGGCCGCATTGGCCATGAGCGCAGCTGCGTCGGGGGCCAAAAGGCGCTCCACCTCATCGCTCAGCTGTTGCGTATTGCGCACCTGTCGGCTCGCTCCGGCCTCGGTGAGGCGAGTGTAAAAACTCTCGTGCTGATCGACGTAGGGACCATGGAGAATCGCGGAGCCCATGGCGGCGGCGGCGGCCGGATCTGTGCCGCCCTGGGCGGTGAGGGATTGTCCGAGAAAACTCACAGACGCAATGCGGTGCCAGAGATCATCTGAATCGCCCAAATCCGGATCCTCGGGCAACAGAACGACCTGCGCCGGTTCCGGGATCGCGTCCATTTCGGTCAAATCCGCCGTCAAGAGCCCCGCACTCACCAATTGTTCCCGCACGGCGCCACGGTGTTCTGGCTCAGAGAGCGAGACCGCGAGCAAAAGCCTGTGCGCACGGCGGAGCGCGCGTCTGTGCGCCTTGATCACGTCTTGAACTTCGCCAATCGTGAGCTGGGAGGCGAACCACACGGGGCGCGTGCCGATCTGTGCGCGCCGATGGTCCAATTCGTCCTCGTCGAGAACAGGGGCAATCCCGCTGGCGTCAACATAGCCGAGAAGTTCGGTAGTCGCAGGCGAGAGTCCTGCACGCCGCCAGAGGGCCAGCGTATCGTTCCGGGCACAGACGCTGTGATCGAAACACCGCAGGGTCGCAGCGAGCAGGCCGGGAATTTTCCACGACCGAAGCAAAGCCGTCGCCGAATTGGGCGACTCTATCGCGAGGCTGGGAATATCCCGCTCGCTGACACGCCGCATCAGACCCGGACGAAATCCTCCGCCGATCCAAACCAAGGTGTCCGGGTTCCAATGATCGAGAAACGCGAGCACATCCTCTTTGGTATCTGCTGGCACAGGAAAGATGTGAGTGCGCCCTGAGGCGTCTGTTGGTCCAAAGGTGACGGCAACTTGTTCCAAACAGGTTTCCGAGCACACAGTGATCAGCACATTGAGGCCGGGATAGTCATCATGGAGGTGCGGCACGAGGCTTCGGGCGGAGCGCACGGCGACGGGACTTGCTGCGTGAATCCACAGTAAAGGCCCCTCCCCACGCGGTGGCAAGGGGGCTGTGAGCGGGGCGTCGTGAGGCGATGCGGCGCGTGCCTGCTTTTCAGAGCGTTCCGACAGACCCGCGTAGAGTAGAAACGGAATTGGGGTCTTCACGCACCAAATTCTTCGGTAGAGGAGGCCACTTGTTCCTCATCGCGCAGCCGATGCAGGTGGGCGATGAAATACCGCATATGCGCATTGTCGACGGTGCGTTGCGCTTCGGACTTCCACGCGTTGTGCGCCGTCTCATAGTTGGGGAAAATCCCGACGATATGGATATCGTCCACGTTGCGGAAAACGGTCTTGGACGGATCAACGAGCTCGCCGCCGAAGACGAGATGAAGTCTTTGTACCATGTGGTGCTCCCAGAATTATGGCCGCACCCTAGACCAATCTATGGGGGGGTCAAGCGGGCCGTCCGCGGTGCCTAAAACTTGAGCGTCAAAACCGCTCCGGAGCTACTTTTTTCAGATCGGCTGTTTTCCTTCCGCAAGGAGAAGGTCATCATGACGGTATGAAGACCGCCATTCACCCTGCTCCGCGACTGATTGTTTTTTCCGATTTGGATGGAACGTTGTTGGATCATGACACCTATTCGTGGGAGGCGGCGCGCGAGGCGCTTGACCGGATGAAGGCACTGGGACTTCCCCTCGTGTTGGCGAGTTCCAAAACGGCGGCAGAGATTGCCGCGCTGAGAACGGAGCTTGGCTTTGATCACGCGCCAGCCATTGTCGAAAATGGCGCCGGTCTTTTGGCGGCAGGTGCTGCGGCAGGGGATGATGTCTCTGACCATACGGCCATTCGGTCGGCTTTGGACAAGCTCCCAAAAGAGTTGCGCGCGAACTATGAGGGGTTCTCGGACTGGAGTGTGGAAACGGTCGCTGAAAAAACCGGCCTACCGTTGGCACAAGCCCGTCTGGCTGCGCGGCGGCAATTCTCTGAGCCGGGACTCTGGAGGGGGACCGCGACGGAGTTGGCCCGGTTTGAAGCCGCGCTCAAAGAACACGGGATTTCGGCTCGCCAAGGGGGGCGCTACCTCACCTTGTCCTTTGGCGCGACAAAGGCCGATCAGATGGCCTCCATCGTGGCAGCCTATCCCTCACATCCCCAAACGATGGCGCTTGGGGACGCCCCGAATGATGTCGAAATGATCTCTGCGGCGGATTACGGAATTGTCGTGCGCAATACACATGGGCCGGGTATCCCGGCTCTACCCGGTGAGGCGGATGGGCGGGTGATCCGCACCGAGGAGCCGGGGCCAACAGGCTGGAATCGTGCTGTTTTGGCGCGCATTTCTGAACTATATAAAAAGACGAAGGATAGCTGAAAATGGCCGATTTCCATCAGGGCGGGCACGTTGCGACGCTACACAATTTGCGGATCAACACCGAACAAGATCTGAACCGAGAGTTGAATGCCTTTGCCGCCTCTCGAAAAATCACCCTGATTTTGCCGTCCCTCTTCTCGGAACTCGAAGGCGATGCGCTCCCCAACATCATCGACGAGCTGAACAAGGTCGATTTCATCCATCGGATCGTCATCGGCCTCGATCGCGCCACCGAGGAGCAATATCGCTATGCGCGCCAGTTTTTCTCGAAACTTAAGGCCGACCATGTCGTGCTATGGAATGACGGCCCGCGCCTTCAGGCGGTGGACACACGGCTGAAGGAGTTGGACCTTTCTCCCTCTGAGCCGGGCAAGGGCCGCAATGTGTGGTTCTGTATCGGCTATACGATTGCCCGCGCGGACAGTGCCGTCGTGGCCGTCCATGATTGCGACGTAGTGACCTACACGGCCGAGATGTTGGCGCGTTTGGTCTATCCTGTCGTGAACCCGACCTTCCCCTATCAGATGTCCAAAGGGTTCTACCCGCGTGTGGCCGACGGCAAACTCAACGGTCGAGTCTCGCGCCTCTTGGTGACACCGATGATCCACGCCCTCGCCAAGGTGCTGGGCCCCCGCGAATACCTCGATTTCCTTGCCGACTTCCGCTATCCGCTCGCCGGGGAATTCGCGATGCGGACCTCGATCCTGCCGGATATGCGCATCCCGTCGGATTGGGGACTTGAGATCGGCCTGTTGTCTGAAGCCTGGCGCAACTTGAGCCCCCGCGCGGTCTGTCAGGTCGAAGTGTCCGACCGCTACGACCACAAACATCAGGTGCTTTCCCCGGAAGACGCCTCAAAAGGTCTGTCGCGCATGTCGGTGGACATCTGCAAAGCACTCTATCGCAAGCTCGCCGCCGACGGGACGGTGTTTTCCGAGGAGATTTTCCGCTCCATCAAAGCGACCTATTATCGCGGCGCACTCGATCTCATTGAGACCTATTACAACGACGCCCGCATGAACGGGTTGCACGTGGACCGCCACGTCGAAGAGACCGCAGTCGAGCTTTTTGCAAACAACATCATCGGGGCAGGGAACGTGTTCTTGGAGAACCCGATGGAGACGCCGTTCATTCCGAACTGGTCGCGTGTGCATGCGGCGGACCCGGACATTATTGCGTCGATGATCCGCGCGGTGTCCGAGGATATGGACGACTACCAATAAGGTTATTTGAGACGCTTTTGGATGCCCCGTGCCAATTCGGGGCATCCGGCAATCAACCCGTCAAGTTGCGGTACCGGTTGGTTGAAGACAGGGCGCGCGCCTTTGCGGTCGATCACCGTGCCCCCGGCCTCTGACAGGATCAGCGTCCCAGCCGCCACATCCCATTCCCATGTCGGTCTGAGTGCAAACATCGCGTCATAGCGGCCTTGGGCCACCAAAGACAGGCGGTAGGCGAGGGAGGGGCGAAATTTATGAATGAACTTAGGCGAGCCGCCATGCCAATGCTCATCGCGGAGATGTTGGCGCGGGGCCAGTACGGTTGCCCCATCAAGATCGCAGCGCGGGGAGGCCATGAGACGCGCGCCATTGAGTTCGGCACCGCCCCCTTTGATCGCCGTAAACAAACGGTCCCGCATCGGGAGGTAGACCACCGCCGCGATCACCTCTCCTTCTTCGGCAATCGCCAGAGAATGCGCCCAGTTGTGATCGCCGTGGATAAAGCTCCGCGTGCCGTCGATGGGATCAACGATAAAGACCCGATTCCGGCCCAAACGCTCAGTCGTGGTATCGACGGTTTCCTCAGAGAGCCAGCCATAGTCGGGCCGCTCGGAGAGCAGGTATTCGTGGAGCATCCGGTCGACGGCGAGGTCGGCTTCGGTCACGGGGCCCTGCCCACCGCCTTTGTCCCATGTCTTGGGATCGGCCCGCCAGTAGGGGCGGGCAATCTCACCCGCGTTGCGGGCCGCTTCGATCAACAGCTCAAGATCGTCAATCGCCAGCAAGTGTCATCCCTTCGACCAATAGGGAGGGCACCACACGGCTCAGATGCAGCCGGGCATCATTCGCGGGGATCAGGGTCTTGAGCATGTCGCGCAGATTGCCCGCGATGGTGCATTCGTTGACCGGATAGGCGATCTCGCCATTTTCGACCCAAAACCCGCTCGCCCCACGCGAATAATCGCCCGTGGTCGGGTTGATCGACGCGCCGAGCATATGGGTGACCAAGAGGCCGGTGCCCATGTCGCGGATGAGATCGTCGCGGGATTTTTCACCCTGGGTCAGGGCAATGTTACCGGAGCTTGGCGATGGCGGGGACGAGACTCCCCGCGACGCATGGGCGTTGCTCTCAAGTCCAAGCTTTCGCGCGCTCGCGAGGTCGAGAACCCAGCTTTGCAGAACGCCATCCTGCACAAGCGCCTGTTCGCGGGTCGCAAGCCCCTCCGCATCAAAGAGACGCGAGGCGGAGGCCCGCGGGCGGTGCGGGTCTTCGATCACGGACAATTGCGTCGGTAGCACCTGCTCTCCCATCGCATCACGTAGCCAGCTCGACCCACGCGCGACGGAACTCCCGTTGATCGCGGACAAAAGATGCCCGATCAGAGTCGAGGACACGCGTTCATCATAGAGGATCGGATAGGCGCCGGTTTTGGGTTTCCGCGCCCCCATACGGGCCAAAGTTCGTTCGGCGGCGATACGCCCGATCTCTTCCGGCTCCGGCAGGTCGGCGGCGAAAATGCGGCTCTCGCCACAATGGTCGCGTTCCATCCCCACACCTTCGCCCGCAATCGCAACGGCGGAAATCATGCGATCCGTGCGCTCATAACCGCCGTGAAACCCGTTGGTCGCGGCGAGGTAAATGCGACGGCGCCCATAGGCCGCACTGGCGCTATCGACCTGGGAAATACCCTCAAACCGACCCGCCGCGGCCTCGGCCCGCAATGCATCCTCTTTGAGCGTATCAGGAGACGGTTCCTCGGTCGGGTCGAACATCTCCAGGCCCGACATATCTGTCACGCGGGTGATCTGGCTCGGGTCGGCAAGGCCCGCTGTCGGGTCTTCGGGCGCAAGCCGCGCCATCATGACGGCGCGTTCGGCCACGGTTGCGAGGGTCTCGGGACGTGTGTCGGAGGCGGAGACACAGGCCTGTCGTTGGCCGACAAAAACGCGCAGGCCAATATCGACCCCTTCCGAGCGCTCCGCCTGCTCCAAGGCCCCCTGACGCACGTTGATCGACAGGGACGTGCCGTCCACCGCCATCGCGTCCGCTGCATCCGCGCCGGCTTTGCGGGCGGCGTCCAGCAAGGCTTGCGTCAACTGGGCAAGATCATGGGCCATGGACGGCTCTCCTGTTCGTCATTCTTGCGCATGGAGTTAGGCCGCTCACACCAAAAGCGCAAGCGGCCCAGAGAGATCAGAGTGACCTTAGAACGGCAGCGGCTGACCATTTGCGAGGATCGTGCCGTCTTCCTGCATCTCGATGGTCGAAACCAGCTGACCCGCGTTTTCGCCCGGACGGGCAAAGAGGCCGAGCATCATCTGAACCGACATCACCTGTTCCGGCGGCAAAATCCCGCGCGAGGCAAAGTGGTCGAGAAGGTCTTGAAGACCGTTGATGTCGAGAGACAGGCTCCCCGCGAAGGGCGGCAGGCCACCGGGCATCGCAGGTTCGGCCTCAAGGAAGCGCCCCGCCCCGGTGCCCGCAATCGAAGCCCCCGCCAGCGACAGATAGAGCTCAGGCAGGGCAAGCGTTTTCACCTGGATCGGCATCTTCGCCTCGCCTGCGTCCAGGGCTTCGAGGGCTTGGAAATCAAACAGGTTCAGATCGCTTTGCACCGTGCCTTCAAAGGCGAGGCGAAGATTGGCCGGATCATGCGGCAATTGGCCTTCCGGGTCGGCAATCATCCACACGAGATCGGGCAGCACCAGATCTTCGAGGCCAAAGGCGATCTTAAACGGTTGATCTGCGTCAGAAGCTCCAAGCGGCAACAGAAGGTTCTCCGTCGCACGTGCCATGGAGAGCCGGAGCTGGCCACCCGGGATCACCTGACCCTGAGCGACAACACCGATGTCGTTTGTTTCGATGTCGTAGCCCACAAGCCCCGCGTTCATCGAAATGCCAAGTTCAGATGCGCCGGACTGCATGGAGACGGCGACGGGCCCGCTTTCAGGTACGTCCATGCGCATCTCGAAACTGCTCTGGGCCGATGTGGCGGTGGCATCGAGGACAAAGGCGGCAAAGGTCTCGGCAAAGGGGCGACCCTCTTCCGCGTTGGGCACATCCATGGTGCCCTCCATCGCGAGATCTTCCATGCGCATCTGCATGGTCATCGCACCGGCGGAGGGATCATCCATTTCGATGTCATAACGCAGGAGCGCGGCGGTCATGTCCATGACGGAACTCATGGCATCGTTCTCGGTGGTTAGCGTATAGGTGCCGCCGATGCCCTCAACACTCATGTCGAGCCCGGGCTGAACCAGAATGTCATCCTGATACACCGGATCGCCGGACATGCTGACCTGAAGATCGTCAAAGCTCAGAAGCATATCGTCCGCCGTGCCTTCAACCAGCGTCTCGCCGTTGATCGCCATGGTCATGCGGGTCTCAATCGTCTCATTGTCGCCAAGCGCGGGATCAAGCGGCATGGTGGTCAGCGTCGTGATCGGCGCGGTGAACCAAGAGGCCACTTTGCCGCCCGAGCGTTCCTGAAACCGGACTTCCGGGGCGGTAGAGGTGCTTGTGACGTTCACAGTGTCACCGCCCATGTCGAGGCCGTAGATCATATTGCGGACGACAAGCGTGTCGCCTTCGCGGCTGACGTCGGCAGTCACCTCCATCCCGGAGTTGATCATGCTCTGACGGTAGGCCTCCCAGACATCTTCTGGCGTGACGTCAGCGAAAAGAGGAAGAGATGACAGGGTGGATGCCAGTAGTGTGCTGGAAAACAAAACAGATCGCATGGGGTACTCCGTAAAATGATCGTGCACACAGTTTCGTGCTTTGCGCAGGGGGTCAAGGCTGGAACCTGCGCCGAATGACGCATAGTGTCTCGCCAAATTGAGGAGGACGCGATGAGTGATGTGAATGGTAAGGTTGTGTTGATCACCGGAGCGAGCCGCGGGATCGGGGCCGAAACCGCGCGTGCGTTTGCCCGAGCCGGGGCCAAGGTGGCGCTCGTGGCTCGGAGCCGCGATGAGATTGAACGCCTTGCGGAGGAGATCAAGACGGAGTTCGGGGCATCTGCGATGGCCTGTCCCTGCGATATTTCCGAGCGTGAGGCCTTTGAACAGACCATATCGGATGTCGAACAGCATCTCGGTCTGGTCGACGTTCTGATCAACAATGCGGGCGTCGTTGAGCCGATCGGGCATTTGACCAATGTCGATCCGGAGGCGTGGTCTCGGCTCATCGACATCAACATCAAGGCCGTGTTTTACGCCATGCACCGGATCGTGCCCGGGATGGTGGAGCGCGGTGGCGGGACGGTTTTGACGGTCTCTTCCGGCGCGGCCCATCGACCGGTGGAGGGGTGGAGCGCCTATTGCACCTCCAAGGCAGGGGCCGCGATGCTCACCTCCATGCTCGATCTCGAATATCGGGACAAAGGCCTGCGCGTCATGGGGCTATCGCCCGGGACGGTTGCGACCCAAATGCAGCGGGACATCAAGGCGTCTGGGATCAATGCGGTCAGTCAGCTGGACTGGTCGGATCACATTCCCCCCGATTGGCCCGCGAAAGCGCTTTTGTGGATGTGTAGCACCGCCGCAGATGGGCATCTCGGACAAGAACTGCAACTGCGGGACGAAGACCTGCGTCGTACAATCGGAGTGGTGGCATGATCGATCTCAATAAGAACGGCGATCTTTGGGTTGTGACCCTAAACCGGCCCGAAAAGGCCAATTCTCTGACCTCTGCCATGTTGTCGGAGCTTATCGAGATCGTTGAGCAGGCGTCTCAGAGCGCGAAGGTACTCGTCCTCACGGGCGCGGGCAAGGTGTTCTCTGCGGGCGCCGACCTCGATGAAGCGCGCGCGGGCTTGGCGACCTCTCCCTTGTGGGAGGACTTGTCAGGCAAAATCGCCGCGCTGCCCTGTCTCACAATTGCGGCCTTGAATGGCACTCTGGCGGGTGGGGCGTTTGGGATGGTACTGGCCTGTGACCTCCGGCTTGCCGACCCCTCAGCAAAGTTCTTTTACCCGGTGATGAAGCTCGGTTTTCTGCCGCAGCCCTCTGACCCGAAGCGCATGGCAGAACTGATCGGTCCGTCGCGCGCGAAAATGATCCTGATGGCGGGACAGAAGATCCTCGCAGAGGAGGCGCTGGCCTGGGGCTTGGTGGATCGTTTGGTGCCAGCCGCAGAGCAAGAGCAGGCGGTGCGCGATCTGGCCGAGGCGCCGCTGGCTGCGACGCCTGCACATATCGCGGGGATCAAGGGACTGGTCCATCCGTGACCCACTCGACGCGGGAGATGGATGCGCTGATCGTGGGGGCGGGGCCCGCCGGTTTGATGGCGGCCGAAGTCCTGTCCAACGCGGGCAAACGCGTCGTGATCGCTGACGCGATGCCCTCTCCCGCGCGTAAATTTCTCATGGCGGGAAAGTCCGGCCTGAACCTGACCAAAAATGAGCCTGAGGATCGGTTTTTAGCTGCATTTGAGCCTATTCCTGACGCTCTGCGCGCGGCCTTGATGGCCTTTGGCCCTCAGGATGTGATCGCTTGGGCCGAGGGACTTGGTCAAGAGATGTTCACCGGGTCCTCGGGGCGTGTCTTTCCCAAAGTGATGAAGGCCTCGCCGCTCTTGCGAGCGTGGCTCGCGCGCCTTGGGGAGCAGGGCGTCACCCTACACCGTCACTGGCGTATGATCAGCGTCAGGGAGGGTGTCCGTTTTGAGACGCCGGAGGGTCACCAAACTCTCCATCCGCGCGCCACGATTTTTGCGCTCGGAGGGGCGAGTTGGGCAAGATTAGGCTCGAATGCGGCTTGGGTCGATCTCCTCTCTGAGGTGGCTGACGTCACCCCATTCGCGCCCTCTAATGTTGGCCTCTGCGTCCCGTGGAGCCCGCACATGACCCGCCATTTCGGCCGTCCGGTCAAAGGGATACAACTCACTGCTGGGGATTATACCACGCGCGGGGAATGCGTGATCACGCGCCATGGACTTGAAGGTGGTGGGATCTACAGTCTGACGCGCGGCCTTCGTCAGGGCGCTCCCTTGGAGATCGACTTTCTACCCGATTGGCCCGCCGAAAAAATAAAATCGACCCTAATCCAACGCAAAAAGAAAGAAACGCTCACCAAATTTCTCCAGAGAGCGTTTCGTCTCAGCCCGGAGAAGATCGCCTTGTTACTGGAATGCGCGGGGCCCAAACCGGATAATCTTGGTCAGGCTCTGAAATCCGTTCAGGTGAGCGATTTCTCTTTCCGACCGATGGATGAAGCCATCTCCACTGCCGGTGGAGTCCGTTTTGAAAGTCTCACAGATCGTCTCGAATCCCGCGCAAAACCCGGTTTCTTTTTCGCTGGAGAAATGCTCGATTGGGATGCGCCCACGGGGGGCTATCTGTTGACGGCGTGCCTTGCGACGGGACGTTTGGCGGCAGAGGGCGCGCTTAGAACCCTGTCCTAATCTCAGCGGCGTTGCGCCAACATGGCAATGCGGATCAGAGCGCGTTCCATCACCGCCATCGTCGGCGCGCGCGACGAGGAACGGAGGGTCAAATCCGTATCGGTCAAAATGCCGAGCGCAGTCTCCAATTTGTGCATGCCCCAGTTGGAGGCCTGCCGCGTCATACGGTCTCGACGCGGTCCAAAAATTGGTGGTCGCGCGCGGGCGATCCCTGCACTCGCCCCACCAGGGTCAGAGGCCGCAGCGTGCAGTGTTCGGAAATGCCGCATGGTGAAAATTGAGAGGGCCACCGGGTCGATCCCTTGGCCGCCGAGCTTGATAATCAGCGGCCCAAGCTCCTGCGCATTGCCGTCGGCCACCACGTTCAAAAGATCGTCCACCTGCGCATCCGTCGTCGCGGGGGCGCAGTTCTGAACATCCTCGCTCGTGACCGGTGTCGTATCGCCAATCTTGTAGAGCGAGAGCTTTTCGAGCGTCTGGCGGAAATCACCGGGGTCGAGCACGCGTGCGAGGGCCTCAATGTCGATCATCGCGTCGCGCGACACATCTTGCACACCAGCTTTGGAGAGCGTGGCCTCAATTTCTGCACGGGACGGCGGATCTGCATAGATCGCAATGGCGTAGGCGGCGGGGTGCCCCTCAAAGAGTTTGCGGAGCTTTGAGCTGGCTTTGAGTTGGCCGGCCGTCACGACGATCTGCGCGTCGCCCTCGCGCCAATCAAACAGCGCGTCTTTGACCACATCCGCCACAGTGTCCGTGGCGTCCTCGACAAAGGCAACGCGGGGGCCGGGAAAGAACCCCTGTTCCTTGATGGCATCAAAGAGGAGGGCTTTGTCTTTGCGCAGATCAGACCCGGAAATCCGCGAGAGACGCATTTCCTCCTCGCCCTGTTTGCCAATGAGGCCCTCGATCACCTCTTGGCGACGCAGGGCGATCCGCATCGTGTCGGGGCCGTAGAGAAGCACACCCGCTTTGCCCGGATCCGGTTTGGCAAAGTAAGAGAGCGCGTCGCGGGCGTTCAGCTTCATGGATCGACCTTGGTGATGATCTGGGACACGATCTGATCACCGAGAATGGTCATCAGGCGTTCGTAAGCATCGCGCGACGCGGTGAGGCGGTCGACGGGCGAAGTCGGTGCAGAATAGGCGGTAAAGCTTTGGACCTCATCCGAGATCACCGTGGCCCCGGTGTCGATCTCAGTGAGCTGATAACTGACCGTGCCGACAACGTGGTAGCGCGTGATCTCTTGGTCCCGCGTGATGCCGATGGCGTTCTCTCTCGTCCGGACCTCATAGCTCAACCGGTAGAGCGGCGTGGTGACGCGCCCGAACCCGGTGTTGAGCGTATTGGCGAGATTGTAGCTCTCGCGATCATCTGGCGCATCGACCAAAACATGACCGCGCAGAGCATGGGCCGTCTCCCCCGGCGCATAGGCCGGGGAAAAGCCGCAGCCCGTGAGGGCGACGGCACAGATCAGGAAGGTTATGCGATCAAATGACGACATTGACGATGCGGCCCGGTACAACGATGAGTTTTTTCGGCGCCCCACCATCGAGGGCCTTTTTCACAGCATCGTTCTCCAGCACCAGCTTTTCAACCTCTTCCTTCGGCATATCCTTGGGCACAGAGATTTCGTCACGGCGTTTGCCGTTGATCTGGATCGGAAGAGTGACCGTGTCCTCGACCAGCATCGCCTCATCTGGCACCGGCCACGCGGCCTGAGACACGAGGCCCTCACCACCGAGCATCGCCCACATGTCCTCGGCAAGGTGCGGCGTCATGGGCGACATCAGCTGGGCCATGGTCTTGAGCGCAAAACGTTTCGCCTCACGACCGGCCTGCGATTTGGAGACGGTGTTGGTAAAGCCGTAGAGCTTGGCGATCGAGGTGTTAAATCCAAAGGATTCCACACCCTGCGTGACCTCGAACATCGCCTTGTGGGTCGCGCGGAGCAGCTCCTCGTCACCTTTGCCCTGTTCCGGCGTGTTCTCCAGCTCAGCGGCCAGACGCCAGACGCGGGCAAGGTGCTTGCTCGCCGCTTCGGCACCCGAAGCGGTCCATTCCACGTCGCGTTCCGGCGGGCTATCGGAGAGCACGAACCAACGTGCGGTGTCCGCGCCGTATTGCTCGATGATCGCCACCGGATCCACCACGTTGTTCTTGGATTTGGACATCTTGGCGGAGGGGATCACTTTGATTTTCTCACCCGTCTCGCGCACGTACACGCTGCCATCACGCTCCTCGACCTCGTCGGGATAGTGATAGATGGCGCGACCGTTGGCATCACGACGCTCAGCATTCTCGTAGATCGCGTGCGTCACCATGCCCTGCGTGAACAGCGCGTTGAACGGCTCGCGGCTCTTGTCCGGAAGATGCCCGGTCTCGTTCATCGCACGGGCGAAGAAGCGGGAATACAAGAGGTGCAAGATCGCGTGTTCGATGCCGCCGATATACTGGTCGACGTTCATCCAATAGTCTGCATCCTCTGCGACGGTCGGCGTGGTCGCGTGCGGCGCGGTGAAGCGGGCGTAATACCAAGAGCTGTCCACAAACGTGTCCATAGTGTCCGTTTCACGCTGGGCCGGGGCGCCGCATTTAGGGCAGGCACAATCACGCCAGGTCGGATGACGATCGAGCGGGTTGCCGGGCACAGAGAAATCAATCGCTTTGCCACCTTCATCGAAGGGCAACTCAATCGGCAGGTTCTCTTTCTTCTCCGGCACGACGCCACAGCTTTCGCAGTGCACCACCGGGATCGGACACCCCCAATAGCGCTGACGCGACAGGCCCCAATCACGCAGCCGGAACTTGGTTACGCCATGGCCGACGCCGTTCGCCTCGCAGAAATCGACGGCGCTGTTCACACCCTCGTCGCCGGTCTGCACGTCTTCGCCCGCGAAGCCGCGGATGTATTTGACGGTTTCGGATTTCGTCGGAACAAAAGCCTCGGCTTCGTTCAGCTCGCCCTCAACCGGTGCAAAGACGTAGTTGATCGGCAGGCCGTATTTCGTCGCGAAATCAAAGTCCCGCTGGTCGTGCGCGGGACAGCCAAAGATCGCGCCGGTGCCGTAGTCCATCAGGATGAAGTTGGCGATATAGACCGGCAGTTCCCACGACGTGTCGAACGGATGGCGCACGGTCAGCCCGGTGTCGAGGCCCAGTTTTTCGGCCTTCTCGATGGCTTCCTCGGTGGTGCCACCTTTGCGGCATTCTTCACAGAAAGCGGCGATCTCCGGGTTCTCGGCGGCCAGCTCTTTGGCCAGCGGGTGATCGGCAGAGATACCCACAAAGGACGCGCCCATCAGCGTGTCGGGACGGGTGGTGTAGACCTCGATCCGGTCATGATGCGCGGTCGGCTCGGTCACGGAGAAAGCAAACTGAAGTCCGCGCGATTTGCCGATCCAGTTGCGCTGCATCGTTTTGACCTTGTCTGGCCAATTGTCGAGATGGTCGATGGCCTGCAACAGGTCTTCGGAATAATCAGAAATCTTAAAGAACCACTGGGTGAGTTCCTTGCGCTCCACCGGCGCGCCAGAGCGCCAGCCACAGCCGTCAATCACCTGTTCGTTGGCCAGAACCGTCATGTCGACCGGATCCCAGTTCACCGTGGCGTTTTTTCGGTAAACCAGACCCTTTTCCAGCATGTCGAGGAACATCGCCTGCTGTTGCCCGTAGTATTCCGGGTCACAGGTCGCGAACATGCGCGTCCAGTCGATGGAGAGGCCGAGCGGTTTCATCTGGTCGACCATCGTGTCGATATTGGCGTAGGTCCAGGTCTTCGGGTGCCCACCCGAAGCCATCGCGGCGTTCTCCGCCGGCATGCCAAAGGCGTCAAAGCCCATCGGGTGCAACACGTTGAATCCGGTCGCGGATTTGTAGCGCGCGACCACGTCCCCCATCGTGTAGTTGCGGACGTGTCCGATGTGGATACGGCCCGAGGGATAGGGGAACATCTCAAGCACGTAGTACTTCGGCTTGGTCTCATCCCGCTTGGCGAGGAACACATCCGCCTCGTTCCAGGCGGCTTGCCATTTCGGTTCGATTTCGCTGGGCGCGTAACGACTCATCTGTTCATCCCTCGGGGTCTGTCTGGGCAATGGAAAACGCCGGGCTCATGAGAGGCCCGGCGTTGTCATAATGGCTTGTCCGGTCACGGTCCAGACGGAACGCGGGATTCGCGTGTGTTATTGACCTGTGCGGAGCTGACGTGCGCGGGTCAGGATCGCATCCTCGACCGCCAGAACGGTTTCTTGGCTCACCGGACCGCTCGTGGTGTAGAGCGAGAGGTTGAGCGCGCGGGCATCAAGCGCCGGATCGGTCACGTTGATCACAGCGCGGTAAGCACGGCCGCCGCCCGGAGGCGTGCCGTAGCCGGTGGTGATCACGCCAGTAAACGGATCGGCGGTTTCCACGGGCAGGAAGGACAGCACATCAAGCGCCGCGTTCCAGATGTATTTGTTGACTTGAACCTTGTCTGTCACCGAACCCGCGCCACCACCAAAGATGGTGCGTTTTTGCTTTTGCTCGATCACGATGACTTCGCCATTGGGGATTTCGACCGCCTGCCCGGTGCTTCGCGTGTCGATGGTCTGGCCCTCTTCCGTGATCACCTCAGTGGATCCGCCAGAGAACGGGCCGGAGCCGATGGAGCCGGTCACACTATCGCCCAAGGAGCCGAGACTGTCAAACGCACCACACCCGGTCAGGGTCACAGCAAAGGCCAAAGCCAGAAAACGGGTTGGGTGATACATCCAAAGCTCCCTCATATCACAACGCGGCAACCGTATCGCCCGTATTGGGCGGGGACAAGTGTTAAGCGCGCAAAAGAAAAGGGCCGCTCCGAAGAGCGGCCCCCATGAATTTCAATTCCGTCAGGAATTAGAATTCGAAGGACAGAGCCAGAGTGGTGCCGTCGTTCAGCTCGTAGCCGCCAACACCGGTGTCGATGTCGTCGGTGCCTTCAACTTCCGCGTCAGCGTAGGAAGCGAGGAAGGAAGCGCCACCGCCGAGGTCGTACTCAGCAACGATGTAAGACGCGAAGTCGTTGTCGTTGTCGTCATCGCCGTCGATGTAACCAGCGGTCATCACGAGGCCCATGCCGAAGTCGTACTGACCTTCGATGGCATATTCTGCTGCATCGTCAACGAAGCCACCAACGGTGTCGTCGTACACAGTGCCAACACCGTAGTAAGCGGACAGGATGATCGGGCCGTCAACGTAGTCCACGGAGATGCCGTAGGCGTCGTCGAGGTCGAGGTCAGAGCTGTAAGCGGTGTAGTATGCGCCGAGGGTCACAGCACCGATCGGGTAGGACACTTCGATGCCGTAGGCGTCAGTGTCTGCGTTGCCGAAGTAGTCGGTGGTGCCGTAGGAGCCGGTGATGTCGAGGCCGCCGAGGGTGGTGGAGACGCTCAGAGCGATCTGCTCAGAGGCGTACACGGTGTCGGTGTCTTCTTCTGCGTAGAACAGTTGGGTTTCGACTGCGCCGAATTCAGCGCCGAGAACCAACTGCTGTGCGCCGAGGTCGCCATCGGCGATGACAGCGGAGTAAGCGCCGGAGAACATGCCGTAGTCAGCAGATACCAGAAGGCCTGCATCTTCGGTGCCCGGAACGACGCCGAGGTAGTCGCTTGCGCTATCGGAGAGCGTATCAAGGCCTTCAAGGGCAAGAACGTTTTCGCTGAAAAGGTCGTCAAATGCGTCGGTGGCGGCGAAGAGACCGGTCACGGCGCTGAACGAAGCGAAGGCGGTGTCAACGTCACCAGCGGACACGGAGAACATGTCGTTGGAGAGGGTCAGGACCCAGTCAGAGGTGGACACGGTGCCGAGATCGAAAGAAGAGGAGCCGGTGCCGGCGTCATCATCTTCGAAGTCGATGTCGAGCGAGCCGGACACGGTCCAGCCGTTGTTCAGCTCTTGGGAGAGGCCAAGGGTCAGGCCGAGGTCCCAGTAGACGCCGTTTTCGAAGTCGTCGTTGTAGCCCAGTTCGGCGTCGCCGGAGAAGGTCACTTCAGCGGCAGCGGCGCCGGCGAATGCGACGATGGCTGCGGAAGAAAGAAGGATCTTTTTCATTTTTTCCCTCGTGGAATTTGAGAATATCAGGCATGCCGGCTGACCCGACACATGGCGAGACAAATGCGCCGAAGTGCGTTCTGGGTCAAGGAAACGCGACGGGCGGATGCAAGCTGTCCGAAAAATGATGCAAAGACGCCACACACCTGTTGCCGGGGTGTTTCAGCCCGCGTAGATAGACAACGGAGTGTAGTGGCGGTGTCCAAAGGAGGCAGATATGGGGCTTTCCGAGATAAAAGAGAGAGTTAAGGCGGAGGCCCTTCGGGTCGGTCGGGGGCCTGAAGAGGTCACTTTGATCGCGGTTTCCAAGGTTCAGCCGGATGAGCGGGTGGAGGCGGTTCTTGAAGAAGGGCAGCGGGTTTTTGGGGAAAACCGGGTGCAGGAGGCCGCGGGGAAGTGGCCGGGGTACAAGGAAAAGTTCGACGGCATCGAGCTTCACCTCATTGGGCCGCTTCAGACCAACAAAGCCCGTCAGGCCATGGACCTCTTTGATGTCATCCACACCGTTGACCGGCCGAAACTTGCGAAAACCATTGCCCGTCTCGCGGAAGAGATGGGGCACTGCCCAAAACTCTTTATTCAGGTGAATACCGGCGAAGAGCCTCAAAAAGCTGGGGTTTTGCCCTCTGAGGCGGATGCGTTCGTGCAGGAATGCCGTGACATGGGCCTCGAAATCGAGGGGCTGATGTGCATTCCGCCGGCAGACGAAGAACCCTCTCTCCACTTCGCGCTTCTCAAAAAGATCGCGGCGCGCAATGGCCTCTCGGGCCTCTCCATGGGGATGTCCGGGGACTTTGAAACGGCGATTGCGCAGGGCGCGACCCATGTCCGCGTCGGCTCCGCGATCTTTGGCGAACGGGATTATTCCTGAGAAAATCGGCGGTCGGCACAGCGTCTGACTTCTGTCGGACTTGTGTCGGACCCCGCGCGTGGCCTGTTTACCGGATGATAAGACGAGTCGCGGGGGTGATGCGTTCGGCGATCCAACGAAGGTGATCGGCGCGGAAAGCGACGCAGCCCTCGGTCGGATGGCGCGGCTTGCGCCAGCGGTGCACGAAAATGGCGGAACCTTTGCCCGGCACAGCCTCGGGCCAGTTCCAATCCGTGACGATCACCAGATCATAGAGCCGGTCGGCGCGCCGCATCTTTTCGTGGCTGGCCTTAAAAGGCGCGCGCACGAGGTGATTGTACGCGGGATGGTCCCCCGCATCGCACCAAAGGTCGCCTGGTTTGATTTTTTCGACGCGATTCGGCGCGCCAAAGAATGTCGGTATGCGGTCGGCCCGATAGTAGAGCGCGGGCATGAGGTGGCTTCCGCGCGGACTGGCCCCGTCGCCCTCGCGTTTGTCCGAGGTGATCCCGCCCTTACCGATGGAACAGGGAAAGCGGCGGCCCAGAAAGCGCGCGCCCCAGCGGGTGACCACGATGTCGGTCGCCGCAAACCTCACAACAGATGCCCGGATTTTTTGGCCTTGGTCGCGAGATACGCCTCGTTGAACCGCGTCTCACCCACTTTGAGCGGCACGCGTTCGGTAACCTTGATCCCGTGATCTTCCATCCGGGCGATCTTGTTCGGGTTGTTGGTCATGAGGCGGACCGAGGAAAATCCCATCTCCTGCAAAATGGCGGAGCCGATGCGGAAATCGCGTTCGTCATCCTCAAAGCCCAAGCGATGGTTGGCCTCGACCGTGTCGAACCCCTGATCCTGAAGACTGTAGGCGCGCATCTTGTTGGCGTGGCCGATGCCGCGGCCCTCTTGGTTGAGATAGAGGAGCACGCCTTCGCCCTCTTCGCCCATCTGGGCGAGGGCGGTGTTGAGCTGTGGCCCGCAGTCGCATTTTTGCGAGCCGAAGATGTCGCCGGTGAAACAGGCGGAGTGCAGGCGGGTGAGCACGGGCTTGGAGCGATCCGGGCGCCCGATCTCGATCACATAGTGTTCTTCGCCGCCGTCATCGGGGCGAAACACATGCACGCGGCTTTTCTCGGCGGCCATAAGCGGCACACGGGCGTGCACCACATCCTGGAGCGGCGCGAGGTCGGCCATGAGGGGCAGCGCGCCCTCAGAGGGAAGCACCGTGAGACCGTAAGAGGCGGCGAGCGTCAGGGCATCGGTGATGTCCGTGAGCACGACGGCGGGCAAGAGCCGCGCGGATTTGGCGAGGGCAATCGCGGCGCGGGCGCGGGTCGGTTCGCCATCGCGGAGCGATTTGAATGGGCCTTTCATGGGATGGGTCAGGTCATCGGCGGGATCGGCGACAGAGGTGATCCAGGTGACATCGGCATCCGGCGGCAGGATCAGCCGCGCCACATCGCCATCATAGGCGCGGGCAGAAAGTGTCTCTGCCCGGCGCGCGGTGATCGCCAGAACCGGCGTGCCAAGGGCGCGCAGATCGGCAAGACGCTCGGACGAGATGTCCTCAGCGGCCAGAACGAGAGAGGCACCGCTCTCAGAGGTCAGAACGACCGGCATCCCCATCCGCAGATCGGAGCGGGCGCGGGCAATCAGTTCTGGCAATGTGGGGGCGAGGCTCATGGTCGTCTTTCGCAGCTCTGTCCGTCTCTTTAGGCCTCTGCTCTAGCGGGATTTGACATAAAGTGAAACATTCTCCGTGATTTTCACACGCTTGCGTGAACCGAATGTTGCAAATCTTGTCGGGACGGATGTTCACCCTCACATCACGATCAAGACACGAACAAAGGAGGTCTATGTGATGGCCACTCTGAAAAAGATTCTGCTGGTCGACGATGATGACGATCTGCGCGAGGCTCTGAGCGAGCAACTGGTGATGACCGAGGACTTTGACGTCTTTGAGGCCGACAGCGGCGCGAGCGCGGTGGAAAAGGCCAAAGAGGGTCATTACGACCTCCTGATCCTCGACGTGGGTCTGCCGGACACGGACGGGCGCGAGTTGTGTAAGCGGCTGCGCAAGTCGGGTGTGAAATCGCCGATCCTCATGCTCACGGGCCATGACACGGATGCGGATACGATCCTCGGTCTGGACGCGGGCGCGAATGACTACATCACCAAGCCGTTCAAGTTCCCGGTGCTTTTGGCGCGGATTCGCGCGCAGCTTCGGACCCATGAGCAATCCGAGGCGGCGGTGTTCCAGTTGGGGCCGTATACGTTCAAACCGGCGCAGAAGATGTTGGTCACGGAAGACGACAAGAAAATCCGTCTGACCGAGAAAGAGACCAATATTCTCAAGTTCCTCTACCGCGCGACCGAAGGCGTGGTGCCGCGTGACATCCTGTTGCACGAGGTCTGGGGGTACAATGCCGGTGTGACGACCCACACGCTTGAGACCCACATCTACCGCCTGCGCCAAAAGATCGAGCCCGATCCCTCCAACGCGCGGCTTTTGGTGACTGAGGCTGGCGGCTATCGCCTCGCGTCCTGAGCGGTTTGAAGTTTTGCGAAACTATTTGCGCGGGGCCGGGAACCTTTTGGATCGGCCCCGCGTTTCATTTTTGTCCCTCGGCGCAGAATAGGCCTGCGCTTCCCTCGTCCCTATGATTGGACTGACCCGGCTGTTTCATACAGTCGGGTTTTCTTTTGGGCGGGTTTTCTTTTGGCGGGTTTTCCATTTTTGAAGAAACCTGTGCGGCGATTGATCCGGGCATAGCGCATGTTTCGGGTGGCGCGAGGCGGGCGGGGGACTTAGTCTCTCCCGAAACCATCGCTAAAGGAGCTACCATGGCCTTTACCCTTGCCACATGGAACATCAACTCCGTGCGTCTGCGCGAGCCGATCGTGCTCAAGCTTTTGGAGGAGGAAGCCCCCGATGTACTGTGCCTTCAGGAGTGCAAGTCTCCGGTGGAGAAAATCCCGATGGAGGGGTTTCGGGCGCTGGGCTACACCCACATGGTGGCACGCGGGCAAAAGGGCTATAACGGCGTCGCGATCCTGTCGAAAATTCCGATGGTCGAGGCGGGGGCGGAAGATTTCGCCGCGCTCGGCCATGCGCGCCATATCGCGGGCAAGCTGGAGAACGGCGTCACGATCCACAATTTCTACGTACCTGCGGGCGGCGATGTGCCGGACCGCGAGGTGAACGAGAAGTTCGGCCAGAAACTCGACTACCTCACGGAGATGCGCGATGCGTTTCGGGCGGAGGTGCCGGAGAAGGCAATTTTGGTGGGGGATCTGAACATCGCGCCGCGCGAGGACGATGTGTGGGATCACAAGAAGCTTTTGAAGATCGTGTCGCATACACCCATCGAGGTGGAGCATCTGGCGGAGACGCAGGACGCGGGCAAGTGGGTCGACATCACGCGGCAGGATATTCCCGAGGGATTGCTCTATAGCTGGTGGTCGTATCGGGCCAAGGATTGGGATGCGGCCGACAAGGGGCGGCGCCTCGATCACATCTGGGCCACGCCGGATATTTCCAACGCGGGCCACGGGAGCCGGGTCCTGCGCGCGGCGCGCGGATGGGAGAAACCGTCGGACCACGCGCCGGTGTTTGCGACATTCGACCTTTAAATCTTACGCGGTGAGACGCATATATCAGGAAAGTTACTCGGAGGAGACCGACAATGGATTTTGGACTGTCCCAAGCCCCGACCGACGCCCACGGCGCCTATGTGAAAGACGTGAGCGAGGCCGATTTCATGGCCGAGGTGATCGAGGCCTCGCAGGAAACGCCCGTCATCGTGGATTTCTGGGCGCCCTGGTGCGGCCCGTGTAAACAGCTCGGCCCGGCTCTGGAGGCCGAAGTCGAAGCGGCGGGGGGCAAGGTCAAGATGGCCAAGGTCAACGTCGATGAAAACCAGATGATCGCCGGGCAGTTGCGCGTCCAGTCGATCCCGACCGTCTATGCCTTTTTCAAAGGCCAGCCGGTGGACGGGTTCCAAGGCGCGCTGCCGCCGTCGCAGGTCAAGGAATTCGTGACCAAGATCGCCGCGCTCAACGTGGACGAAAGCCTCTCTGACGCCATCGCGGCGGCGGATGAGATGTTTGACGCGGGCGAGGTTGACGATGCGGCGCAAATCTACGCCGCCATCATGGAAGAGGACGACAAACTCGCAGGCGCCTACGCGGGTCTCGCCAAATGCCATATCGCCAAGGGCGAGATTGATGAGGCCGAGGCCGTGATCAACGGGGCCCCGGCCGAGATCGCCACGGATGCCGCGATTGAGGCTGTTCACGCCCAGATCACGCTGGCCCGTGAGGCCGAAAACGCCGGTCCCGTCGCGGAACTGGCCGCCAAAGTCGAGGCTGACCCCACGGACATGCAGGCGCGTCTCGACCTCGCCGTCGCGCAACATGCCGCCGGTCAGGTCCAAGAGGCCGTCGATACACTTTTGGCCGCGTTCAAACTGGACCGCGAGTGGAACGAGGGCGCGATCAAAGAACAATTGTTCAAGATTTTCGACAGCCTGAAGCCGAACGATCCCATCGTGCTTAGCGGACGCCGCAAATTGTCGTCCATGATGTTTGCCTGAGCGGGCTTCCGGCCTAATTGTTGGGGATGATGACAGCATCTGATCTCCCACAGACGATCCCCGTCTTTCCCTTGTCCGGGGCGCTTTTGCTGCCTCGGGCAAAATTGCCTCTGCACATCTTTGAGCCGCGCTACCTGCAAATGCTTGAAGACTGTATGAAAACGCCGGGTCGCCTCATCTGTATGGTGCAACCGCGCAGCGGGGCCGGAGCGGGCAAATTGAACGCGATTGGCTGCGCCGGGCGTCTCACCGCCTTTTCCGAGACCGAAGACGGGCGCTACATGATCACGCTCACCGGCGTGTCGCGCTGTCGTCTTTTGGCAGAAACGACCGGATTTTCGCCTTATCGCAAATTCACCGTGGATTGGACGGATTTCGCCCGTGACCTCGGCGCGGCGGAACATGACACGGGGCTGAAACGTGAGGCGTTTCTATCGCTGTTGAAACGCTACTTCTGCGAAGAAGAGCTGCAAACCGATTGGGAAAGCCTTGGGCAGGCGGATGATGAGTTGCTGATCAACTCGCTGTCGATGCTCTGCCCCTTTGGGCCGGAGGACAAACAGGCACTCCTCGAAGCGCCGTCTCTTTCCATTCGGCGCGAAACTCTGGTAACGCTCATGGAGTTCGCCCTCTACGGGGGCTCCAACGAGGATATGATGTGATGGCCACAGAAACAGGTGCGACGTCAGGTGCGGACACCGCCCCGAAACCCAATTTCGACCGTCGGATGTTGGAGGCGCTTGTCTGCCCGCAAACCCATGCGGTGCTGGTCTATGATGCCGAGGCACAGGAACTGATCTCGGAAACGGCAGGGTTGGCCTATCCGATCCGCAACGGCATTCCGATCATGCTTGTGAATGAGGCGCGCGCGCTCGACGACTGAGCGCGCAGGGGCCTCAGAGCCGCGTTAGAGCGGCTGACCTTTCAACAATTTCGGCAAATCGCCATTGACCCCCGCCGCCTCGCGAATGGCGGCGCGGCGTAGGCCGGTCATCGAATTGACGACCCCCATGCCAATGTCGCGCGCAATGCGCAGGATGGGATTGTCATTTGAAAACAGCTTGTTGAAGCTGTCCGTCATCAAAGCCATCGTCGAAATGTCGAACCGGCGCCATTGGGCGTAGCGGTCCAAAACGTCTTCGCGCCCGATGTCTTCGCCACGCCGATGCGCCTCGATCAGCACCTCGGCGAGGGCGGCGACATCTTTGAGACCGGCGTTGAGGCCCTGACCGGCAATCGGGTGCATCCCATGCGCGGCATCGCCGACAAGCGCGACGCGCGGGGCGTAGAAGGCATTCGCCAGCGTGATGTTCAAAGGATAGCTGAACCGTTTCCCGGCCAGAGAAATCTCACCGAGGAAGTCGCCAAAACGGGGCCGCAGAACGGCGAGGTAGTCCTCGTCGGAGAGGGCCTGAATGTTTTGCGCGACCTTGTCTTTTTCGGTCCAGACGATGGAGCTTTGGTTGCCGGGAAGGGGCAGGATCGCGAGCGGGCCGGGGGGCAAGAAAAACTGATGCGCGCAGCCATTGTGCGGGCGCTCATGCGAGATCGCGCAGACCAGCGCGGTCTGGCCATAGCCCCAGCCGGTGCGTTTGATCCCGGCGCGCTCGGCGGTGCCGGATTTGCGCCCGTCACAGCCGACGACCAGCTTGCCTTTGAGCTGACGTCCGTCATTCAGCGTGAGGGTCACACCGGAGACATCGACGGTCTGCTCGGTCACAAGCCCCTCAATTTGCGTGATGTTGGGATGGTCATCGAGCGCCTTGAGAAAGGCCTGACGCAGGTAGCGGTCCTCGACCATATAGCCCATCGGGCTTTCGTCGATCTCGCCATCGCGGAATTCGAGCATGAAGGGCGCGGGGCCTTCGCCGGGTTTGCCATCGGTGACTTTGACGTCGAGGATGGGCTGGGCATGATCCGCCACAGCGCCCCAGACGCCGATAGCGCGCAGCAGCCGGTGAGAACCGAGAGAGAGCGCATAGCCGCGCCCGTCAAACGTATCGCTGGTGCGCGCGGCACGCGGCAAGGTGTCGATCACGGTGACGGTCAGGCCCGCACGCGCACAGGCCAGCGCGGTGGCGGGACCGTTGAGGCCCCCGCCGACGATCAGGATGTCGCTCTGCGATGCTGTGCGGGGGGCTGTGTCTTGGGTCATGTGGCATCTCCTTGGGCGCAAATATGACGCGCGCGGCCGGATTGTCCATGCGCTGTTGCGCCGCTGAGGATTTTGCGCACATTCTGAGCCTGAGATTTGGGGTGCTGACGTCGGTCTTTTGTGGGCGTATGGAAGAGGCCGAAGATCAGAGGGAGAGGGACGGATATGTCGGATGTTTTCGAGATGAGCATGTCGGATCTGGGCCGCGCCATCGGGGCGGGGGATGTGGACCCGCGCGATTTGGCGGCGACCTATCTGGACCGGGCCAAGGTGCATCCCTTTGGAGATCGGATTTACGCGCGGTTCATGGAGGATCGCGCCATGGCGGAGGCGGAAGCCGCGGCAGAGCGCGCGCGATTGAATGTGCGGCGCGGGTTGCTTGATGGGGTGCCTGTGTCGTGGAAAGACCTGTTCGATACGGCGGGTGTGGCGACGGAGGCCGGGTCCGGATTGCTCAAAGGCCGCGTGCCGGAACGGGATGCCGAGGTCGTGCGCCGGGGAACGTTTGCGGGATTGGTGCCTTTGGGCAAGACGCATATGTCGGAGCTGGCGTTTTCCGGGCTGGGACTGAACCCGGTCACGGCGACCACGCCCTGTGTCAACGATCATGCGGCGGTGTCCGGCGGCTCGTCCTCGGGCGCAGCCGGGTCGGTGGCGTTTGGATTGGCACCGGGGGCCATCGGGTCGGACACGGGCGGCTCGGTGCGCATCCCGGCGGCGTGGAACGATTTGGTGGGGCTGAAAACCACGGCGGGGCGCATTCCCTGCGAGGGCGTTGTGCCGCTGGCGGCGGCGTTTGATACGGTCGGGCCGCTGGTCAAAACGGTGGAGGACGCGGCGGAGGTCTTTGCGATCCTCGATGGGAGCAAAGCGCCGGATTTGACGGGGGCGAGCCTTGCCGGGCGGCGGCTTATGGTGCTCGACAGCGTGGTGTTCGACGACATCCGCGAGGCACCGCGCGCGGGGTTCGAGACGGCGGTGGCCAAATTTCGCGAGGCGGGGGCGGAGATCGTCCATGCGGAGGTGCCTGCGGTCACGGAAGCGATGGAGCTGTCGGGGATTTTGTTCACGACCGAGGCCTATGCCGAATGGCGCGAGGTGATCGAGGGCAATCCGGACGTGATGTTCCCGCGTATTTTGGAGCGGTTCCGGGCGGGCGGGGCCTTTACGGGGGCGTCCTATGTGGCCGGGTGGAAAAAGCTCGCACATCTCAGGGCCGCCTATCTCACGGCGACGGCGGGCTTTGATGCGGTGATCCTCCCGACCGCGCCGATCCTGCCGCCGAATGTGGAACGGCTGATGAGCGATGCGGAATATTACGTCACCGAGAACCTTTTGGCGCTCAGGAACACGCGGGTCGGGAACCTCATGGGCTTGCCAGCGCTCACGCTTCCGACGGGGGTGCCGTCCTGTGGCGTGCTCCTTCAAACCGCCCCGAACACGGAGGCGCAACTCTTGCGGCTTGGGGCGGCGGCGGAGCGGGCGCTGGCCTAAAAGCCACATCGTGAGCATGGGCGATGTCTTTCTCTGGACCAAAAGCCTCGTCGCGGTTATCTTGACTGCAATCACCCGGGCAAAAAGACCCGGAAAAACAGAGGCAGTAGCAGTTTCATGACGTTCCCTGAGCGGTTTTCCAACCTGCCGGAATATGCGTTCCCGCGTTTGCGGAGCCTTCTCGACGCGCATGCGCCGGGCGGTGAGATCATGCATATGACCATCGGCGAGCCGCGCCATGCGATGCCGCCCTTTGTGGCCGAGGTTCTGGCGGAAAATATCGCGGGCTTTGCGAAATATCCGAACAACAACGGCACGGATGAGTTGCTTGGTGCGATTGCCGCGTGGCTCAAGGGCCGCTTTGGCGTCACGGTCGACCCGGCGACGGATGTGATGGCCCTCAACGGCACGCGTGAGGGGCTGATGAATGCCTGTCTCGCGCTCTGCCCGGAGACGAAAAACGGCAAACAGCCGGTCGTCCTGACCCCGAACCCGTTTTATCAGGTCTACGCCGTGGCCGCCGTGACCATCGGCGCGGAACCAGTGTTTGTGCCCGCAACCCGCGAAACCGGGTTCCTGCCGGATTACGCGGGCCTGACCACCGAGATTCTCGATCGGACGACGATTGCCTACATCTGTAGCCCGTCGAACCCGCAGGGTGCGATTGCCTCGCGTGATTATTTGCGTAATTTGATAAACCTCGCCGAAAAACACGATTTCAAAGTGTTTTCCGACGAGTGCTATTCCGAGATCTACAGCGGCGAGCCGCCGGTCAGCGCGCTTCAAGTGGCACAAGAGATGGGGGCGGACCCGGAACGGGTGGTGATTTTTCATTCGCTCTCGAAACGCTCGAACCTTCCGGGGTTGCGCTCCGGTTTTGTGGCCTCCGGCCCGGAGAACATGCTGCGCATCCGTCGGCTGCGGGCCTATTCCGGCGCGCCTTTGCCCGGTCCGATCCAAGCGGTCTCAGCAAAGGTCTGGGCGGATGAGGACCATGTGATCGCCTCGCGCGCGCTTTACGCGGAAAAATTCGCGATGGCCGATGAGGTGTTTGCGGGCATCGACGGCGCGAGAGCCCCTGAGGCGGGGTTCTTTCTCTGGCTGCCGGTCGAAGATGGCGAAGAGGCGGCGATGAAGCTCTGGACAGAGACCGGCGTGCGGGTGTTGCCCGGCGCCTATCTGTCGCGAGACGTGAACGGGGAGAACCCCGGCAAAAATTACATCCGGGTCGCCCTGGTGGCCCCAAAAGAAGAGACACAGCGCGGGCTCATCATGCTCCGCGACTGTTTGTACGGGTAAAAAGAGGCAGGTATGGCATCCTATCAAGCACGTGGGCGAGACCCGCTTTTCGATAAAAACACACAAGTTTTGTTGGAGAAACGCGGGCGAGAGCTGATCGGCATCGGGTTGATTGTCGTCGGATTGATGTTTGCCCTGATGCTTGGCTCTTATGCACCGGAAGACCCGAGTTGGTTGTCCGCGACAGAGGCGCCGGTCAACAATGTGCTCGGGCGTCTCGGGGCGTCGATTGCCTCGCCTCTGATGATCATTGTGGGCGTTGCCTCCTGGGGGCTTCCTGCGGGGTTTGTGGCCTGGGGTGCGCGCTTTGTGCTCCATTCCGGGTCTGAGCGGGCGCTGTCGCGCGCAGTGTTTGTGCCGATTGCCATGGCGATTGGCGCGATCTATGCCTCCACCCATGTCTCCACCGCGCCGCAAAGCTATGGCGGGTTGTTTGGCGATACGGTGTTGGCCGCGCTGATCCAGATCGTGCCCTTTGGTCCGGGCTTTAGCCTCAAATCGCTTTCGGTTGTCGCGTTCTTTGCCACGGGTGCGCTGTTCCTCTTTGCGCTTGGGTTTACGGTGCAGGAGCTGAAGCGTCTCGGGCGTTTCCTCATGTTCGGGGTCATCTCGGTCTATGCGCTGGCGCTGCATCTTTTGGGCAAGGGGGCGAAAGGCTCCGTTGTCCTGTCCGGCCAAATGGCACGCAAAGCGGCGGAACGCCGGGCCGAGCGTCGTGCACGGGCTGAGGCATTGGCCGAAGAGCAAGCCGCCTTTGATGCGACGATGCAGGCGGACCACCCGACTGAGCGTCCTTCGGAAAGCCGCGTGATCCGGGCGGAGCGCAGCATGCCGCAGGCCGCCCCGGCACATCAGGCCTATGACGTCGCACCGATGACGTCGGAGGCCAAGCCGTCGCTCTTTGCCAAGATGCCGGGTCTGTTGAAACGCCAAGCGCCGGACGATCTGGAGCCGGAGCTGATCGAGCCGGATCTGGCCCCCGATGTGGATATGACACCGGGTCAAGACGACCGTATCCGGTCCAAGATTTCCTCGGCCATCAATGCGCGCGCCCGTGTGGCCCCGCGCGTGACGCCGCCGCTCTCCGGTCAGGCGGGTCGCCAAGAGCCGCCGCTGACCGCCGCGCAGAAGGCCGCCGCGAAGTATCGCAAAGGGCCGCAGCCGATGATTTTCACGCCTGAGCCGGCGGTTCAGGCCGCGCCGGTTCAACAAGATTACGGCCATGCCGAGGATGTGGCCTATGAGGCCGATTATCCGGAGTATGACGCGGGGTATGACCGCCCGGACTATGACCATTATGCCGATATGCCGGATATGGAGTGGGCACCGGACAGCGTCGTCGAAGATGTCGCTCATGAGATCGAGACACCGGAGTATTTGGAGCCGCAGCGCTATGCGCCGACCGCCCCCGCCGTGCCGGAGGCCAAAAAGGTCGTGCAGCACCCGATGCGCAAGCCCGTCGTGCCGTCGAAACAAGCCCAGGCAGAGGCGCAGCCCAGCCTGAAATTCGACCCGAAAGAGGCCGAATACGAGGTGCCGCCGCTGTCTCTGTTGGAGAACCCGGTGAATATCGTGCGGCACAATCTCTCTGATGAGGCGCTCGAAGAGAATGCGCGGATGTTGGAGAATGTGCTCGACGATTATGGCGTCAAAGGTGAGATCGTCTCCGTGCGTCCGGGTCCGGTTGTGACCATGTACGAGTTGGAGCCCGCGCCGGGTCTCAAGGCGTCGCGTGTGATCGGTCTGGCCGATGACATCGCGCGGTCGATGTCGGCCCTGTCGGCGCGTGTCTCGACCGTGCCGGGGCGCTCTGTGATCGGGATCGAATTGCCGAACGAGCACCGTGAGATGGTGTCCTTCCGCGAGATCCTCTCGGGCCGCGATTATGGCGATGGCAAACATGCGCTGCCGCTGGCGTTGGGCAAAGACATTGGCGGTGACGCGATGGTGGCGAACCTCGCGAAGATGCCGCACTTGTTGATTGCGGGGACCACCGGCTCGGGGAAATCCGTGGCGATCAACACGATGATCCTGTCGCTGCTCTATAAGCTGACGCCGGACGAGTGCCGGTTGATCATGATCGACCCGAAGATGTTGGAATTGTCGGTGTATGACGGCATTCCGCACCTCCTGTCGCCGGTTGTGACCGATCCGAAAAAGGCGGTTGTCGCGCTCAAATGGGTGGTGGCGGAGATGGAAGACCGTTACCGCAAGATGTCCAAGATGGGCGTGCGCAACATCGACGGCTACAACGGCCGGGTGAAAGACGCGCTGTCCAAGGGTGAGCTGTTCTCACGCACCGTGCAGACGGGCTTTGACGACGAGACCGGCGATCCGATTTTCGAGACCGAGGAATTCCAGCCCGAAACCCTGCCCTATATCGTCGTGATCGTTGACGAGATGGCCGACCTGATGATGGTGGCGGGCAAGGAGATCGAGGCCTGTATCCAGCGTCTCGCGCAGATGGCGCGGGCTTCTGGCATCCACCTGATCATGGCGACGCAGCGTCCCTCCGTGGACGTCATCACCGGCACGATCAAGGCGAACTTCCCGACCCGGATTTCGTTCCAGGTCACCTCGAAAATCGACAGCCGCACCATTCTGGGCGAGCAGGGGGCGGAACAGCTTTTGGGCATGGGCGACATGCTCTACATGGGCGGTGGCGGGCGGATCACCCGTTGTCACGCGCCGTTTGTCTCGGACGAAGAGGTCGAAAAGATCGTGTCCTATCTCAAGGCCTACGGTCCGCCGGAATATGTCGGCGGCGTGGTCGAGGGGCCGGACAGCGAGAAAGAGGCCAGCATCGATGCGGTTCTCGGCCTCAACACCGGGGGCAACACCGGCGGCGAAGATGCGCTCTACGATCAGGCGGTGGCCATCGTGATCAAGGATCGCAAATGTTCGACCTCCTATATCCAGCGCAAACTGGCCATCGGTTATAACAAGGCCGCGCGCCTTGTGGAGCAGATGGAGGACGAAGGCGTCGTGTCTCCGGCGAACCATGTGGGCAAACGCGAGATCCTTGTTCCGGAACAGTGAGCGAAGGGCGCTGACCCGATCACGAAATGAAAACGAACCTCTCACGCGGATGTCGCTCCGCGTGAGATTTTTTTTCGTGAAACGCCTCTCGCGCAGGCCTATATCTCAGGCATGAAACGAGTATTCGCCAAAGTTGCGCCCGCCCTGATTGCTCTGACCGTTGCCGCCCCGGCGATGGCGGAGAAACTGTCGCTGCCGGTCCTGTCCAACTACCTCAACGGGTTGAGCACGGTACAGGCGGAGTTTACCCAGACCAATGACGATGGCTCCCGCGCCGACGGGACGGTGACGATCAAACGTCCGGGGCGCATGCGGCTTGAATACGGGGGCGGGGTGAACGACCCTCTGGTGATCGCGGGCGGCGGTCAGGTCGCGGTGTTCGATCCCGGCTCCAACGAGCCGCCGCAACGGTTTCCGGCCTCCAAAACACCGCTCTCGATCATCCTCGCGCGCGACATTGATCTGAGCAAGGCCCGGATGGTCACCTCGCACACGGAGCGCAATGGCGACACCTATGTCCGCGCCCAAGACCCGGACAACCCGGAATACGGCGCGATTGACCTGATCTTTGGCGCGGGTCCGATCCTCAAGGCCTGGGTCGTCTATGACGAAGGCGGCGGGCAGACCACGGTACAACTGCGCAAAATGTCGATGGGGGGCAGCGTGCCGGATCGCTTGTTCAACATCCGGTCCGAGGCCGACCGGCGCGGAACGCCGATCGACTAAGATCATGAGAGTGGGCGTGCGGCGGCGTTACAGCTTGCCGCAGGCCAAAAGCTGATCGCGGTAGAGATCGGAGCGGGCGTCCACAGAGCCCGCCACACGCACCAACCAAGGTTTCGCGCGGTAAGAGCCGCGCGCATAGCCGGTGCGGCCCTCGTGATAGGCGAGGTATTGGTTGCGGGCGTCGGATTTCGGGATGCCAAGCGCCTCATAGGTGTCGTTCATATACCAGCCCATGAAATCGGTGGCGTCCTCGATCCGGTCGCGCCGCGCGCCGCGTCCGCCCTCTTCTTCGACATACTCATCCCATGTGGCGTCCAACGCCTGCGCATAGCCAAAGGCGGAGCTTTGCCGCCCCATCGGGATCACGCCGAGAACGTATTGATGCGGGGTGCGCGCGTCGCCGATGAATTTGCTTTCCTGATAAAAGGTCGCCATCTGGACATAGACCGGGACGCCCCATTTCCGCTCGGTCTTTTTCATCGCGCGGAGATAGGACGGACGTTCAGAGACGATGGAACACGCGTTGTCGAGATTTCGGGGCGCAGAGTTGTACCCCCCGCCGCAGGACGCCAGCAGGAGAAAGAAACCCAATGCGCGAAGACTGCTGCTCATAACTGCCACTCGCTGAATACTTTTCTTTGAGAATAGCGGATTCTGGCCGAATTTGAAATGGCATTCCCGTGATCGGATCAGATCAGAAGTGCCAAAAGCAGCGGCAGGTAGAGGACGGACAGAAGCGTGGACGAGACGACGAGACCGGCAACGCTATCCGAATCCGCGCCGTATTTCTCGGCGAGCATGTAGGAGGTTACGGCCACAGGCGTGGCGATTTGCACGACAAGCACGGCGAAGGGTTCGGGCGCGAGGTCAAAGGCCAACCCGGCCACGGCAGCGATGCCCGCACAGAGCACCACCTTGCCCAAGGACATGAGCGTCGCGCGCCCGAGGCCACGGGGATGAAGCCGCGCCACGGCGACGCCGAGGGTGATGAGCATGAGTGGGATGGCGATCTGGCCCAAAAGTTCGAGCGTGTTCATGGCAAAGCGGGGCAGGGTCCAGCCCTGCCACAAAAAGAGCGCACCGAGGGCGGTGGCCCAGACCAGAGGTTCCTTGAACGCCTTGGCGGGGGAGCCGCCGCCTGCGGTGACATAGACCCCGAAGGTAAAGGACCAAAGCGCCATGACGGCAAAGACCACGACCGCATAGCTCAGGCCGGTTTGGCCAAAGGCAAAGAGCGCGAGCGGCAGGCCGAGGTTGCCGGTGTTGCCGAAAATCAGCGGTGCGAGGTAGGTCCGCACGTCGAGACGCATGAGTTTGATCACGAGATAGGCGGCGATGGTGACGCCCCCATAGGCCGCAACAGACGCCAGCGAGAGCGCGGTGAGCGCGGCGGGGTCGATGTCGGCTTTGACCAGCGCGGTGAAGATCAGGGCGGGCACTGAGAGGGTCATCGTGAGCTTGGTCACGAACTCCAAACGGTACTCATGACCTGTCTTAACCCAAGTGAAGCCGATGAGCGCCAGAAGGAAAACAGGCGCGACAATTTCAAGGACTGTCAAAATAAGGTTCACAGACTGTTTCCCAATTCGGAGCCGGCCCACCGTGGACACAGACCACCTCTAGGGTCTACTAACCGTAGATGGGGGTTGCAATGTTATGATGGCGACGCGTGCAAAATATCATCTGGGACAGGTTGTCTGTCACCGCAAACACGCCTTTCGGGGGGTGGTTTTTGACGTGGATGCCATGTTTTCGAACACCGACGAATGGTATGCCGCCATTCCCGAGGACAGCCGCCCGGCCAAGGACCAGCCGTTTTATCACCTGCTCGCCGAGAATGAGCAGAGCTATTACGTGGCCTATGTATCAGAGCAAAACCTGATCGCGGATTACTCCGGTCAGCCGGTGCAGCACCCGGATTTGCAGGATTTGTTCGGCCCGTTCGAGGACGGGGCCTATCCGCTTCATTTCGATCTGAACTGAGCGGGCGGGATGGTGTCGCGACTTTTGGCGTCGTGGACTGGGCGGAAATGCGCGTAATTTGAGGTCTTTGATTTGGCGGCCGTGAATCTGACGCCTGTGATGTGAGGCCGTGATCAGAGGTGGGCTTATTGATCCCGACGCGGTTCGTGAAGCTCTCCGATGGCGATCCGGAAACAGAGGTAATTGCGATCCTCCCGGCGTTCATAGACGAGATCATGCGCCAGCTCCCGGATCAGGAACCAGCCAAATCCCCCCTCGGGCAGATCCTTAACCTCGCAG
>CAXPTW010000029.1:0-41999 GCA_964220165.1 Abyssibacter sp.
TCAGACGTGTGCTCTTCCGATCTCCGTTTGGCAGCGGCTTCCGCGAGGCCTTTGATGGTCGTCACACCAGCCTCGCGCGCCTCAAAGGCCGCAAGCGTCCCGGCCCATGTGCGAAAGGTTTTCGCGCTGAACCCCGCGCCGGTGTGCTCGGCGATCTAGCTGTTGAGCATCTCTGATCCGATGCTGTGGGTGTGGCCCGCGTCATCGCCCCAACTGATCAGCTCCGCGCCGGGCAGATCGCGCGCGGTTTCAAGCGTTTTCATCAGCTTGGCGTTGGTGATCCGGCGGCGGACCTTTTGACCGCCCTTGGCCGTATAGGCGAGCTGGAGCCCCGATGCGGTGAGTTTGAGGTGCTTGCGGCGCAAAGTTAGAGCGCCATAAGAGCCGTTTTCCCTGGCATAAGACGCGCTTCCGATCCTGAGACCGAGTTTGTCAATCAATAGGACCGCTGCGGCGAGAGCAAACGCGCGCTGGCCGGGGTCCTCAGTGAGATCGCGGGAGACGCGCCGCCGGAGACGCGGAAGGGCGGCGCCAAAATCGGGCAGCGTGTCGAATTTGATCTGCGCGCGCGCCTCTGACCAGTCGGGGTGATAGCGATATTGCTTGCGCGTGCGGGCATCGAACCCGGTGGCTTGCAGATGGCCGTTGTCTTTCGGGCTGATCCAGACATCCGTGTAGGCGGGCGGCACGGCCAAGGCCTCACAACGGTGACGCAGAGGGCCGCGCTCCAAGGTGGTGCCATCGGGCATGAGGTAGGTAAAGCCGCGCCCGCATGTCTGGCGGGCAATGCCGGGTTCGCTATCAGGATAAAACACGAGGCCTTGCGGAATTTCCGCACCGGGCGCCTCTCCCGCCTCCGCCCGCATCAGGCGCGCTCCAATTCCGAGCCGAGTTTGAGAACGGCGTCGCCTTGCGTGATGTCATAGGCGGGGGTGTCCTCATCATCGTGTTGCATCTATCGTGTTCCTTCTGTCTGGAGAGAGAACGCGGTGAGCCGTTGGACGGTTCCTCAAATCCAGCCGAGAAGCACCCACCAGAGGTAATCGAGCGGGATAAACAGAAGAAAGGTCAGGGCCGAGATCGACAATGTCATCTTGAGTAGATGGCGGGAGCTTTCGCCCGCAAGCCCCATGGCGACGATCAGCGGACCGATTTGATAGGGAAAGAAGACGGTGGAAAAGCCCAAGACCTGCGTCATCAGCACCGCCTCGATGGAAAACCCGGTGGCCTCAGAGAGTTCCCCGGCCAAGGGGGTCAACACGGCGGGCACGCCGGGCATGGTGGTGAACACAGAGGTCAGCGCCCCGAGCGACGACAGCGCGTAGAAGTTCAGGAAATCACGGCCCTCAGAGATGGGCATCAGGGCGACGACCTTATGCGCGATGATTGTGCCGAGGCCGGAGGCATTGACCACCGCGCCCAAGGCCAAAGCCCCAGACACAAAGAGCAACATGCCGAAATCGACGGAGGATTTGAACACCGGGGGCGGCACGAGGCCGAGACGCGGGATGAGCAGGATAAAGGAGGTCGTCAGCCCGATCCACGCGGCGTTGATGCCGTGGAGTTTGTCCGTCGCCCAAAAGCCGATGGTCGCCAAAAGGATCAGCGAGAGGATGAGTTGTTTGCGCGAGGATTTCGGGGTCTCTTCGCTAACGGTGATTGCATGTGGCGAAACTTTCGCAGGGAAGAAATAGAGCACGAGCCCGACGATGAAGATGGATTTCAACAGGCCGAGAACCGGGTAATGCAAGAGCAGGTATTCGGCATAGGAAAACTCGATCCCATAGGCTTTGTCCGCGAGGCCCGAGAGGATGATGTTTGGAATGTTCGATGGCAGGATCGCAAAGCTCGGCATATTGGTCCCGATGGCGATCACGACCGCGACGCCGATGCGCCCCTGTGAGCCTTTCTCAAGCCCGAGCATATCAGAGAGCGCCATGCCGACGGGGATCAACACGGCGGAACGCCCGAGTGACGACGGCATGACAAAGCCCAAGGCCATGCCGATGACCATCAACCCAGCGATGAGCATAGGATAGCTTTTGGAAAGGTGCGGACGGGCCACCTCGCCGATTTTGGCGCCGAGGCCGGAATGCGTGATCGCCGCCCCGATGACAAAGCCCGCGATGATGAGCCACATGGCGGTGGAGGTGAAACCGGAAAAGACCACATCGGGTGCGGCCAGTCCGGGGAGGAGCAGGGCCGTGAAAAAGAACAGCGAGGCGAGATAGCCGGGCACAACCCCTGTGGCCCAAAAGCCGAGGGTCACAAGGACGATCCCGAAAATCGCCGCCTGAGAGGTGGCAAGCGTGCCGGGAACGAGGAGGGCAATGGCGAGGGCGATCAGGGCGATGGCCGCCATGATGGCCTCTTTGAAATAGGTCATGATCATCTGTCGGGTCTCTGAATGTTGCGTGCGCACGGCTGTGGGCGTTTGAGAAACATGTATGAAAAATGCCGGATATGCGGTAGATCGACATTATGCCAAAACATGTCGAATATCAGCCAAATGCCGATGAGGGCCCCTCCCAAGAGGGCTATGACCTGACGCCGGGCCGTCCGGTGATCGCCAAAATTGCCCGTCTCGACAGTGGCTTCGCCGTTGAGCCGCACGCGCACCCCCGCGCGCAGCTTGCCATGTGTTACGAGGGCGTGATGCGGATGCAGGCTGGGAAAGACGCGTGGATCGTGCCTCACAAACATGCGATTTGGATTCCCGGCGGGGTGGAGCACCAATTGACGACCCAGACGCCGCTTTTAGGCCATCACCTCTATGTCGCGCCGAAATTCGCCACGCGCCCGGATCTGCCGCAAAGCTGTACCGTGGTGCGCACCACGCCTCTTTTGCGGGGGGTGGTGACGCGGATGATGGAGGGGGCGTCGCCGCCGGCAGAAGAGCGACGGTTGGCCTGGGTGGCGCTCGATGAAATCGGACGGCTGAAACCCGCCGCGATGCATTTGCCTGGCGGGCGCGATCCGCGTCTCGTGGCAGCGATGGGGATCTTTTTGCGCCACCCGGAAGAGCGTCGGGGCCTCGCCGAGATTGCCCATGAGGTCGGCACGTCGGAGCGGACCTTGGCGCGGTTGTTCTTGCAGGAGACCGGCAAGACATTCCGTGACTGGCGCGCGCGGCGGCGGATTTTGTTTGCGCTCGAACGGCTTGAACAGGGCGAGAGCAGCACCGATCTCGCCGCCCACCTCGGCTATTCGAGCCCCTCGGCCTTTATCGCGGCCTTCAAACGGAACTTGGGCGCGCCGCCTTCGGCGTTTCGGTGAACGGGTCATAATTCTGCCCCAGGCGGTCGCTAACTTCTTCGACATTGAGAGAAATCTATTGAGGTGATCGGGATGTCGGAATTGGACCCGGATAAGATTTTGGCCCTGTTGGACGAACAGGATGCGGCCTTTCAGGCGGAGATGGAAAAACTCGGACTTGGTGAGGCTTTCAAAGAAAGTATGGAAGGAACTTTTGACGCCTATAAAGGCAGCCCCGACATCATCCGCGTGGCGCATGAGACCCCCAAGGAACGTCTGATCGAGGTGCTGGGCGAGATGATCGAAGCCGGGGCGGATGTGAATGCGGCCTCGACCTTTGGCAGCACAGCTCTCGATGAATGTTTCCAAAAAGACGCCTATGAGGCGATGGTGTTTTTGATCGCTAAGGGCGCGGATGCCTCCTCTTTTGGATTCTCTGAGGCGCATTTGGCGCTCCTGTCTGGCGACATTCCGGACCTTTCTGATACCGCCCTGATGGAGCGCGACAGCGCAGGACGCACGCCTTTTCTCTTTGCCTGCCGGATCGGGCATGTGGCGGCGGCCGCGGCGCTTGAACCGCTCACATCGGAAGAGGGCCGTTTTGCGACTCCGGATGGAGAGGGGGCCTTGGCTGTCGCGGCGCGCTCCGGCTCTTTGGCGATGCTCGATTGGCTGCTCGCGCGCGGCTATCCAGTCGATCACGCGGATGACACCGGGGCTACGGCCCTGTTCTCTGCTGTTTTAAACGATTTTCTGGCCGGAGCGGAACGTCTTTTAGAGGCTGGTGCGAGCGTCGCTCCCAAACGCAACTTCGACTGTCTTGTTCAGGTTTCGGAGGTGTCGAACGATCCTTTCGCCAAGGCTGCAACGGCCATGATGGAACAGACCAAAGCGCTGATGCCTTACGTTTTCGACGACGATGACATGACTGCGTTCAGCCTCGCGGATGTCGCGTACAGCCCCGAGATGTTGCGGCTCTTGGCACGGCATGGTGTGCCCTTCGAGGCCTTCGACACAGACCGTCAGCTCAAATTGGTCGGTGCGGATCGCATCACGCCCGCCGAGGTGACAGAGGAGATGTACCGCGCACAAGCGACCCCGCGCGAGGGGCGGAGCAACCCGGAACGCGTGGACATCCCCTTTTGGCGCGAACAAATCCGCACCGGGCGAAGCGCCTATGCGGGGCAGGTCGACCACCTCGGCAAGCGCGAGTATCACGCACAACAGGACGCGGTCTGGTCGTTTCACCGGTTCGGGCGCACCGGGACGCTTTTGCCTGATGGGCGCTGGGTCTTGATCGCTGGCGAGCATGAGGACCATTACGACCCCGATTTTCATATCTATTCCGATGTGACGGTGATCTCGCCGGACGGTGAGATGGACCAGTACATCTACCCCTCTGATGTCTTTCCGCCCACGGATTTCCACACCGCAACGCTGATGGGCGACCATATCCTCCTGATCGGAAATCTGAGCTATCAGGGGATGCGCCGCTTTGGCGAGACGCAGGTCTTGCGCCTGAACCTTGCGGATTTTTCCATCCATCCGGTGGAAACGACCGGCCAAAACCCCGGCTGGATTTCGCGACATACCGCAGCGCGCTCCGGCGATCACATCCTGATCCGCGGCGGCAAGGTGGAGCCGGGCTATATCGACAATCCGGATCAGTTCGTCTTGGATACGGCCTCGATGGTGTGGAGCCGGGTGAGCTGATCTCACGTCATCCCGATCCAATTTTGCCGCTTCGCCTGCTCGAAGATTGACCACGCGGGCGAAATGCGCCCAGATTGTGGGAGGGGAAAACCAGTCGGGGGACGGGAATGTTACGAGAGATCATGAATTTACCGCCGGTTTTGGCCGCGATCATTATCGTGGCCTCAATCGTCATCCTGTCCTTGTCCTCCTATGGGATCACACGCAAATTTCTGGGCCACGGCGCGGATTCAGAGCGGCGCGAACTGGCAGGGTCGGTGATTTTCCGGGTGAGTGCATTGCACGGTCTCGTGCTCGCGCTGGTCTTTGCTCAAGAGGTGGTCAACCTGCGCGATGTCACGACGGTGTCGTCCCGCGAGGCGGCGGTTGTGGGCGATGTGTTCTATGACCTCAAACGCTACGATGAGGCGGAAACCCTTCCGATCCGCGAAAACCTCGCCCGCTATACGCGCCACGTTCTGGAGACGGAATGGAACGCCTTGGCCGATGAAAATATGCTGCACGATCCGGCTTGGGCGGAATGGGAGGCGGCCTATCAGGCGATCCTCGATCTTGAACCGGACACGCTCCGCCAAGAAAGCCTCAGGACCATGATGCTCGGTGGCATTCGGGATGTGTCGATGCTCCGGCTGGAGCGCGAAGAGGCGTCGCGGGCCGGGGTCAATCCGCTCTTTCTCACGGCGGCCATCGTCGGTGTCGTGCTCACAGCCGCAGCCTATTTCACCTTTGAGCCGACGCGGCTCAACCTTTTGCTCCTGACCATTTTCTCGTCTTACACCGGGTTGATCATCTTTTTCATCATCGCCTTCGCGAACCCCTACCACGCGCCGGGCAAAGCCGCGCCTGTGAGTTTCGAGCTGTTATATCAGGGCGACGTGCGGGAATTGGCGGAGCGACCGGGCGGCTAGCGCGTCAATACTCCAACGCGTCCAACGTTTCTTTTAGCACCCTCGCTGAGGCCCCAAGCGCCTCATGCTCTGCGTCATCGAGTTCGGGAAAGAGGTCGGCCACGACGCCCTGCGCGCCGACGATCCGGGGGATGGAGAGGGCGACGTCTTGCACGCCTTCGACCTTGGGCGTCACGATGGAGACTGAGAGCACGGTTTGCTCATCGCGGGCGATCGCGCGGACGAGCCGTTCAAGCCCCGCCCCGATGCCATACCAGGTCGCGCCCTTGCCGTTGATGATCGTATAGGCCGCATTGCGCACCCCGTCGTCGATCCGTGCCTTAACGCCAGCGGTCAGCGGCACGCGCATCTGGGCGGCGAAATCCTTGACCGAAAGCGTGCCCGCCCGTGCCGAGGACCAGCACAAGACCTCGCTATCGCCATGCTCGCCGAGCACATAGGCATGGACCGAGCGTGCGGAGACGCCCAAATGCTCGCCGATCAAATGCCGAAACCGCGCGGTGTCGAGGATGGTCCCCGATCCGATCACACGCGAGGGCGGCAAGTTAGAGAGCCGCGTGGCGATCTGGGTCATGATGTCGACGGGGTTTGTGGCGACCAACAGGATCGCGTCAGGCGCGGCGTCCAGTACCTTGCCGATGATCTGGCGAAACACTTCGGCGTTGCGCGCCAAAAGCTCCAACCGGCTTTCACCGGGTTTCTGGCCGACGCCCGCGGCGAGGATCACCACGCTCGCGCCCTTGAGATCCGCGTAGTCTCCCGCCGCCACTACGGTGGAGGAGGCGAACGGCACGGCATGGGCGATGTCTTCGGCCTGCGCGCGGGCCAAATCCGCGTTGTAGTCGACAAAGGTGATCTTGCTCACAGTGCCAGCGAGCGCGATGGCGTAGCCCGCCGCCGAGCCAACCATCCCCGCGCCGACGATGCCGATTTTCATGAGATTGCTCCAAAATTGCTGTGGACGTGGGCTGAGATGCTCTCACCTTGTGGGGATTCCGTGATCTGATCAATGATGGCGATCAATGAGGAGGATCAAAAACGGGGGTGATGAGATTTTCGGCAAAACCCAGCCGTCGGAGGCCCCTGAGACACAATCTGTTGTAGCGCAGAGGGGCGAAAACGGATACTCTGAGCGAATAGACCCGGAAAACCGGGCGAGAGAGCAGACCCGGCGATGTCGGGACATGTGATAATGAGGCAGTAGGCGGTTACAATGACGGAAATGGTGTATGGCACAGCCCCCATGGCGGTGGGCGAGCCGGTTTTGCCACGTTGGTGGCGGACCATCGACAAATGGACCTTGTCCTGTGTGTTCATCCTGTTTGGCATCGGGCTTTTGCTCGGGCTGGCCGCGTCGCCGCCGCTGGCGGAAAAGAACGGTTTTGCCGACATGTTCTATTACGTCAAACGACAGGCGGCTTTTGGCGGGCTTGGCCTCGCCGTGATGATCGCGATTACAATGATGGAGCCGCTCCGCGTGCGCCGCTTTGCCGTTTTGGGCTTTGCTGCGGCGATGGTCGCGCTGATCCTCCTGCCGTTTTTCGGGACAGACTTTGGCAAAGGGGCGACGCGCTGGTTCTCCTTTGGTTTTGCCTCTGTGCAGCCCTCTGAGTTTTTGAAACCCGCGTTCGTCATCACGGCGGCCTGGATGATGGCCGCCTCGCTCGAAATCGGTGGCCCTCCGGGCAAAATGTACTCTTTCGCGCTGGCCTCCCTGATCGTGATCCTTTTGGCGCTTCAGCCGGACTTTGGTCAGGCCTCTCTGGTGCTGTTTTCCTGGGGCGTGATGTATTTCGTTGCGGGCGCACCGATGATGCTCCTCGCGGGCATTGCGGGGCTCGTCGTCATGGGCGGGTTCTTTGCCTACGAGAATTCCGAACACTTTGCGCGCCGCATCGACGGCTTTTTGAACCCGACCATCGACCCCACGACCCAGATCGGCTACGCCACCAACGCGATCCGTGAGGGCGGGATTTTCGGCGTGGGTGTGGGCGAGGGGACCGTGAAATGGTCGCTGCCGGACGCGCATACCGATTTCATCATCGCAGTCGCCGCCGAAGAATACGGGCTGATCCTCGTCTTCATCATCATTGCGCTCTACGCCACCATCACCGTGCGCTCCATGTGGCGGCTTTTGCGCGAACGCGATCCGTTCATTCGTCTCGCGGGCACGGGGCTTGCCTGTGCGTTTGGCGTGCAAGCTTTCATCAACATGGGCGTGGCTGTGCGTATCCTGCCGGCGAAAGGCATGACCTTGCCCTTTGTGTCCTATGGCGGGTCGTCTTTGATCGCTTCGGGCATTGCACTCGGGGCGCTTTTGGCCTTTACCCGCACCCGTCCGCAGGGCGAGATCGGCGACATCCTGATCCGGCGCGGACGCTAAGACTGAGCTCGGCCAGGGCTGAGACCGACCGGCCCGACCAGAGCCAAATCAAAGAGGCAGATATGACCCAGAAAGCCCCCCTTCTTGTGATCGCCGCTGGCGGCACCGGCGGGCATATGTTTCCTGCGCAATCTCTGGCCGAGGTGATGCTCGCCCGTGGTTGGCGGGTCAAACTTTCGACCGATGCGCGGGGCGCGCGCTATACGGGCGCGTTCCCGAAGGCCGTCGAGATCGACACGGTGCCTTCCGCGACCTTCGCGCGGGGGGGCCTTGCGGCCAAGGCCATGGTGCCGTTTCGCCTCGCGGGCGGTGTCCTCTCTGCCCTGAGCAAATTTGTCTCCGATAAGCCGACGGTCGTCGTGGGCTTTGGCGGCTATCCGGCGATCCCGGCGGTGTCGGCAGCGATTCTGATGCGCCTGCCGCGGATGATCCATGAGCAAAACGGCATTCTGGGCCGGGTCAATCAGGTCTTTGCCAAAAAGGTCGACAAGATCGCCTGTGGCACTTGGCCGACGACCTTGCCCGAGGGTGTCGAAGGCATCCCTGTCGGCAATCCGGTGCGCGCCGCTGTCCTCGAAAAACATGCGGCGGCCTATATTGCGCCGGGGGATTACCCGATGGAGATCCTCGTGATCGGCGGCTCCCAAGGGGCGCGCATCCTCTCTGATGTGGTGCCTGAGGCCGTGGCGCGCCTGCCCGAACACATGCGCGCGCATCTCCGGGTGAGCCAACAGGCCCGTCCCGAAGACCTCGACCGTGTCGTCGAGTTCTACCAAGCCCATGGCATTCAGGCCGACGTGCGGACCTTTTTCGACGACATCCCGAAACGGATGAGCGAGGCGCAGCTGGTGATTTCGCGCTCCGGGGCCTCCACCGTGGCGGATATTTCCGTGATTGGCCGTCCCTCGATCCTCATCCCCTTTGCGGCGGCGGCGGGCGATCACCAGACGGCCAACGCGCGCGGTTTGGTCGAGGCGGATGCCGCCGTGATGATCCCCGAGAGCCAGTTGACGGCGGAGAGCCTGTCCGAGCAAATTGAAAACGTCCTGGCGCATCCCGACGGTGCCCTGATGATGTCGCAAGCGGCGCTCTCTGTGGGGCGTCCGGATGCGGCCGTGGACCTGGCGGCGCTGGTCGAAGAACTGGCCTTCCCAAACCAATAACAGCCCAACAGGGCGAGACAGACGAGTGAGAGCGAAAAGATGAACGCATCAGCCACCAAATTGCCCACGGAAATGGGCGCGATTCATTTTGTCGGGATCGGCGGGATCGGCATGTCCGGCATTGCCGAAGTGCTGATCAATCACGGCTATAAGGTACAAGGCTCTGACCTCAAGGCCTCCAAGATCACCGACCGGCTCAAGGAATTGGGTGCGGTGATCTATGAGGGCCAGCGCGCCGAAAACCTCGAAGACGCTGAAGTGGTGGTGATCTCTTCCGCGATCAAACCGGGCAACCCGGAGCTGGACGCCGCCCGTCTCAAAGGCCTCCCGGTGGTGCGCCGCGCCGAGATGCTTGCGGAATTGATGCGCCTCAAGTCCAACGTCGCTATCGCGGGCACGCATGGCAAGACGACGACCACGACGCTCGTCGCCGAACTGCTCGTTGAGGGCGGCATTGACCCGACCGTGGTCAACGGTGGCATCATCCATGCCTACGGCTCCAACGCACGGATGGGGCAGGGCGACTGGATGGTGGTCGAGGCCGATGAGAGCGACGGGACGTTCAACCGTCTGCCCGCCACCATCGCCATCGTCACCAACATCGACCCGGAGCATATGGAGCATTGGGGCACGATCGAGAACCTGCGCCAAGGCTTTTATGATTTCGTCTCTGGCATTCCGTTTTACGGTCTCGCCGTCTGCTGCACCGATCATCCGGAGGTGCAGAGCCTCGTTGGCAAAATCACCGACCGCCGCGTTGTGACCTATGGCTTCAACGCGCAGGCCGATGTCCGCGCCGTCAACCTGACCTACAAAAAGGGCGTTGCGCATTTCGACATCGTCTTGGCCGCCGAGGATATGGTGATCGAGGGCTGTACCCTGCCGATGCCGGGCGATCACAACGTCTCCAACGCGTTGGCCGCTGTTGCTGTGTCGCGTCACCTCGGCATGAAAGTCGAAGAAATCAAACAGGCGCTCGCGGCCTTTGGCGGCGTGAACCGTCGCTTTACCAAGGTGGGCGAGATCAATGGCGTCACCATCATTGACGACTACGGCCATCACCCGGTTGAAATCGCCGCCGTTCTGAAAGCCGCGCGTCAGGCCTCGGAAGGGCGCGTCATTGCCGTGCATCAACCGCACCGCTATTCGCGCCTCCATAGCCTGTTCGATGATTTCTGTACCTGTTTCAACGAGGCCGATGTGGTCGGCATTGCGGAGGTCTATGCCGCGGGCGAAGAGCCGATTGAGGGCGCGTCCCGCGACGATCTGGTCGCCGGTCTCATCCGCCACGGCCATCGCCACGCGCGCGCAGTGACCTCCGAGGACGATCTCGTGCGTCTCGTGCGCGAACAGGCGCGGGACGGCGATATGGTCGTCTGTCTCGGAGCCGGGACCATCTCCGCTTGGGCGCATAATCTTCCGGAGCGGTTGAAATAGACGCATATTTTCTCGGTTGCTTTGCAACGGAAATTTGAGGTGGCGCATAGTCTGCGCCCCGGTCACTGGGTATCCTGACGCGGAAGGGAGGTGCGGTCATGTCCGATCATCTCAAACGGCGCATCGGCCTGCCACTGTTGGTCGCCTACGGTGTGGGCGTCATGGTGGGGGCTGGTATTTACGTGCTCGTGGGGGCGGTCGCTGCCCACGCGGGGCTCTATGCGCCCTTGGCCTTTCTCCTCGCCGGGATCATCGCCGCGCCCTCCGCGCTCTCCTACGCTGAGCTTTCCGCCCGTATTCCGCAGGCGGCAGGCGAAGCCGCCTATGTCGAAGAGGGGCTTGGATCGCGCGCGCTCGGCGTCATCGTCGGGCTCGGAATCGTCGCGGCTGGCTCCGTCTCGGCTGCGGCAGTGTTGCGTGGGGGCGCAGGCTACCTCACTGCCTTTTGGGACATTCCGTGGGTCTTGGCCGTTCTGGGTCTCGGCGCGGCCTTGGTCCTCGTCGCCCTGATCGGCGTTTTGGAGAGCCTTGCCCTCGCGGCGCTCTTCACCGTCATCGAGTTGGGCGGGCTGGCGCTTGTCGTCCATGCCGGTTGGACCGCGCCCATGTCGCCCGATTGGGGTCTGTACTCCGCGATCCCGCTTGGCGGGCTTGGCATTGCCGCGACGCTCGCGTTTTTCGCCTTTATCGGGTTCGAAGACATTGTGAATATGGCCGAGGAGGTCAAACGCCCCGAGCGCACCGTACCCATTGCCATCCTCGCCTCTCTCATCGTCACCACCGTGCTCTATATCGCTGTGACCTTCGCCGCGCTCCGCGCTGTCCCGCTCGAAGAGTTGGGCGGCTCTGAGCGCCCCCTCGCGCTGGTCTATTCCGCGGCCCACGGCGATGAGGCGCAAATCCTGTCGAAAATTGCCGTCGTTGCCGCGCTCAATGGTGTGCTGGCGCAGATGGTCATGGCGGCGCGTGTGCTCTTTGGCCTCGGGCGTGGCGGCGGGCTTCTCAGCCTGTTCCACCACGCGCATCCCCGCTTTGGTACGCCCGTTTTGGCGACGCTTCTGGTGGGCGTGGCAGTCCTCATCATGGCCGTAAGCTTGCCTGTGTCCAACCTCGCGGGGATGACCTCTGTCATCCTCTTGATGGTCTTCGTCTTGGTCAATGTGAGCCTCATGCGCCTCAAGGCGCGCAAGCCCAAAGCGCCGTTTTCCGTGCCCGCCTATGTGCCGAAACTCGGCGCGATCTTCTCGCTTCTGGCGCTCGCCACCTTCGTCTTTGCAGGGCTGGCATGAGTGCGTTCCTCACGCCCTTTGTGGCGTTCTGTCTTTGGGCCCTTGCCAGCATGGCCCTCGCTCCGTTACCCTTGCGCTATCAGATCATACCCGGATTGGTGCTTTTGCTCGCGCTTTTTCCTCTGTTGATCTGGACCGGGATGACCTATGGGGTGGGCCCGGTTCTTGTAGGTGTCGTTGCTGCCGTGTCTTTGTTTCGTCGGCCACTGCGCGTGTTGGGGATGCGCGTTTTGGAGTGGCTCAGAAAGGTGACAGGAGGATTGCCATGACGCTTTCCCTCACATTGGCCTGCCTCTGGGGCGTGCTCGCGAATGTCATCGCGATGCTCCCGTCGCGCCGCAACCACTGGCCCGCGGCCTATGCACTCATCGCGCTCGGCGTGCCGCTTTTGGGCTTTGTCACCTATGAAAACGGCCCCTGGGTCGGGCTGATCGTCTTCGCCGCAGGCGTCTCGATCCTCCGCTGGCCCGTCGTCTACCTCGGTCGCTGGGTCAAATCGCGGATGGGCAATACCCCTGCGGAATAGGGGTTTTCCTCTGTCGATCACCTGCGCTATAGCGGGCCTATGACCTACCCAACTGCCCGTGGCACACTCACTGAAAACCGGTCTCTGGCTGATCTCACATGGTTGCGTGTGGGCGGGCCTGCGGATGTTTTGTTTCAGCCGGCGGATGTCGAGGACTTGCAGGCGTTTCTGGCCGCTTTAGATCCGTCCGTGGCGGTGTTTCCCATGGGAGTCGGTTCCAATCTCATCGTCCGCGATGGCGGTATTCGGGCCGTGGTGATCCGGATGGGTCGAGGCTTTAACGGGATCGAGATTGACGCGGAGGCGGGGCGCGTGACCGCAGGTGTTGCCATGCTCGATGCGCATGTGGCGCGCAAGGCGGCGCAGGCGGGGTTGGATTTGACCTTCCTGCGGACCATTCCCGGCGCGATCGGCGGGGCCGTGCGGATGAATGCGGGGTGCTATGGCTCCTATGTGGCGGATCATTTCGTCTCCGCCAAAGCGGTGACGCGCAGGGGCGAGATCGTGACGCTCACGGCGGACGACCTTAATTTCCAATACCGTCAGACGGACCTTCCTGAAGGATATGTCCTCATTGAGGCGACGTTTCAGGCCGAAAAGGGCGATCCCGACGCGTTGGAGGCCCGGATGGCCGACCAGCTGGCCAAGCGTGATGCGACCCAACCCGTCAAGGACCGGAGCGCGGGCTCGACCTTTCGCAATCCGGCGGGGTTCAGCTCAACCGGCAAGGCGGATGACACCCATGATCTCAAGGCTTGGAAAGTCATCGATGACGCCGGTTTGCGCGGCTTTTCCATCGGTGGTGCGCAGATGAGTGAGATGCATTCCAACTTCATGATCAACACAGGTGAGGCTTCTGCGCACGATCTCGAACTTTTGGGGGAGACGGTGCGAAAAAAGGTATTTCAAAACGCGGGCCTCACGTTACAATGGGAAATCAAACGCATCGGTGATTTTGTAGGGGAGCCAATCCCCGACGGGATCGCGGAGGCGCAAAAAAACGGCCAATAAATCCGAAAAATCGGATGCGTCCAGTAAATTTGGACAGGCCGGTATAAACATCTCGTCCGGAGCAGGGCGGGAGGTCAGACCCCGAAAACGGGGCGGCGGTGTAAAAGGGTCGCGACAAGACGATCCTCTAAATTTGAGGCGAGTGGACATGTCGAGCAGGCAGTCCCCGAAAATCGCAGTCCTCAAAGGCGGTCCCTCGGCTGAGCGCGAGGTGTCTTTGTCTTCCGGACGTGAATGCGCTGCGGCGCTTCGGGGTGAAGGATTCGAAGTGATCGAGATCGACGCAGGCGAAGATCTGTGTGCGCAGCTGACCGAGGCCGCGCCCGATGTCGTGTTCAACGCGTTGCATGGCCGGTTTGGCGAAGATGGCTGTGTGCAGGGCATTCTTGAATGGATGCGCCTTCCCTATACCCACTCGGGTGTGCTGGCCTCTGCGCTCGCCATGGACAAAGAAAAGACCAAAGGGGTCTACCGCGCGGCGGGCCTGCCGATCGCGCCGTCGCGTCTGGCATCCCGTTTTGAGGTCGAGGCCGGGCATGTGATGGCGCCGCCCTATGTGGTGAAGCCCTACAACGAGGGGTCGTCTGTCGGCGTCTATCTGATCAACGAAGGCGACATGCCGCCGAAACTGTCTGAGGCGATGCCCGCCGTTGTGATGGTCGAGGCCTTTGCGCCGGGGCGCGAGCTGACCTGTTCCGTGATGGGCGATACCGCGCTTTGCGTCACCGACATCCTCACCGACGGCTGGTACGATTACGACGCCAAATATAAAGCCGGTGGGTCGCGCCATGTCTGCCCCGCCGAGCTTCCCGACGAGATCACCAAAGCCTGTCAGGACTACGCCCTTCGTGCGCATCAGGCGCTTGGCTGTCGCGGCGTGTCGCGGACAGACTTCCGCTGGGATGAGAACAAGGGCCTCGACGGGCTGATCCTCTTGGAGACCAACACCCAGCCGGGGATGACGCCCACGTCTTTGTCGCCGGAGCAGGCGCAAAAGATGGGGTTCTCCTTTGGAGCCTTCTGTAAATGGATGGTGGAGGACGCCTCATGCGACCGGTAGATCCCATCGACTTCGCCAAGGGCCCGACCGTCGGCGGCTCCGCCCGTGTGTCCGAGGCCGTCGCGCGCGCCATTCGGGCCCGTCGCGGCGATACCGGCCCGGCGCGTCCCCGCGATCCGGCCCCGTCGCGGACGGCCTACCGGATGAACCGCCTGTGGCTCACGCCGTCTTTCCGGTTTTTCCTACGCCGCATTGCGCCGGTTCTGGCCATCGCCGCCTGTGGTGCGCTCTGGTTGACCTCCGAGGACAACCGCCTTGCGGTGACCGATGCCTATGCCGCCGCCAAGTTCGAAATTCAGAACCGCCCCGAGTTCCTCGTGAAACTCATGGCGATTGATGGCGCGTCCGAGGCGCTTTCCGAGGACATTCGCGAGGTGACCTCGATCACCTTCCCGATCTCGTCTTTCTCGCTGGATCTGCCAGAGCAACTCGCCCGGATCGAAGCGCTCGATGCCGTTGAGAGCGCGGGTATTCGTGTCCGTGCCGGTGGGATTTTGCAGGTCGATGTGGTCGAACGTGTCCCAGCCGTTGTGTGGCGCGGCTCTGAGGGCCTCATGATGCTCGACGCCGAGGGCCACCGGGTCGCCGCGCTCGAAAGCCGTCTGGACCGCACCGATCTCCCGCTCATTGCGGGGGAGGGGGCCGAGCGCCACGTCGAAGAAGCTCTGAAGCTTCTTGCCTCCAGTGGCCCGCTCAAACCGCGTCTGCGTGGCCTTGTCCGTGTGGGCGAACGCCGTTGGGATGTGGTGCTGGACCGCGATCAGGTGATCATGCTGCCGGAGACCAATCCTCTGGGCGCGCTGGCGCAGGTGATCGCCATCAATCAGGCCAAAGATTTGCTGGAGCGCGATGTCAGCCATGTCGACATGCGCCGCCCGAACCGACCAACACTAAGATTGAGCGATGCCGCGCTGTCCGAAATGGAACGGCTGCGAGCCGTGGAACTGGGAGTGTCTTTCCGATGACCGATCTCTATGAAGCCCAGCGGGCCATGCGAAACATGCGCAAGGCGGCACTGCAACGTGGGGTGATTGCCATTCTCGACGTGGGCACCTCCAAGATCGCCTGCCTCGTCCTGCGCTTTGACGGCGACAGTTTCATGGGCGGCGACGGCGTTGGGCCTCTCGCGGGCCAGTCCTCGTTCCGCGTCATCGGCGCGGCCACGACCCGCTCGCGCGGCGTGCGCTTTGGCGAGATTGACGCCATGGCCGAAACCGAACGCGCCATTCGCACCGCTGTTCAGGCTGCGCAAAAGATGGCGCAGGCGCGTGTCGATCACGTGATCGCCTGTTTCTCCGGCGGTCAGCCGCGCTCCTATGGTCTCGCCGGTCAGGTCGAGGTGGAGGGTGAAACCGTCTCCGAACAGGATGTCGCCCGCGTGCTCGCTGCCTCTGAGGTGCCGGACTACGGCGCGCACCGTGAGGTGCTCCACGCCCAACCGGTGAACTTTGCGCTGGATCACCGCTCCGGTCTCAAAGACCCGCGCGGTCAGATCGGCCAGGATCTCGCCGTCGATATGCATATGCTCACGGTGGACACGCCGACGATCCAGAACCTTTTGTACGCGATCAAACGCTGTGACCTCGAAGTGGCCGGGCTGGCCTCCGGCGCCTATGTCTCTGGAATTTCCGCGCTTGTGGAAGATGAGCAGGAACTTGGTGCGGCCTGTGTCGATATGGGCGGCGGCGCGACCGATGTGTCGATCTTTATGAAGAAACACATGATCTATGCGGACTCCGTTCGTATGGGCGGCGAACATGTGACCTCTGACATTGCCATGGGCCTGCAAATCCCGCTGGCGACGGCGGAACGGATCAAGACCTTCTACGGCGGCGTCGTTGCCACGGGGATGGACGACCGCGAGATGATCGAAGTGGGCGGAGACAGTGGCGATTGGGAGAAAGACCGTCGCACCGTGTCGCGTGCCGAGCTGATCGGGATCATGCGTCCGAGGGTCGAGGAAATCCTCGAAGGCGTCCGTGATTGCCTCGATGCGGCTGGGTTTGAACACCTCCCGTCGCAGCAGATCGTGCTCACGGGTGGCTCCTCGCAAATTCCGGGGCTCGACACGCTGGCTCCGAAAATCCTCGGCCAGAATGTCCGCATCGGGCGACCTTTGCGTGTGCAGGGACTTCCGCAGGCGGCCACAGGCGCGGCTTTTGCCTCTGCTGTCGGGCTGTGCCTCTTTGCGGCGCATCCGCAGGACGAGTGGTGGGATTTCGAAATTCCGGCGGAACGTTACCCGGCCCGTTCGCTCAAACGCGCGGTGCGGTGGTTCAAGGATAATTGGTAACGACGGCGGTGAGGGACGATTGCCATCGCCTCTCGGTCTGTGCTAGCGTATTTTTCAATGAGGGGCTCCAAAAAGAGAGCCGGACAAGATCAAACAGACGGGCCGAGCAGGTTCCGACAGTTTCAAACTGACCGCCTCGCCGGGTGACGCGCGCCATGCATCTGGTGCGGGTTTTAGGTGTGAGGTGAGGCTTGGCCCCTAAATCTGGCGATTTGCGCAAAATACCGCCGAAATTACCCCCTTGGTGACCCATATTTTGTGGGTTCAGCATGTTTTCGGGGTGACGTTTCTCGCGAAACAGCCTAGGATTTATCGTGAATAGGTAAATTTTCCCCGATTCAGGGGGTGGGACGGTTGGGTTCGCTGACGACAAGGCGAAGTGACCCGGTTAGCAAAAACAGGCGGAAGATCATGGCTCTCAATCTGACGATGCCCGAGCGGGACGAGTTGAAACCGAAAATCACGGTATTTGGTGTTGGCGGGGCCGGTGGCAACGCTGTGAACAACATGATCGAAAAGGCGCTCGAAGGCGTCGATTTCGTGGTGGCCAACACCGATGCCCAGGCGCTTCAGCACGCCAAGGCCCAGTCCCGCATCCAGATGGGTGTCAAAGTGACCGAGGGTCTCGGCGCAGGTGCACGCCCGTCGGTCGGCGCAGCCGCCGCAGAAGAAAGCATCGAAGCCATCGTGGATCACCTCGCGGGCGCACACATGTGCTTTATCACCGCTGGTATGGGCGGCGGCACCGGCACCGGCGCAGCCCCGATCATCGCACAGGCCGCTCGTGAGCTGGGCGTTCTCACCGTCGGCGTCGTGACGAAACCCTTCCAGTTCGAAGGCGCAAAACGCATGCGTCAGGCCGACGAGGGCGTCGAGCAGCTTCAGAAAATGGTCGACACGCTCATCGTGATCCCGAACCAGAACCTGTTCCGCCTCGCGAACGAAAAAACCACCTTTACCGAGGCCTTCTCTATGGCTGACGACGTTCTGTATCAGGGCGTCAAAGGTATTTCCGATCTCATGGTCCGTCCGGGTCTCATCAACCTCGACTTCGCGGACGTGCGGTCCGTGATGGACGAGATGGGCAAAGCCATGATGGGCACCGGCGAAGCCTCCGGCGAAGATCGCGCGATCCAAGCCGCCGAGAAAGCCATCGCCAACCCGCTTCTGGACGAGATTTCGCTCAAAGGCGCGAAAGGCGTGCTCATCAACATCACCGGTGCGCATGATCTCACCCTCTTTGAACTCGACGAGGCGGCCAACCGCATTCGCGAAGAGGTCGACCCGGAAGCCAACATCATCGTCGGTTCCACCCTCGACACCAACATGGAAGGCGCGATGCGCGTTTCCGTGGTCGCCACGGGCATTGACGCCTCTGCGTCTCTCGCCGACACCCCGATGCCGCGCCGCCGTCTGGCCGAGCCGCTTCAGGCCCCGGCAGAGGTCGAAGAGAAAATCGAACAGGCCGCTCCGGCTGCCGCCGCTCCGGTCGCGGCACAGGCTGCTGCACAGGCGCAAGCCCCCGCTGAGCCGGCCCAGCCGACCCTTGACGTGTTCGATCCGCAGGTGAATGTACGTCGCGAAGAAGCGCCGAACGAAACCTTCCGCGCGCTCGATGACGATCTGCCGCCGCCGGCCTACCAGCCGCGCCCGCAGCCCGCACCGCAAGCTCCGGCCATGCACGAGCCGCAGGCTGACGATTTCGTCGCACCGCGTGCGCCCGCACCTGGTACGCCCTCGCCGGAAGCGATGGCCCGCCTTCAGGCCGCTGTCTCCAAGCAGCCGCCCCGCGTGCAACAGCAAGAGCCGCGCCACGCGCCGCAGCCGGAACAAGCGAAACAAGGCCGCTTTGGCATCAACTCCCTGATCGGTCGCATGACCGGCCACGGTGAAGCTGAGCAGCCCCGTGCAGCCGCGCCCGCCCCGCAACCGCAGGCCCGTTTTGGCGCGCAACCGCAGGTCCGTCCGCAGACGCATCAGGCCTATGACGAGGATCAAGAGACGAATCCCGAAGCCGAAAAGATCGAGATTCCCGCCTTCCTTCGTCGTCAGGCGAATTAATCACGTCTGTTACAAAACCATCTTCTGCGTGACACAACACGTTCACGATCACGAAGATTGCAGTTTGGAAAAGGTCGCTTTCGGGCGACCTTTTTCTTTTAATATCAAATACTTGCTGCGCTGCGGCTTTGGTTTTGGCGGGATTTTGCCGTTTTATAACCTTACATGTTTCAAACGGTTACAAACTTTGAGTTGAGAGAAGGTTAAAGCCTAGGATACTTGCCCTAACTGAAAGGCGGAGAGACCTGTGCGCATCGCGCTCCTCTCAGAACGCCATAGAAACGTGAGGCAAGAGCCGTGCAGAAAACAGTCGCCAAGAAAATCCGCTTTGACGGTGTTGGGCTCCATTCCGGGGCACCTGTTTGTATGGTCGTCTCTCCGGCGCCGAAAAACAGCGGTGTGACCTTTCTGCGCTCCGACATCGAGCAGGACGCCGCTGACGGGCGCGACGCGTTGATCCCGGCCCGCTGGGATGTGGTTGTGCCGTCGCAGCTTTGTACCCTGATCCGGAATGAGGACGGCGTTGAGCTTTCGACGATTGAGCACATCATGGCCGCGCTCGCGGGCTGTGGCGTGACCAACGCGCTGATCTCTGTCGACGGGCCGGAGGTGCCGATCCTCGACGGCTCTGCCGCGCCTTTCGTCGATGGTATTCTTGCCGCTGGCCTGAAACGTCAGGGCGGCAAACTCCGTGCCCTAAAAATTCTCAAGCCGGTCGAGATCACCGTGGGGGATGCGATCGCGCGTCTGGAACCGGCGGACACGATGGAAATCGACTTTCACATCGACTTTGCGGATGAGGCCATCGGCGTGCAGGACAAGCGCTTGAAGATGTCGAACGGTGCCTTTGTGCGTGAGCTGTCCAATTGCCGCACCTTCTGCCGGAAGGCGGATGTGGATTACATGCGTGAAAACGGGCTGGCGCTCGGCGGCACGTTTGAGAACGCGGTTGTGGTCGATGGGGCAGAGGTACTGTCCCCCGGCGGTCTGCGCCGTTCCGATGAGCCGGTGCGCCACAAGATGCTCGACGCTTTGGGCGATCTCTACCTCGCGGGCGCGCCGATCCTTGGCCGCTATGTCGGCGAGAAATCTGGCCACGCGATGACCAACAAACTCCTGCGCGCTCTCTTTGCGACGCCGGGCGCTTGGGCCTTTGTCTCTGTCGACGACCGCACCGCCGCCCGTTTGCCGGGCGCGGGTGTCAGCCTTGCGGATCTGGCCGTCTGCGCCTGACGTTGCGCCGGATTGGGGCTGAATGGGATGAGGCTGTGCGCGCGAGCAAATGCCGCTCTCCTCTCCGTGACGCAAAATCGCGCTCAAAGACGTTTTGCCCCAGATTTTTCTGTGCTAGGAGTGTATCCACGACCCGCTGAAGACGGGGGGAGATTGGTGAGGATGGGCCATTCATGACGGCACGTATGACAGGTGGTTTGGGTATAACGCTCGGGATTTCCATGGCTTTTCTCACGGCCTGCGGAGACTACGTGTCGAAGGAAAATCTCGAAGGCTACCCGGCCGAAGAAATCTACGCCCGCGCCGAATACGAAATCACCCGCAACGACTTTGGCGATGCGGCTGAGTTTTTCGGCGAGGTCGAGCGGCTTTATCCCTATTCCGACTGGGCCAAACGTGCCCTGATAATGCAGGCCTTTTCCTATCACCGTGATGAGGACTATGAGAACGCGCGCGTCTCTGCGCAGCGATTCCTCGATTTCTACCCGGCGGATGAGGATGCGGCCTATGCGCAGTATCTTCTCGCGCTGTCCTATTACGACCAGATCGACGATGTTGGCCGCGATCAGGTCCTGACCTTCCAGGCGCTTCAGGCGCTTCGCACGGTCATCGAGCGCTATCCCGATAGCGAATACGCCCGTTCCGCGATCCTGAAATTCGATCTCGCCTTTGACCACCTCGCGGGCAAAGAGATGGAAATCGGTCGCTATTATCTCAAGCGCAAGCACTACGCAGCGGCGGCCAACCGGTTCCGCGTTGTGGTGGAAAGTTTCCAATCGACTCAACACACCGCAGAGGCGCTGCACCGTTTGGTGGAGAGCTATCTCTCGCTCGGTCTCGTCGAAGAGGCGCAAACGGCCGCGGCCATCTTGGGCCACAACTATCAATCCTCGGAATGGTATGAGGCCAGCTACAAATTGCTGACCGGGCAGGGGCTTGAGCCGCAGGTGTTCGACGGCAACTGGCTCGGTGCGGTCTATCGCCAGATGATCCGCGGCGAATGGCTCTGAGGGCGCAGGACGCACTGACATGCTGAGAAGTCTCGACATCCGGGACATGTTGATCATTGATCGGCTGGAGCTTGAGTTCCAGCCGGGTCTCAACGTGTTGACCGGCGAGACCGGGGCCGGGAAATCCATTTTGCTCGACAGTCTCGGGTTTGTCCTCGGCTGGCGCGGGCGCGCCGATCTCGTGCGCGCCGGGGCCAAACAGGGCGAGGTGAGCGCGGTCTTTGATCTGCCCAAAGGGCACGACGCCGAGGAGGTGCTCGCGGAGTTGGGCATCGACACCGAAGACGGCGAATTGATCCTGCGTCGCGTCAACAGTGGGGACGGCCGCAAGACCGCTTGGGTGAATGATCGGCGCGTGTCCGGTGATGTGCTCCGACGTCTGTCCGATGTCTTGGTCGAACTTCACGGTCAGCACGACGACCGGGGCCTGTTGAACCCGCGCGGGCATCGGCAATTGCTCGATACCTTTGGTGGGCTGTCTGATCGGCTCACTGACGTGCGCGACGCGTGGCGGAGCCTGTCGCAGACCCGCAAAGCCTTGGCTGAGGCGCAGGCGCGACAAGAGGCGTTGAAGTCCGAGGAAGAATTCCTGCGCCATGCGGTGGGGGAGTTGGACAAGCTCGCGCCTGAGCCGGGCGAAGAGGCCAAACTCGATTCCGAGCGCCGGCTCATGCAGTCGGCGGAAAAGATCGCCGCAGATGTCGCCAAGGCGCATCAGGCGCTCGGTTATGACGGTGGGGAGGGGATGCTCTCTGACGCGCTGAAATGGCTTGAGGGCGCGTCGGATAAGGCGGACGGGCGGCTTGATGACGCCATTGAGGCTTTGGGTCGCGCGCTCAACGAACTCGCTGAGGCGCAGGCCGGCGTCGAGAGCTGTATCGAGGCGTTGCAGTTCAATCCGCATGAGTTGGAGATGGTCGAGGAACGGCTCTTTGCCATTCGCGGCTTGGCGCGCAAACACAATGTGCTCCCGGATGATCTCGGCACCTTTGCCGAGGGGCTTCGGAACAAACTCGCTGCGCTCGATGGCGGGGAGGCCGATCTTGCCAAGCTTGAAAAGGCGTTGCAGGTTGCCCAGAGCCGATATCAGACGGCGGCAGAGGGCCTGAGTGCCGCGCGCAAGGTTGCGGCACAGGAGTTGGACACCCTCATGATGCGCGAGCTTGCCCCGCTCAAAATGGAGCGTGCGGTGTTCTCGACCGAGATCACCCCCGGAGAGCCAGGGGCCGAGGGACAGGACACAGTGGCCTTCACGGTCGCCACCAACCCCGGCGCGCCCGCAGGTCCGCTCAACAAGATTGCGTCTGGCGGCGAACTGTCCCGCTTTCTCTTGGCGCTCAAGGTGTGTCTCACCCGCGACCAGACCGGCGTAACGATGATTTTCGACGAGATCGACCGGGGTGTGGGCGGGGCCACCGCCGATGCCGTTGGGCGGCGTCTCAAGGCGCTCTCTGACGAAGGGCAGGTGCTTGTGGTCACCCATAGCCCGCAGGTGGCCGCGCTTGGCGGGCATCATTGGCGTGTGGCAAAACGGGTCGAGAATGATGTGACGCTCTCAGAAGTCACCGCGCTCGAAGACGGGGCGCGGGTCGATGAGATCGCGCGGATGCTGTCGGGGGATACCATCTCCGAGGCGGCGCGAGAGGCGGCCAAGGCGCTCTTGGCGGGCTAAGTGCCCCTTAACAAGATTCTTACATCTCTGTGCCAAAGTGACTCGCGTTAGCGAGGGTGTTTGGTTTCATGAAAAGGGCGCGGGGGCATCCCTCCGCGCCCTGTTTTCATTTGGTCCGCGTCACGGCCCTTAGGGTACGAGCTTGCCGGGGTTGAGAATGTTTGTTGGGTCCAGCGCCGCTTTCAGCTGACCCATGACGGCCCAGGCGGCGCCATGCTCCTCGGGCATCAATCCCTTTTTCCCCATTCCGATGCCATGCTCGCCCGTGATTGTCCCGCCGAGGGCCAAGGCGCGCTCCGCCATGCGATGGGCGAGGTCTTTGGCCTGAGCGATCTCATCGGCGTTATTGGGATCGACCAAGAGGATGGCGTGGAAATTGCCGTCGCCCACATGGCCGAGGATCGGGCCCTCGATGGGAGAGGCCTGAATGTCCGCGACGGTCTCATCCACCGCCTGCGCCAGTTTGGAGATCGGCACACAGATGTCTGTCACGACGGCTTTCGCGCCCTTGCGCAGAGCGAGACAGGCCCAATAGGCGTGGTGACGCATGGTCCAAAGCGCGCTGCGCTCTTCCGGCTTCGAAGCCCACTGAAAATCGGAGCCGCCGAAATCGTGAATGATCTCGCCAAAGAGTTCCACCTGTTCGGCCACGGCGGCCTCTGAGCCATGGAACTCGACAAAGAGATGCGGTTTGAGCGGGAAGTCCGCGCCGGAATATTGGTTCACGGCCCGCACGCTTTCGGCGTCCAGAAATTCGATCCGTGCCATCGGCAAGCCGACTTGAATCGTCGCGATCACCGCCTCCACCGTCGGATGCATGTCGTCGAAGGCACAGACAGCGGCGGAGACTGCCTCTGGCTGACCATGGAGGCGGACGGTCATCTCGGTGATGAGGCCCAGCGTGCCTTCAGACCCAACAAACAACGCGGTGAGGTCATAGCCCGCGGCAGACTTGCGCGCACGCGATCCGGTGTGGATCACGGTGCCATCGGCCAAAACGACCTCAAGCCCGATGACATTCTCTTTCATCGTGCCGTATTTCACCGCTGTGGTCCCCGACGCCCGGGTCATCGCCATGCCGCCCAGCGACGCATTCGCGCCGGGATCGACAGGGAACATCAACCCGGTGGTGCGCAATTCGACATTGAGCGCCTCCCGCGTGATCCCCGGCTGCACGATGGCGTCCATATCCGCGTCGTTGATCCGGATCACCTGATTCATCCGCGAAAAATCGACCACAAGCCCGCCGGACGTCGCCAACGTCTGTCCCTCAAGCGACGTTCCCGCACCAAAGGCCGTCACCGGGATCGCCTCCGCGTGACAGATTTTCATGATCTCGGAGACCTCTGCGGTGCTCTCGGGGTAGGCGACCGCATCGGGTGGCGTCAGCGGGAACCAGGTCTCAGACAGGCCATGCTGGTCGAGTTCGGACTTGGAACGGGTGAGCCGAGTCTCTAGAACGGAGGAAAGCTTGGCATAGGCGGTGTCGGAAATCATGGCGGACTCATTGTCTCTTTGGGGTCTCTTTTGGCGCCGCGACCATAGTCGACGTGACAGGCAAGGGAAAGCCTAGTTGGCGTTTGGTTTTGGAAGAGTGGCCAAGCGTAAAGGCCAGCATCAAGGGCCGGTATGAGGGGGAAACGGGACAGATATGTCCGAAACACCGGGATATCCACGCAAGGCTCTCATCGAGATCCGCGACGGCCTCACCGCCGCCCTTGAGCTTGTGCGCACGAAAGGCCCGAGCCAGATCCAGTTTTGGTTCATCGCCCTGCTGATCGGGGTGGCCTCCGGCTTTGCCGCGCTCGGGTTTCGCAAGGGCATCGACCTGTTGCAGGCGTTTTTTTACGGCACTTCCGATCTGCGCCATCTTCATACATTCGCGCGCGAATTGCCGTGGTTTTGGGTTCTGATCCTGCCGGTGCTCGGGGGCTTGGCCGTGGGGATCATCCTTAACTGGTTCACGCCGGATGGTCGGGTGCGCTCTGTCGCCGACGTGATCGAAGGCGCGGCCCTCAATGACGGACGGGTCGAGAAACGTGCGGGTCTCGCCTCGGCGGCCGCCTCGCTGATCACCCTGTCGACGGGCGGCTCCTCGGGCCGGGAAGGGCCGGTGGTGCACTTGGCCGGGGTGATTTCGACCTGGGTGTCGAACCGCTTGCACGCCAATGGGATCACCGGGCGTGATCTTTTGGGCTGTGCTGTGGCGGCGGCGGTCTCCGCCTCGTTCAACGCGCCGATTGCCGGGGCATTGTTCGCGCTCGAAGTCGTGTTGCGCCACTTTGCCGTCCATGCCTTTGCCCCGATCGCCATCGCCTCTGTCGCGGGGACGGTGATCAACCGGATCGAATTCGGCGGTGTGACAGAGTTCACGCTGGCCGCTGAGGGCGCGCTGAGTTTCTATGTCGAATTGCCCGCCTTTTTGGTCCTCGGCCTGATCTGTGGCGTTGTGGCTGTGGTCATGATGCGCACGATTTTCATGGCGGATGATTTCGGCACTTGGGTGCAGGAAAAAATCCACCTGCCGCCCGTGCTGCGGCCCGCTGTGGCGGGGCTTTTGCTCGGGATGATCGCGATCTTTTTCCCGCATATCATCGGGGTGGGCTATGAGACGACTTCTTCGGCGCTCACCGGCGAATTGCTGATTTGGCAGGCCATCGTCTATGCGGTGATCAAGGTCATCGCCGTGGCCATCACCATGGCCGGGCGGATGGGCGGGGGCGTGTTTTCGCCCGCGCTGATGGTCGGGTCTCTGACCGGGTTGGCCTTTGGCCTCATTGCGACCGGGATCTTCCCGAATGTTTCAGGCACCTTTACGCTCTATGCCTTGGCGGGCATGGGCGGCGTCGCGGCGGCCGTACTCGGCGCGCCGATTTCCACCACCTTGATCGTGTTCGAACTCACAGGCGACTGGCAGACCGGCTTGGCCGTCATGGTGACCGTGTCCCTGTCGACCGCGCTGGCGTCGCGCCTCGTGGATCGGTCGTTCTTTCTCACGCTTCTGGAACGTCGCGATGTGCACCTTGCGGCGGGGCCGCAGGCCTATCTCTTGGCGACCGTGCGGGTGCATCAATGCTACCGGGCCCCAGACGCCCCCCGCGCCGCGTCAGAGGAGGCCTGTCGAGAGTTGATTGCCAAAGGGGTTTACGTGTCCCCGAACGCGACCCTGGAAAAGGCCATGCCGATGTTCGAAAAGCACAATCTGATCTTTGTGCCCGTTGTGCGGCTTCGCGATGATTCCGGGCCTGAGCTGCTTGGAGCGCTGTTTCATGTCGATGCTCTGCGGGTGTTTTCGCGCAAACTTGCGGAGACCGCCGCGGAGGAACATTCTTAGACGCAAAACGCGGCCCCTTTGGACCGCGTCATATGGTTCTCTGAGGTGCCCTTGGGCAAGCCCGCGTGGATCAGAGCTGCTCGACAGCCGCTTTTTGCGGGTAGAAGGCCACGTAGTCTTTGATATCCGCCAGCGCGTCTTTCGGAGCCTCATAGGTCCAAGCCGCGTCCGCGATCACCACGGATTTCGTGTGGATGTCGAAATGCTTCGCCTCGCCTTTGAACGGGTTGCTGGAGACGGTTTCGGTTTCTTCGAGAAAGGCCATGGCGAGATCATCGCGCGGGAAATAGATCACCGGCGGAAACTCTCCCTCGGTCAGTTCCAAGGCGCGATCTGTTTCGCCCAAAACGGCGCCGCCTGCGCGCACGACCCACTTGCCGCCCGCCGGGCGAATTTTGATATGGTCACCCATGATGTCATCCCTCTTTTCGTCTTTGCGCGCACCCTATCAGGCTTTTTTGCCAAGGTATATGTCAGACTGGTGCAACCGCTTGCCGCAGCCACGCACGGGCTTCTTCCGAGACACGCGGTGAGATTTTATCCCAAACCTCTTGATGATAGGCATCGATCCAGTCGCGCTCCCAAGGGGCCAGTTCATCGGCCAGAATGAGGCTGTTATCAATCGGCACCCAAGTGAGCGTCTCAAAGGCCAGCATGTCACGATCGTCCGCACCGGACAGCTCAGGCGCGTCCTGAACGGCGATCAGGTTCTCGATGCGAATGCCGAACTCTCCCTCACGGTAATAGCCCGGCTCGTTCGAGAGGATCATCCCCGCCTTTAGTGCAAGGGTCGACAGACGTGAGATGCGCTGCGGCCCTTCGTGCACCGACAAGTAGGCACCGACGCCGTGCCCCGTCCCGTGATCGTAATCCCACCCCTGACGCCAGAGCGGTGCACGGGCGAGGGCGTCAAGATGGCTGCCGGAGACGCCGCGCGGGAAGCGGGCGGTGGAGATGGCGATCATCCCCTGAAGCACGGCAGTAAAGGCAGCGCGCTCCGCAAACCCCGGGTCGCCCAAGGCCACAGTGCGGGTGATGTCCGTGGTGCCGTCCTGATACTGGCCGCCGCTGTCGACCAACAACAGATCGCCCTCTTTCAGGCGGCGATTGGTCTCCTCGGTGACGCGGTAATGCACGATGGCCCCATGCGGGCCGGTGCCACAGATCGTATCAAAGGAAATCTCGCGCAGCTTGCCCGTCGCCGCGCGGAAGGATTCGAGCTTTTTGACGACGTCGATCTCGGTCAGTTCCTCAATCTGTTGCTCTGAGAGCCACGCCAGAAATTCGACCATCGCCGCCCCGTCACGCAGATGCGCGGCCCGCATACCAGACAGTTCGGCCTCGGTCTTGCGGGCTTTGGGCAGGATACAGGGATCGGTGCCCTCGATGATTTCAGCCGAGGTGATCAGCGTCTTGACCGCCTCAGGCGCGGAGGTCGGATCGAGAAGCACCTTGCCCTCCAGCTCGGAAAGCGCCTCGGAGAACGCCGCGCGGGGCGAAATGGTGATCCGGGGGTCGGGGCCAAGCTCCGCATATTTATCCGCATTGTCAAAGAGATGGATTTTCCCACTCGCTGTCACGATGGCAAAGACCTGAACCACCGGATTGTGCGCGATGTCCGTGCCGCGAATGTTCAAAAGCCAGCAAATGCTGTCCGGAAGCGTCAGGACGAGCGCGTCGGCACCCTTCTTTGTGATCGCCTCAGAGATCTCCTGAACCTTTTCTTCAGAGGTCTTGCCCGATAGCTCATAGGGTTGCGCCATCACGTGGTTCGCCGGACGCGCGGGGCGGTCCCGCCAAATCCGGTCCACAAGGTTCGGAACGGACAACAGCGTCTTGTCCGATCCCTCCAACTTGGCGCGTAGGGTTTTGATCTCGTCCATCGTGTGGAGCCACGGATCAAACCCGATGGTTGTCGCTTCCGCCACAAGCAAATAGGCGCCCAGCGTGGTCTCGGGCCAGGCGACAAAGTCGAAAATCGCCGGATCGCATTGCGCGCGGACCTGAACGGTATAGCGCCCATCGGTGAACATCGCCGCCGTGCCCGCTTGGACCACGGCAAACCCCGCTGAGCCCGTGAACCCGGTCAGCCAGGCGAGGCGCTCGTCACAGGGCGCGGTGTATTCGCCCTGATGGGCGTCGGCCCGAGGGATCAAAAAGGCGTCCACGCCGCTGTCCCGCATCTCGCTGCGGAGCGCCGTAACGCGCGGCGCGGCTTGGTCGGGTCGGGAGGTCACGTCAAAACTTTGGAACATTTTTCAATGGTCCTTCATTGCAAGTCAAATACTCAAAACAAGGCTCAGGAAGCGCGGCGAATGCCCATGACGCGGGCCCGCGCCCGAGGGTCGCTGTCGAACAGGGACGCGAGCTGTTCGGTCATCGCACCGGCCAGCTGTTCTGCGTCCGTGATGGTCACCGCGCGGTCATAGTAGCGGGTCACATCATGGCCGATCCCGATGGCGAGCAACTCGACCTGACGGCGTTTTTCGATCATGGCGATCACGTCCCGCAGGTGTTTTTCGAGATAATTCGCCGGGTTCACCGACAGCGTGCTGTCATCGACGGGCGCGCCGTCCGAGATCACCATGAGAATCTTGCGCGCCTCAGGACGGGCCACGATCCGACGGTTCGCCCATTCAAGCGCCTCCCCGTCGATTTTTTCCTTCAAGAGGCCCTCTTTCATCATCAGGCCCAAATTGGCCCGCGTCCGGCGCATCGGCGCATCGGCGGATTTGTAGATGATGTGGCGCAGATCGTTGAGACGCCCCGGCTGTTGCGGACGACCGGCGCTCAGCCATTCTTCACGCGACAGGCCGCCTTTCCACGCACGTGTGGTAAAGCCCAAAACTTCGACCTTCACGTTGCAGCGTTCCAGCGTCCGGGCCAGAACATCGGCACAGATCGCGGCGATGGAAATCGGACGTCCACGCATGGAGCCGGAGTTGTCCAGCAAAAGCGTCACGACTGTGTCGCGGAACTCGGTGTCTTTTTCGACCTTGAACGACAGGGGCGTCGTCGGGTTGGCGACCACACGGGCGAGGCGTCCGGCGTCGAGGATACCCTCTTCGCGGTCGAACTCCCACGAGCGGTTCTGTTGCGCCTGAAGGCGGCGCTGCAATTTGTTGGCGAGACGCGACACCGCGCCTTTGAGCGGCTCAAGCTGTTGGTCGAGGTAGGCGCGCAGGCGCTCAAGCTCGGCAGGTTCCGCGAGTTCTTCCGCCATGATCTCTTCGTCATGCTGAGACGAGAAGACCTGATAATTCGGGTCGGCGTCGGACACAGGGGCAGGCTGCGGTGGCTCCACCTCCGACTCGTCCTGTGGCAGCTCGACCTCCTCGGACATCTCCTCATCTGAGAGATCCGTGTCGGAGACCGTGGCCTCCTGCATGTCTTGCTGTTCTTCTTGCGTGCTCTCGGATTGAGCCTCGCTATCGTCGTCCTGATCCTGCTCTTCGCCGTCTTCTTGGGACTCTTCTTCCTGTTCCTCGGCTTCGGCGTTTTGCTCCTCTTCCGGGTCGGTTTGATCCGGATCGTCGCCAAGCTGGTCGCCGTAGCCCAATTCCTCGATCACGCGGCGGGCGAGGCGGGCAAAGGCTTGTTGATCTTCCAAAAGGGCGTCGACGTCGTCAAACGTGTCTTGCGTTTGGCCGTCGATAAAGTCGCGCCAAAGATCGAGCACATTTTCCGCCGCGGGCGGAAGCGTACGTCCCGTGGCTTTTTCGCGCAGGTAATAGCCCATCGCCTGTGCCAGCGGGGCGTCTTCGCGTTTGGTGATGCCGTCATAGCCACGCCGGGAGGCGTCGTTGCCGATCTTGGCCTCGATGTTGCCTGCGGTGCCGGGCATATGCCGCGCGCCAGCGGCCTCGCATCGCGCCGTCTCCATCGCATCGTAGATGTCATAGGCCATCTGGCCCTGCGGCGCGTAGCGGCTGAACGTGCCCTTGTCGTGAAATTTGTGGCGCAGAGCCAAGGCATCCGCCGTCCCGCGCGCGATCAAGACCTCTTCCTTCGACATCCGGCGGGTCACCTGCGGCAGGCGCACCGTGTCGTTGGTGATCCCCGAAGGATCCATGGAATAAGTCACCGTCAAATCGCTGTCGTTGGCCAAGACTTTTGTGGCCTCGGCGAGGGCTTTTTTGAACGGATCTGCCGGGTTGTCGATGGGCTTCGTCATGGCCTCGTTAAAGCACGCGGGCAGGGGGCGAGCAAGAGAAAGCGCATAAGATTTGATGCGGTGCATCTCTCGCCTTTTGCGGGTGTTTCGCACAGGTTCTGTGCATATTGGCGCAATTCTCTGTGTTGATGTGCTTGGGCGTGCGCTCCTATGTATCTAACAACAGCGCGCTCCCCCTCCACTCTTCCTCCACACTTTGGCGCGCGAGACAGAAAAGGACCATACTATGACCGCTCCTAAAATTGCTTTGATCATTGGCTCCACCCGTGACGCGCGCTTTGCCGACAAACCGGCCAAGTGGCTCTTGGACCACGCACAAAAGCTGCGCAAAGATCTCGACATCGAACTCGTCGATCTGCGGGATTACGACCTGCCGTTGTTCAATGAAATGGCCTCCAACCTCTGGGCGCCGTCCGCCGATCTGAACGCCATCAAGTGGCAAGAGAAAATGGCCGAATTCGACGGCTTTATTTTCCTGACCCCGGAATACAACTCCTCCATGCCGGCGGCGTTGAAAAACGCTCTGGACCAAGCCGGTAAGGAATGGGTGCGCAAGCCCGCCGCCGTGATGGGCTATGGTGCCGTCGGTGGCGCGCGTGCTGTCGAGCACCTCCGCGCTGTGTCGATCAACCTCCAGATGGTTCCGGTGCGCTCCGCCGTGAACATCTCTGGCGCAGACTTCTTCAAAGTCTCCCCGCTCGGCGCGAATGAGGAGATGTCCGCAATCGAAGCCAACATCCTCCCGTCCGTTGAGGCGATGCTGGGCGATCTCGCCTGGTGGACCTACGCGACGAAAGCGGCCCGTGAGGCCGATGCGACCGCAAAAGCCGCCTAAAATCGGCTCATTACCCCCCCCCCCGGAAAGGCCCGCTGTTTCAGCGGGTCTTTCTTTTTGTCTCAGCCTCATTTTCTCAGCCCGCGAGCACCATCGACCGGCATTCCGCCAGCATATCGGAGGCGAGGGTATCCGCCTCCGTCGCGCGCGCCGCATCGGGCGAAAACCGCGCGATGGCGCGCAATTCTGACTGGGCCACATGACCCGCGATGCGCAGGGCCTCATAGGCCTCCGCTTCTGTCGGGTCGATCACGGCGGAAAGCATGTCCTGCATCATCTGTTTCAGATGCAGGAGATCGCGATCTTCGAAATGCGCCGCGTCTGCGGACAGGCGACCCGCGCAGTAGGCAAAACTTCGGGCCAGGGGGCTACTCGTCGTGCCGGGGGCAGCCGCGAGCGGGCCGCAGGTGAGAAGGACGGCAAACGTCAGGGCGTGGAAAACCCGTCCCGGTTTGGCGGTCCTCACAGGTGAGATCAGATGTCCGTCGGGTGTCATTCGCTGTCCCTCGTTACATGGCTGTCATGATCACGGTAGGCCGGGTTTCCCGTTCTGGCAAGAATTTTGTATATACCAAAGATATACTCAATATATACAATTTTGATCTGGGACGCGGGAGGGGAAAGCGTCCGGCTTCTGGAGTCTGCCGCAATAGGGTTACTGCCGCCTTACTTAGAGCGCACGGTGCCGCGCCCGACCTGCGCACAAACGAAAACGGGCCCCGAAGAGGCCCGCTGTCAAAGTCGTGGAAATGGAACTGCGCTTAGCTCGCGACAGAGGCCGCGCTTTCCGGCAGTTCCTCGTCAAAACAGCGCTGGTAGAACTCGGCCACGGTCTGGCGCTCAAGCTCGTCGCATTTGTTGAGGAAGGTCAGGCGGAACGCATAGCCCACATCGCGGAAAATCTCGGCGTTCTGCGCCCAGGTGATCACGGTCCGGGGCGACATGACGGTCGAGAGATCGCCGTTCATAAAGGCGGTCCGGGTCAGATCGGCAACGGACACCATTTGCGAGATGGTCTTGCGGCCTTTCTCGTTGTTGTAATGCGGTGCCTTGGACAGGACGATGGCGGCCTCCGCGTCGTGGCTCAGGTAGTTGAGCGTCGCGACGAGGGACCAACGGTCCATCTGCGCCTGGTTGATCTGCTGGGTACCGTGATAGAGGCCCGTGGTGTCGCCGAGGCCGACGGTGTTGGCCGTCGCGAACAGGCGGAAATACGGGTTCGGCGTGATGATTTCGTTCTGGTCGAGCAGGGTGAGTTTCCCGTCGTGCTCCAGAACGCGCTGGATCACGAACATCACGTCAGCGCGGCCCGCGTCATATTCGTCGAACACGATGGCGACCGGGTTGCGAAGTGCCCAAGGCAGGATGCCTTCGTGGAATTCCGTCACCTGTTTGCCGTCGCGCAATTTGATCGCGTCTTTCCCGATGAGGTCGATCCGGGAGATGTGGCTGTCGAGGTTGACGCGCACAGAGGGCCAATTCAGACGTGCGGCGACCTGTTCGATGTGGGTGGATTTCCCGGTGCCGTGGTAGCCCTGGATCATCACGCGGCGGTTGTTGTTGAACCCTGCAAGGATCGCAAGCGTCGTGTCCGGGTCGAATTTATAGGTCGGGTCGAGCTCGGGCACGCGGTCGGAGCCTTCGGCAAACCCTTTCACCGTCATGTCAGTGTCGATGCCGAACACATCGCGAACGGAAATCACTTCGGTCGGTTTGGTATTGGCGTCCATTCTTGGCCCCGTCTGTCACATATTTCGTCCGCACCTGTTTGCCCTGTCTCTGAGAGGGGTGCAAGGGGCGATGCCAAGGCTTTTCGGCCACATCCCCTGCGCAGATCGTCGGAGACCTCACGCGTCTGTGTGTTTTTGTGAAGAGGCTTAGGTCATCCGGTTCCGAAAGGGGGCCGTAATGAGGGTAACTTCGACGCTGTGTCGAGGTTCAAACCACGTAGGGAGAGATACCTCATGAAACGCACAATTTTCGCCACCGCCGCCGCAACCGCCCTCATCGCGACGACCGCTTTTGCCGATGATCACATGAAAAATCCGATGGTTGGCGGTGCTGAAATGTTCGCAGACAAGAACATTGTCGAAAATGCCGTGAACTCCGCAGATCACACCACGCTTGTCGCGGCCGTGCAGGCGGCAGGCCTCGTTGACACCCTCGCGGGCGAAGGTCCGTTCACCGTGTTCGCGCCGACGAACGATGCCTTTGCCGCTCTGCCCGAAGGCACGGTCGAGACGCTTTTGATGCCGGAAAACAAAGATCAGCTGACCAAAATCCTGACCTGCCACGTGGTCGCGGCGGATGTGATGTCCGAGGCGCTCATTGGCATGATCGAAGATGACGGTGGCGTGCACGATGTGCCGACCGTCGGTGGTTGTACCTTCAAATCCATGATCGAGGACGGCATGGTCAAGATCGAGGACGGCCAAGGCAATGTCGCAACCGTCACCATCGCCGATGTGAAACAGTCGAACGGCGTGATCCATGTGATCGACGCTGTGCTTCTGCCGGCGATGTAAGATCATAGGCTTTTTCCTCAGTCATGCGGTGAGGAAAGGGTGGGGCGTCCGGTTTCGGGCGCCCCTTTATCTATTTGTCAGGCTGTCGCAGACGCGACCTCAGCCGATTTGCGTGCCGTCGGGCGATAGCTCATGAGAGCGAGGGCCACGGTCGCGACCTGCATCGGCACCACGGCGATCCAGATTTGCGGAAACGCCGGGTCTAAATATTTTTGCGGCCCATAGGAGACCAGCGCCAAAAGAATGACAGGCAGGGCGATCAGTTTGACCGCGCCTTTGTCGCCTTGCGCGGCGAGCCACCCCAGCACGAGACAGAGCGCGATACTCGCCGACAGCATCGGCGCGATGGCAAAGGGCGGCACCGCGAGCGGCGGGTGCGGGGCGGTCTGGCTATAGAGCGCGCCGAGCATGGCTATTTGCACGATGGCCATGAAAAGCGCGATGGCCGTGAGCCTGACGCGCTCCCTCTCGGCAGAGATCTGAGACTGAGCTGACATGGAAACCTCCGTATTCATCAAGTTCGATTTTGCCGTGCCCGGCGGTACGCATTTCTACCCGTACCGCCGGGTACGGACTTGTGTCAAGTGGTTCCGTACCGTATGGTTCGGCATATCTAAGACGCATGATGGAGCGAAGGATGGCGGAAGCGCAGAGAGCGGATGACCCCCAAGCGGCGCGTCGCAGCGAAATCCTCGACGCGGGGCTGCGCGTCTTGGTCCGCGACGGCTGGGCGCGGACCTCGATGAATGCCATCGCCAAGGAAGCGCGCGCCTCCAAGGAAACTCTCTATAACTGGTTCGGCGACCGGCGCGGGTTCTTTGCCGCGCTCGTGCGCCACACGGCACAAAACGCTTTGGAAGCGGTGGACGCGGACCCCTCCGAGATGACCGCGTGGTTAGAGGCGACGGGGCAGCGTGTTTTGCAGCTGCTCCTTGGGGACACCTCCATCGCCATCAACCGTGCGGCCATCGCATCGGTTCAGGAGGGCGGTGAACTGGCTGCCATTCTGATCGAGGAAGGGCGTGGAAAAGCGATGCGCCAGGTGGCCGCGCAGATTGCGCTCTGGGCGGAGGAGGGGCGTTTGCATGTCCCCGAGGGGGCGGACCTTGCGGCGGATGACTGGCTTGGCCTTTTGAAAGGCGATGTGCAGCTTTTGGCGCTTTTGGGGCAGGGGAAACCGCTCTCCGCGCCAGAGATCGAGACGCGCGCGCGCCGTGCGGCACAGCAGTTTCTCCGCCTCTATGCGGCCTAAACACCTCTGACGCGACGGTTTTCCGGGTTGCGCATGGACATCGTGTTTGCGGGCCCCTACATCTTTGACTTGAAACGTAGATAAGCCGAGGTTTGGGTATGAGCGGTCTTTTGGCGCTGTTGGACGACGTGGCGGGCATCGCCAAAGTGGCGGCAGCCAATGTGGACGATGTCGCGACGCAGGCGGCAAAAGCCTCGGCCAAGGCGGCGGGCGCGGTCATTGACGACGCCGCCGTGACGCCGAAATACGTACACGGCTTTGCCCCCGCCCGTGAATTGCCCATCGTGGGCAAGATCGCGCTGGGATCGATCCGCAACAAACTTTTGATCCTTTTGCCACTGGCGCTCATTCTGTCGAGCTTTGCACCCTGGCTGATCATGCCGCTTTTGATGCTTGGCGGCTCGTACCTTTGTTTCGAGGGGGCCGAAAAGGTCTATCACCTGTTCAAACCCCATGCGCCCCATGCGGATGGTCAGCCCGCCCAAGGCGATCCGGCCCATTTGGAAGAGCAAAAGGTGGCGGGCGCGGTGAAAACCGACTTTATTCTCTCTGCCGAGATCATGACGATCATCCTTTCCGCGCTCGATCCGGGCCTGTCGGTCTGGTTCGAGGCGGGCGCTCTCGCGTTGGCAGGCATCCTAATCACCGTGGTGGTCTATGGCAGCGTCGCCTTGATCGTCAAAGCCGATGATTTCGGCCTCTGGCTTGCCCGCGTCGGACGGCTCTCTGCCACCCGCTCTTTGGGGCGTGGCATCGTGAAATTCATGCCGGTGCTGATGAAGATCTTGATGATCGTCGGCACCGCGGCGATGATCTGGGTCGGTGGCTCCATCGTGATCCATGGTCTGCATGAGCTGGGGATGCATCATCCCTACGAAGAGATTCACCATATGGCTGAACTGGCCGCCCATGCCGTCGAAGGCGCTGCGGAGTTCGCCAGCTGGTTCGTCACCGCGTTTTTCGATGGCATTTTCGGCCTGATTTACGGCCTGATCCTGATCCCCATCGTGGCGAAAGTGATCAACCCCGTGATCCAATCCGTGACCGGGAAAAAGCCCGCCGCCCACTAAGTTCACGCAAGGCTGCACGACGCATCAAAAAAGCCCCGCATCTCAGCGGGGCTTTTTCATGTCTCACTCACTTGAACCAGCGGCTTTCCTTGAGCTGATCCCAGGCCCAGACGACCTGTTGCAACTGTTCCTCTTGGGAGCGGTCGCCGCCGTTCACGTCCGGGTGCAACACCTTGATCAAAGCACGATACTGCTTCTTGATCTCGGCCTTGGTCCAATGATCCTTGGCTTCCAAAATCTCGATGGCCTGACGCTCCACCGGCGGCAATTTGCGCGTCGGTGCGCCCGGATCGCCCTTGCCGGGGTTGCGGGTCGCATTCTCGCCCAGAACCTCATGCGCATCGTCAATGCCCAAACGTTCCCAAGCACGTTGTTCGACCGATTTCTTGCCAAAGGGCTTGGTCGGGCGGTCGCCCGTCTGCGACGATTTATAGGCCGCATCCATTTCGGCCTCGGTCGCATTCGTGAAGAAATTCCACTGTAGGTTATATTCGCGCACGTGCTCTTTGCAGAACCATTTGTACTCGTCCAAATGATCCGGCGAGCGTGGCGCACGATATTGTCCGGGCTCTTCGCAGCCCTCCCATTCGCAGGTCCGTTTGGAAGTTTCAAACGCACCCGACATGCCACGCCGTCCACCGCGCTTATTCTTTTTTGCGGACGACACCGACATATCAAAACCGAAAGGATCTTTTTTATCCATGTGCCTCAACCTTTTCGACTCGGACGCAAGACTTTAGATGAGAATGACAAAATGGAAAAGGGGCAGAGGATGACAATTGCCGATCAGATGCGTGACCGCCTGCAAGAGGCGTTTGCGCCCCGTGAGTTAGACATCGTGGACGACAGCGCGTCCCACGCAGGACATGCGGGAAATCCGGGCGGGCATGGGGAGACGCATTTCAACGTTCTGATCCGCTCCGCCGCCTTTGAGGGCCAGTCCCGCGTCGCCCGCCACCGCATGGTGCACAAGGCGCTGGGCGATCTCGTCCCGCGCATTCACGCGCTTGCGCTTGATCTGGACGTCTAAAGCCCGCGGTCAGGATTCGCGGTCTTCGGCGATTTCGTCGGCCACATCGGGGGAGACGGTGCGCGCGGCCGCTCCGGCGCCGCGCTCTGGCGTGGCGGGGAAGGGGACTGAGGGCGGCGGCGTGTCGCGGTCGGCGCGCGGGGCACGGGGGGCCTCGGCTTCGACAGGCAAGCTATCCTCTGGAAGGGTGATCGGCCCGTCAAGTTGACGACGAAACACCAGAAGCGTGTGGTAATTGACCACTTTCGAGGTGATGCCCGCGCGTTCGTCCATCGGAATGAGGTCCGCGCGCAGATATTCCCACCCGGCCGCGCCTTTTTCATTCAAAAGGCTCTGCATGGCCTGCGCGATGCGGGCCTCCGGCGTTTTCACGCCTTTCGCCTTTTCGCCTTTGCGCGGGGCGGGAACGGTCAGATATTCGTAACGGGGCATCATTGTCTCCTGTGATCCACGTATAGGTGTCCTGCACGGGCGCGCGGGTCAACACCCTTTGGCCAGTCTGAGGCCCGTCTGAGCGGGTCTTGACGCAGCTGTGACACGCCTATGCGGCCTTGTTTGCAAGCGAAATGGACCGGCCCGCTTGTGCCGGTCGCGGCAGGGCGTCATGCGCGGTTTTCATCGCCGCAATCTTTTCCGCGATCTCGGGCGGGAAAGGCACAACGCGCGGCCTGGACATGTCGATATGCAGGAGCAATTCTTCGGCAGTCGCCGCGATCCAGCCATCCTCATGGTGGATTTCGTGGAACAGCACCATGCGTTTGGCGTCGAAATCCAAGAGCTGTGTGTGCACCCGCACCCGGTCGCCGAGTTTCAGCTCGCGTTTGTAACAGATGTGGACCTCGGCGGTGTAACTCGTGTGGGCTTGGGTCTTGGCATAGGTCTCGCCCAAGCCAAGTAGCGCATACATCTCATCGCCCCCCTGATCCGTGATCGCGGCGTAATAGGCCATGTTGATATGGCCGTTGTAATCCACCCATTCGGGACGAACGGCGATGAGCGTGGAGATATGCGGTGTAGGAAGGGTCATTCTATGCTCCTGACATGAAAAAGCCGCCCCAAAAGGACGGCTTGCTCAGTTTGGGCGCGGCTCAGAGGCCGAGTTTGGCTTTGACCAGCTCGTCCACCGCCTTGGGGTTGGCCTTGCCGCCGGTGGCTTTCATCACCTGACCGACGAACCAGCCCGCGAGTTTCGGGTTGGCTTTGGCTTTCTCGACCTGCGCCGGGTTGGTGGCGATGATCTCATCCACGGCGGCCTCGATGGCGCCGGTATCGGTCACCTGTTTCATGCCGCGGGCTTCGACGATCTCGGCGGGGTTGCCGCCCTCGGTGTAGACGATCTCGAAAAGGTCTTTCGCGATCTTGCCGGAAATCGTGTCCGCCTTGATCAGCTTGACGATCTCGCCGAGTTGCTCCGGGCTGACCGGGCTTTCCGCAATATCCGTGTCGTCCTTTTTCAGGCGGCCAAACAGTTCGTTGATCACCCAGTTGGCCGACAGCTTGCCGTCTTCGCCAACGGCCACGACTTTCTCAAAGAAATCCGCGTTCACCGTATCGGCGGTCAAGACGCCCGCGTCATATTCCGAGAGGCCGAAGTCCTTGACGAAACGGGCTTTCTTCTCGTCCGGCAGTTCCGGCAGGGAGGCGGCGATGTCGTCCACCCACTCTTGTTCGATCTCCAGCGGCAGAAGGTCGGGGCAGGGGAAATACCGATAATCGTGCGCTTCCTCTTTGGAGCGCATCGACCGGGTTTCGTTCTTGGCCGCGTCGTAAAGACGGGTTTCCTGATCGACCGTGCCGCCGTCTTCCAGAATGGCGATCTGGCGACGGGCCTCATAGTCGATGGCCATCTGGATGAACCGCGTGGAGTTCATGTTCTTGATCTCGCAGCGGGTGCCCAAATGCGAGAAATCCTGCGTCTCTTGGTATTTCTCATACTGACCCGGACGGCAGACCGACACGTTCACGTCAGCGCGCAGGTTGCCGTTCTGCATATTGCCATCGCAGGTGCCCAGATAGCGCAGGATCTGGCGCAGTTTCAGCACGTAAGCCGCGGCCTCTTCCGGCCCACGAATGTCCGGGCGCGACACTATCTCCATCAGCGCCACACCGGTGCGGTTCAGGTCCACAAAAGACATCGTCGGGTCCATGTCGTGGATCGACTTGCCGGCGTCTTGTTCGAGGTGAATGCGCTCGATCCGCACTTTGCGCGCGATGCCCGGCTCCATGTCGACGATGACTTCGCCTTCGCCCACGATCGGGTGGTAGAGCTGAGAAATCTGGTAGCCTTGGGGAAGGTCGGGGTAGAAATAGTTCTTACGGTCAAAGGCCGAGAACAGGTTGATGTCAGCCTTGAGGCCCAGCCCCGTGCGCACGGCCTGTTCGACGCAATATTCGTTGATCACCGGCAACATGCCCGGCATCGCCGCATCCACGAAGGACACGTTGGAGTTCGGCTCGTTGCCGAATTGCGTGGAAGCGCCGGAGAACAGCTTGGCTTCGGAGGCCACCTGCGCGTGAATCTCCATCCCGATGACGAGTTCCCAATCCTCTTTCGCCCCTTGGATGACCTTGGGCTTCGGGGTGGAATATTCGAGATGGTCAAGCATGTTTGCGGTCCTCGATTGGCGTTTTAAAGCCTTCTAGGACAGGGGAAGAGTGGGAGCAAGAGGGCAGGGGCGCCTCGCGTCCCCTTATGCCGGGGCAGGGGTGCGAATTTCCACGCCATGCGATGTGTAATGGACCTCTTTGCCCGCTTCGAGCACATCCATCCACAAAAGGCTCAAAAGACCCTTAATGCTCGTCGCCTCCATTTCCCAGACGGTGGGGAGGACATACGCGAGATCCTCCTTCAGCAAGCTCGGCAAATAGGAGTTAATCGCGCTTCGCAGTGCGCCAGAGTCGGCCATCTGTTTGATTGTCACGAGCCGGTGTCCCATCAGGTTCACGGCCATCTGGGTTCCGGTGAAGGTGACGAAATCGTCCACGCCCTCGATGAACAGGTTGGGATCAACGGTCTTTTGCGCCTCCTCGTCATATTCGAGCGCCGTCAGATAGGTCAGCGCATAGGCCGCCTTGCCAAAGAAAGGCTCCGTCTCATCAATCAGTGCGCGCGCGGTGGTCTCAAGCTCCTCGTAATCCCCGAACCAACGCGGCAAAAGCCGGAAGCCGTGCCGGGAATAGATGCGTGGATTGCGCGGGGCGAGCTGCTGCAAGATGGCGAATTTGGCCCGGATGTCTTCATGGCCCTTGGGGGAGCCGATGCAGAGTTCATAGTCGAGTTGGGCCAAGAGCGGGCTTTGATAGGACTGAGCCGGGTAGGCGCGCAGGATGCGGTCCGCCTGTTCGAAGTGTTTGAGAAACGCCTCGACGTTCTTGGGTTTGATCTGGTCGAAGGAACACTCCCCCCGCGCCGCCCATCCCGCGCCGATATGCGCCCTTGCACAGAGCGCGGCGGCAATGTGATCGCCGGGGGCCTCGGTCAGACGGTCCTCGTAGGGCTGAACATAGCTGTCGAGCGTGTCGAGATTGATGTCGAACCCGTTCTCATAGGCGGCATCGCGCATCTCGTCGAAGGGGGCAAAGAGGTGATCGGTCAGGGCCTCATTGATCGGGTAGCCCGTCGGCGTCGCAAACCCGTCCTGGTCGTTGCGGCGGATCATCTCATGGATCGCTGTCCAGTTGCCGGCGTCGCCATGACGATCCATTTCCGCAATCGCCACACGTTCATCAAAGAGATCGGCATCGGTCTTGTCCGCGCGAAAGTCGATGAAGAGGTTTTGCGCATATTTCGGTGTCGCCGCAAACGTAAAGGGAAGCGCGCCGCCACGCCCTGTGACTTGGGAAAAAATCACCCAAAGCGTGATCGGTACAAAGGCGACCGCCATGCCCACGGCGATGGCCAACCGCGTGAGGCGGGGTTTGTCCTTGGGCGCAAAAAACGCGTAGTTCAGAGCGATGATCGCCAACCCGATCAGGCCAAGCACCTGCCAACCAGCGCCGAGCGCGCCAATCGCGGGTGTGAGGTGTCGTGCGCCGTCGAGCAATGTGTTGAAAATGCTTGCGGGGAAAAATGTGAAAGCCATGTCTTTGTCATTCTGATTGAAAATGAATACCCTCAGATCAACCTGAAATTGCGGCGGAAATTGGGAGTGTCGGGGGAAACTTCAGGTTCGTCTTGTCGCACGTGTCGTCCGCGCTTGCATCGCGTGATCTGCAAAACGACGGCAGAAGATCGCCGGTTTTGACGGCTGTGGGGCAAATTGTTGCGACTAAGCGCGGATCGAGTCATATCTTGCGGCGTTGGAATGCGATGGCGCGCGGGCCTTTAAGGTCAATGCGGATTGCAGGGGAAAGGGCACGGGGGCGCCTCGTGCGTGCTGCCATGATGACAGATAGGTCGGGTTTAGACCGTCAAACTCCGTCTTCCGTTGGTGCGCGTCACCTGCGGGGATCAACCATGCGTGGACGTCGTTTCGCCGCGCGCGCCGCCGTCGCCGCCGCTTTGACCCTCTCCAGTGCAGCGCCGCTTCATGCCGAACCCGTACCGATCCAAAAGAGCGCGGGTATCGGGATCACAGAGATGAGCGAGGCGGTCTTGAGCGCTTTGCCCGACGCGGCGTTGGCCGAGACGGCGACTCCAGAGGCCACCGAACCAATGACCTCCCAAGATTTTGCGGCCTTCCCCCTTGCGGAAAGCCCGATCCCTCTCGCGCGCCCCTATGTGGTGCGGATGCCGGATTTGCGCTGGGAAGACACGGCCAAGGGC
>CAXPTW010000030.1:0-13364 GCA_964220165.1 Abyssibacter sp.
GTGACCATCAAGTTCAAAGCCGCCGCCATCGACGACACCATCGCTGTGCTCTCCGACGGCGTGAACGAACTGGCTATTTCCGACGTAAACAACATCCAATAACTGTTGGTCCCGTTCGCCCTGTGAGACATCTCGCAGGGCGGATGGAAACAGAAAAAGCCGCCCTCCCCGGGGCGGCTTTTTTTGATGTCATTACGCTGGCGTACAAAGCGCGCGATCAATCGCCGAGTTTGGCGTGCACCTCGGCAAGATCAATCTCGCCAATCGGCATCTTGTTCCCCGGATTTTCGAAATCGTATTTAAAGAGTTTGAAGTCGCGGGAATAAATCTCCCACATCAAATGCATCGACAGATCGTCAAAGTAATCTTCGACCGGATGCAGCCGTTTCGGCCCGTGGCCCTCGGATTCGTTGAACCGCGGGATCGACGAGAGATCGACCTGATGCGGCGTCTCGATGTGATCGAGCACCTCCTGCATCCCCTCGTTGAATTTCTCCGTAAAGAAAATCTTATCGTAGGTGCCGCCGTTCACGATGAAGGTCGAGACATGGCCCGACATGGCCGACCAGTGAATGTCCGGCTCCATCGGGCGACGCCAGCGGATGGTGTCGCGCACGAACAAGAGAAAGCGCCGGAACGAGGCGATCTGATCGAACTCTTCCTTGCCGTCGTCGCCGCCAACCTCGATCCCGTATTTCTGGATGAGCTGCGGCACGAGATTGCCGCGATAGCGTTTGCCATTGCGCTGAATGCCGCAGATTTTGTCGAAGAAAGAGGACAAAACCCGCGTGTAGGGGTTGCGCACACAGGTGAAGGCGTAGCTTTTGTGATCCTGCACATTGGCCTGAATGAGAGGCTGGCTCTCATCTTGCGACCATTTGTGCATGCGGTCTTTGCTGTCGTGAATATCGCCGTCGAAAAACTCGCCGTGATCCGAGTAGAACATGATCTGCCCGATGGTCGAGCAGGCACATTTCGGCACAACGCGGTACACCACGCTTTCGCTTTCGGTCATCCAGGTTCCAGGAAAGCCCATATCTACCCATTACTCCTATATGCCACAGCACAGCATGGCCTTTTCGCTTTAAAAGCAAATTGCCCTTGATTATTCAACGATTGGTTACGTTTATATTCAAACAAAGCGTCAAAAGTGAGGTCTGGGTTTCCCAAATGGCACGAATTGCCTTCATATTGCTGTGCCACAAAGACCCCGAGGCCATCATCGACCAGGCGCGCCGGCTCACGCGGGCGGGGGATTATATCTCGATCCATTTCGATGCCCGAGGCGGCAAAGAGATGTTCGAGACCATCAAAGAGGGCGTCAAAGACAACCCGAACGTCACCTTTGCGACCAAGCGGATCAAATGCGGCTGGGGTGCGTGGAGCCTTGTGGAAGCGACACTTTACGCCCTTGAGGCCGCAGAGCGCGATTTCCCCCGCGCCACGCATTTTTACATGCTGTCGGGCGACTGCATGTCGATCAAAACCGCCGAATATATGCACGACTACCTCGACCGCGATGACGCGGATTACATCGAGAGTTTCGACTTTTTTGAGAGCGACTGGATCAAGACCGGGATCAAGGAAGAGCGCCTGATCTACCGCCACTGGTTCAACGAGCGCACCCACAAATGGTGGTTCTACAAATCCCTTTCACTGCAACAACGTTTTGGCCTGCAACGCGAAATCCCCGCCGATCTTCAGATCATGATCGGATCGCAATGGTGGTGCCTGCGCCGTCGGACGGTCGAATGGCTTTTGGAGTTCACCCGCGAACGCAAAGACGTCATGCGGTTCTTCCGGACCACCTGGATTCCGGATGAGACCTTTTTCCAGACCCTCGTGCGCCACCTCGTGCCGGAAAAAGAAATCCGCACCCGAACACAGACCTTTCTGATGTTCACCGACTACGGCATGCCGGTGGTGTTCTATAACGACCACTACGACCTGTTGTTGTCTCAGGACTATCTCTTTGCCCGGAAAATCTCTCCCGATGCGAAAGAGTTGAAAAAACGTCTGGGCGATCTCTTTGCGGAGACCGGCGTCTCGTTCCAGATTTCCAACGAGGGCCGCTCGCTGTTTCACTTCCTCACCGGGCGTGGCCGCGATGGTCGCCGCTTTGCCCAGCGGTTCTGGGAGACCGAAAGCACGCTGGGCCGGAACCGCGATCTGTTGATGATCGTCTGTAAAAAATGGCACGTCGCCAAACGCCTCGTCGCGCAGATCAAGGAACATACGGACATTCCCTGTCTCGAATACCTGTTCAACGAGGAAAACACCTATCTTCCGGACCTCGGCGGGATCGAGAAAAGTCTTGAAAAACGGACGCGCCACCGCCGCGCCTGGGTGCGGATGCTGTTCGACTATTACAACCGCGACAAGATGGTCGTCTGTATCGACCCCGAAGGCCTCGACCTGATCCGCGACTTTTATTCCGACCGCTCCGGCACGCGGGTGCTCGAAATCGACTGCGATTTCACCGATGACTACCTGATCGGCCATGCCAAACGCACCGGGCTTGCCGGGGACACCACCCCGCCAGAGGCGCTCGAACGGCTGTTGCCGACGATCCGGTCGGACATCAACCATGAAAGCGACCGGTTGAGCGACGCGGAGTTCGAACATTTCTACCGCATCGCGCAATCCAACACGCCCGAGGAAAACGCCAAGCCGCTTGCACGCTTTCTCGGGATTTCCGAAGATGAGGCGCTCGACATCGCCTCGATACACTATCTCTTTTCCGACTGACGGAGCCGACCATGCCCTACGCCTACGATGACCAGAACATTTTCGCGAAAATCCTACGTGGCGAGATTCCGTCCACGCCGGTCTTCGAGTCGAACTACACCTTTGCCTTTCCCGACATCACGCCGCAGAAAAAGACCCATATCCTCGTGATCCCCAAAGGCCCCTATCGCTGTTTCGACCACTTCGTTCAGGCGGCCTCTTCCGAGGAACAGCTCGATTTCTTCCAATCCGTCGCCAAAATTGCCGAACAGCTCGGCGTTTCCGAAGCTGCGGGCGGTCAGGGCTATCGCCTGATCACCAACTCCGGCGAACACTCCCATCAGGAAGTGCCGCATTTCCACATTCATCTGTTGGGCGGAGAACCTGTCGGCCCCCTGACCTGCAAATAAACTCAGGCTCCAAAACAACGAAACCCCGCCTGAGGCGGGGTTTTTTATGAGTATTTGATCACGAAAAAGACGCGGGTTTATTTCCCAGAGGTCAGCTCAACAAACACGTCTTCCAAATCCGGCTCCATCGTGCGCACATCACCGATGGTGATCCCGGCATTTTTCACCGCGTCGAGAATGGCCCCGACAGAGGCCTGACCGCGCGAGAAATCGAACACATAGGCCCCATCACGCCGCCGCTCCATCCGCACGCCGTCCGGCAGGTCCACATGCTCCGGCGCGTCGCCCTCGGGTTCGATCACAAGAGTTTTCGCATCCATCAGGCCCAACAGGTTTTTCGTCGTGTCCTGTTTGATCAGCTCACCGTGGTTGATGATCGCGATCTCGTCGCACATCTCCTGCGCTTCTTCGAGGTAGTGCGTGGTGAGGATGATCGTCATCCCCAGCTCCTCATTAAGGCGGCGCACATTGGTCCAGAGCATCTGACGCAGTTCAATATCCACGCCCGCCGTCGGCTCATCGAGCACAAGGATCTGCGGGTTGTGCACCAGCGCCTTGCCGAGCAAAAGCCGCCGCCGCATCCCGCCCGAAAGCGCGCGTGCATAGGCATCCGCCTTATCCGTCAGACCGATGATGTCGAGAATTTCATCCGTGCGCCGGTCCTTTTTCGGCACGCCGTAGAGACCGGCCTGCACTTCCAACGCACCCCGCGGGCTAAAGAACGGATCGAGGTTCAGCTCCTGCGGCATGACCCCAATCGCGGCGCGCGACTGGCGCGGGTTCACGTCCTGATCAAAGCCCCAGATTTTCACCTTGCCCGAGGTCTTGAGCACAAGCCCGGCGAGGATATTGATCATCGTCGACTTGCCGGCCCCGTTCGGCCCCAACAGGCCAAAGATCGAGCCCTGCGGGATGTTGAGATCGACTCCCTTGAGCGCCTCTTTCGGGGCCTGCCCCTTGCCGCCCGCATAGATTTTGCGGAGCGCCTGAATTTCGATGGCATTGCTCATGGTCGTTCCTTTCCCCGGCAGGTCGCACATTTGGGCCACGCGTCTTGCCCGCCGCTTTCGGTCATTCCCCCTGCATCTAGGCGGAACCGGCCCTTCGGGCAACCGTCTGACCCGCTCACCCCCTTGCAAAACCCCGCACAGCCCGCCAAAACCATTAGGAAACGCCCGTTCCCGGCACACGAGTCGAAAGGACATCAGAGAGATGACGATCAAAGCGCCCGAAACCGAAGTGGTCTCCACCTGGAAAGTGGCCTGCGATGGCGGCGAAGGGGCTCTTGGCCACCCGCGCGTCTGGCTGTCGATCCCGCATGACGAGGGCTTTGTCGAATGCGGCTATTGCGACAAGAAATTCATTCACGAGAGCGCCAAACTATCTGACGCGTGACGCCCTGCGCCTTTTGGGGCGTATCCCGGCAAACGCATTTCGACTTTCTTAAACCCTTCGCCCTACTCTGACAGAAAATATCAAAGTCAGAGGGCGGAGTGTTATGCCTACCCCCAAACAAATCGCACAAGTTCGCAACAATTTCCGGGCCTTGACCCAGGCCCGTGAAGCGATCTTTCTTCCGGTCTACGAACAGCTCGCCGCCTTTGCGCCCGAGCACGACCGGAAATACGACATTCCGATGCTCGCGCGCGCAGTGCGGCTTGAAAACCTCTTCGAGCTGTCTTTGCTCTGCATGGATCACCCCACCGTCCTCTTTGGCACATTGCACCGGCTTGGCCGCGACTACGCCCAATACGGAAGCTGGATGGACGCGCATGAGCTTTTGACGAACCTCATCCTCAACAGTCTGGCGCAGGCCACGCGCGAGCTTTCCGCAAACAGTTGGACCGAGGAACTGGCGGAGGCCTGGCGCGAAACGCTCCATGTCATGGTGTCCGGTATGATCGAGGGCGCGAAATCTCATGAGACTGCGGCACAGGCCTCTTAGTGCTCCACGTCCTGCCTCGGCCTGTCCCCGCGCATCAATAAACCCGTGAACACCGTTTCACGGCTTGCAGTCGCCTTAGCGATCCGTGTTATCAAGGCGCAACGCAAGAGAACATCAGGGGCGACGGATCATGACTTTCGGCAAGGGCAGCCACCTCCATCTCATTGACGGATCGGCCTTTATCTTTCGCGCCTATCACGCTCTGCCGCCGCTGACGCGCAAATCCGACGGCCTGCCCGTGGGCGCGGTCTCCGGCTTTGTGAACATGCTGTTCAAATATATCGAGGACAGCTCCGGCAGTGACGCGCCCACCCATGCCGCTGTGATCTTTGACCACTCTGGCAAGACCTTTCGCAACGATCTTTTTCCGGCCTACAAAGCCAACCGCCCGCCCGCGCCCGAAGATCTCGTGCCCCAGTTCCCGCTGACCCGCGAGGCGACCCGTGCCTTTAACGTCGCCTGTATCGAGATCGAAGGATATGAGGCCGACGACATCATCGGCACGCTGTCCTGTCAGGCCCGCGAAGCGGGGGGACGTGTGACGATCATCTCCTCGGACAAAGACCTCATGCAGCTCGTCGGCGACGGGGTCGAAATGCTCGATCCGATGAAGAACAAGCGGATCGACCGCGAAGGCGTCGAGGAGAAATTTGGCGTCGGCCCGGAACGCGTCGTGGATGTGCAGGCGCTCGCGGGCGATTCCGTCGATAACGTTCCGGGCGCGCCGGGGATCGGGATCAAGACGGCCGCACTGTTGATCAACGAGTTCGGCGATCTCGACACGCTTTTGGAACGTGCAGAAGAGATCAAACAACCGAAACGCCGCCAGACATTGATCGAGAAGGCCGAGCAAATCCGCGTCTCGCGCCAGCTCGTGCAACTCGACTGCGATATGGAGCTGGATTTCACCCTCGACAGTCTCGAAGTGCAGGAACCGGACACCGACAAACTCCTGTCCTTCCTCTCCGAGATGGAATTCCGCACCATCGTCAAACGCGTCTCGGACCGCTTCGGCGTCGAGGCCCCGGCCATCCCCGAACCCACCGCGCAAGCGTCCCAGAGCGACACCGCCACGGCGGAACCAGAGGCCCTGCCATTCGACACCTCCGCCTATGAAAAGGTCTCGACCATGGGCGCGTTGGAGCGCTGGATCGACGACATCTATGCCCGCGGCTATGTCGCCGTGGACACGGAGACCACCGGTCTCGACGAAATGGTGGTCGATCTCGTCGGCATCTCGCTCTGCGTCGAGCCGGGCAAAGCCTGTTACATCCCCGTCGGACATACGCTGGGCGAGGACGACCTGTTCGGCGGCTCGAACCTTGTCGATGGTCAATTGTCCAAAAACATGGTTCTGGACGCGCTCAAACCCGTGCTTGAGGACAAAAGCATCCTCAAAATCGGCCCGAACATGAAATACGACGCCAAGATTTTCGCCCGTCATGGCGTCCGCGTCGCCCCCTATGACGACACGATGCTCATGTCCTACGCGCTCCACGCCGGGATCAACGGGCACGGCATGGACACGCTCTCCGAGCGCTACCTGAACCACACCCCCATCCCGACCAAAGAGCTTTTGGGCAGTGGCAAATCCGCGATCACCTTTGACAAGGTCGAGATGGCCAAAGCCGTCGCCTATGCCGCCGAGGACGCCGATGTGACCCTCCGCCTCTGGCAGCTCTTCAAACCACAGCTCCACGCAGAAAAGGTCACCACCGTCTACGAGACGCTGGAGCGCCCGCTCTCTCCGGTTCTGGCCCAGATGGAAATGGCCGGGATCAAGGTGGACCGCGATGTGCTTTCCCGCATGTCCAACGCCTTTGCCCAGAAAATGGCCGGACTAGAGGCCGACATTCACGACCTTGCGGGCGAAACCTTCAACGTCGGCTCCCCCAAACAGTTGGGCGAAATCCTCTTTGACAAAATGTCGCTGCCCGGCGGGAAAAAGGGCAAAACCGGCGCTTACGCCACCGGCGCCGACATCCTCGAAGACCTCGCGGCCGAGGGCCATGACCTGCCCGCCCGCGTGCTCGACTGGCGGCAATTGTCGAAACTCAAATCGACTTACACCGATGCGCTCCAGGCCTTTATCAACGCGGAGACGGGCCGGGTCCACACATCCTACGTCCAGACCGGCGCTGTGACCGGGCGTCTCGCCTCCTCGGACCCGAACCTGCAAAACATTCCCGTCAGATCAGAAGAAGGCCGCCGCATCCGCGAGGCTTTTATCGCGGAACCCGGCAAGAAACTCATCTCACTCGACTATTCCCAGATCGAGCTGCGCATCCTCGCCCATGTCGCGGGCATCGACAGCCTGAAACAGGCCTTCCGCGACGGGTTGGATATTCACGCCATGACGGCGTCAGAGATGTTCAACGTCCCGATCGAAGGCATGGACCCGATGGTCCGCCGTCAGGCCAAGGCGATCAACTTCGGTGTGATCTACGGCATTTCCGGCTTCGGCCTCGCCCGCAACCTGCGCATCCCGCGCAAAGAGGCGCAGGAGTTTATCGACCGCTATTTCGAACGCTTCCCCGGCATCCGCGCCTATATGGATGACACGGTCGCCTTCGCCAAAGAACACAAATACGTCCAAACCCTCTTTGGCCGCAAAATCCACACGCCGGAGATCGGCGCCAAAGGCCCGCAGGCGGGCTTTGCCAAACGTCAGGCCATCAACGCCCCGATCCAAGGCACCGCCGCGGACATCATCCGCCGCGCCATGATCCGCATGCCCGACGCGATCAAAGACCTGCCCGCCACCATGCTCCTACAGGTGCACGACGAATTGATTTTCGAGGTGGACGAGGACGCCTGCGATCCGGTGATCGAGGTGGTGAAAGACGTCATGGAATCCGCCGCCGCCCCCGCCGTCAAACTCGATGTGCCCATCGAAGTGGATGCGGGTATCGGCGACAACTGGGCCGAAGCGCATTAAAACGGACGGAGAGGGACGCCCCTCTTCATTGCAGCACAAATACTCAAACGGCGCGTGGATCTCTCCGCGCGCCGTTGTTTTTTTGAGTATTTTTTCACGGAAAAGCTCAGATCAGCCCTTCTTTGCGGAACAGCTCTTTCAAATCCGTCGCCGGGCGCGGCCCGATGTGGGAAATCACCTCGGCGGCGGCAACACAGCCCATCTTACCACAGGTGGCGAGGCTCTGCCCCGTCGCGTATCCATAGAGAAAGCCCGCCGCGAACTGATCGCCCGCGCCCGTGGTATCGACCGGCTGCACGCGTTTGACGGGCACAACGGCTTCTTCGTCGCCCTGGACCAGCACCACGTCAGACCCAGACCGGGTGCAGACCACCAGACCGGATTCAGAAGCCGCCGTTTCCAGCGCGGTTGAGAGGTCCGCCTGATAGAGGCTTTCCCATTCGTGTTCGTTGCCGATCACGAAATCCAGCTCTTTCACAAAGGTGCGGAAATCGTCGCGGTGACGGTCAACACAGAACGGATCGGACAAAGAAATCCCGACTTTTCCGCCCGCTGCCTTGGTCAGTTTCGCCGCTTGGTCAAAGGCGTGTTTGCCCTTGGGTTTGTCGTAGAGATAGCCTTCAAGGAACATGATCTCTGTGTCACCCGCGACCGCGCCGCTCACGTCCACCTCGGAGATTTCCGAGGAAATCCCCAGATAGGTGTTCATCGAGCGCTCCCCATCGGGAGAGACGAAAATCATCGAACGCGAGGTCGGAAGTTCACCGCCCTCAACCAGCGGGTTCACATAGGAGGTGCCGCCGCGCTCCATTTCCTCGGCATAGAACCGGCCCAGAGCATCGGCATGCACACGGCCGATGAACCCGGTCTTGAGGCCCAGATTTCCGAGACCCGCGAGCGTATTGGCGACCGAGCCACCGGGCGTCTGCACCCGGTCATGCATCGCGCCATAGAGGAATTCGCCGCGCTCTTGTTCGACCAGTTGCATGATGCCCTTTTGGATACCCAAAAGCTCCAGCGTGGTGTCCGGCGCATGGGTGATCACATCGACGATGGCGTTGCCGATGCCGACAACCTGATAGGTCTTAGTCAAGGTTCTTCTCCTCGAACATGCAGAGGTCACGGATCAGACAGGCGCTGCATTTCGGTTTGCGCGCGACACAGGTGTAGCGTCCGTGCAGGATCATCCAGTGATGCGCATGTTGTTGAAATTCTGCGGGAATATGGTCTTCGATGGCGCGTTCAACCGCGACGACATCCTTGCCCACGGCCACGCCGGAACGGTTGCCAAAGCGAAAAATATGCGTGTCCACGGCTTGGGTCGGTACATGCCACCACATGTTGAGAACAACATTGGCGGTTTTGCGCCCCACACCCGGAAGGCTCTCTAACGCGGCGCGCGACGAGGGCACCTCGCCATCGTACTCCTCGACCAAGATGCGCGAGAGTTTGATGACGTTTTTCGCCTTATTCCGAAACAGCCCGATGGTCTTGATGTGCTCGATCAGGCCCTCTTCGCCCAAGGCGAGCATTTTCTCCGGCGTATCCGCGATCTTGAACAGCTCTGCGGTGGCCTTGTTCACGCCCTTATCGGTCGCCTGCGCCGACAGCGCGACGGCCACGACGAGCGTATAGGCGTTGACGTGATCCAGTTCGCCTTTCGGCTTCGGCTCAGCCTCCCGAAAGCGGCTGAAAATCTCATAGATGGTTTTGTAATCGAGCTGTTTGACCATGGGCTTCTCATGCCTTCTCCCGCGCGAGGAGGCAAGATGTTCCTGCATTGCACCGGGTTTTCGTAAAAATCGCTAAAAAACCGATGTAGTTTCCGGCAAATGCGACCCGGGAATCTCTCACGGTTTAAGGCGCTGTAGAGGGTTTCGCGCCAGTCTCACCAGAGGTGCGGCCCTAGAGCCGCGCGCCTTCAGGATCGCTCATGACGCACGCCCGCACACAAGACCTCGCTCTCACCGGCCTCTGTATCGGAACCATGGTGGAGACAACCGAGGGGCCGCAACCCGTCGACTGGCTCCGCCCCGGAGATCAGGTGCTTACCCTCGATCATGGCTACCAACCGCTTGTCTGGGTCGGGCGAAGCGCGCGGGGGACATCTGACGACGCGCGTCCCCTCACCTTGCCCGCGGGGGCGCTCGGGGACCAGTGTCCGGAGCAGGCGCTGCATCTTGCGCCCGGTCATTATCTCCTCCTGCGCACACCATTGGCCGATCTCTATTTCGGCGATCCGGATGTCTTCGTGCCCGTCATCGACATCGCGACTGAGGCGGAGAGAGTGCTTCAGACGGATCACACCTCTGACGAGCCGCGCGCGCCCTATGTGCATCTCATGTGCGCGCAGCACGAAATCCTCTTGGCGGAGGGTCTATGGGTCGAGAGTTTCTTTCCCGATGAAAACACCTTGCCCCACCTGCCCCCAAAAGCCCGCGAAGAGATCGCGCGACTTGAGCGACAACACAAAACGCCCGCGCTGCGCACCCGTCTGACACTCAAACCGACGGAAGCGCTCATACTCCGCCCCCGGTCCGCGGTGGTCAAACACCGCATGGTGGCCTGAACGCCGATTGAACGCCGACTGAACGCCGCGATAGGGTTCCACAAGAATCGGGTCGGCATCGCGGCCTGTCTTGGCTAGGCTCTCTCCGACGACGTGACGCGACCGGAGACCACTCATGACATCCATCGACCCGATCCCGGACACCCCCGAGAACAGCTATCACTACCACCTCATCCGGCGCGTCATCGAAACTCTGGACGCCTCGGAGACGCCCTTGACCCTCGACGCGCTCGCGGAAGAGCACGGCATGAGCGCCTTTCACCTGCAAAAGCTGTTTTCGCAATGGGCCGGCGTCTCCCCGAAACGGTTCCAGCAATATCTCACCCTCGGCCACGCCAAACGCCTCATGCGCGACAACCACACAACATTGGACACGACCATAGCGACGGGCCTCTCAAGCACCGGACGCCTCCACGACCTCTTTCTGCGCTGGGAGGCGATGACCCCCGGCGAATTTGCCCGCCACGGCGCGGGGCTGACCGTGTCCTATGGCTGGGTCGACACGCCCTTTGGCGAGGCCCTCGCCATGGCCACCCCGCGCGGTCTCTGCGCCCTCGGCTTTGTCGGCGACACCACGCGCGCGGCCACCTTTACGGACCTCACCTCCCGCTGGCCCAAGGCGACCTTTGCCGAGGCCCCCGACGCCGTCCGCCCGCATGTCACGGCGGCTCTGGGCGGCGGCAAAGTACCCCTTCACCTCATCGGCGCGCCGTTTCAGATCAAGGTCTGGGAAGCCCTCCTGAGCATTCCCTCCGGCCAGGTCACCACCTACTCCGACATCGCCACACGGATCGGCAACCCCAAGGCCGTGCGCGCCGTCGGCACAGCCGTGGGCCGCAACCCGGTCAGCTGGCTCATCCCCTGCCACCGGGTGCTCCGCAAAACCGGTGATCTGGGCGGCTACCACTGGGGATTGCCCGTCAAACGCGCCCTTTTGGCCTATGAAACCGCCCAAGCAGACCCTCACATCTAAGCGAAAACCCGCCACATTTTCGTGAACCGACGAAAACAACCGTGTCAGACCGCAGCCAGAGAGATAAAACCAGCGTCAAGAGCAGTTTTTCAAGGAGGATCCAGATGAAATCCCCGCTTTATATCGCTATCCCGCTGGTCGCCAGCTTCGGTCTGACCGCCTGTATGGACAGCTACAGCAACAGCGAACCGTCCAACGCCGCACAGGGTGCCGCGATTGGCGCCGCTCTCGGCGGTATCGCAGCCGCGGCCACCGTTGGCGGTGACGACGAGTTTTCCAAAATCGCCGCGGGCGCAATCGTTGGCGGTGCGCTGGGTGGCGTGATCGGCAACCAGCTCGACAAACAGGCCGCCTCGCTGCGTGAGGAACTGAGCGACAGCGGTGTGAAAGTCGTCAACACCGGCTCCGAGCTGATCGTGACCATGGCACAGGACATCCTGTTTGCCACCGACAGCGCCGTTGTCCTGCCCGCGCAACAAGACGACATCCGCGCCTTGGCCTATAACCTCCAAGACTACCCGAAAACCACGATTCAGGTCATCGGCCACACCGACAATACCGGCAGCGCCAGCTACAACCAGGAACTGTCCACCCGTCGCGCCTCCTCTGTGGCGACCATCCTGACCGCCAATGGCGTCGCTCCGGGTCGCATTCAGGCCTTTGGCCGTGGCGAAGATCGCCCCGTGGCCACCAACCTGACGCCGGAAGGCCGCGCTCAGAACCGTCGCGTCGAGATCATCATCACCCCGATGAACCGGTGATCCTGACCGCCGCACGATAGTGAAATCTAGGCCGGGTCCGTCCCGGCCTTTTTTATTGCCGCTCTTTCAGGCCGCTTTCCTATAGTCTCCCGCCCCTCGCGGTCATATAATCTGACCAATTATACGAGAGGGCCTCATGCCGTTCCAGAAAATCAACGCCGAAAAACTCAGTGCCTCTGTCGTGCGCCAGATCGAGCTGTTGATCTTGCGCGGCATTCTGCGGCCCGGCGAACGCCTCCCCTCTGAGCGCGATCTGGCCGAGCGCCTCGGTGTGTCGCGCCCCTCGATCCGGGACGCGGTGGCCGATCTCTCGGACAAAGGTCTCCTGGAAACCCGCGCGGGCGCCGGCATCTATGTCGCCAATGTGCTCGGCTCCGCCTTCTCCCCCGCGCTCGTCAAACTCTTCGGGAGCCATGAGGAGGCCGTCTTCGACTATATCGCCTTTCGCCGCGATCTAGAGGGGCTGGCGGCGGAACGCGCCGCCAAGTTCGGCTCAGACACCGATCTTCAGGTGATCAACACGATCTTCGAGAAAATGGAAGCGGCCCACCCGAAACGCAATCCGTCTGAGGAGGCCCGACTGGACGCGGAATTCCACCTCTCGATCATCGAGGCGTCGCACAATGTCATCATGCTCCACATGATGCGCTCCATGTTCGACCTCTTGCGCGAGGGCGTGTTCTACAACCGCTCCGTGATGTTCAAACACCGCACGAATCGTGCGCAGCTCCTCGAACAGCACCGCGCCATCAACACCGCGCTTCAGACCCGCGACCCAGAGGCCGCCCGCGCCACCGTCACTCAGCACCTCGACTATGTCGAAGAGGCGCTTCAGGATCTGACAAAATTCGAGCGCAATGAAGAGATTGCCAAGCTCCGGTTCGAGCACGAACAGGCGCGGGGCTGATCCCGCGCCTCTCTTCATTGCAGGCCAAATACTCATGAAAAAAGCCCCGCCAAATTGGCGGGGCTTTTCTATTCAGGTGGGTCGGTCAGAACCCGAGGTTTAGTGCAGCTTGGCACCAACCTCGTCGATCGAGG
>CAXPTW010000031.1:0-9736 GCA_964220165.1 Abyssibacter sp.
AAGATCACTCGATGATCTTGGAGACGACGCCGGAGCCGACGGTACGGCCGCCTTCGCGGATGGCGAAGCGGAGGCCGTCTTCCATGGCGATCGGGGCGATCAGCTCGACCGCGAACTTCAGGTTGTCGCCGGGCATGACCATCTCGGTGCCCTCGGGGAGGGTCACGGTGCCGGTCACGTCGGTGGTCCGGAAGTAGAACTGCGGACGGTAGTTCGCGAAGAACGGGGTGTGACGGCCACCTTCTTCTTTGGTGAGGATGTAGACCTCAGCCTCGAATTTGGTGTGCGGGTTCACGGAGCCCGGCTTACACAGAACCTGACCACGCTCAACGCCGTCACGGTCCACGCCACGCAGAAGCGCGCCGATGTTGTCGCCAGCTTCACCGCGGTCGAGCAGTTTGCGGAACATTTCAACACCGGTACAGGTGGTTTTCTTGGTGTCGTGGATACCAACGATTTCGATCTCGTCGCCCACGTTGATCACGCCGCGCTCAACACGACCGGTCACAACGGTGCCGCGGCCGGAGATCGAGAACACGTCTTCGATCGGCATCAGGAACGGCTGGTCAACAGCACGGGCCGGGGTCGGGATGTATTCGTCCACAGCGGCCATGAGTTCTTTGATCTTCTCTTCGCCGATCTCCGGATCGCGGCCTTCCATGGCGGCGAGAGCGGAGCCTGCGATGATCGGAATATCGTCGCCCGGGAAGTCGTAGGCGGACAGAAGCTCACGGATTTCCATTTCGACGAGCTCGAGGAGCTCTTCGTCGTCAACCTGGTCCACTTTGTTCATGAACACGACGAGGGCCGGAACGCCAACCTGACGCGCAAGCAGGATGTGCTCACGGGTCTGCGGCATCGGGCCGTCAGCCGCGTTCACCACGAGGATACCGCCGTCCATCTGCGCCGCACCGGTGATCATGTTTTTCACGTAGTCGGCGTGGCCGGGGCAGTCAACGTGGGCGTAGTGACGTGCTTCGGTCTCGTATTCCACGTGCGCGGTGGAAATGGTGATCCCGCGGGCTTTCTCTTCCGGCGCGCCGTCGATCTGGTCGTAGGCTTTGAAGTCACCAAAGTATTTGGTGATCGCTGCCGTCAGAGTGGTTTTGCCGTGGTCAACGTGGCCGATCGTGCCGATGTTGACGTGCGGTTTGTTGCGTTCAAACTTACCTTTAGCCATATCGAGGCGCCTCTTGGTTTGCAGGGGCCAGCTCCCGGCCCGAAATTAACATCGCGGGCTAGTTATTGGCTCCGCGCGGGAAAATCAAGCATCAGTTGCTATTTGTGTCTGCTGGAAGTGCATCTGGTGCGAGAACAGAGAGCGCGGCCTTGGCTTCGTCCGCGTCCGAGGTCTCGGACTCGATGGGGGTGACCCCGAACCATTGGCCATTTTCCTGCAACCAGCGCTCAACTTTAAGGGCCGCGTTGCGGGTCAGGATGTCGAGCTGTTCTTCACGGGTGCGGGTGATGCCAGAGCCGATAAACGTGTCGCCGGAGAGGCTTTCAAAGACCGTCAAAACCTTGGGCTTTTCGGTGAGTTTGACGTTTTGCGAATCGTCCCAGATGTTGACCGCGAGCACCAGAACGGACTTGGGTGTAAACACCACGGGAATGCCAGGCGCGGCGAGACCGTAGGCGTCAATCTTGATCCCGATGTGATAGAGTTTTTCGCCCTCGTAGCGCCCGAGGCGTTCCTCCATCGCAGCGGTAAGTGCGGTTTCGAGTTCATCATCGGTGGCCTTGCGCGAGAACGGGGCCTGTTGCGCATCTGTCGCGATGACAATGTTGTGGCCGAGGGAGAAATCGCCCAGATCGACCAGCGGCGTGGCCTCGGTCACTTGCTCGGCGTCCGCACAGGCGACGAGCGCCACAAGCGACAACCCCATGAGAATTCGCGTCATCTTAGCCAGCACAGTGAACCTCCCTCACATTTCGTCCGCACAGGCCTATCCGCAAAGTCACGCTGGCGCAACATTCGGCACGCTTGGGCGGCATCAGTCCGCGTCCTCCCACGCACCACCGCAGATCGCGCGCAACGCCTGCCAGTCTGCGGCCGAGAGGATCGGGACAAGATCGCCATCATAGCCGTCAGCCGCCGCCTCGGCCCGGGCCACACGGTCGCCCAATGCGGGGTGTGAGGCGAGGTGCGAGGCGATCCCCTCGACATCGCCATATTCGGCCTTGAGCCGTTCAAACAGGGGCGCCATGGCGCCGGGAGACACGCCCGCTTTCGGCAGGAGGTCATGGGCAAAGCTGTCGGCGGCGCTTTCCGCGCCCTGGCTGTATTGCGCGTTCACGAGCTGGTTCACGCTCATCAGGACGAGCGTCCCGCCCGCAAAATCGCCAAACACCAAAGACAGGACGCCAAACGTGCCCACGGCCCGAAGCGCATGACGCGTGGGATCGCGATGCGCCACATGCCCCATCTCATGCGCGAGAACGGCGGCGACCTCCTCCGGGGATTCTGCTGCGTCGATCAGCCCGTTCATGATGACGATCCGCCCACCGGGCAGCGCAAAGGCGTTGATCATGTCGAGATCGAGCACGGTGAGACGCACGGCATCAGGATCGAGATCGGAGACCGCCAAAAGCCGCTCATTCATCCGGTTGAGGGCCGCAACGCCACTTGGCGCGGTGCATTCGGGAACTTCGAAGAAGCCCTCAGAGAAACTCGTGCGGATTTGCTCATAGGTCCGGTCGCCCAGCGCCCGCTCGCCCTCAATGGGCAAGAGGCGTGCGAGTTGATCCGACATGATCGGAATTAGGACAAACACGATGAGCGCCACGGCGGCAATGGCCCCGGAAATCAACCCGGCGAGACGTTTGCGTCCGGTGACGGGCGGACGGCGTTTGAGGTGGCGCGCCGTGAGGTCCAGCGCGTGGAGAAGCCCCGCGTCCCGCACATAGAGCCGGGCATTTGGGGTCTCCTGAGAGGTGAAAACCGCCAATCGGGCTTTGTTTCGGCGCAGGCCATGCTGCCCCTCGACATAGCGCATGTCGGAGAGCGCCCAAGTGAGAGGCCGGTCCGTGTCGTGTGCGCCGCCAAAGGAGAGGACCAGCACCTCATCCGAGGCGCGGAGATCGGCGTAGACCTCATGGCTCTGCGCGGTTTTGCCATCGACAAAAGCACAGGGCACGCCCTCGGGTTTCGCTTGCCAAGGACCGCTCATATCGCCGCTCCGAGATCAAAGGCCTCGGCCATGCCCTCGGCCTGACCGGCCTCATCACGGGCGCGCTGGCCGATGCGCTGGAGATGCTCGCCGCCAATGATTGTGAGCGTCTCGCTGTAATGGCGCCAGATCGGGAAAAGGACAAAGCTCTGCCGGAAGACCGCAAAAAACAGCAGCGTCGCCATGTAGAGGAAAATCGAGATGAAGAGCTTTACCTCGGTCGAGGGCAATCCTTCGTCCGGCAGATCAAGCCCCTCAGCAAGCCCCGTGGCGGCAAAGAGGCCAAAGTCCATTAGCGCCGGATAGAACAGCACCAAAAGCCCAGAGATCACCGCACCAACCACAAAGGCCGCAAGCGCGGTGGCGATGTTGGTCAGCGTATAGCCCGCCGTGTGTATCCAGAACACGCGCGGGAAAGAGGCGCGCGAGATGAATTCGATCTTCCCGGCGCGCTTTTGCGTGGTCAAATAGCGAAACGCATGCACCCGGTAGCGGGCATAGGCCAAAAGCATGAGCGGAAAGAGGCAGATCGAGATCAAAATCATCGGCAGATGCAGGTCAAAGGCATCGCCGCTGGCGTCGTCCGGGAAGGTGCCAAACAGAAGCATACTGTCGGAAAAGGCGAGATAGGAGACACAGGCCGCGATCCCCCAGCCGAAGATGAGCGCGGGCGCGAAGGCCTTGAACAACACACTCCACCGCCCGCCCTGAGTGAGACGCTGATCGCCGAAAAACGTCCGGTCTGTGCGGAATTTTTCAAGCTTGAAGGTCATGCGCGGCCACAAAAGCCCTGCCGTGAGGATGGTCAGCAAAAGGTGCCCCATCGCATGGAGCGCGTATTTCCCGGCGGCGGGTTCAAGGCCAAAGCGAATACCGCGCCAACGGGTGCGGGCATAGACGTAACGCTTGGCCCGATAAGAGGCGAAATAGATCAGCGGCACGGCGATGAGACCGGCGGCGAGATAGGCCTCGAACTCCTCATTGAAGACGGCATAGGAGGCATAGACCAAAAGCAGGGCGAGAACGCCGATGAGCAAGGCGAGGATCACCAAGGCGATAAGAAAGCCGGTGAATTTCTCGATCCCCTTGCCGACATATTCGAGGGGCGTCTGGTCGGGCCGAACGGAGGACCAGAAATAGCGCCTGAGCCGCGTTTTCATCCAGAACCGGTAGAACCCAAGCGTCACAACCGTGAGCATCGAGGTCCAGAGCGACAAGCGCAGCACCGGCCAGAGACGGCCTTCGAATTCGGTTTTCAACAACTGCGCCATGCCGATGGCCTCACTGATACGTCGCTCCTCAGGAGAACTTATTGTCCCTCGGGAAGCCATGCGGCGGCTGTTTGCCCACCCCTGCCCGTTTGCCGAGCCATTGGGTGAGATCTTTCTCGGTGCGGGTGTTGCCGCCACCCATGGTCCAGCTCAGGCCGTCGTCCCAGTTGAAGGTGGTGAGGTCAGAAAGCCCGCCATCGAGTTCGAGCATACCTTGGGCTCCACGTGCCTGATTGTATTTCTGCAACCGGACGCCTTTGCCGCGGCCCAATTCGGGCACCTCAGAGAGCGGGAAGACAAGGAAACGGCGGTTTTGCGAGACCACGGCGACATGATCGCCGGCGACACGATGCACAACGGTGGCTTTTTCGTCGTCCTTGACGTTCAGCACCTGTTTCCCGGTGCGGGTCTGGGCCACCACGTCTTTCTCCGCGATCTGGAAGCCATTGCCCGCGTTGGACGCGACAAGCAATTTGCCTTCGGGGTCGTGTTTGAAGATGTCGACGATCTCTACCTCGTTGGGCAGATCGACCATCAGGCGCACAGGTTCACCCATGCCGCGCCCCCCCGGAAGGTTGGCGGCAGAGAGCGTATAGAACCGGCCAGACGACCCCATCAGGATGAGTTTATCGGTGGTCTCCGCGTGGAAGATAAAGCGCGGGCCATCGCCGTCTTTGAACTTCAGCTCACGGGTCAGGTCGATGTGACCCGACATGGCGCGAATCCAGCCCATTTGCGACAGCACGACGGTGATCGGTTCGCGCTCGATCATCGCTTCAAGCGGCACATCCTCGACCTCGGCGGCCTCTGCGAATTGCGTGAGACGCTGACCGCGTTCGTAATCTTTGCCGAATTTCTTTTTGGTCTCTTTCAGCTCTTCGGAAATCCGGGTCCATTGCAGCTCTTCTGAGCCTAGCAGTTCGACCAGACCGGCCTTTTCCGCCAAGAGCGCATCGCGTTCGCGGATCAGCTCGATCTCTTCGAGACGGCGCAAAGACCGCAGACGCATGTTGAGGATCGCCTCGGCCTGCACTTCGGTCAGTTCGCCTTGGCCCGCGGGCGCGGGCAGCGGGCTGACGTAATCTTTTTCCGTCATCGCGCGCGGCACGTCGCGGCCCCAGACTTCCGCCATCAAAGCGGCCTTCGGGTCGTCGTCGTAGCGGATGATGTCGATCACGCGGTCCAGATTGAGGAAGGCAATGATGAAGCCTTCGAGCACTTCCAAACGGTGGTCGATCTTTTCCAGACGGTGCTGGGACCGGCGTTGCAGCACGATACGGCGGTGATCGAGCCAGGCGCGCAGCACCTCTTTGAGCGAGCACACCTTCGGCGTCCGCCCGTCGATCAGCACGTTCATGTTCAAGGAGAACCGCGTCTCCAGATCGGAGTTCCGGAACAGCGTGTTCATCAACACGTCCGGATCGACGTTTTTCGACTTCGGCTCAAGGATCACGCGAATGTCCTCGGCACTCTCGTCGCGCACATCGGCGAGGATCGGGACTTTCTTGGTCTGGATCAGTTCGGCGAGTTTCTCGATCAGTTTCGATTTCTGAACCTGATAGGGAATTTCGGTCACGACGATCTGCCAGACACCACGGCCCAGATCCTCGACCTCCCATTTCGCGCGCAGACGGAAAGACCCCCGACCCGTGGCGTAGGTTTTCGCCATGCTTTCGCGCGGCTCAACGATGATGCCACCGGTGGGGAAATCCGGGCCTTTAACGTAATTCAAAAGGGTCTCGTCACGCACATCCGGCGTCTTGATCATATGCAGTGAGGCGTCGATCAGCTCGGAAATATTGTGCGGCGGGATGTTTGTCGCCATGCCGACCGCGATGCCTGCCGCGCCGTTGGCCAAGAGGTTCGGGAAGGCGGCGGGGAGCACTTCGGGTTCGCGCAGCGTCCCATCGTAGTTGTCGCGGTAATCGACGGCATCCTCGTTGAGGCCTTCGAGCAAAGCCTCGGCGGCAATCGTCATCCGCGCCTCGGTGTAGCGAGAGGCCGCCGGGTTGTCGCCGTCGATGTTGCCAAAGTTCCCCTGCCCGTCCACCAGCGGATAACGGACGTTGAAATCCTGCGCCAATCGCGCCATCGCGTCATAAATCGCGGCGTCGCCATGCGGGTGATAGTTGCCCATCACGTCGCCGGAGATTTTCGCGGATTTACGGAACCCGCCGTTCGACGACAGGCGCAGCTCACGCATCGCGTAGAGGATACGCCGGTGCACCGGTTTCAGACCGTCGCGGGCATCGGGCAGTGCCCGGTGCATGATCGTCGAGAGCGCATATTGCAAATAGCGCTCGCCAATCGCGCGGCGAAGCGGTTCGGACGTTTCTCCGTGGGAGCCGTCCGGTTGTTCGGGATCTTGGGTCAAATCACTGCTCATGACGTTGATGAATAGCTGTCCGTTCTGCCCCCGGCAAGCGCCTCTGGCCGTCCCCTCCCCTGGTTCGGTCTGACAATCTTTCCGTTAGGTGGAGTTTTGCGGAACTTTTCCCCATAAACGCGCGTTGGTTGATGGAGTACAATGAGAGCGTCACAGGGGGATTCGTGCTATGTTTCGGTTGGTGGTTTTGACATCTTTCGGCCTTTGGGCCGGTCTCATGAGCTTTGGACGCGATCTGTCCGCAGAGGAGCAGGCCAAGCTTGACGCCCGACGTGCGGCGAATGTGCCTGTTCAGACCCAAATCATGGCAAGCCTGTCGTCTGCTTTTGGCTCCGACCAGCGTCGCCAAGGCGACTATGTCCCGACCCTCGCAGAGCTCAAAGCCGAACGCGCCCTCACCCCGCAGCCCGTTTTGTCCACCCGTGACGTCGCAAACACCGCTCCGGTGAACACAAATTCCATGGTCCATCTCGCCAGCGCGACGACCAATATGCCGACGGTTGCGACGACCACTGTGGCTCATCCCGAAAAACTTGCCGCCATTATGAACCCGGCGCCGCAGACAGCCCCGCAAGAGGAGGCTCTCAATGCCTTTATCCTACGCGAAGTGAGTGCCTCCCGCGTCAACGTGCGTTCCGGCCCCTCCACGCAAAACGCAGTCCTCGGCCAAGTCGTTCAGGCCGAAATCGTGCGGATCATCTCCCCTGAAGAGAACGGCTGGGTAAAAATCTCCGTCGAGGGCGATGGCGTCGAAGGCTATATGGCCGCGCGCTTCCTCACAGAGGTCTCGCATTAAATCTCGTTCGATTGGCATTTCCCTCGTCGCCGATCCTGCGATAAGCCTTTCCCGATTCTGTCGGGAAAGGCTTTTTTATGCGCACCATTCTGATCACTGGCTGCTCAAGTGGGATCGGCCATCACGCCGCACAGCATTTGCGCGACCAAGGCTGGCGGGTCTTTGCAACCTGTCGCCAGGAGGCCGATGTCGCCCGCCTGGCCGAGGCCGGTTTTGAGAGCCTGCGCCTGGACTACGAAGACCCCGCCTCGATTGAGGCGGCCTGGACCGAGATCATGGCACGCACGGGGGGCACTTTGGATGCGCTCTTTAACAACGGCGCCTATGCGATCCCGGCGTTGACGGAGGATTTGCCCGTCGCCGCCCTGCGCCAGAACTTCGAGGCCAATCTCTTTGGCTGGCATGATCTGACCCAGCGTGCGATCAAAGTGATGCGGACCCAAGGCCCCGATGGCACAGGTCAGGGGCGGATCGTGCAATGTTCCTCTGTGATGGGCTTTATCACCACGAAATTTCGCGGGTCTTACGCAGCCACGAAACACGCGCTTGAGGCGCTCTCGATGACCATGCGGTTGGAACTCGCGGACACGGATATTCACGTCTCCCTCATCCAACCCGGCCCCATTGCCACCGATTTCCGCCTCAACTCGCGCAAGAATTTCGACCGTTGGATCGATTGGCAGCAAAGCGATCAGGCCTCACGGTATAAAAAGGTCGTCGCGCGCCTCTATGCCGAGGACAAATCCCCCGATCCGTTCGAGTTGCAATGCGATGCGGTCACAGAAAAGCTCATGCGCGCCCTGACCGACACACGCCCCAAAGCCCGCTATCACGTCACCAAAGTCACTACTTTCTCCGCGATGGCGCTCCGGCTCCTGCCCGCGCGCGCGACAGAATGGATAATGGCGAAAGGCTAACTGCGGCCATTCGCGACTTGGGCGTCCCAGAGAAACGCGCTATGTGAAGCGCAAAGACCGAAAGGAACCGCATATGTCTGACTCGTATCTCTACCTCATCGGCGCAGGCTGTCTCGCGGTGCTCGTCATTCTCGCGCTCGGGATCGGCCAGTTCGGTCGCGGCGGGCTTGATGGCGCGAAACGCTCGAACAAACTGATGCAGGCCCGTATTCTCGCCCAGCTCGGCGTGGTGATCCTCGTCGTGGTGCTCGTGGCCCTGACGAAAGGAAACTGATCCATGGTTGTCCTGAACAAGATTTACACAAGAACCGGTGACAGTGGCGAAACCTCCCTTTCTGACCTGTCCCGCACGCCGAAATACGCGACCCGCGTCGACGCCTATGGCACCGTGGATGAGGTGAACGCGACGCTTGGCCTTGCCCGGCAGCATGCAGAGGGCGATGTCGACACCGCACTGTCGCGCATTCAAAACGACCTTTTTGACCTCGGTGCCGACCTGTCGCGCCCGAATTTGGACAAGGACGATGAGGCCGGTTACCCGGTGCTCCGCATCGTGGCGGAACAGATCACCCGGCTTGAGACCGAGATCGACGCGATGACCTCCGTGCTCGAACCGCTCCGGAGCTTTATCCTCCCCGCAGGCACGCCCCTGGCCGCGCATCTCCATATGGCCCGCACGGTGGCGCGTCGTGCCGAACGCTTGGCCGTGGAACTAAATGTCGAAGAATCAGGGGATGTGAACGCGGCGGCGATCAAGTATCTGAACCGCCTCTCCGACTGGCTGTTCTGTGCCGCGCGGATGGCCAATGACGACGGCAAGGCAGATGTGCTTTGGGTGCCAGGCGCAAACAGGTAAAGCGCCGCCCAAGACATTCGTCGTAAGAGGGCCACGCAAAACAGTGGATTTTCAACTTGGTCTCCTTAGCCAAGACAGAAAATTTCAAAAACGTGACGTTCAACCGCTCTCTTTTTGCCGTTAGGGGCTGTTTTCTGCAGTCGCAAACGGCTAACAACATCGCCGGAGAGCTTTATGGCGACCCCGCTGAGGGGACGCAGCAAAAGGGAGTTTACGCCTATGAAGGTTTTGGTGCCTGTGAAACGGGTGATTGACTACAACGTGAAGGTTAAGGTGAAAGCCGACGGCACGGGTGTCGATCTTGCCAATGTGAAGATGTCGATGAACCCGTTCGACGAGA
>CAXPTW010000032.1:0-18355 GCA_964220165.1 Abyssibacter sp.
GATCGAACGCCGTACATATGCCATGAGCCGACGCCGCCGCACCTGCGCCTGACGTCCCGTTCGCCTTTTCGATCCCCCCGGTGCCCAAGCGCACTACCTTCTTCCACCATTGACGAACGCCCTGCCATACGGCACTCAAAGGGCTTCCATGTTTGAGGATACCCCAGATGATCCCCTCCGTTCTGCCGACGTATAACCGTGCACCGCTCAGCTTTGTCAAAGGCGAGGGCGCCTGGCTGATCGAGGCGGATGGTCGACGTTTCCTCGATCTGGGCGCGGGCATCGCGGTGAACACGCTGGGCCACGCCAACCCGGAGCTGGCCGAAACGCTCAAGGCGCAGGCCGACACGCTCTGGCATGTCTCGAACCTCTACAAAATCCCGGCGCAAGAGGCGCTCGCCGACAAGCTGGTCGAGACCACCTTTGCCGACACCTGTTTCTTTACCAACTCCGGCACAGAGGCCGCGGAGCTCGCGATCAAGATGGCGCGCAAATATTGGTATGAAAAAGGCCAGCCGGAAAAGATCGAAATCATCACCTTTGACGGCTGTTTCCATGGTCGTTCCACCGGTGCGATCGCCGCCTCCGGCTCGGAAAAGATGGTCAAGGGCTTTGGTCCCTTGATGCCGGGCTTCGTCCATCTGCCTTTCGGCGATCACGACGCACTCCGCGCCGCTGTGAGCGACAAGACCGCCGCCATCCTGATCGAACCGATTCAGGGTGAGGGCGGCATCCGTGTGGTGCCCGACCAATGCCTCAAGGGGCTGCGCGATCTCTGTGACGAGGTCGGCGCGCTGTTGATCTTTGACGAGGTGCAATGCGGCGTCGCACGCTCCGGCAAGCTTTTCGCCCATGAATATGCCGGGATCACGCCGGACATCATGATGGTCGCCAAAGGCATCGGCGGGGGCTTTCCGCTGGGCGCCGTTCTGGCGACCGAAGAGGCCGCAAGTGGCATGACCGCAGGCACGCATGGGTCGACCTATGGTGGCAACCCGCTGGGCTGTGCCATCGGGCTCAAGGTGATGGAAATCGTCTCTGACCCGGCCTTCCTCGCCGAGGTGAACCGCAAGGCGGGCCTCATGCGCCAGAAACTCGAAGGCCTCGTGGCCGATCACCCGGATGTGTTCGAAGGCGTCCGGGGCGAAGGCCTCATGCTGGGCCTCAAATGCAAAATCGCGCCCGCCGATCTGGTGGGCAAAGGCTATGAGCATGGTGTCCTCACCGTGCCCGCCGCCGACAATGTGGTGCGGCTTTTGCCCGCGCTCAATATCACCGACGAAGAGATTGCCGAGGCCGTGTCGCGGATTGATGCCGCCGCCAGCGCGCTCTGACAGACGAAGAGAATAGACTTATGAACCACTTCCTCGACATTCACAAAACCGACGCGAGAGACCTGCTCCGGATCATCGAGACCGCGAAGCTCACGAAAAACGCGCGCTACGACAAACCCAAAGCGGCCTTGGACGCAGAGCAGCCGCTCAAGGACAAAATGGTCGCGCTGATCTTCGAGAAACCCTCGACCCGGACCCGCGTCTCTTTTGACGTTGGCGTGCGTCAGATGGGCGGCCAGACCATGGTGCTTTCGGGCGCGGACATGCAGCTTGGCCACGGCGAGACCATCGCCGACACCGCCCGCGTGCTGTCGCGCTACGTCGATATGATCATGATCCGGACGTTTGAAGAGCAGACGCTTCTGGAGATGGCGGAATATGCCTCTGTGCCGGTGATCAACGGCCTGACGAACCGCACCCATCCCTGCCAGATCATGGCCGACATCCTCACCTATGAGGAGCATCGCGGCTCCATCAAAGGCAAAAAGGTGGTCTGGCTCGGCGATGGCAACAACGTCTGTGCCTCCTTCCTTCACGCCGCCGGTCAGTTCGGGTTTGATATGACCTTTGCCGGTCCCGAACCGCTCGACCCCGAGATGGGCTTTGTCGAAGAGGCGCGGGCCAAGGGGTCCAAGGTCGAGATCACCCGCAATGCCGAAGAGGCCGTGGCAGGCGCGGATCTCGTGGTCACCGACACCTGGGTCTCGATGCATGACCCGGCCTCTGCGCGCGAGCGGCGCCACAACCAGCTCCGCCCTTACCGGGTGGACCGCAAGCTGATGTCGCACGCCAATCCCGACGCGCTGTTCATGCATTGCCTGCCCGCCCATCGGGGCGACGAGGTGACGAACAACGTGATGGACGGCCCGCAGTCGGTGATCTTTGACGAGGCGGAAAACCGGCTTCACGCGCAAAAGGCGATCATGCGCTGGTGCGTCGAGTCCTAAGCCACTCAAGGCTCACCTACGGTTTTTGAACAGCCCTTCGGTCTCGGAGGGCTGTTTGTCTTTGGACGACCTTTTGAAACGGCTCACCTGCGTGCGGTGATCACGTTCGACACATGGGGAAATTCGATGGCCTGTCCGTCGAAACACGAGCCAAGCCCAAGCAGGAATTCGTCGATACAGGCTTGTCGTTCCGTCGCGGAGAGTTGGGAAATCTTGTCCCCGGTGTGCATCCCCGCCATGGCGCCCTCGGCATAGGCGCGGCCATCGGGATGAGACAGGGTCAGGCTGACCCGTGTGATCTCGATCTCCTGGAACCCCGCCGCCTCGAAATCGTGCCGGATCACCTCTGGGTCTGACAGGCTACAAATCGCGCGCACTGCCGCCGCCGGGGCGGGGCCGACATGAATCTCCAAGGCGCTCGCCTGCGCCGCGAGAAGAGGGTTCTCAGTAAGACTTCGCGACACACAAAAGGCGACGCGGGCATCGTTGCGTAAGACCCGGTTGAGCTCGCGGAGGGCGGCGACCCGGTCGGGGAAAAATTGCAGGGCCTGTTGGCAATAGGCGAGATCAAAGCTTTGATCATCAAAGGGCAGGGCCTCGGCAACCGCTTCGGTCCATGCCGCGGTGATCCCGTTTTCCTCGGCGCGCGTTCGCGCCACGGCAAGCATGTCCTCGCTCATATCTGCCCCGGTGAGCGACGCGGGTTCTGCGCCTGAGGCGATGATTTCGCGTGTGACGGCCCCCGTACCGCAGGCCAGGTCTAGGATATCCGTGCCTGTTTGTGCAGGGCATCGGCGAAGCAACTCCTGCGCCCAAGGGCGAAAAATGACCGGAACCATCACCCGGTCATAGCGCGCTGCAAAGCTCTCGGCTGCGTCGCGTTTTCCATTCATATGTGTCATTGGGACCCCCTCCCATGCGAACAGTCTACCACAAACGCGCGTGGCCCACAGCTGGCCGGAAACGACAGGTGTCGGGACGCCGAGGTCAACCCCGATGCTCCACCGGTCCTTTCGGAATTCGAGAGAGGAGACACAAAACAGGGCGCCGATTGGGCGCCCTGTGTTTTATGTCTCATGATCTTCTGCCCTGTTTAGGTCGTCAGATGCGAGAGCAGCCAAAAGACTATTGCAGAGAGCAGGGCCGCCGCAGGGACGGTGATAATCCAGGCCGCGACGATGGTCATAAAATGGCTGCGACGCACAAGCTTACGGCGGCGGCGTTCCTCGGCGGCGATGCGTTTGGTCGATTTGGTGCGGGCGGCCTCATCGAGGCGTTTCTCGTGATACCATTCGCGGAAAAAGCCCACGCCGAACACGCCGCCCACGGCGATATGGGTCGAAGACACCGGCAGGCCCAGCCAGCTCGCCACGATGACGGTAATGGCGGCGGAGAGGGCCACGCAATAGGCGCGCATCGGGTTGAGTTTCGTGATCTGGCTGCCGACCATCTTGATCAGTTTCGGACCAAAGAGAATGAGGCCAAAGGAAATCCCGAAGGCCCCGATCACCATCACCCAAAGGGGAATGTTCACCTTGCCCGCGAACTCGCCAAAGGCGTTCGCGTGGACGATGGCGGCGAGCGGGCCGACCGCGTTGGCCACGTCATTCGCGCCATGGGCAAAGGACAGGAGGGCTGCGGAGATCACCAGAGGCAGGCCAAACAACACCTTGAGCGATTTGTTGCGGTTTTCCAGCCCCTCGGACTGACGCCGGATCAAAGGCGCAGAGCCGACATAGCAGAGCGCCCCCACAGCAGCCCCGATGAGCAGGGCCGTCGGCAGATCAATCGCGATGATTTTCTTGAGGCCTTTCACGGCGAGATAGGTGGCAAAGGTGCCCATCATGATGCCGATCAGCACCGGCACCCAGCGGCGCGCGGCGGCGATTTTGTCCGGCTGATACATGATGCGGGCCTTGATGAACCACAGGAAGCCTGCGGCGATCAAACCACCCAAAAGCGGTGAGATGACCCAGCTTGCCGCAATCGTGCCCATGGAGGCCCAGTTCACCGTGGCAAAGCCCGCCGCCGCGATCCCCGCGCCCATGACGCCGCCCACAACAGAGTGGGTGGTGGATACCGGCGCGCCGATCCAGGTGGCGAGGTTGACCCAAAGCGCGGAGGACAAAAGTGCCGCCATCATCGCCCAGATAAAGATGCGGCTGTCTTCCATAGAGGAGGGGTCGATGATGCCCTTGGAGATCGTGGAGACCACATCGCCCCCGGCCAAGAGCGCGCCTGCGCTTTCGCAGAGTGCGGCGATGACGATGGCCCCGCCCATGGTGAGCGCATTCGCCCCCACGGCGGGCCCCATGTTGTTGGCCACATCGTTCGCGCCGATGTTGATCGCCATATAGGCGCCAAGCGCGGCTGCGGCCATCACCACGAAAGAGCCTTGCTCCCCGCCAAAAAGCATCGCCGCCGCGAGACCGGCCACGATGATAAAGGCCAATGCCACACCGAGACCGACCATAGGCCGGGCGATGTGAAAGGCGGCCGATTCCACCTGGCTGATCCGATTGAGGTCTTTATCCAGTGTGCGCCACTGTTTGTCCTGATTGTCAGGTTGCGCCATAGTCCCCGTGTCCCCTCACCAAACGATGTTTCTGTGATGTGACGCTTGTTGCATGGCCCAAAGACAGGGGTGTTTCATGCGAAAATTGTCACAAAACCTTTACGTTTCGCGTGTCGCTACCGTGAGAAGGGCACGATTTCAAGGAATATGGTCAAAACACCGCACAAACTCTGCGCGGGTGAGGCAAGACGGTTTTGAGGGGAAAGCGGGGACGGGCTCAGAAGTCGCGCAAAAGATCCTGAAGTTCCGGCTCTTCGACGAGTTGCGCGGCCTGTTTCGGGGCCATCCAGCGCCGATTGCGCTCCGTCCGCTCCGGGAACTCTTTTTCCAGATGATCCACCTCGATCGGATAGACCGTGGTCTCAATCGGGGCCATCAACCCGTTGTCGAGCTTTTTGACATAGTGATACATGCCAATGGGCTTGTGGCGCACCTTCGCGGGTTTCACCCCGGCTTCTTCCCAGGCTTCTTGCGCGGCGGTGTCCGCGCCGTCGAGACCCTCAATGGGCCAGCCTTTCGGGATGATCCACCGGCCACTGTCACGCGAGGTGATCAAAAGCACCTCTTTGCCACGCTTTCCCTCCCGCCAGCACAGAGCGGCGGATTGCACCCGGTTCGGGCGGCGCAGAAGGGGATCAATCACACCCTCCCAGGCGGATTTCAAAAGCGGTGGCATGGTTATGGTGTGCCTGTGTTTTTTGTCTATCTTGCGTATATACATAGGGCGGCCTTGCCGCAAGTTCAAGTTTTCTTATGCTCCCCGTGTGTGCCTCCCTTGCCAAAATCCTCATAAACCTTACCTCTGTGCGGCGTCGCATCTTTGAAGATGCCCGAAATAGATAAAGACTTGCTTTAAGGAGGCTTCCCCATGCCCAACGCACGTATCGGTCTCGTCGGCCTTGGAGTGATGGGGGCAAACCTCTCTCTGAACATCGCGGATCACGGCTTTCCCGTGGCCGTGTTCAATCGCACGACCGAGGTCACGGACGCCTTTATCGCCTCTGTCCAACAGCCGGATCTCGCCGCGCGTCTGGTGCCGACCAAAAGCTATGAGGAACTGGCCGCAAACCTCACCTCGCCCCGCGCCGTGATCATCATGGTGAAATCTGGCGCGCCCGTTGATGCGGTCATCGAAAGCCTCATCCCCCATCTCGATCCGGGCGACATGATCATTGATGCGGGCAACGCCAATTTCCACGACACCCGCCGCCGCGAGGCCGCTTTGCGCGACAAGGGGCTGAAATTCTTTGGCATGGGTGTGTCCGGCGGCGAAGAGGGCGCGCGCCATGGTCCCTCCATCATGATCGGCGGCAATGCGGAAAGCTACGAGGCGATCCGCGACATCATCGAAGCCATCGCCGCCAAACACGACGACGCCCCCTGTGCCGCGCATTTCGGGCCGGACGGGGCAGGGCACTTTGTCAAAACCGTGCACAATGGCATCGAATACGCCGATATGCAGATGATCGCCGAGGTCTACGGCATCTTGCGTGATGGTGGTGGCATGGGCGCGGCGGAGATCGGCGCGCTGTTTGAAACCTGGGACAAAGGTGTTCTCAAATCCTACCTGATCGAGATCACCGGCAAGGTGCTCTCCGCCACCGACGAAAAGACCGGCGGACCGGTCGTGGACGTCATCGTCGACAAGGCCGGGCAAAAGGGCACCGGACGTTGGACCGCGATTGAGGCGATCACACTTGGCCAGTCGCCCTCGACCATTGAGGCCGCCGTGGCCGCGCGCTCTTGGTCCTCTGAACGTGAGACGCGCGAAGCCGGGGCGGCGCTCTTCTCTCAAACCCCGCTCGAGGCCGCGCCGCTCCCGACTGAGGCGGATTTGGAGGCCGCGCTTCTGGCCGCGAAAATCATCGCCTATGACCAAGGGTTCAAAATCCTTGCCGCTGCCTCCGCGGAATACGGCTGGGACACCGATCTCGCCACCGCCGCCGAGGTCTGGCGCGAGGGTTGTATCATCCGCTCCGCGCTGCTGGATGACATGGCAAGCGCGATCCGCGAAGGCCTTCCCCACGGCCAACTCATGTTCGCCCCGCGCTTTGCCGAGCTGGTCCAAAACGGTGTCGCCGCGCTCCGCCGCGTGATGTGTTACGCGACCACCACCGGCTTGCCCATGCCCGCCTTTGCCAATGCTCTGGCCTATTTCGACACCCTGCGCCAAGCGCGCGGCACCACCGATCTCGTCCAAGCGCAGCGCGATTTCTTTGGCGCGCATGGGTTTGAGCGGATCGACGGTGGCGTCGGCCAACACGGTCCCTGGGGCGGTCAAACCGCGCATAGCGCCGCGGAACTGTGATCAAAGCGCCCTTGCCATAACAGGGCCTCCTGTGATTTTTACGTCGCAATAGGCCCGGAAGGGACGGGTCGGCGAGAGGTCGCAGATGAGCTTCGTCATTTTCATCAACGGTCTGGTGATGCTGTTTTTCGCGCTCCTCATGGGCGTGATCGCGCTGATCTACCCCGGCACGCAGGGTGTGTTCGAAGAGGCCGCCTTTGCGACCGGCTTTCTGGGCGGCGCTCTGGCCCTCGCCGCCACGCCCCGCACCGACGGCTTGCGCCCGCTCCACACCTTTCTCCTGACCTCCTCCGTCTGGATGGTCGCCGCGCTCTGTGGCGCAGCGCCGCTCTTTCTCTACGGCCTCTCCCTGCCGGATGCGTTTTTTGAGGCCATGTCCGGCATCACCACCACCGGATCCACCGTCATGTCCGGCCTCGATCAGACGCCCCATGGCATCATCCTCTGGCGTGCGGTTTTGCAGGCCGTCGGTGGCGTCGGCTTTATCGTCACCGGCATCGCCCTCCTCCCGATCCTCAAAGTGGGCGGGATGCAGCTTTTTCGCTCGGAAAGCTCCGAAACCGGCGGCAAAGAGCTCCGCAACGCGACCATGTTCGCCTCCGCCACGCTCCAGATTTACTTCGCCTTGATCGTCCTTTGCGGGCTTCTCTACCTCTTCGGCGGCATGTCGCCCTTTGACGCGCTGACCCATGCGCTCACGACGCTCTCCACCGGCGGCTATTCCGGCTATGACGCCTCTTTCGGCCATTTCGACAGCGCCTATCTGCAATGGGTCTGCACCGCCTTCATGCTCGCGGGGGCCTTGCCGTTTTCGTGGTATATTCGCGGGTTGCGTCAGGGCAATTGGCGCTCCGAACAGGTCGTCGCCATGCTCCGCGCGCTTGGCCTCTCGATCGGGGTTCTGGCCGGATGGCTCATGCTCACCCATGGTGACAGCCTCACGGATGCCCTCCGCCTCGTGGCCTTTAACGTCGTCTCTGTTGTCACCACCACGGGCTACGCCAGCGCGGATTACACGCTTTGGGGTCCATTTGCCGTCACGGCCTTTTTCGTCCTGACCGCCGTCGGGGGCGCGACCGGCTCGACCGCAGGCGGGGCCAAGGCGATGCGCTGGCTCGTCGCAGGCCGGGCCATGATCGCCCGCATCCGGCAAAGCCACGCCCCCCACCGCATCCTGTTTGTGCGCTATGAGGGCCGCCCCGTCGCCCCGGACGCCCTCTCCGGCGTCATCGCCTTTTTCGTGCTCTATGCCGCCACCTTCGGCGTCATGGCCTCGCTCCTGAGCTTTCTCGGCCTCGATATGGTCACCGCCACCTCCGGCGCGCTCACCGCGCTCGCCAATGTCGGCCCCGGCGTGGGCGACATCATTGGGCCTGCGGGCAATTTCGCCACGCTTGCCGCCGCGCCCAAGGTGGTCTTGAGCCTCGGCATGTATCTCGGGCGTCTGGAAATGGCGACGGTCTACGCGCTCCTCGCGCCGCTGTTCTGGCGCGAGTTGATCGCCTCTCGTTGAACCGCGCTAAGTCCCGCGCCGCTTCGCCCGAAGCGTCGGATCGGCTTCTGTCGGGTCTTCCGGCCACGGGTGTTTCGGATAGCGTCCCCGCATGTCTTTGCGCACATCGGCGTAGGACGTTTTCCAGAAATTCGGCAGGTCCGTCGTCACCTGCACCGGACGATGCGCGGGCGAGGTGAGCACCACCTTGAGCGGCACGCGTTTCGGCCCCACGGTCGGGTGCACGGTCGTGCCAAAAAACTCCTGCAATCGCCCCGTGACCTCCGGGTGCTCGCCCGAATAATCAATCGGGAGCTTGCGCCCCACCGGGCTCTCGAACGCGCCCGGCACCTCGCGGTCGAGCTTTTGCATCTGGTCCCAATCGAGCATGCCCCTGAGCGCGTCGGTGATATCAAGCGCCCTGAGCGCCCCCTCCGTCTTTGCCCCCTTGAGATAGGGCAAAAGCCAGTCTTCCAGCGTCTCCAAGAGCGCCGGTTCCGACATGTCGGGATAGTCGGCGCCCATCAGAGCCACGCGTGCCGCAAACCGCCGCGCCGCCTCTGTCCACGGCAGGCCGATCTGACGTAGCCCGACCAAAGCGCCGCGCGCGACGGCCTCGCTTGGCGCGTCTTTCCATTGCCGGTCATCGAGCACGAGCGCACCGAACATCTCGCGCCGCCGCGCCACCACGCGTTTCTCGCGCTTGTCCCAATCGCACACCTCGACCCACGAAATCTGGTCGCCATACAGCCCGCGCAGCTCGCTTTCACTGATCTGCACCGCTTGCCGGATTTTCGCATCCCGCGCCGCGCCGTCCGTATCGGTCACAACAATGAGCCGGGCGGAGGCCATGTCATCCGTCTCCGGCATCACCGCGCCCTTGCCGCCGGACAATAGGTAGCGCGGTTGATCGCCGGGTCGTCTGAGGCCGATCCGGTCCGGATAGGCCAGCGCGGCCATCTCGCCGAGGCTCATCTGTTCCGCTTTGGGCAATCCCTGCCGGAGCCGTTTGGCTTCTTGTTTCACCCGTTCGATCACGCCGCGATCCGCATTCCCCGGAGAGGTGAGTGCCCGGATGCGCAACGCCAAATCCGCGCCCGCACCCCGCAAAGGATCGCGTTCGTTTAACAAAGCCGCCAAATCCGCCGCCTGTGCGCCAGCCGTTTGCAGCATATGTGCAAGTCGCGGATGGAGCGGTCGGGCCGCAATCGCCTTGCCATGCGCCGTGATCCGCCCCTCTGCGTCAAGCGCATTCAACCCACGCAAGAGCGCCCGCGCTTCCGCCAGCGGCCCCTCTGGTGGTGGCGTCAGGAAGGCCAAATCCGCCTCCTGCGCACCCCATAGCGCGAGTTCCAACGCCAATCCCGACAAGTCGGCGGTCTCGATCTCCGCCGGGGCAAAGGCGGGCAGGGCGCCTTCCTCCCCCTTGGTCCAGAGGCGAAAACACACGCCCTCGGACACACGCCCCGCGCGGCCCCGCCGTTGTTCGGCTTCGGCCCGGGACACCCGTTCCGTGACAAGTCGCGACATGCCGGAGCTGGGGTCAAAGCGCGCCCGCCGCGCGCGGCCCGCATCGACCACGATCCGCACGTCTTCGATGGTCAAAGAGGTCTCCGCAATCGAGGTCGCGAGCACAATCTTGCGCCCCTCTTTCACTGGGGCAATCGCCGCCCGCTGATCCGCAAAGGACATCGCGCCAAACAGGGGCCGGAGCGCGCAGTCTTTCGGCACACGGCCCTCTAGCCGCGCCTGCACCCGCCGGATTTCGCCCTCTCCCGGCAAAAACACCAATGCTGACCCGTCGCATTCTGTCACTGCCTGAACCACCAGATCAGCACAGGCCTCTTCCAATCGTCGCCCCTTCGCCATCGGCGCGTCCAGCCAGCGGGTCTCCACCGGATAAGCACGGCCCTCGGAGCGCACCACCGGCGCATCGTCCAAGAGCGCGGCCACAGGCCCCGCATCCAGTGTCGCCGACATCACCACAATCGCCAAATCGTCACGAATCGCCTGCCGCACCTCCCAGGTCAGCGCCAATCCCAGATCGGCATTGAGGCTGCGTTCGTGAAATTCGTCAAAGATCACCGCGCCGACACCCGCCAGCTCCGGGTCGCCCTGCAACATCCGGGTCAAAATCCCCTCGGTCACCACTTCGATCCGCGTGGATTTCGACACTTTCGCCTCGCCCCGGATGCGGTAGCCGACCGTTTCCCCGGCGCGTTCGCCCAATGTCTTTGCCATTCGCTCCGCCGCCGAGCGCGCGGCCAACCGGCGCGGCTCCAGCATGACGATCTTTCCCGTCACATGCGGCAAAAGCGCCAAAGGCACCCGCGTCGTCTTGCCCGCCCCCGGCGGCGCCATAAGCACGGCGCGGCCCTCCGCTCTCACAGCAGACACCAGCTCTGGTAGCACATCATCAATCGGCAAGCGTTCCATCCCGCCCTTATCCGCGATCTCGAAGAGGGAGAAAAGCGTCTGATCTTCATTGCAGCCCAAATACTCCCCTCCCTCCGCACCGCACTGGACACCGCACCGGGAAATGTGCATGTCAAAGGCCAAAGGGAGCAGAGAGACAGAAAGGCCCGTCATGGATCTGAAAGACCTCGCCGATCAGGTCATCGCCGGAAACCGCCGCGCCTTGGCCCGCGCTATCACGCTTGTGGAAAGCTCGCGCCCCGATCACCGGGCGCAGGCGATCGAGCTGATGGAGACTGTGGGCAAAAGCGGGCGTCAGGCGCTTCGTCTCGGGCTGTCGGGCACGCCGGGGGTGGGCAAATCCACCTTTATCGAAAGCTTCGGCATGATGCTCATCAAAGAGGGGCTGAAAGTCGCCGTTCTGGCCGTCGATCCCTCGTCCTCGCGCTCTGGCGGCTCTATTTTGGGCGATAAAACCCGGATGGAGATGCTCTCTCGCGAGAAAAACGCCTTCATCCGTCCCTCTCCCTCGCAATCCGAGCTGGGCGGTGTCGCGCGGCGGACCCGTGAGGCCGTCGCGCTCTGTGAGGCGGCGGGCTATGACCTCATCCTGATCGAGACGGTTGGCGTCGGCCAGTCCGAGACCGTGGTCTCCGAGATGTCCGATCTTTTCCTCCTCCTCCTCGCCCCTGCGGGCGGCGACGAATTGCAGGGCGTCAAGCGCGGCATCATGGAAATGGCCGATCTGATTTTGGTCAACAAAGCCGACGGCGATCTCAAACCCGCCGCCCAACGCACCTGCGCCGATTACGCCGGTGCGCTTCGCCTCATCCGCAAACGCCCGCAAGACCCGCAAGACTTCCCTAAGGCGATGACGGTCTCCGCCATCGAAGAACGCGGCCTGCAAGAGGCGTGGGGTGAGATGAACACGCTCGCCGACTGGCGCCGCGAAAACGGGTTCTTTGACAAACGCCGCTCCGAGCAGGCCGAATATTGGTTCGGCCAAGACATCCGCCACGGTCTCTTGTCGCAGCTCGAAAAAGAACCGCTCAAATCCATGATCACCGGCCTCGCTGCCAAAGTGGCAAAGGGCGAAATCACCCCCGGCCACGCGGCGGCGGATGTCCTGGCGGCGCTTCAACACGGCTAAATCCGTCCGTTTTTGTGGCGTGCAACGTGCCCGCCCGGAAAAAGTTGCGCGCCTGTCGGGAGAGAGGTGAGAAGCCCTTGACGATTCTCCCGGGATCGCCTATGCACCGCGAACTGAATTTCGGGCGCTGCTCTCGGGCGGTGTCCTTTCCTGTTGGAAATCGGCCTTTTCCCGTGATCCTGACCGCTTTTCGGACTTGCGTCCGCGCGGCGGGCGCGTAAAAGGGGGCCGATCAAGACAGAAACTGAGTCTTAAGAATTCGCGGGGGCGTTTGACGCTTTCGCCAGTGAAACGAGGATAAACCCATGTCGCGTCGTTGCGAACTGACCGGTAAAGGCCCGATGACTGGCAACAATGTCAGCCATGCCAACAACAAAACCCGCCGCCGTTTCCTTCCGAACCTCAACGATGTGACGCTGATTTCGGAAACCCTCGGCCGCTCCTTCAAGCTGCGTATCTCCGCGGCTGCTCTGCGCTCCGTTGACCACCGCGGTGGTCTGGACGCCTTCCTTGCCAAAGCCAAGGACGACGAGCTGTCCACGAACGCTCTGAAAATCAAGAAAGACATCGCGAAAGCCCAAGCTGCCGCCTAAGTCTCTTGAGATCGACTTTGAAAGCCCCGTGCAGGTGTCCTGCGCGGGGTTTTTCTTTGTGCCTCGGGAGAGGGTCGGCGAGGGATCGCGCCTGCGCGCTCATGTCGCTTTTCTTTCCCGCCCGGATCGCTAGAGTGCGCGCACGATGAACATCCACCGCACCATAAAGGCCGTTCTTGTCGCCTTCCTGCTGATCGTCACGTCCCAGTCCATGGCTGTGGCGCGCGGGACGATGCGCGACGCCTCTGGCGCGGTGGTGCTCTGTACCGGCACCGGACCTGTCACGGTCCTCACCGATGCCGACGGTCAACCGATCGGACCGAGCCACATTTGTCCCGATTGTGCGCTCTCCGTCCTCGCGGGCCTCAACGACGCATTCGACCTGCGTCCGCCCGAGCGGCGCGCCATCCAGTTTGCGCCGCAGATCGTTGCCCAGTCCGCACATGAGACCGTGCCGCCGCGTCCGCGTGCGCGTGCCCCTCCTTTGGCCTGAGACCGCACTCTTTTCTCAGATACCCAAGGACCAAGATTATGACACTCAAAACCACCCTTCTGGCGGGCTTCGCGGCCTGCACCCTCGCGCTGCCGGCTTTCGCAGAGATCACCATCGTCGACCCCTATGCCCGCTCCTCCGGCATGATGGCCAAGGCGGGCGCGGCGTTTTTCGTGATCGAGAACTCCGGCGACGAGGATGACCAACTCATTGACGCCAAAGGCGACATCTCGAAAATCACGGAACTGCACACCCACAAAGACATGGGCGACGGCATCATGAAGATGATGCATGTGCCGGAGGGCTTCACTGTCCCCGCCCACGGCTCCCATACGCTCGCCCGTGGCGGCGATCATGTCATGTTCATGGGCCTCCTGAAGCCGATGCAACAGGGCGATACTGTCACCGTCACGCTTACCTTTGAAAAAGCGGGCGACATCACCGTGGAAATGCCGGTCGATCTGGAGCGCACCGAAGAGGGCATGATGCCCATGGACGGCACCGGCATGCAGCACGGTCAGGCGACCAACTGACGTCTTTGATATTCTACTGTGGAAAGGCACGTCTTCGGGCGTGCCTTTTTTCTTGCGCGACGCGGAAAAACGCGTAAATGACGCTCAGCTGTGCTGCGGGATATTTCGGCCCGTTGTGCGCACCCCTCTGGAAAATTGAAGAGTTCGTAAAAGATGCTGAGTGTCTATGCGTTCGAGGCGGCGTTTTCGCCCGCCGAGTGTGATGCGATCATTGCGCTGGCCCGTGAGGACGACCTCGCGGACGCCGGTCTCGTCAACAACCGCTCCGATCATAACCTGCGCCGCGCCGATCTCGCTTGGCTCGATGAGCGCGCGGGCGGAGACTGGATCATGGACCGGATCATGGGGCTGGTGGCGGACGCCAACCGCACCCATTTCGACTTTGCGCTGACCGAGTTTGGTGAAAGCCCCCAGGTCGCCCGCTACGGCGCCGAACGTCAGGGCCATTTCACCTGGCATTCCGACATCGGCGAGGGCGCACTCGCCTCGCGCCGCAAACTCACCATGGTGGTGCAACTTTCCGAGCCGTCCGACTACACCGGTGGCGCGCTCGAACTGCAACCCGATGCCAACATTCGCGAATCTGACCGCACCCGCGGTTCCGCCGTGTTGTTTCCATCCTTCGTCCTGCACCGCGTGACACCTGTCACCTCCGGCGAACGCTATTCGCTCTCCACATGGGTGCACGGCCCGGCGTTTCGGTGAGAGGGTGAGTATTTAGACCAAGAAGAAGATGAGAACGCGCGCTTTAGGTGCGCGCCGGTTGCCGATATGCCGCACAGTGGCGGGCTTTCGGAAGGGGATTGAGCCACACGAACCGGCGCGTCTTCTCCTTGGACGGCCATCGGCGCTCCCGCCTGTTCCGCGAGAGAAGTTTGCGCCACGAGTGGTTACCATTTGGTTGAGGCTGCTGGCTTCTTCTTGGCTAAAATACTCAAATCTCTCCCCATCAGCCGCCCAAAACCTCCGCCACCCACTCAGGCACCACCTGAGACGCCATCCCCTCACGCACCTCGTCGAACCGTCCGCCCGAGGCCTCCAGGTTCAACTCCATCGTCCGAATGCCAAGGGCTCGCGCCATCTGGCTAAACCCCGCCGCCGGGTAGACGACGCCGGATGTGCCGATCGACACAAAGAGATCGCTGTCTTCCAGCGCGTCCTGAATGGCGTCCATGTGATAGGGGATTTCCCCGAACCAGACGATGTCCGGCCGGGTCGCAGGTTTGGCGCAGGACGGGCAGGGGGCCGTGACCTCCATCACCATCGGCGCGGGCCAGCGATGACCGCAGGCGGCGCAAAGCGCGTTGTTCAAGGCCCCGTGCATATGGATCACCTCTCGCGCGCCGCCGCGTTCCAACAGGTCGTCCACATTCTGCGTCACAAGGTACACCGGCCCGCCATACTCCGCCTGCAACCGCCCGAGCGCCTCATGCGCCGCGTTGGGTTGGGCCTTCGCCGCCTGCTCCCGGCGCATGTTGTAGAACCGTTGCACCAACACGGGGTCGCGCTCAAACGCCTCCGGCGTCGCCACATCCTCCACCCGGTGATCCTCCCAGAGGCCGTCTTCGGCGCGAAAGGTCTTGAGCCCGCTCTCCGCCGACAATCCCGCCCCTGACAAAATGAAAATTCCGCCTAGATTTCGCTGTGACATAGTTCGCCCTCCACTGCTGGTTACCCTGCCTTGCGGCCCCCCGCCTCGCAAGGGTAGCGTGCCCCCGAAAGGACACCACATGCAGAAAATTCTCTTCGTCTGTCTCGGCAATATTTGCCGTTCCCCCTCCGCTGAGGCGGTGTTCGCGGCCAAGGCCAGCGCCTCGGGTCTCCCAGTCCTCTTGGACAGTGCGGGCACCGGCAATTGGCACGTGGGCGAGCCCCCCTACGGCCCGATGCAGGCCTCCGCCAAGGCGCGCGGCTATGACATGTCCAACCTCCGCGCCCGCCAGATCACCGCGTCGGATTTCAAAGGGTTCGATCTCATCGTGGCGATGGATGAAAACAACCTGCGCGACATCGAGCGCCTACGCCCCTCCGGCTCCGAGACTCCCGTCACCCTGATGATGGGCTACGCGCCTGAGACCGGCGTCAAATCCGTGCCCGATCCCTATTACACCCGTGATTTCGATGAAGCTCTCGACCTGATCGAAGCTGCCTCCGAGGGCCTTCTCGCGACGCTAAAGTCACCAGGCTAAAGTAACCAGCGAAACGCGCGTTTGAGCTCCGCTGTCCCGTCACGGTCATACCACCGCCCGTGGCTCAGGATCACTTTTTCCGGCGCCCAAGAGATCACCTCCCGGATCACCGCGCGGGCTTTCTTTTTCGACTTGAACGAGTTGCGCATGTCGATGGGCGCCTTGCCGTCCGGGTCAAGAATACCCGCGAGCCGCATGAACAGGGCTTTCACTTTTCCAACCTTTTCCGCCTCGAAATTCTCGATCAAGTCGGTCAGAACCAGCGTTTTCGAACTTTCGTGGAAAAACACCACCTCGTGGAGCACCCTGTGGCCTTTGACCACGCGTTGGCGAATGTCTTGGGCGTAACCCTCCGGCGCGGCGTCCGTCAAAACCGTGTGGCGCGGGAAGGGCACGCCGAATTTCGCCGCCCGCTCTTTCACCCCCGGCGCGGCGAGAACCTCCGCGTCCGGAAACCGTTTGGACCAACTGTCCATCGACACGTAATGGATCGGATTGGGCGCGATCAGCCACGCGACCGGCCCAAGCGCCGCCATCTCCGCGAGCAACCCGTCATCGAGCGCGATGGGCGAATGCACCCAGAGCCGCCCGCCCACGCGGATCACCGTCATCCGTGTCGGAAAGCTGATCCCGTAAAACGGTACGGCAGGCCCGTCGGCGATCCAGATCTCTGGCCCGACGGGTTTGAGCGTGTTGAGGGGCGTGTAAAGCTCCACGTCAGAGCGCGGCCAACCTTAGCCGCAATATTGCGCGGCGGTGTTGCCAAAGGCTTTGTACCGCTGCCAAAACGCCTCGTGGCTCGCGTTGTCCGACTGGCGAATGTCCTGCGCCCGCTGCGGGTCTTTAAAGAACTTCGCGGCCTGACGTTGATCGCTATTGGTCAGCGTCATATCGGCGACCTGCTGGATACAGCCACAGAGCGCGCGGTTGTTCGCGGCGCGGTCCGAGGACATGCAGGCGCGCTCAATCGTGCCAGCCGTTGCCGACACCGGCGACAGTGTCGCGGTGAACCCGGCGGCGATCAGGGTCAATACGGTTAGGGATTTTTTCATAGCTCTGCCTCTCATGCCAATGCGTGGCCCCGTCTTTTGCATGCTGGCTGGAACGTCTCACGCCCACACACCCGCAGGGTCCGCCGTTTTGGTGAATATGTCGTTAAGAATGCCTGAGTCTCCGGTTTCTGGCAATTGCGGAGTTTGTCGCGGGGGGGAGGGTGAGCGGAGGGGTGCTTATACGCCTCTGATCCAGATCGCGATGTGAAGGAGAATGTCACGATAAAGGCCCAATGCGTGAGCGATACCGCCACTCGCAAGCCAGACAAACAGAGCAAGGGCACCAAAACCAATGCAGAGGCAGAGCGTCCAAATCGCGCCAAGAGCTATCGGGGCAATCACACTAGCGGTTTCATTGCCTTCTTGCGCAGCTCTGATCTGCTGCGCGAGCCAGCCCTGCAATTCCGGAAACATAAGACTTCGAAGGCTCAAAGAAGCGATGCCGATATGGAGTAGGGTGGGGAGAGCCGTTGAAAACAGCATGGCATAGAGCCACCAATAGGTTATGAAATCTCCCGCTTGTTCGAGTATCGTCCCGAGGTCAAGCAAATCTGCACTAGACAGACGTTCGAGCAGTGATATTCCAATAACAAATGCGGCCCCTAGGCCAATAAAAAGAACAACTGCAACGACCGCATCGAGCAAGCCCCACAGCAGCGGGTAACTGCGATGTCCTCTCGCTCCGAGGGCGATCGTTGCCGCATAGCTAAGTGTATCGAAAATAGAGTTGAGGATTGGTGCAAGGCCGAAGAACAGAAGTAGAACTTGCGTTTCAGAGCTAAGTGTATTCAGGTCAAAAAAAATTGCGAAGGCAATAAGCGCAATAAGATTGGGCAGGGTCGCGATCAGACTAGCTTGCCTGGGATAATCAGCTTTGAGCACGTTGAATGTGCTCCTCACTTTTCCAGCGACAACTATTGCGATCACAATTGGGAATGCGAATAACAAGGTGACTGTCATGCCGCCGGAGAACGAAGAGGCTACAATAAATGTAGCTATTAATGCAAATGTTGCAACGCCAGATCCAAGGCCTGACATTAAGGCTATGCCTGAAGCTACGATTGCGACAATAAATGGTTGAATGAATATTAATGTTTCGCCAAACGGACTGATTGCGGTAGCAAGCGTGAGTATGCTTGCTACCGCGTGAAGTGGTCCCAGGAAATCGGACAGTGAGCTAAGGTGTATCCCGAACCTTTGAAGGGATACGAGAATGGCAAAGCGCCGGAATTTTACAGATCAGTTTAAGGCCAAGGTGGCGTTGGAAGCGCTGC
>CAXPTW010000033.1:0-13472 GCA_964220165.1 Abyssibacter sp.
AAGAGAACCGCCTGCGGTGTTGGCAACGGATCGCGACGGACCTGCCGATGGCGCAGCTCGAAAAGATGATCCAACCCGCGAGCCTCTCCGATCTCCCCGCGCTTGGCGCCGCCATTCTCAAGGGCGAGGTCAAAGGCCGCGTGGTGGTCGACCTTTCCGCGTAAACGCAGAGGGTTTTCTCGAAAAGGCGCTCTTCTCAAGGGCGCCTTTTGCCGTTAATGGCACCCTCATGGATATCGCAACGCTTCTCCCTTTCGCCGCCCTGATCGCCGCCATCGGCGCCTTTGCGGGTGTTCTCGCGGGTCTCTTGGGTGTCGGAGGCGGGATCGTTCTGGTCCCGGCCTTTTATTACGCCTTCGCGGGCCTCGGCTACGACAGCCCGCAACTCATGCAAATCTGTCTCGCGACCTCGCTGGCGACGATCATCGTCACCTCGATCCGCTCCGTGTCCTCGCACCACAAAAAGGGCGCGGTGGAATGGCCGATCCTCAAAAGCTTTGCGCCGGGGATCGTCGTCGGGGCGGTGATCGGCGTTTTGGTGGCCTCGTCGCTGCGCTCCGCGACGTTGCAGATGATTTTCGGCGGTGTTGCTGTGTTCATCGGCCTTTATATGGCGTTTGGGAATTCCGCGTGGCGGCTTGGCTCGGAGATGCCGAAAGGGATCATGCGCGCGGTTGTCTCGCCGATGATCGGCTTTCTCTCGGTGCTCATGGGCATTGGCGGCGGCTCTTTTGGCGTGCCGACCATGACGCTTTACGGGGTGCCGATCCACCGCGCCGTGGCGACCGCTGCGGGCTTTGGCGCGATCATTGCGATCCCTTCGGTCATCGGCTTTCTCTTTGTCGATCTGCCCTCTGAGGTTACGCCGCCCTTTACCATCGGGGCGGTGAACATCGCGGCCTTTCTTGTGGTGATCTCGATGACCCTGATCACCGCGCCTTTGGGGGCCAAGATCGCCCATGCGATGGACCCGAAACCGCTCAAACGGGTGTTCGGCGGCTTTTTGATCCTCGTCGCGCTCAATATGCTGCGCAAGGCGCTGATGGGATGAGTGGGGCTGAGTATTTCGGGCTGCAATGAAGAGGGGCTTTCATTGCAGTGAACATACTCACATCTGACGTTTCAGCCGGGCGGCGCGTCCGCCGCGACGCGTCGTTGGCGCTGGCTGCCGATGCGGCAGCTCATCCATGATGGTGCGCCGGGCCTCGGGCGTCATCGAAGACCAGCCGCCAATTTCTTCAATCGAACGCGCACAGCCAATGCAGAGCCGGGTTTCCGGGTGGACCTGACACACTTTGGTGCAGGGGCTCTCGATCTCGTTGCGTTTCCAGATGTCGTCGGACATGTCAGAGATTCCTCAGCCGATCCAATGCGCCCTGTAGGATCACACCTGCCGCCACCTGGTCGATTTTCTCGGCGCGTTTGGCGCGCGACATATCGGCCTCAAGCATCGCACGGTCGGCGGCGACAGAAGATAGGCGTTCGTCCCAAAAGGTGATCGGCAGATCGGTCAATTGGCCGAGATTGCGGGCAAAGGCGCGAGTTTTCTGACAGCGCGGCCCCTCGGAGCCATCCATGTTGCGCGGCAGGCCGAGGACAATGCCGGAGACCTCACGCGCACTCAGGAGGTTGAGGAGCGCCTCGGCGTCTTGGGTGAATTTCTTGCGCCGGATCGTATCGGTCGGCGTGGCGACAGAACGCAGCCGATCGGAGATGGCCACACCGATGGTTTTGTCGCCAAAGTCCAGCCCGGCCAAGGATGTCATCGGCGCGAGAGCGGCGGAGAATTCCGCGATGTCATCGGTGATGAGGTGGCTCATTCGACAAGCCCCGCACGTTCCGCACCAGCGCGCACCACGGCCAATTGGTCGGGTGCGGGGCCAAAGATGACCTGCGCCTCGTTCCAGATGTCGCGCGCGCGCTCGGTGTCGCCGAGCATGGCGAGAGACGAGATGAGGCGCGACCATTCCTCCGGGGAACCACCCTCATTGGCGAGGCGGGCGGACAGGCCCTCCACCATGCCACGGATCATCTCCTGGCGCTCTTCGGGCGTCATATCGGCGGTGGCCTCGATGTCGGCCTGGGTCGGTCCACGCAGCCCATCGGTGACGGGGGGCAGGGTGTAGCGAATGCCCGCCGCTTGGGCGACCATTTCGATCTGGCCGCGGATCGGCGGCACCCAAGGATCGGTCGGTTCCGAGTTGGACAAGAGCGGCTGCCAGAAACGGAAGGTCATATCGGGGCGGCCGGTCTGGGCAAACATCAGCCCGGTGTAATAGATCGCGACGCCGTTGTTCGGGTCGCGTTGCAGGGCGCGGGTCAGGGCGGTTTCCGCCTCAGGCGAGACATAGCCATTCGAGGCCATGATCATCAGGTCGGCCAGCTCGGCATAATCGCCGGCGGTGGCCTCCTCGCCTTTGATGCGGATGACCTCTTGCTGGGCTTCATAGGCTTCGCGGAAATTGCCGATGGCGGCCTCGTTGCGCACCAAAAGGAGATGGCCCTGAAGATCATCGGGGCGCTCTTCAAGCGCTTTACGCAGTTCGGTGATCAGAGTGAGCAGACGTTCATCGGGGGCCTCAAGCGGCGGGGTCGCGGGCACGCGCGTCTCCATCTCGTCCTGAGACAGGCGATTGGCGCGGTTCTCGGCCGCAAGTTCGATGCGGCGCTCCAGCGGCAAATCCTCATAGGTCGGCACGCCCAGATCGTTGTAGAGCCAGAAACCGGCCCCAAGACAGATCCCGGCCAGAGCCACAGCACCCCAGATCGGCCCGCGTTTGATATCGCGCTTTTGCGTGGCGCGGGCCTTGTCGGCCTCAAGCAAGCGGCGCGAGATTTCGACACGGGCGCGTTTGGCGTCCTCCTCGGAGATCACCCCGCGGGCGGCATCGCGATCGACCTCATTGAGTTGGTCGCGGTAGAGCTTGACCTCGATGTCGGCGCGGGTTTCGTCCTGACTTCCGATCCCATGCGCGCGCCGCAACGCGAGGGCGAGCGGGGCGACGGAAAGAACCGCGAGGGCGAAGGCGATGATCCAGAATGTCATATATCGGCATCCATAAAAGGGAACTATGAGGCACAGCTTTAACGGCCCGGAGGCGGGCGGGGAACCCCCAATGACGGGAGTGTGACCGAATGGCTCGGTCGTGGTTTTCGAGGATAAGGACAGAGGTCAGGCGCGCCAACCTGGCCGAAGGGCCGAGGAGCCTGGGCCTTGTGTGGGCCTCGTATTGCAAAAAATGCATTTTTTGCGGAACCATTTTCGCCCCCTTCGGCGTTGTCCTACCGAGACCCGTCCAAAACGGGGCAAACCCTATGACCTAGACAAAGGAGATTGCGCTATGAGCAGCGAGAACAATGGAGGGTCCGGCAATGTGGCCCTTGGCGTCGTTCTGGGCGCCGCAATCGTCGTGATTGCGGGCTTTTCCGCCTACGCCCTGACCGGGGGAGACATCCCGGGTGTGACCGATGAGCCGGAAATCCAGATCAACCTCCCGGACTGACGCCCAGACCGGTCCTGTATAAACATCTCCAGCGGATATGCGCCGCTGGGGCGTGCTGGCGTGGGGCGAGCCCAAGGGCGAACAGGGGGTGTTCGGTATTTTTTGGAATGATTCCAGAGTTTCACCCTTGACCCGACGGCGGCATCGGCTCAGGTATTGACCCTGACAGAAACGCACACCTTATTCTGACTATGGAGGCCCCTTAAGATGGCATTCGAACTTCCCGATCTTCCCTACGCCCATGACGCTCTGGCCGATCTCGGCATGTCCAATGAGACGCTCGAGTATCACCACGATCTGCACCACAATGCCTATGTCACGACCGGCAACACGCTGGTCGCAGGCACCGAGTGGGAAGGCAAATCGGTCGAAGAGATCATCAAAGGCACCTATGACGCCAACGCTGTTGCGCAGTCCGGCATCTTCAACAACGCGTCCCAGCACTGGAACCACACCCAATTCTGGGAAATGATGGGTCCGGGCGAAAAGGGCATGCCGGGCGAGCTTGAAAAAGCGCTGGTCGAGTCCTTTGGCTCCGTTGACGAGTTCAAAAAACAGTTCGCCGCTGCGGGCGCTGGTCAGTTCGGCTCCGGCTGGGCGTGGCTCGTGAAAGACACCGACGGTAGCCTCAAAGTGACGAAAACCGAGAACGGCGTGAACCCGCTCTGCTTCGGCCAGACCGCGCTTCTCGGCTGTGACGTTTGGGAACACTCCTATTACATCGATTTCCGCAACAAACGCCCGGTTTACCTGTCGAACTTCCTCGACAAGCTCGTGAACTGGGAAAACGTCGCGTCCCGTATGTGATCTAGGTGACGTTGGGATTTTATATCCTTCTCGGGCTGGGAGCTGTTGTGCTCCTGGCCCTTTTTTATGCGCTTTGGATCGAACCGGCGTGGCGGCTCAAGATCAAACGCTACCGTGTCGAACATCCGGCCTGGGGCGATCGCGCGCCGATGCGGATCGTGATCATCTCGGATTTGCACGCGGGCGCACCACATATCCCGCTGTCGCGCGTGCGGCGGATCGTGGCGAAGGCCAATCGTCTCAATCCTGATTTGGCGGTTTTGTTGGGCGACTACGGGGCCGCGCACAGCTGGACCTGGGGCGATACCGACAAATTCGACATCATCGGCGCGCTCAAGTCGTTTTCGGGTCACCTCGGCACCTTTGCGGTGCTCGGCAACCACGACTGGTGGCAGGATTTCGACGCGGCCAAATCGCGCGAACCCTGCGTGGCGCAAAAGGCGCTTGCTCATCATGGCATCCCGCTTTTGGACAATGAGGCCGCGTTGCTGGCGCATGAAGGGGGCGACGTGTGGCTCCTCGGTCTCGCGGACCAACGCCCCTATGACGAGGGTCCGGACGGGGAGGGGTTTGACGATCTCGAAGAGGCCCTGCGCGAGGTGACCTCTGACGCCCCCGCGATCCTTTTGGCCCATGAGCCGGATATTTTTCCGCATGTGCCGGAGCAATGTCTTCTCACGCTCTCGGGCCATACCCATGGCGGGCAAATCCGCATTGGAAATCGCTCCCCGATCATCATGGCCGCTGAGAATGAAACCTTTTCCTATGGACGCTACGACTCTGATGGGCGGGTCATGATCATTTCGGGCGGGATCGGATGTTCCGAATTGCCGATCCGGGTAAACATGCCGCCGGAGATTACGGTCGTGACGCTCTGTGGGGGGGAGACGCCCGCATGACAGAACAATGGCCCCTTGGTTGGACCCTCACCGATGAGATGATTTCCGAGGCCGTTGCGCTCCGCCATGAGTTGCATCGCTTTCCTGAGGTCTCCGGTTCGGAGCACGAGACGGCGCATCGGATCGCGGGCCGGATGCGGGCGCTTGGGGCGGAGGTGATCGAAGGCTTGGGCGGAACGGGCGTGGCCGCCGTGTTTGGCGCGGGGGCGAAAACCCTGATGATCCGGGCGGAACTGGATGCTCTGCCAATCCTTGAGGATCATGGGCCGGAGTATCGGTCCGAGGTCGATGGCGTGGGGCATCTTTGCGGCCATGACGGGCATATGGCGACGCTCTACACGGTGGCCATGGCGTTGTCGCGACAAGCGCCTGAGTGCCGCGTGGTCCTCTTGTTTCAGCCAGCGGAAGAGACCGGGGCAGGGGCGCGGGCCGTTCTGGCCGATCCGAAATTTGCCGCGTTGAAACCCGATATGGCGATTTCATATCATAACCTGCCCAAACTGCCTCTCGGCGCAGTAGCGCTCAAAGAGGGGCCTGTTGCCTGTGCCTCACGGGGCCTGCACGTGCGTCTCACGGGGCAGACTTCCCACGCGGCGCGGCCTGAGAATGGGCGCTCTCCGGGGCAGGTGCTCTCTGAGCTGATCCCGTCGCTCGGGGGTCTTGCGCGCGACCTTCCCACGAATGATCCAAATTTTCGCCTCTGCACCGTCACCCACGCGCGTTTGGGCGTGCCGTCCTTTGGCATCAGCCCCGGTGAGGCGGAGTTGATGATCACTTTGCGAACTTTGTTCAATGCGGAAATGGCGGCGCTCGAAGCCGAGGCGCGCGCGCTGATCGAAACCTCCTCTGTGGGGTTCGCCCCAGTCATCACAATCCATGACGCGTTTAGCCATTCGGTCAACGCGCCGGAGGCGACGGCACTTTTGGAACAGGCGGTACAAGGCCTCCCGCGGGTCGAGGGCGCGATCCCCATGCGTCCCTCCGAAGATTTCGGCCTTTTCGGCACGGAAATCCCGGCGGCCATGCTGTTCTTGGGCTCCGGCGAGGATCAGCCGGAGCTTCACAACTCCGATTTCGACTTTCCCGATGAGCTTATTCCCATTGGCGCGGAGACCTTTCTGCGGGCCATTGATCTGTTTTCGCAAAGGCCCTGACAGATCCTGTGCTTATGCGTCAGCTTGCCAAACCGACCGGAAAGAGCGCTTTGTAGCGCATGACCGAGACGCAAAAGGGCTATCTGGCCCTCTTTCTTTCCCAGACCATGTGGGGTCTGTCGCCGCTCTATTATAAGGCGGTGGCGGATGTGCCCGCCTTTGAAGTGCTGGCTCATCGCACGATCTGGACCTGTGTGCTGTTTGGCATCTGGATCGCGGTACAGGGGCGTCTGACCGAGCTGCGTCATTTGTTGACTGGTCCGCAGGCGGGCAAGGTGCTGGTGGCCGCGCTATTCGTTTCGGTCAACTGGGGCATGTTCATCTATGCGATCCAGTCGGGGCAGGCGCTTGAGGCCTCTTTTGGCTATTATATCTTTCCGCTCGTTGCGACACTCATCGGGATGGTTGTGTTTCGCGAGCGCTTGCATGGCTTTCAATATCCTGCGGTGGTCCTCGCGTCTTCGGCGGTGGCCGTGCTTGGTGTCGGGCTTGGGTCTTTGCCCTGGCTGGCACTTTTGTTGGCGGGGAGTTTTGCCACCTATGGCGCGATCAAAAAGACCTTGGACGCCGGTCCGATCTTGTCTGTGACGGCGGAGGTTGTTCTGCTCACCCCGATGGCTTTGATCTTTCTCATCGGGGCGCACACGTTTGGGTGGGGCGGCACCGAGGCGCAGTCAGCCGGTGTGTTTGGCCAGAGTTGGAAAGCCACGGGGCTTCTGATTTTGGCTGGTGTCGTCACTGGCGGGCCGCTGATCCTGTTTACGGCGGCGACCCGCCGTTTGCCCCTGACCGTCGTCGGAATGGGACAGTATTGGAACTCGACACTACAATTCATGCTTGCTGTGTTCGTCTTTGCCGAGCCGTTCACCCATTGGCACGCGATTGCCATGCCGATGATCTGGATCGCTCTGGCGCTTTATTCCGTACAAGTGTTGCGTCTGGGACGTGCGGCGCGCAGGGCCTCAGTCAGTGCGCCAACGCTGTGAACCGTCTCATACAACTGGGCCGAGGAAAGCGGGGCAAAGCCCTCTTTGATGACATGCGCCATGAGGTCTTCGAGCGGTTTCCAGTAGTCATCCGTGGACAGGAGAAAGATCGGTTTGTCGTGCAGGCCGATTTGCCGCCAGGTGATCACTTCGAAAAACTCATCAAGTGATCCGGCCCCGCCCGGAAGGACGACAATCGCGTCCGAGTTCATGAACATGACCTTTTTGCGTTCGTGCATGTTCTCGGTCACGATGAACCGGGTGAGATCGCGCTTGCCGACCTCTTTGGGCAAGAGATGCGTCGGGATCACGCCAAAGGTGTCCGCGCCCTTGGCCTGGGCCGCGCGCGCGACCGCGCCCATGAGGCCCACATCGCCCGCGCCGTAGACGAGACGCCACCCCTCGGTTGCCAGCATTTCCCCGACCTCCGTCGCCGCCGCTTCATAGGAGGGTTTGATCCCCGGACGGGAGCCACAGAAAACGCAGACGGAAAAAGAGGGGGAGGATGTCATCAAACGGCTCGCAAAAAGGAAGTCTTTGACCCTTGTTAGACCCCTTGCTAGGTTGCCTCAAGCCTAGATCCTGATCGCCGTGCTTGCGGTCTGAAAAAGCGATCAAAAGGTGGGCACGATTGGGGATGGAAAATCTATGAGCAAGTCGTCAAAGGGGAATCTCCCGTTGGCCGCAGGTGCGGCTGTGTTGGTCAGTGCCGGAATTGTTTACACCTTGTATATCGCCTATCCGGGGCGTGAGATGCAGAGCGCCGAAGACAGTGTCCCGACGCCCGTGGTTCAAACTGAGCAAGTGACGGAGCCCTCTGTCGAGACGGCCGTCGCCGAAGAGGCGGCTCCGGTTGTGACGCTGGATGTTTCCAAAGAGGCAACGGACAGTGTTGCTGACAATGCTGCGGAACCTGTCGCTAAGGCCGAGGAGGGCGCAGAGACCCTTGCAGAGGCCCTCACAGAGGAGAGCGCGGCAGACGGGGACATGACGGAGATGTCCGACTCCACGTCTGATGACGACGCCGCCCCCATGGCGCAGGCCACGGACGACCCGGAGGTGCCAAGCTTCGATCTCGTCCGTATCCCGGCAGAGGGCCTCACCACCGTGGCCGGACGCGCCGCCCCGGGATCTCTGGTCCGTATTGTCGTGGATGGGGAAACCGTCGCGGAGACCGAGGCGACCGTCATGGGCGAATTCGTGCTCTTGTTTGATCTCTCCTCTGATCCGGCACCGCGCGAGATGCGGATCGAGACTGAGCAGAACGGCGAGGTCCGGACCAGTGCGCAAACCGTGCTGATCTCCGCTGTGGACCCGAGCCTCACCTCGCCCGAGCCAGAAGAAGGCACCGATGGCGCGGCCCCGTCAGAGGGCGGTGCCCCGATGCAGGCCCAGGCGACGGGCGGCTCTGTGGCGCGCGACATCCTCGACGGCGCGAAACCGGCACCGACGGTCCTTATGGCGGATGAAAACGGCGTGCGGGTGCTGCAACAAGAGGGCACCTCCGCGACCGAGCTGCGCATCGATGCGGTGAGCTACGATCCCGAGGGCCGTGTGTTCGTGTCGGGCCGTGCGGCGCAAGAGACGCAGCTCATGTTCTATCTCGATGACGCGCTGGTGGCCGAGACGACCTCCGAGGTCTCCGGCCAATGGCGTCAGGAACTCGAAGACGTGGCGGCGGGGCTTTACACCCTGCGCGTCGACCAGGTCGGGGATGAAGCACAGGTGCTCAACCGGGCCGAAATCCCGTTCCAACGTGAAGAGGTCGCTGATCTCGTGGCGCTGGCTCAGGGCGGAGACGGTATCTCAGAGACCGGCGGAGGCGGTCCGAAAGCGATTGCGGATACCCCTTCGGCCGATCCTGACGCGGAAAACACCGCAAGCACAGATGCGGACGAGATGGTTGCGGAGGACATGTCGTCGGAAGCCTCTGACACAGAGAGCGCCGACGTCCTGCCCGCCGGGGACATCGCAGAAGACCCAGCCGAGGAAACCGAGCGCGCAACCCAACGTCGCATTGCCTCAGTGACCGTACAGCCGGGCAATTCGCTCTGGCAGATCGCGCAAGAGCGCTATGGCGATGGCTTCCTCTATGTCCGTGTGTTCGATGCCAACCGCGATCAAATCCGCAATCCCGATCTCATCTATCCGGGCCAGGTGTTCGACCTCCCGGAGTGATCTCACAATGACCCTAGTGTCCCGCTGCGTGGTCCTGTGCGATCCTGCGGGACCGGGGTCAGGCTTGTCTGTCGGAAACGAATGGGCACATATAGGCCACCCATCAGGTATCTGAAAGGCAGTCCATGCGCGGCAGAGTTCAACTCACCACCACTGAAGGTCCGAAAAACGGCATGCGGGTGATCAACAGGGTCATCCCCTATTTCTGGCCCAAAGACGACAAAACGGTGCGCACGCGTGTTGTGATCGCGCTCATCGTGCTGGCGCTGTCCAAGGCGATGCTGGCCTCCGCGCCTCTGGTCTATGGCTGGGCTGTGGATTCCCTGTCGGGCGATCCCACCGCGCCGGCCCTATTGCTGAGCATCGGCGCTTTGGGTCTCGTGGTCGCTTACGGCGTGGCGCGGATCGGCGCGAACGGGTTTCAACAGCTCCGGAACGTCGTCTTTGCCCCCGTGTCCAATGCCGCGCTGCGGGCGCTGGCCTTGGAGACGTTCAATCACATTCACGCCCTTTCCATGCGCTACCACATCACGCGCAAAACCGGCGGGCTGTCGCGGATCATGGAGCGCGGCGTCAAAGGCGTGTCTTTCCTCCTGGAATTTCTCGTCTTTTCCATCGGGCCGCTGTTTTTGGAACTGGCCATCGTCCTCGTGATTGTCGGCTCGAAACTGGGCTGGCCCTACCTCGTGGTGCTCCTCGCCACATTTGTGAGCTACATCGTCTTCACCCTCAAGGTCACGGAATGGCGCGTGAAAATCCGCAAAGAGATGAACGATCTCGACACGGACGCCAATCAGAAGGCCGTCGACAGCCTGTTGAATTTCGAGACGGTGAAATATTTCGTTGCTGAGAAACGCGAGGCCGCGCGCTATGATCAGGCGATGAAAGGCTATGAGGCCGCCTCTGTGAAAACGGAGACCTCGCTCGCCTTTCTGAACTTTGGCCAGACTGTGATCATCACTTCGGGTCTCGTGGCCTCCATGCTCTTGGCCGCTTGGGGCGTTCAGAATGGGACCGTGACGGTCGGGGAATTCGTGATGGTCAACGCCTTCATGATCCAGATCACCATGCCCTTGAATTTCCTCGGCTCGATGTATCGCAACATCCGTCAGGCGCTCGTCGATATGGAAGAAATGTTCGACCTGTTGCACCAACCCGCCGAGATCACCGACAAACCGGGCGCGCCCGATTTGAACGTGACGGAGGGGCGTGTGGCGCTTGAGGAGCTCAAATTTGCCTACGATCCGGCGCGGCCCATTCTCAAGGGGATCGACCTCACTGTGCCTGCGGGGCATACGATGGCGATTGTCGGCCATTCCGGCTCCGGCAAATCCACCATCGGGCGGCTGTTGTTTCGGTTCTACGATGTCACCGGCGGACGGCTCACCATCGACGGCCAAGACATTCGTGATGTGACGCAAGAAAGCCTGCATCGCGCCATCGGCGTCGTGCCGCAGGACACGGTGCTTTTCAACGACACGATCCGCTACAACATCGGCTATGGTCGCGATGGCGCCACAGAAGAAGAGATCGTGGCCGCCGCGACAAAGGCGCGCATCCACGACTTTATCATGGGGCTGCCCGAAGGGTATGAAACGCAAGTGGGTGAGCGAGGGCTGAAACTTTCCGGGGGTGAAAAGCAGCGGGTCGGGATCGCCCGCACACTCCTCAAAGACCCGCCGATCCTGTTGTTGGATGAGGCGACCTCCGCGCTCGATACCCAGACGGAACAGAACATCCTCGGCGCACTCAAAATCGCGGGCGAGGGGCGCACGGTGATCACCATCGCGCACCGTCTCTCCACCGTGGCCGATGCCGATGAGATCGTGGTGCTGGACGCGGGCGAGGTGATTGAGCGCGGCACCCACGCCGATTTGCTCACCTCTGGTGGTAAATACGCCGCAATGTGGGCCGCGCAGGCCGAGGATCGCGAGGCCGCCGCCTAAGCACCTCAGCCCGACTGACGAAGAGCCGTCCGCAATCTCGCGGGCGGTTTTTTTGTAAAAGCGTTGATCTATTTGCCGCGCAGATGCGTTAAATAGTTGAGATATGACAAAGGCCTAACATGACTGCACTCTGGTGGATCCGCCGCGATTTCCGTCTCTCTGACAATCGGGCGCTTGTGCGCGCGGCGGAGCAGGGGGCGGTGATCCCCGTCTTTATTCGTGACCAAAGCGTCGAGGACCTCGGGGCAGCGCCAAAATGGCGGCTTGGCCTCGGTCTCGCGCATTTGATGGAGCGGATTGCGGACAAAGGCGGGCGTGTGATCCTGCGTTCCGGGGCCGCAAAAGACGTGTTGAGCGACTTGGTCGCGGAAACCGGGGCCTCCGGGGTCTACTGGAATAGGCTGTATGACAAAGACTCCATCGCGCGCGACACAAATGTCAAAGAAGCATTGAAAGATGCAGGTATTGAGGCGCATTCCTCAAATGCACATCTTTTGTTTGAACCCTGGACGGTTGAAACCAAAACCGGCGGCTATTACAAGGTCTATTCCCCGTTTTGGCGCGCGGTGAAGGATAGGGAGGTCGACACCCCCTTGAAATCCCAGGAACTTTCTTGGCCAAAGAGCTGGCCCGAGAGTGAGGCTCTCGACGACTGGGCCCTCGGCGCGGCGATGAAGCGCGGGGCGGCTGTCGTGGAACCGTATTGCCATGTTGGCGAAGAAGCCGCCATGGGGCGTCTGTCGGCGTTTATTCAGCACCACGCAGAGGACTACAAAGCCCGGCGCGATTTTCCTGCGGAGCCTGTCTGTTCCGGCCTGTCCGAGAATCTGACCTATGGCGAGATTTCCCCGCGCACGATCTGGCACGCAGGCCGTCGCGCGATGGAAGAGGGCGCAAAAGGGGCCGAGCATTTCGTCAAGGAGCTGGTCTGGCGCGAGTTTGCCTATCATCTTTTGTATCATGAGCCTGATTTGGCGACGAAAAACCACCGCGGAGACTGGGATGCCTTCCCCTGGTCCGAGGACGAGCGCCGCGCTGAGGTGAAGGCCTGGAAACAAGGGCGCACGGGCATTCGCTTTGTCGATGCCGCCATGCGGGAGATGTATGTGACGGGCACGATGCACAACCGCGCGCGGATGATCGTGGCCTCCTATTTGACCAAACATCTCATGGTGCATTGGCGCGTCGGGCGCGCGTGGTTCGAGGAGTGCCTCATTGATTGGGATCCGGCGTCCAACGCTATGGGGTGGCAATGGGTGGCCGGATGCGGCCCGGACGCCGCGCCGTATTTCCGGATTTTTAACCCCGACAGGCAGGTCGAAAAATTCGACCCGGACGAGACGTACCTGCGCCGCTGGCTCGCCGAAGGTGCATCTCAGCCGACGAAAACCGCGCTTTCCTACTTTGAGGCCGTGCCGAAATCATGGGCACTTTCCTCCGACGACAGCTATCCCGACCCCGTTGTCGGCCTGAAAGAGGGGCGCGAACGGGCGTTGGAGGCCTACGCGCAACTCAAGGGGTGACAGAGCCGCTGTTTCCGCTACCCTGTGAGAAACAGGGAGAAAAACGGGGGCCAATCATGACTGAGGATGTCCACACGCCCGCACAACAGACGGGTGACACACCGACAGTGTACACAAGCACGGAGGGACACGAGGCCCTGCCGCGCTATTTCAGCAACGTGTTCGAGATCGCCAACAAGATGGAGAGCGGGAGGTTGGATTTCGTTTTGACGGATGGTCGGGTGTTTCGCGCGACCGGGCGCGCGCCGGGGCCTGTGGCGACCCTCAATGTCCACTCCGACGATGTGTTCGCGCGCCTGATCCGTGAGGGCGATCTCGGTTTTTGTGAGGATTACCTCGACGGCGGCTGGTCCACGCCGGATCTGTTGGCCTTTATGGACCTCTTGCACGCCGGAAATGACGATCTCTATGACGGGTTTCCGGGCATGGCCTTTGTCCGCGCCTATGAGCGTCTACGCCATTGGATGAACTCAAAC
>CAXPTW010000034.1:0-136433 GCA_964220165.1 Abyssibacter sp.
AGGCTCCGCATAGCGCCAGCTCTCGTAGCGCGAGGTAAAGGCCACCGGCTCCGGCGCCCCGAACCATTTGAGTTACACGCCGCGCGCCCGACATCCGTTCACAAGCGCGGTAATCTTGTCATCCGGCCAGTCGAGGAGAAGAAACTGAAACGAAGAGCCGACATAATGCTCCTGTTGCGGACGTAGGATCAGGCTCACCCCCGGAACGTCCCGCAACCCCTCTTCCATCACCCGGTAGCGCGCGTTCCAATTCTCGACCTGCGCATCCAGGTTGCGCAACTGCACCCGCAAGATCGCGGCCCTGAGGTGATCCATCCGCCCCGACACGTTCGGCGTCTCATATTTGATCTTTTCAAACACCTCGGGTGCGGGTCCGGCGGTATGTTTGCCATATAACATGTACGAGCCGGACAACATGATCGCCCGTGCGGCGACCTCTTCGTCATCCGTGATGAGAAACCCGCCCTCGCCCGAGTTGATATGTTTATAGGTCTGGGTCGAATAACAGCCGATCACGCCATGCCGCCCGGACGGCACCCCGTCCCAATGCGCGCCCATCGTATGCGCGCAATCCTCGATGACGGCCACGCCCGCGCCGTTACAGATATACATCAGCGCATCCATATCGACGATGTGCCCGCGCATATGCGAGAGCATGAGCACTTTGACCCCGCTCTCCGCGATCTTCACCTGAAGATCATCGAGGTCGATCACCAGCCCCTCAGTCACACCAACAAACACCGGCTTCGCGCCGACGGCGGCAATCGCGCCGGGCACGGGCGCAAGCGTGAAGGCATTGGTCAACACAGGCTCCCCCGGCTGAACCTCCAAGGCCCGCAAGGCACAGCCCAGCGCATAGCCGCCGGAGGCCACAGCGAGGCAATATTTTGCCCCTGTGTAGGCGGCAAACTCCGCCTCCAACATTGCCACCTCCCCCGCCTCATTCGGCAGAGTGTTATAGCGGTGCAACCGACCAGAACGCATCACCGCCACAGCGGCCTCGATGGCCTCTTCCGGGATCGGCTCTTGTTGCGTGAAGTTTCCGGTAAAGATTTCGCCCGTCATCCGATCAGCTCCCGCGTGATCTGCGCCAGCTCATTATAGTGGGTGAGAAGCGCCTCCGGCTCCAACCGCTTCACCCCATCTCCATCCGGGCCAAAGGTCACGAGCACACAGGGCACCCCCGCCGCCCGCGCGGTCGAACGGTCGGTTTCCGTGTCGCCCACGAGAAAACTCTGCGCCAAGACGCCGCCCGCCTCTTCGACGGCGGCCAGATAGGGTTTGGGATCGGGTTTGGACACGCCCACGGTTTTTGCGCCAATCATCGAGCCGAACAAATCCCGCACGCCGAGGCGCATCAGCAACCGGTCGGCCAAATCCTCCGGCTTGTTCGTACAGACGCCCACGGCATAGCCCGCCCCGCGCAAGCCCTCGACCGCCTCCGCCGCGCCCTCGTAGAGCCGCGTGTGGGTGTCGATGTCTTGGGCGTAGGCGTCAATGAGGATCGGGTATTGCGTCATCACATCCGCCTCCGTGAACCCCGGCTTCACCCGTCCAAAGCCCAGGGACAACATCGCCTTGCCGCCGCGAAACGCCGTATGCGCATCCTCGACAGGGTCGAGCACGTCTCCATAGCCAAGACCGCGAAAACAGGCATTCGCCGCCGCAATCAAGTCCGCGGAAGTGTCCGCCAGCGTTCCGTCGAGATCGAAAATGACCGTCTTCATTGGCGTTCATGCCCCTTTCGCGCGGCCCGCCCGTGAGATTGCTTTGGCAAACTCCCGCGCAGCCCTGTAATCTGGCGTCAGAAATAGTGAAGCCGCCGGACCTCATCGGCCCCTTGCAGCCCTCACGCTCATGGGTAAAACGGCAGACAGACAAAGAAAAGAGCAGATCGGGACGATTTCCATGGCCACAGCCCTCATTCTCCTTGCCGCCGGACAAGGCACGCGCATGAACTCGGAGCTGCCGAAAGTGCTCCACCCGATCGGTCACGCCCCGATGTTCGCCCATGCTTTGGCCTCGGCCCATGCCCTTGAGCCCGAGCGCACCGTGCTGGTCGTGGGCCACGGCGGCGATCAGGTCGCGAAAGAGGCGGCCAAGATCGACGAGGACATCGTGATCGCCCGCCAAGAGGAACAACTCGGCACCGCCCATGCGGTTTTGCAGGCGAAAGAGGCGCTTGCCGGATTTGAGGGCGATGCCATCGTGCTTTACGGCGACACGCCCTTTATTTCTGAAGAGACGATCCTGCGCATGGTCGAGGCCCGCAACTCCGCCGATGTGGTGGTCTTGGGCTTTGAGGCCGCCGACCCGGCGCGCTATGGCCGTTTGGTGATGGACGGGGACAAACTCACCCGCATCGTCGAATATAAAGACGCTTCTGAAGCCGAGCGCGCGATCACGCTCTGCAACTCCGGCCTGATCGCCGCCGACGCTTCTGTCCTCTTTGAGCTTCTGGAACAGGTCGGCAACGACAACGCCGCCGGGGAATATTACCTTCCGGACATCGTGGAGATCGCCTGGGCCACTGGGCGCACCGCCACCGCTGTGTCCTGTGACGAATCCGAAACGCTTGGCGTGAACACCCGCGTCGAACTCGCCCGTGCAGAGAGCATTTTCCAAGCCCGCAAACGCGCGGAGGCGCTGGAGAACGGCGTCACCCTCATGGCCCCCGAAACCGTGTTCTTTTCCCTCGACACCTACATCGGCCGCGACACCGTTGTGGAACCCAACGTGGTCTTCGGCCCCGGTGTGACGGTCGAGAGCGGTGTGCGCCTCCGCGCCTTTAGCCATTTCGAGGGCTGTCATATCTCTTACGGGTCGACAGTCGGCCCCTATGCCCGCCTGCGCCCCGGCGCGGAACTGTCGAACAACGCCCATATCGGCAACTTCGTCGAGGTGAAAAACGCTGTGATCGGCGAAGGCACCAAAGTGAACCACCTCACCTATATCGGCGACGCCGACATTGGCGACGGCACGAACGTAGGAGCGGGCACAATCACCTGTAACTATGATGGCGTGTTCAAACATCGCACCACCGTGGGCCGCAACGCTTTCATCGGGTCCAACACCATGCTCGTCGCGCCCGTGACGGTCGGTGATGAGGCGATGACCGCCTCCGGCTCGGTGATCACGTCGGACGTCCCTGCGGGGGCCTTGGCCGTGTCGCGCGCCAAACAGGAAAACAAACCGGGGCTCGCCGTGAAAATGTTCGATATGTTAAAGTCTCGCAAAGCTAAAATGCAAAAAGGTCAGTAATCATGTGCGGTATTGTAGGGATTTTGGGAAACCACGAAGCAGCGCCGATCCTCGTCGAAGCGCTCAAACGCCTCGAATATCGCGGCTATGATAGCGCCGGGATCGCCACCGTGCATGAGGGCAAGATTGCGCGCCGCCGCGCGGTCGGCAAGCTCGTGAACCTGTCTGACCTGTTGGTGCATGAACCGCTGACCGGTAAAACCGGCGTCGGGCAAACCCGTTGGGCCACCCATGGCGCGCCCTCCGTGACCAACGCTCACCCGCACCGCTCCGGCCCTGTGAGCGTCGTCCACAACGGCATCATCGAGAACTTTCGCGAATTGCGCGCGGAACTGACCGACAAGGGCTATCCGCATTGCACCGATACCGATACGGAGCCGGTCGCGCTTCTGTGCCATAGCTTCATGGATGCGGGCAAATCCCCGGTTGAGGCCGTCATGGCCACCGTGGACCGGCTCGAAGGCGCTTTTGCCCTCTGCTTCATGTTTGAGGGCCAAGAGGATCTGTTGATCGCCGCCCGCAAAGGCGCGCCTTTGGCCATCGGCCATGGTCAGGGCGAAATGTTCGTCGGCTCCGACGCCATCGCCCTTGCGCCCATGACCAATCAAATCACCTATCTGAACGACGGCGACCGCGCCGTTCTGACCCGCACCAGCGTCGAGATTTTCGACGAGACCGGCGCACAGGTGCAACGCGAACGCCGCACCATCTCGATGAATTCCGCGCGCATTGAGAAAGCCGGTCACAAACACTTCATGGCGAAAGAAATCGCCGAACAGCCGACCGTAATATCAGAGGCCCTCGCCTATTACCTGTCCGCAGACAGCGCCGGCATCGTCCTCCCCGATCCGGGGCTGGATTTCTCCGCTTTTGACCGCATCATCATGGTCGCTTGTGGCACCGCGTTTTACGCCTGTTACACGGCGAAATACTGGTTCGAACAGGTCGCCCGCATCCCGGTCGAAATCGATGTGGCCTCCGAGTTCCGCTACCGCGAACCGCCCGTCGCCCCACGCACGCTCGCGATCTTTGTCAGCCAGTCGGGCGAGACGGCGGACACGCTGGCTGCGCTCCGGTACATGTCTGGAAAGGCGGATAAGATCGTCTCCGTCGTCAACGTCGCGGAAAGCTCCATCGCCCGCGAAAGCGACATTGCCCTGCCCATCCTCGCGGGTGTCGAGGTCGGCGTCGCCTCGACCAAGGCCTTCTCCTGTCAGCTCACCGTCTTGGCGCTGTTGGCGCTTGAGGCCGCAACGCAGCGTGGAGAAATGACGCCCGAGGCCCTGACTGACAAGCTCGCGCAACTGCGCACCCTGCCCGGCCTGTTGACCCGCGCGATTGATCTCGACGAGAAACTGAGCGCGGTCTCCAACGATCTGTCCGAGAGCCGCGATGTGCTCTTTCTCGGGCGCGGCCTGATGTATCCGCTCGCCCTCGAAGGCGCTCTAAAACTCAAGGAAATCAGCTACATCCATGCCGAAGGCTACGCGTCCGGCGAGTTGAAACACGGCCCCATCGCCCTGATCGACAGCCACACGCCCGTCATCGTCTTTGCGCCCCACGATGCGCTCTTTGAGAAAACCGTCTCAAACATGCAAGAGGTCATGGCGCGCGGCGGCAAGGTGCTTTTGGTCTCCGACAAAAAGGGGTTGGAAGTCGCCTCCGAAGGCGTGTGGCAATCGGTGCAATTGCCCGATGTGCCGGACCTCTTTGCCCCGATCCTCTACGCGGTCCCGGCCCAGCTCATCGCCTATCATACGGCGGTCGCCAAAGGCACGGATGTGGACCAGCCGCGCAACCTCGCGAAATCGGTGACGGTCGAATAAGCCCCGCGTCTCAGACGCCACGGCACAAAAAAACCCGCCCTCTCAGGCGGGTTTTTGCATTTTTAAAGCAGGTCGCGGACCTTAGAAATCAAGCTCGGTTTTCACGAACTCGATCATCTCCGGGGTCAGTTCATCGGCGGTCACCGGGCCGTTGCCCGTCGCGTTATAGGCCTCAACGATGGCGTCGATCAGGGCCTCTTCGCTGGCAGCGCCTTCGGTCGCTTCGACCTCATCTTCGGCCGCGTCGAGAACCGATTTGTCGGCCTTCGCTTGTTCCATAGCCGCGTCGGCCTCATCAAGCGTGGCGAGCTTTTCGACATACGCGTCGTAGCCCTCTTCGCCCTCGGCGATCGGGTTGTTCTCAAGCTCGGTGCGCAGCGCGTCGAGTTCGTTTTCCCACTGGGTCGAATCCTCGGACAGGCCGAGCTCATTGGCATAGCCCGCGAGATCGTCAAAGCTCTTCGCATAGTCCCCAGCCGCCTGATCGTAGGCGTCCACGGCCTCTTCATACTCCTCGACAGCTTCGAGATAGTCTTTGAACGGCGCCATTTTTGGGTCGTTCGAGTTCATGATGCCATTCGGGTTGCGCTTGAGCGAATTGAGCGACTTCATCTGCGAGGCGAGCGGCTTTTCCTTGCCAGCCGACTTGCCGCCAGCATTGGACGATTTGCCGTTGGAATTAGAAGAATTTCCTTTGGAGCCACCGGAATTCCCTTTGGAACCGCCGGAATTTCCCTTGCCATTGTTCGAGTTTTCGCTTTTGGCATAGGCTGCGCCTGTTTCAAACACATCGGAACTCACAACGGGTGCCACGAGACCGAGAACGGCTGCGGTCAGAAGCAACTGAGAAATTTTTTTCATTGGGGGGATCCTTAGTTTTGTGATCTTGCCTGATGGGACCAAACCAAACAAAAAAGGCAAAACCATGTCCACAGCTGCAGAAAATGTTCTAAAAACATTGCGGAATACCGCCGATGCGGCCCGTGCAGGAAAAATCACCACGCAATTCGGCGAAGTCGACAGCCTCGGCACAGCCCCGCAAGAGATCGAGGACATGGCCCGTGCCCTGCGCCAGGACATGAACGCGCCAGAGCGTCTCACCCTCGCCCGCGATCTCTGGGCCTCCGACATACACGAGGCGCGCATCCTTGCCGCCAAACTTCTGACCCAGGCCCGGATCAAAGACGATGCCGAGATTTGGGACCAGATCACGGCCTGGATCGCCGAGGCGCGCAACTGGGCCGAACTCGACGCCCTCGCCGCCGCCGGGGCCCGCCGTGTCGTGACCGACCTCTCCCGTATGGAGGCCGTCCATACTCTCGCCGGGTCCGAGCGCGTCCTTGACCGTCGCGCGGCCCTTGGCCTCTCGCTCCCGCTCGCCAAACTCGCAAACCCGACAGAGGACGAGGTCCACGCCACGGACGATGTGCTCTTTTGGCTGACCCATGCCCTTGAAGACACAGACAAAGATGTCTCGCGCATGGCCGACAGCTGGCTCAAAAGCCTCGGCAAGCATGATAGAAAACGCGCAAGCATGGTGCGTCGGGTCGTGAATTCTCGCAAAAGCGACGACTGAATCTCTTGGAACCTGAGCGGCGAAAGCCTATAACCCCCGTCATGATGTCTGACACGCCACGCCTCATAGATCCCTTCGCCCGCGCGATCACCTACCTGCGCGTTTCGGTCACTGACCGCTGTGATTTTCGCTGTGTCTATTGCATGTCGGAGCACATGACCTTTTTGCCGAAAAAGGAATTGCTGACGCTCGAAGAGTTGGATCGCATGTGCTCGACCTTCATCGGGCTGGGTGTTGAAAAGCTTCGCATCACCGGCGGCGAACCTTTGGTGCGGCGCGGGATCATGAATTTCTTCAACGGCATGACCCGACATCTGGAGAGCGGCGCGCTCAAGGAACTCACGCTCACCACCAACGGCTCGCAACTCGACCGGTTCGCTTCCGATCTCTACGCGGCGGGCGTGCGGCGGATCAACGTCTCACTCGACACACTCGACGCGGAGAAATTCGCCCGGGTGACCCGCTGGGGCCGCCTCGATCAGGTACTCCGCGGCATTGAGGCCGCCCGCAGCGCAGGTCTCAGGATCAAGATCAACACGGTCGCGCTCAAAGGCTTTAATGAGGACGAACTCTTTACCCTCACCGACTGGTGCGCGCGCGAGGGGATGGATCAAACCTTTATCGAGGTCATGCCCATGGGCGATCTCGGCAATGAAGACCGCGTCGGGCAATATTGGTCGCTCAAAGAGAAGCGCGCCACCTTGGCGGAAAGGTTCACCATCACAGACCTGCACGAGAGCACCGGCTGCCCCGCCCGCTATGTGCGCCTTGAGGAGACCGGGCAAAAGATCGGCTTTATCACGCCTCTGACCCATAATTTCTGCGAAAGCTGCAATCGTGTGCGGATGACCTGCACAGGCGAACTCTACATGTGCCTCGGCCAAGAGGACAACGCCTCGCTCCGCGACGTTCTGCGGGCCAATCCCGACGATGACGCGCCCCTAATCCGCGCCATCGAATCCGCGATTTTGCGCAAGCCTGAGGGCCATGATTTCGACTATTCTCGGCAAAAACCCGATGGTCAGGTCTCAAGGCACATGAGCCATACAGGCGGGTAAGAACATAGGGGCTCTGCCCCTCGCGCCTGAAATGCTCCCCCGGAGCATTTCCAAGACGGCGCTCACCCCGGGATACTTATAGACAAAAGAAAAGCGCCCCCGATCCGGGAGCGCCTGTCTTCATTGCAGCTCAAATACTCAGATCACACTGCCGGTAGACGGCTTTCCACCATTTCAGCATACCACGAACAGCCCGCGGGCAGCACCTCGTCGTTGAACATATACTTCGGGTGGTGCACCGGCGCGCCGGGGCCGTTGCCGACGATGATATAGGCGCCGGGGCGTTCCTCTAGCATGTAGGCGAAATCCTCGCCGCCCATCACCAGAGGATATTCCCCGCAATCGCCCGCCACTTTCTTGGCGGCCTCGATGGCGTATTCCGTTTCGCGGTCGTGGTTTACCATCACCGGATAGCCACGATGATAGTCGACCTCGACCTCCGCGCCGTAGGTCGCGCCCACACCGGCACAGATCGCCTCAAGCCGCTCCTGCGCCTGATCGCGCACAGCGGCGTCGAGGGTGCGCACCGTGCCTTTCAACAGCACCGTCGCGGGCAGAACGTTATGCGCCTTGGACGAGGATTCGATGGTACAGACCGACACGACGATTTGCTCCGTCGGGTCGACGTTGCGCGAGGCGATGGATTGCAGCGCGAGGACGAGATGCGCGGCGGTCACCGTGCTGTCGACGGCCTCATGCGGTTTGGCGGCGTGGCCGCCCTTGCCGCGTACGATGATCTCGAACTCGTCAGCGGCGGCAAAGAACGGCCCCGGACGGATCGCAAAAGTGCCCGCCTCAAGGTTCGGCCAATTGTGCATGCCGTAGACCTCGTCGATGCCAAAGCGCTCCATCAGCCCCTCTTCGCACATCACGCGACCGCCGCCGCCACCCTCTTCGGCCGGTTGGAAAATCACCACGGCTGTGCCGTCGAAATTGCGGGTCTCACAGAGGTATTTCGCCGCCCCCAAAAGCATGGAGGTGTGTCCATCGTGGCCACAGGCATGCATCACGCCCGGATTGGTCGAGGCATACTCAGAGCCGGTTTCCTCCAGGATCGGCAGCGCGTCCATATCGGCGCGCAGGCCAATGGTGCGGCCTTTGGTGTCCGTCTTGCCCTTGATCACCCCAACGACGCCGGTTTTGGCCATGCCCTCGACCACCTCGTCACAGCCGAACTCGCGCAGAAGATCCGCGACCTTCTTCGACGTGCGCGGCAGATCGAACATCAGTTCCGGGTGCGCATGAATATCGCGTCGCCAGGCGGTGATTTCAGGCAACATTTCAGACAGGCGATTCTTGATGGGCATTCTTAACTCCGAAGCGGTTTTCTCGACCCGCCCCCGCAGGACGCGCAGAGGGGCGTCGAACCGCGAGTCGCGAGACATTGCTGACACCGGACGCCGTTCCTACACGCGGGGCAAGCCCCGTTTTGGCACACCCCCTTTTGCACGGGGGTAAATCAGGGCGACCGGGTCTGATCGCCAAACAGGGTGGGCCTCCTTTGCTCAGAGGTCAAGCACGGCTGCACAACAATTTATCTGAATTTAATCTGTTGGTAAAAAAATATGCGCAAAACGCAAGGTCACCCTTGCGGGATGAGATTTTGCTGTTACCGTCTCCCCACATCGACGGAAATATCCGCGAACAAAATTATAATAATAAACAAAAACAGCAACTTGGGAGTGTCCGCATGGCCGATGGGGCCGAACCCGTACTCGATGTCCGGGACCTAAAGACCGTCTTCAAAACGCGGTCCGGGTCCGTTCATGCCGTCAATTCCGTGTCCTTCTCCCTCGCGCCCGGTGAATTACTGGGCGTTGTCGGCGAGTCCGGCTCCGGCAAATCGGTGACCATGATGTCGCTGATCGGCCTGATCCCCTCGCCACCTGCCCAAGTCACGGGCACCGGCGTGAATTTCGGCGGGATCGACCTTTTGACAGCCACGGACGACGAGTTGCGGCGCATTCGCGGCGCGCGGATCGGGTTCGTGTTCCAAGACCCGATGACCTCGCTGAACCCGGTGTTCACGGTCGGCTACCAGATCATGGAGCCGCTGCGCAAACATATGAACATGAACAAAGCCGCCGCCCGCACCCGCGCGGTGGAGCTTTTGGAGCTCGTGGGCATTCACGATGCGGAGCGCCGTCTCAAAGACTTCCCGCACCAATTCTCCGGCGGCATGCGGCAACGCGTGATGATCGCCATCGCGCTCGCCTGCGACCCGGAGGTGTTGATCGCGGACGAGCCGACCACCGCGCTCGATGTGACCATTCAGGCGCAAATCCTTGAGTTGATGCATGAATTGCGCGCCAAACTCGGCATGGCTGTGATCTGGATCACCCATGATCTGGGCGTGATCGCCGGGATCGCGGATCGGGTGTTGGTCATGTATGGCGGGCAGATCGTCGAACATGCGCCTGTGAGAGAGCTGTTTCAGCACCCGCGCCACCCCTACACCCGCGCCTTGTTGAAAACCATTCCGAGCGTGCGCGGAGAACGCGCCCCGCGCCTTGAGGTGATCGAGGGCCAGCCGCCCATCCTTCATGCGGACCCCGCGAGCTGTTCCTTTGCCGCCCGCTGCCCCTACGCGTTCGAGCGCTGCCGCCGGGAAAACCCGCCCAGATTCGAGGCGCGCCCCGGCCATGACGCCGCCTGTTTCTATGATTTCGAAACAGACAGCCCGCGCGGCACCGTGAGCGCCGCGTCTGTCGGAAACCCGGCCTTTGACGGAGGTGCCCATGCTGGATAACGCGTCCAAAGCCCTCGTCGAGGTGCGCGATCTCAAAATGCATTTTCCGATCCACGCCGGTGTGCTCAAGAAACGCGTCGGCGAGGTCAAAGCCGTCGATGGCATCAGTTTCGACATTTATGAGGGCGAAACGCTCGGCCTCGTCGGCGAATCCGGGTGCGGAAAATCCACGGCGGGCCGCGCCATTCTGCGGCTCTACGACATCACGGAAGGGTCGATCAAAATCGACGGCAAGGATATTGGCGCGACGCCGCAGACCGAGCTTCGCACCATGCGCCCGACAATGCAGATGGTGTTCCAAGACCCGCAGGCCTCTCTGAACCCGCGCATGTCCGTCGCCGCGATCATTGGCGAACCGCTCGATGAACACACCTCGCTCTCGAAAAAGGAGAAACGCGAGAAGGTTCTGAGCCTCATGGACCAAGTGGGGCTCAACCGCGATTTCGCCAACCGTTACCCGCACGAGTTTTCCGGCGGGCAACGCCAACGGATCGGGATTGCGCGCGCGCTCGCACTCAATCCGAAATTCATCGTCTGCGACGAGCCTATCGCCGCGCTCGACGTGTCGATTCAGGCGCAGGTGGTGAACCTGCTCGAAGACCTGCAAAAGGAATTCGGTCTCACCTATCTGTTTATTTCCCACGACCTGTCCATGGTCCGCCATATCGCGGACCGAGTGGCGGTCATGTATCTGGGCCGCGTGGTCGAGCTGGCCTCCCGCGAAACCCTCTTTGCCGACCCGAAACACCCCTATACACAAGCGCTTTTGTCCGCCGTCCCGGAACCGGATCCGTCGCTTGAGGTCAAGGTGGAGCGCATTCTGCTCAAGGGCGATGTGCCCTCCCCGTCCAACCCACCGAAGGGCTGCAATTTCTGCACGCGGTGCCCGCAGGTGATGGACATCTGCAAAGAGATCGACCCCGTGAGCCGCGAAGTGGCCCCCGGCCATTTCACCGCCTGTCACCTGCACACGGAGATCGACATCGGGCTGGAATGAAGCTCCCCCCTAACGAATTCAAACGAGAGTGCCCAAAGGCACCGATCTGAGGACATAAGAGCATCCAACTAGGAGAGGTTATTTAAATGAATATCAAAACTGTTCTGATGGGCGCCGCAGCAGGGATCGCCCTCGCTCCGGCCGCTTTCGCCGAACGCGGCGCAGACGGCCATGTCAATCTGATCTTGTGGCAAGCCCCCTCGACCATGAACCCTTACCTGTCCGGCGGCACAAAGGAACTGATCGCCGGGTCGACCGTGCTCGAACCTCTGGCGCGCTATAATGCCGAAGGCGAAATCGTTCCCTATCTCGTCGACAGTGTGCCGACGGTGGAAAATGGCGGCGTCAGCGAAGATCTGAAAACCATCACATGGAAGCTCAAAGACGGTCTGAAATGGTCCGACGGTACGCCCGTCACGTCTGAAGACGTGAAATTCACATGGGAATACTGTACCTCCGAAGGTGGCGGCTGTTCCCAGTCTGAGAAATACCTCGATGTGGTCGATGTCGAAACGCCGGACCCGTTGACCGCCATCGTGCATTTCTCTGTCGCCAAACCGTTCCCCTACGGTCCCTTTGTCGGCGCGCAGGCCCCGATCATCCAAAAGGCCCAGTTTGAATCCTGTGTAGGCGAAGCCATGGCCTCCTGCACCGACGAAAACTTTGCCCCGATCGGCACCGGCCCGTTCGTCGTCGACGAGTTCAAGACGAACGACGTCCTCAGCCTTTCGGCCAACCCGTATTATCGTGATCCGGCAAAACCGGCCTTCGCCACGGCGACGCTTAAAGGCGGCGGCGATGCGGCCGCTGCGGGGCGCTCTGTCCTTGAAACCGGCGAATTCGATTACGCCTGGAACCTTCAGCTGGCCCCCGATGTCCTCGCCGATATGGAAAGCAAGGGCAAAGGCAAACTCGTTACCGCCTTCGGCACCCTGGTAGAACGGATCATGGTCAACTACACCGATCCGAACCCGGCATTGGGTGAAGAGCGCGCCACAGCAGCTCACCCGCACCCCTTCCTGTCCGATATCGCTGTACGTAAAGCCCTCTCCATGGCCATCGACCGCGAGCTTCTCGTCGAAATCGGTTACGGTGCCGCCGGGAAAGTCACCTGCAACGTGCTCCCCGCCCCGGAAATCTATGCTTCCACGGCCAATGACGCCTGTATGACCCAGGATGTCGAGGGCGCGAAAGCCCTCCTCGATGAGGCCGGCTGGGTTCCCGGTCCGGATGGCATTCGTGCCAAGGACGGTGTGAAACTGTCTCTGCTGTTCCAGACCTCGACCAACGCCGTGCGTCAGGATTTCCAGGCGATCATCAAACAGTGGTGGAACGACATCGGCGTCGAAGTCGAACTGCGCAACATCGACGGCTCCGTGTTCTTCGGTGGTGATGCCGGGTCTCCCGACACCTTCCAGAAATTCTTCGCCGATCTGGAAATGTACGCCAACGAATTCGATGGCACCGATCCCGAAGCTTATATGGCCAACTGGGCCTGCGAACAGGCCCCGCGCCCGGAAACCCAGTGGCAGGGCAACAACATGCCGCGCTTCTGCTCTGAGGAGTATGATGCTCTCGTCGCGGAAATGGCAAAAACCGGCGAACTCGAAGCCCGCGCAAATCTTGCGAAGCAGATGAACGACATGCTGATGCAGGATTACGCGATTATTCCGCTCGTTTACCGAGGCCGCGTCTCCGCGATTTCCAACTCTTTGGCAGGCATGGAAATGAACGCCTGGGACAGCGAATTGTGGAACCTTGCCGACTGGTACCGCGCCGACTAAGCGCAACGAAAACCCGGCGCTCCCTCCTGTGTGGGGGCGCCTTTCCAACACGACAAAAGACCTGAACCGAGGCGCCGCACATGCTCCACTACACGATCCGTCGATTGCTCATTTCCATCCCGACGCTTCTGTTCATCTCTTTGGTGATCTTTCTCCTGCTGGACCTCGCCCCCGGCGATCCGATGGCCTCCATTCCGTTGACCGTCCCCCCGGAGGTCAAAGAAAAAATGCGCGAGGCTCTGGGTCTCGGCGAACCCGTGCACATCCGCTTTTTGAACTGGCTCTATCAGTTCTTTGTCGTCGAGCCGCAGGTGGCCTTTGACCACCTCTTCGGCACAAATTTTGCCGAGGGCAAACAGCGGATCATTTCTTTCCAGTCCCGCTCCCCGGTGATGTCCGTCGTCGCCGAACGCATGCCGCAAACGCTCTGGGTCGTCGGCCTGTCCTATATCTTCGCGACACTCATCGCCGTTCCCATCGGCATCATCTCCGCCTACCGGCAGTATTCCTGGTTCGACCAGCTCGGCACGTTCATCTCGATGATCGGGTTCTCCATCCCGACCTTCTTTTCCGGCGTGCTCCTCATTGTGGTCTTCTCCGTCATCCTCGGCTGGTTCCCCTCGATCTATGACACCACGCATCAGGTGACGGACTGGTCCTCCTTCCTCTATCAGGTCAAACAAATGGCCATGCCGGTCTTCGTGCTCACGCTCTACAACGCCGCGCAGGTGAGCCGCTTCATGCGGGCCTCCATGCTCGACAACCTGAACCAAGACTATGTCCGCACCGCCCGCGCCAAGGGCATGTCGGAGCGGGTCGTCGTTCTCATGCACGTGCTGCGCAACTCGATGATCCCTGTGGTCACGGTCATCGCCCTCGGCGTGCCGAATATCTTCGGCGGCGCGATCATCACCGAACAGGTGTTTCAGGTGAACGGTCTGGGCCAGATGCTCATCACCGCGATCTACGCCTCCGACGCCCCGATGGTGCAAACGCTGACCTTCATCTTTGCCGTGCTCATCGTCCTCTTCAACCTCATCGCGGATATCCTCTACGGCATTTTGGACCCGCGCATTCGCTACGATTAAGGGAGGCTTGAGACATGGCTGACGCAACTGCACTCCAATCCACCCGCGCCCCCCGCAACCAATGGTGGGATGTCTGGGACCAGTTCAAAACCCACAAAGGCGCGATGGCCGGGTTGATCTTCTTCGTCTTCATCGTCGCTGCGGTCTATCTCGGCCCGCTGATCTGGACGATTGATCCGACCTATATCGACATCCGGGCCCGCAATCAGGGTCCCTCTCTGGCGCATCCCTTCGGTGCCGACCAACTGGGCCGTGACATCCTCGCCCGGATGTTGCAGGGCGGGCAGGTCTCAATCTCTGTCGGCCTTACAGCGATGGGCCTTTCCTTGGTGCTGGGCACTTTCGTGGGCGTTCTGGCCGGCTACTGGAAGCGTCTCGACGGCCTCCTGATGCGCCTCACCGACCTGTTTCTGGCTCTGCCGCTCCTGCCGCTTTTGCTCGTGATCATCATGCTGTTCCGCGACCCCCTGCGCGCCATGTTCGGACTGGAGACCGGGATTTTCCTCCTGATCGTCTTCGTCATCGGCATCACCAGCTGGATGCAGACCGCCCGGATCGTGCGGGGCGACGTTCTGGCGCTCAAGGAACGCGAATATGTGCTCGCCGCGCGCTCCATCGGCACGCCGTCGCGCCGCGTCGTGCTCCGCCATATCCTGCCCAACATCATGTCGCCGATCATGGTCTCCGCCACGCTTGGCATCGCCAATGCGATCATCACAGAGAGCGCCCTGTCCTTCCTCGGCCTCGGCTTTCCGCCGGATTATCCGACCTGGGGCCGCCTTCTGTTTGACGCTAAAGACATGATCCAACAGTACCCCGAGCGAGTCATCTGGCCGGGTCTGGCGATCTCTCTCACCGTTCTGGCCGTGAATTACATCGGCGACGGGCTGCGCGATGCACTCGATCCGCGCATTCGAGGTCGCTGAGCCCCCTTTTGCGAAATAAAAAAGATAACCGCGCCGCTGATCCCGGCGCGGTTTTTTAATCCCCGCGCCGCCTCGCGCGGCTCAATATGGTTTTGCCGTCGCAGGCCAGAGCAGAACATTTTCCCACCCCAGCCGCGCTTCATACACATGCAGATACTTGCAAGCCGCAATCCCTGCACGATATGCGGAACACTATTCCATTCACCGCGACATCCTTCGAGGACACTGCCATGTACGAAACGCTCGGTCTCGATCTAGCCCCACGTCAAGCCGCCATCTATCTCGGCCTCGCCCTTGGGCTGGTCTTTGGCATGCTCGCCGAGGTGTCGCGCTTTTGTTTCCGTCGCGCTGTCGCAGGCGACGCGGGGGAGCGTGGCTCCGCCGCCGCCGTCTGGCTCACCGCGCTGACCACCGCGCTCATCGGCACCCAAGCCGCCGTGACCGCAGGTCTCATCAGCTTTGACACCCACCGCTTCTTTGCCGCCGATCTGCCGTGGCTCGCCATCGCCGTCGGGGGCCTGATGTTTGGTGCGGGCATGGTGCTCACGCGGGGCTGTGTGTCGCGCCTCACCGTGCTCACCGGCTCCGGCAACCTGCGTGCCGCCCTCGTGCTCATCGTGTTCGCCGTTGTGGCCCATGCGACGCTCAAGGGCATTCTGGCGCCGATCCGGACCGGCCTCGGCGCGGTCACCGTGTCGCTCGACTCCGTTGCCCTGCCCGGCCCTGCCGCGCTTTGGGCCGCGCTGGTCGCGATTGCCGCCGGTGTCGCCATCTGGAAATCCGCACCGCGCCGCCTTGATGTGCTCTTGGGCGCTCTGATCGGCCTTTTGGTGCCCGCCGCATGGATCGGAACCGGCTACGTGCTCTTTGATGAATTCGACCCCATCGCCATGGAAAGCCTGTCCTTCACAGCCCCCGCCGCTGAGGCGCTGTTCTGGACCATCGCGGCCTCTTCCATCCCCGCAGGATTTGGCACCGGCCTTTTGGGCGGTGTCATCTTGGGGGCTCTCGTCTCGTCTGTGGTGTTTGACCGCTTCCACTGGCAGAGCTTCGAGAGCCCCCGCCAAACCGGTCGTTACCTCACCGGCGCAGCCCTCATGGGCGTGGGCGGTGTGCTGGCGGGCGGCTGCACCGTCGGCGCGGGTCTCGCGGGTGTGCCGAGCCTATCTCTGGCCGCCGTGCTGGCGCTTGGCTCCATTGCCGTGGGGGGCGCTCTCAGCGCCCGCCTCACCCAAAGTGCTGCTTCTTCAACCGGCGCAGCCCAAGCCACACCAGCCCAATAACTACCGGCGTGGCCAAAGCCAGGGCCACGCCTTTCGACATCCCCAGCGGCTTCAACAGCGGGTAGATGACGTAGCCCACAAGGCTCACGGCGTAATAGCTGATCGCGACCACGGACAGCCCCTCGACCGTCTCTTGCAACCTGAGCTGCAAATCCGCGCGCTTGTCCATGCTTTCCAAAAGCTTTTGGTTCTGTTCCTGACGGCCCACGTCCACTTTGGTCCGCAAGAGGTTCGCCGCACGTGCGGTCCGTTCCGCGAGGCTCTCCAACTGCGCCTTCGCCGCCTTCACCGTGCGCATCGCCGGATCGTAGCGCCGCATCATGAACTCGCTGAACAGCTGACGCGCCATGAACCGCTCCTCGCGCAGCACCTCGATCCGCTGCGTGACAATCGCCTCATAGGCCCCTGTCGCGCCAAAGCGGAACTGCGACTTGGTCACGATCTGCTCAATGCGGGTCGACAGGCCGAGAATATCGTCCAAAAGCGCCTCCGCCGGCGTGTCGTTTTTTTCGGTCATGGCAGTCATGAGATCGGCCAGCTCTTTTTCAATATCGGCCAGCTCCTTCACCACCTGGCGCGCCCGCATCAGGCCCAGCATCGACATGGTTTTATATGTCTCGATCTCGCAGAGTCGCTGAAGCACGCGGCCAATCCGCCGCTGACCGCAATCGGGCGTCGGGAAGATCGCGAACCGGATATGTCCCGCCTCATCAATCCGGAAATCTCCGGCCACCACCACAGCCCCGTCGAGCACATGCGCCACAGCGAGGCTTTCGCGCTCAAACCATTGATCCACGCGCGAGGTGATCTCTGTACTGTCGGTCAGGGTCTCTACCCGAATGAGCGCCGAGGTAATCCGCTCCCCGGGCGCGGTCGCCAACCAATCCTCAGGAAAAAGGTCAAACGTCCCCTTGTCATAGGCGCGGTCCGCCACCCCTTCGGCGAAAATCGTATAGGTCACGAACTCTGTGTGGCTTTCCCATTTCAAACGGTACTTGCCCAGCGGCCCGATGTAATGCGTCGCCCCCGGTGCCGGATGCGCGGCCCCGTAGCGATCCAAAAGCGCCAAGAGATGCGCCCGGTCCAACTCCCGGTCCCGCCGTGCTGCGTCGCCCGCCGCCCGGATCGCGAGATAGGCCGCACGCGCATTGGAGGAGACCTCCGGAAACGGGCGGGCATGCAATTCGTTCGACAACTCGTACCGGCGTGGGTGGTCTTTTAGGGGGGCCATAGTGCGTCTCGTGGCTCTCTTGGGATGTAGAATAGAGCGATCTTATAGCGTCCATTTTTTAGGACACAAACAAAAAATTTATGTCTTTTCAAATGCTTATCGGAATACATTGGTATACTTTCGTCGCGTATCGCCCCCGACCCACCAAGGCGCACCCCCGGCGCGACACCGCTCACCACACGTCCGGGTTCTCCCCACGCGCTTCGAACTCTGCGAATTTATCCTGCAAAAACCGTTGGAAGGGCTGGTCCCGATACGCCCCAGACGCAACATATTCCAGTGCGCTCAGATGGTGAAACGGCTTGAAATACCCCGGCATGGTAAAGGCGGCGTCTGTCCCCTCTGCTGGGAAGATCACTTGCGTCGGCGTAAAATTCACCCCCCAACGTTGCGCCAGTTTGCGCTCTTCCATCGGGGTGCCGTCGAAATCCGTCACCTCCCGCGCGCCCCAGAGATCGAGCTGAAGCACCGCGAAATGCGCGTTCATATAGTCGGTGATCTCGGGCCGCTCAAAGTTGACCCTGTGCAATTCCCGGCAATAGGGACAGCCGCGCTGTTCAAAGAGCACGATCAGCCCCCGCCCCTCGGCCTGCGCCTCTGACAGGTCGTCGGCGAGATCGAGAAAACTGTCGAGAAAGAAAGGTTGATCATGCAACCCGTCATCGCGCAAAACCGGCGCGGCCCAAAGTGTCGGCGAAAACATCGGCGTGACCGCGGTCGCAAGCACGCTTGAGAAAACAAAGGTTCGGCGATCCATACACACATCCTCCCGCCCCAAGCCTATCACAGCGGCGGGCCGGACCCTATGCGCAGTGCAGCACCCGGATCAGGTACCGACCAACTCCTCGGCCACGACATTCATCCAATAGGCCACACCAATCGGAATCAGATCGTCGTTGAAATCGAATTTCGGTGTGTGGACAAAGGCCGCTCCCGGCCCGTCCCCATTGCCGATCGACACATAAGCGCCCGGAATTTTCTCAAGGTAATAGGCGAAATCCTCGCTCGCTCCGATGGCGGGGGCCTCAGTCATCGTCATCGCCTCCCCCATAGTCGCCGCATGCGCGCGGCCTGCCACCGCAACCTCATCCGAAGTGTTCAAAAGCGGCGGATACCCCCGCTCATAGCTCACCTGCGCCGCGACACCGCCCGCGATGGCACAGCCTTCTGCCAGACGCGTGATCTCGCGTTCCAACGTGTCACGCACCTCAGGCGCATAGCTACGTGCCGTACCTCCTACAGTGACTTTCGCCGGGATGATGTTCGGGCTTTGCCGCTCTCCGCCGGACACGTGACCGATAGAGACCACCGCCCAATCCGTGAGCGCCACCTTGCGCGACACGACATTGCCGAGGCTCGCCATGAACTGCCCGGCGGCCACGGTCGGATCGGTGCTGCTCTCAGGCGAGGCGCCATGCCCGCCCGTTCCCTCGAACACCACCTCCCATGTGTCAGAGGCGGAGGCGTAGGGCCCGACGCGTGTGGTCAACTGTCCCAAGGGCTGCACCGGATCGTTGTGAACGCCGTAAATCGCATCCGTGGGAAAGAGATCGAACAAGCCGTCCTTGATCATCGCATCGGCACCGCCCCCGCCTTCCTCGGCCGGTTGGAAGACAAACCGCACGGTGCCCGCGAAATCCTGATTGGCGGCGAGCTTCTCCGCGGCTCCGAGCAACATCGTCGTGTGCCCGTCATGGCCACAGGCGTGCATCTTGCCCGGCACGGTCGAACTATAGGGCGCGCCCGTGTCCTCGGTGATATGGAGTGCATCCATATCGGCTCTGAGCGCGATGACCTTTTGCCCCGGACGTGTCCCCGTGAGGGTGCCAACAACCCCGGTTTTGCCAAGCCCGCGATGGACCTCGATCCCAACCCCTTCGAGAAACTCCGCCACCAAATCAGAGGTTCGCACCTCCTCATAGGCGGTTTCCGGGTGGGCATGGATGTCGCGCCTGATCGCGGTCAGACGCGCGATGAACGCGTGATCGGCGGCAATCTTGTCTGGGGTTGTCTGCACAGCTCTTTTCCTACGCTTTCCTGAGGGCGAGATTGCCGTGTTTCACGGCACAGGCCTAGAGCAAGCCTTGCAAACGGGCTGTGCTCCCTCAGTCAGGCCCCCTTAGTCCGGAAATCCGCCCTCTCGGGTCCAGCCATCTGCGACCCAGGCTCTCGAAACGGTCCCGATGTCGGACAAGGTGCCACGCAACTCCTGCCCCCGCGCCGTCAGGGTGTAGGTCACTTTCGGCGGCACGGTGGGTTCATAGTCCCGCGCAATCAGCCCCGCCACCTCCAATGCCTTGAGGCGTTCCGTCAGAACTTTCGCCGAAATCCCCGGTATCGCGTTGGACAGGGCGTTAAACCGCATAGGCCCAAGATCGTGAAGCCGCCAGAGAATGTAGAGCGTCCAGCGCCCCGACAAAAGCCGGAGCACTTGTTCGACAGAACAACCTTGCCCGCAGCGGTCCGAGGCCACCGCGCCCCGCTCCTCTGCCGACTCTGAACTCAGCCGCTCATCCATTCAAACCCCGCCTTGCAGATACGCACAGAATTTCCCCTTTAGTTACCTATTGGTACCTACTTACTATTAGAAAGTAAAGAATTTAGCCTTTCCCATACCAATCCTTCCCAACATGGAGTTCACAATGGGACAAATCGAAATCGTCTATTTCTCTGGCTACGGCCATACGGTCAAACAGGCCGAAGCCATCGCCGAAGGCGCAGGAAACCGTGCCCGCTTGTGGAAAATCGATGACACCGGGACGGCCCCCGAAGGCCTCTGGGAGGCCTTGGACAACGCGGATGCCATCATTTTCGGAAGCCCCACCTATATGGGCGGCCCCGCCTGGCAGATGAAAAAATTCATCGACGAGACCTCCAAAGCCTGGGTGGCGGCAAGCTGGTCCGGCAAGTTGTTCGGAGGCTTCACCAATTCCGCCTCGACCAACGGCGACAAGGAGATGACCATGCTGGCCTTTTCCACCTTGGCCGCGCAGCATGGCGGCCTTTGGGTCAGCCTCGGTCAAATGCCCGCAAACACCATGGCCCGCACCGAGGATGACGAAAACTGGGCCGGTGGATCCTTTGGCCCCCTGGCGACCTCGCCCTCTGACAGCTCCCCCGATCAGGGACCGTCTCTGGGCGATCTGAAAAGCGCCAAGACCTACGGGCGTCGCATTGCGGCCCTTGTGTCGGCCGCCTGATCGCGCGCGGGGCCCGGAGTGCCGGACCCCGCATTCCTTACGCAGCCTCGAACACCTCCCGTGCGGCGTTCAGCCCGTTGATTGCCGCGGGCATGCCGCCATAGACCGCCATTTGCCAGATGATCTCCGTGATCTCCTGCTCGGTCGCCCCTGCGGCCAGCGTGTGTTCGATATTGACCTTGAGCTGTGGTCCTGTTTGGCCACCCAGGGCGGTCAGCGCCGCGACGGTGCAGAGCTGGCGGGTCTTGAGGTCCACGCCCCCGCGCGCATACTGCCGCCCATAGGCCCATTCGATCAGCGTCTCCGCCATCTCCGGGAGCATGTCGTCGTATTTCGCCGCCAGCGCCTCTTCCAGTCCCGGGTTCAGCCCCGCCACGAGATCGCGGCCTTTTTGCAATGCGTCAGACATGGCTGCGCTCCTCTTCTTCCAGTGTTTCGTAAATCTCGACCTTGCGATCCATGAGGGCGAGCGTGTCCTGCATCTTCCTGAGCTTGTGCCGGATCACCTCCCGGTGCGCCTGTAGCATCTCGCGCCGCTCCGTATAGGTCGCCGCCCCCTGCCGCCTGAGCTCCGCATAACGTATGCGGTCTGCCTGCGGCATGCCGGTGGCGTTGAGCTGGTCGAGAAACCCGATCCAGCCGATCACCTCCTCCGGGTAATCGCGCCGCCCGCCCGCATCGCGCGGCGGCGGGTCGATCAACCCGATTTTCTCATAGAACCTGAGCGTGTCGATGCTCAGGCCCGTGGCCTCTGACACCTCGGAAATCTTCATCGCGACCCTCCTGAACTTGTGAGTCGCATTCACCTTACGAGCTGGAGTGCACTCCAGCTCAAGCGTTCATTTCCTTTGTTGCCGAAATACTCGCAAAAAGGTCAGCACGAAAAAGGGCGACGCACGAAAAAGGGCGACCCCGGGGCCGCCCTTTCCAATCTCAAACATGTCGTGACGCTTAGTCGATTTTCGGGAGCAGGTCGCCGATAGACTGTTTCGCGTCGCCGTAATACATGCGCGTGTTTTCTTTGTAGAACAGCGGGTTCTCGATGCCCGAGTAGCCGGTCCCTTGGCCACGTTTGGACACGAACACCTGCTTTGCTTTCCAGACTTCCAGAACCGGCATGCCCGCAATCGGGGAGTTCGGGTCGTCTTGCGCCGCCGGGTTCACGATGTCGTTGGAGCCGATCACTATGACCACATCCGTCTCCGGGAAGTCCTCGTTGATCTCGTCCATTTCCATCACGATGTCGTAGGGAACTTTGGCTTCTGCGAGGAGCACGTTCATGTGCCCCGGCAGACGGCCCGCCACAGGGTGGATCGCGAAGCGGACGTTCTTGCCCTGCGCGCGCAGCTTGCGGGTCAGTTCGGCCACGTTCGACTGAGCCTGCGCCACGGCCATACCATAGCCCGGAACGATGATCACAGAGTCTGCGTCGTTCAAAGCCTGCGCCACACCGTCGACGTCGATGGCCACTTGCTCGCCCTCGACTTCCATCGCCGGACCGGTCGTGCCGCCAAAGCCGCCGAGGATCACGGACACGAAGGAGCGGTTCATCGCCTTACACATGATGTAAGAGAGGATCGCACCCGAGGAGCCCACAAGCGCACCCACAACGATCAGAAGGTCGTTGGAGAGCGAGAAACCAATCGCCGCAGCCGCCCAGCCCGAGTAGGAGTTGAGCATGGACACCACGACCGGCATGTCGGCGCCGCCGATGCCCATGATCAGGTGGTAGCCGATGAACAGCGCCGCCAGAGTCATGATGATGATCGGGAACAGCCCGCCGGTGTTGAAGTACCAGATCAGACAGATCACGGAGAGCGCCGCAGCACTCGCGTTGAGCACATGCCCACCCGGCAGTTTCTTGGCCTGAGAGGTCACTTTGCCTGCGAGTTTGCCATAGGCGATCACAGAGCCGGTAAAGGTCACGGCCCCGATGAAGATCCCGAGGAACAGCTCAACCTTGAGGATGTTCAGCTCAACCGGCGACTTGTGCGCGACGAGCGCGGCAAAGGTGCCAAGCTCTTCGCCCCCGTGCAGACCGGCCACATGACCCATCACAAAGTGCGCGTTAAAGCCGACGAAGACCGCCGCCAGACCGACGAGCGAGTGCATCGCGGCCACAAGCTGCGGCATCTCGGTCATTTCAACCTTTTTCGCCACATACCAGCCGATGAGGCCGCCAGCCGCGATCAGGATGATCGACAAGATCCAAAGACCGGCACCCGGTCCGATCAGGGTGGCGAAGACGGCCAGAGCCATACCCGCAATCCCGTACCAAACCGCGCGCTTGGCGCTTTCCTGACCAGACAGACCGCCCAGCGACAGGATAAAGAGAACAGCAGCGACGACGTAGGCCGCAGTGGTAAATCCGAATTCCATTGTCTCTCTCCCGCCTTACGATGTCTGGAACATGGCGAGCATGCGCCGTGTCACGAGGAAGCCACCGAAGATGTTGATCCCCGCCATAAAGACCGACAGAGCGGCCAAGAGGATCACGATCCAGCTCCCGGAACCGATCTGCAAGACAGCGCCGAGGATGATGATCGAGGAGATCGCGTTGGTGACGGCCATGAGCGGCGTGTGCAGCGAGTGCGACACGTTCCAGATCACCTGGAAGCCCACGAAGACGGAGAGCACGAAGACGATGAAGTGCTGCATAAAGGAGGCAGGCGCCACAAGGCCCACACCCAACAAGAGCACGGCACCGATGAGGATGAGCCCCACCTGCGTCTTGGTCTCTTTCTTGAACGCGGCCACTTCTGCGGCGCGTTTCTCTTCCGGGGTCAGCTCTTTTGCCGGTTCCGGTTTCTTTTGCGCCGCGATCGCGGCCACTTTCGGCGGCGGCGGCGGGAAGGTGATGTCGCCTTCAAAGGTCACGGTCGCGCCGCGGATCACATCGTCTTCCATGTTGTGCACGATCTGGCCGTCTTTTTCCGGCGTCAGGTCGGTCATCATGTGACGGATGTTGGTCGCGTAGAGCGTGGAGGCCTGCGTGGCCATGCGCGACGGGAAGTCGGTGTAGCCAATGATCGTGACGCCGTTGTCGGTGACGATTTTCTCGTCGGCCACGGTCAGTTTGCAGTTGCCGCCTTTTTCCGCCGCGAGGTCCACAATCACGGAGCCCGGCTTCATCGCTTCGACCATGTCTTTGGTCCAAAGCTCCGGGGCTTCGCGGTTCGGGATGAGCGCCGTGGTGATCACGATGTCCACCTCGGGCGCAAGCTCGCGGAACTTGGCGAGCTGGGCGTTGCGGAATTCCTCGGACTGGACAGAGGCGTAACCACCGGTGGCGGCACCGTCCTGCTGTTCTTCCTCGAAATCGAGGTAGACGAACTCTGCGCCCATGGATTCGACCTGTTCGGCCACTTCCGGACGCACGTCAAACGCGTAGGTGATCGCGCCGAGAGAGGTCGAGGTGCCGATGGCGGCGAGACCCGCCACACCTGCGCCCACGACCAGCACTTTTGCCGGCGGAACTTTACCGGCGGCGGTCACCTGGCCGGTGAAGAAACGGCCAAAGTTGTTGCCAGCCTCGATGACAGCACGGTAGCCCGCGATGTTGGCCATGGAGGACAGCGCATCCATTTTCTGGGCACGCGAGATACGCGGCACCATTTCCATCGCGATGACGTTCGCGCCGGATTCTTTCGCCTTTTCCATCCCGTCGGCGTTGCCGCCCGGGTTGAAAAACGAAATGAGCGTCTGCTCTTTGCGCAGATAGCCCAACTCGGCGTCGTCCGGCTGGCGCACTTTGGCGACGATGTCACAGGCATCCCAAAGCGCCTTCGCGCCTTCGATCACCTCGACATCAGCCGCCGCGTAATCCGCATCCGAGAACCCCGCAAGAGCCCCCGCACCGGCCTCAACCGCGACATCATACCCAAGCTTCTGTAGCTGCTTGGCACTCTCCGGTGTGAGCGCAACCCGCGCTTCACCGGCATAGACTTCCTTAGGAACACCAAATTTCAAAGTGTTGATCCTCTTCTTCCCCAGTCCTATTCGCTGACACTTTCACTTACTTAACGCGGCAGCGCAGCGCAACAATATTGCGCAATGGTCGTAGAAAACTGTGACGACCCGTCACAGCCAACGCCCTGTAGCTTTGGCCCAGGTTGCAAATTCGAGACCAAACTTGGTCCTGAGCCAGGTTTCTTCTTCCCGAATAAAGCGACGTTCGATCACAATCATGAAAATCGGGACCAAAAGCACACCCAACGGGCTGCCGCACAGTATCGCAAAGCCCACGAGAGTAAAGACATCGCCAAGATAAATCGGGTTTCGTGTAAAACTGTAAATTCCCGTTGTGACAATCGCACTCGGCACCCTGTGCGGGATCACCGTGGTGCGGTGCCGCCACATCGCGAAAACGGCGGCAAACATGAGAAAAATGCCGATGGCAATGAGCGCGCCGCCGAGCCACTGCCCTAAAGGCGGCATCGAAAACCCAAGCCCGAGACGCCGCGCCCCATAGGTCACGACCATAAAGCCAAGCGTCCAGACCGGCGGGTAATCGAGATATGTCTTTACAGGTCGCATGATCCCTCGCTTGGCCTCTTTTCTCCGGTCTTGAGAAGATTTAGGGACAGGCACGGTCTTGGCGAGGAAAAAATCGTGAAACTGCGCCCATTGCACAGAAAAGATGCCGATCGCTGCTATGCGCTGTTCCACCGCACGGTGCATGGCGGTACTGGCGCGTTCTATACGCCCGAACAACGCGCCGCCTGGGCGCCCGCGCGCCCTCATGCGCCCGACACATGGCCCGACCGCCTCACCGAGGGATTCTCTATCTGTGCCTCGCGCTGGGGCAAACTCCGGGGATTCTTCACCATGGGGCACGACGGCCACATCGACTTTGCCTATGTCGCGCTGGAAGACATGGGCAAAGGTACGGCCGCCCGACTCTATCAGGCCTGCGAAACAGAGGCGCGTCGTCTCGGCCTCTCCCAGATGGAGACCGAAGCCTCCCACCTCGCCCGCCGGTTTTTCGAGAAACGCGGCTGGCACGTCGTCGCCCGCCAAAGCGTGATCCGCGATAGCGTCGCGATTGAAAACTTCCGGATGAAGAAAGACCTCTGAAGCGGCGACGAGATCTCGCCGCCGCCGTTCAGTGAAGCCTCAGGACATGCGCACCACAATCCCGCCATCGACCCTAAGCGCCGATGTCGATACACCGTAATGCTCCGTATCCGCCGGAATACTGAGCGCAGGTTCGCTGGTGATGACCACAGTGCCCCCGCACCGGCCAACCCCGCCGGAATGGCGCGACCGAGGCCCCCGGTCGACCCGGTGACGATGTCTGTCTTGCCCGGAGCTTTTGGCCCTCACTGCAAAGGGAGATTTGAGGCCGAAGAGGACGGGATCGGCGAAACACTTTCTATAGGTCGGTCTCAATCCCCATTTGATCTCTGAAATGACCAGTCCAAACTCCGCCAACCGTCTCGGACTGGCCCAAGAAAAAACAAAGTTATGAGTCATACCCTCATCACGCTCGCTCTTGACAGAGCGACGTTGGACCATTGGACACAGTTTCGCGCGTTTAGGATGCCACGATGACACCACTTCCCCCTTCGACCGTTGCCCACGGCCCGTTTCGCCACATCGGCTTTTGGGCCCTCGTCGCCGCCGTGCTGGGGCTTGTCGTCGTCTTTATCGGCATCGGCCTCCCGATGATGGAGCCGAAACCGTCTGTCGGCACCCAGATCGGCGAAATGGCCGGCGACATGCGCCGCGCCGCGTGGCGGAGCTTTTTCGGTCTGGCCGCGCCCGCCCCCGAACCGGTGCCCATGGGCACCCAGTGGCAGGCCATATTGGCCATGGTCGGCCCCGCCCTCGGCGCGCTGGCCGTCGTCCTCGGCGTCGTCTCCGGCGTCAAAGGTGAACAGTGGCGCTATGCCGTCTACGCCACGACCCTCGGCGTCACCGCGATTGTCTTTCAGTTCTTCTGGTGGGTCGCGCTGTTAATCGCGGCGGTCGTCATCATCGTTGCCGTGATCGAGAACATCGGCGACATCTTCGGCGGGATTTTCAACTGATCGCGTCGAGGCCTTACGCCTCCTCGGCCACCTTCCTGCGCCGCGCCTCGGAAAAGGCGTAGACCGCCACACCAAAGGCCTCGAACAGAGGTTTGGAGACCGGGTCTTCGCCCGCGCGGTACTCCGGGTGCCACTGCACCGAAAGCGTGAACCCCGGCGCGTCTTTCACATAGATCGCTTCCGGCGTGCCATCGGGCGCATAGCCGTCGACCACAATGCGCGCGCCCGGTTTCTTGACCCCCTGCCCGTGCAGCGTGTTGGTCATCACCTCATCCGCGCCCATCAGATGGTGAAACACGCCGCCCTGGCTAAACCGCACCGGGTGGCGCAGCGCGAATTTTTCTTCCAACGTCCCATCCGGCGGCATCCGGTGGTTCATCCGCCCCGGCAGATCGCGAATTTCCGGGTAAAGCGTGCCCCCCATGGCGACATTGACCTCTTGGAACCCGCGACAAATCCCTAAAAACGGCTGGCCCTTTTCGACACAGGCCCGGATGAGCGGCAAGGCCACCGCATCGCGACAGCGGTCAAAGGCGCCATGCGCCTCGGTCTCCGCCTCGCCATATTCCTCCGGGTGCACGTTGGGACGCCCGCCCGTAAAAAGAAACCCGTCACAAACCTCCATCAACTCGTCGACAGAGACAAAGTTCGGATCCGCCGGGATCAAGAGCGGCAGACAGTTCGCGACCTCCGCCACGGCCTCAGCATTCATCCGCCCACCGGTATAGGCGGGGTACTGTCCGTTGAGTAAGTCCGAATTGCCGATGATACCGACGACGGGTCTGGTCATAATCTGGGCCTCCTGTTGCCCATACAATAAGGGCTTTGTGGCGGGAGAAAAGACCTCCACGCCTCTCAGCACCGTTGTGTTAAGCACAGCGGCTGTGCGCCACCCAGCGCGTGCTAATTTTTGATCATTTTATGGAACCATGCCGGGCGCACCTGACTGGCGTGCGCCCAGTTCCGCCGCCGCGCGCCCCGCCCGCGCGGGCAAAGGCTTGCACATGCCCGCCCGCGTGAACCTTAACGACGCTCAGAGGGTTCCAGCCCCGGCTTTCGCCATGGGCCATCGCCGTTGAGATCATCGTCTGCGCCTGATCCGGCGTGATCGCCGTTGCTCAGGCTCCGGCCTTGAGCTCCAGACGCCGCGCGTGGAGCACCGGCTCCGTGTAGCCCGACGGCTGGACGCGGCCTTTAAACACGAGATCACAGGCCGCTTTGAACGCGATCCCGTCAAAAGACGGCGCCATCGGTGTGTAGAGCGGGTCATTTGCGTTTTGGCGGTCGACAACGGCGGCCATTTTCTTCATGGCCTCCATGACTTGGCCCTCGGAGACAACGCCGTGATGCAGCCAGTTCGCGAGGCCCTGAGACGAAATCCGACAAGTGGCGCGGTCTTCCATCAGGCCCACGTCGTGAATGTCCGGCACCTTCGAGCACCCAACGCCCTGATCGATCCAGCGCACGACATAGCCAAGGATGCCCTGCGCGTTGTTCTCGATCTCGGCGGTGATTTCCTCTTCGGACCAGTTCACGCCCTTGGCGACCGGAATGGTCAACAGATCATCAAGCGTCCCGCGTGCGCCGCCTTTGGCAATCTCGTCCTGCACGGCAAAGACATCGACCTTGTGATAATGCGTCGCGTGGAGCGTCGCGGCCGTCGGCGACGGCACCCAAGCACAGGTCGCGCCCGCTCTCGGATGGCCAATCTTGGTCTCCAACATCGCCTGCATCAGGTCCGGCATGGCCCACATGCCTTTACCGATCTGCGCCTTGCCCTTGAGGCCGCAGGCGAGGCCAATATCGACGTTGCGCTCCTCGTAGCTCTTGATCCAGGGCTGATCCTTCATCTCGCCTTTGCGGATCATCGGCCCCGCTTCCATCGAGGTGTGGATCTCGTCGCCGGTCCGGTCCAAGAACCCGGTGTTGATAAAGGCGACGCGATGTTTCGCGGCGCGGATGCACTCTTTGAGGTTCGCGCTTGTCCGACGCTCCTCATCCATGATGCCAAGCTTGACGGTGTTCGGCGCGAGGCCGAGAATTTCCTCCACGCGGGTGAAAATCTGATCCGCAAAGGCGACCTCTTCTGGCCCGTGCATTTTAGGCTTCACAACATAAACCGACCCTTCGCGTGAGTTGCGCGGGCCTTCGGTCTTTTGCAGGTCGTGCATGGCGATCATCACCGTGACCAGCGCATCCATCAGACCCTCGCCAATCTCGCGCCCCTCTGCATCAATGATCGCCGGGTTGGTCATCAGATGCCCAACGTTGCGCACGAGCATCATGGCCCGACCTTGGAGCGTGATCTCGGACCCATCCGGCGCAGTGAACACACGGTCCGCATGAAGCGCGCGGGTGAACGTCTTGCCCCCTTTCGCGACCTCCTCGGTCAGATCACCTTTCATGAGGCCCAGCCAATTGCGATAGGCCCCGACCTTTTCTTCGGCGTCCACGGCGGCAACAGAATCCTCACAATCCATGATCGCGGAGACAGCGGCCTCGACGAGAATGTCGGAAATCCCCGCCTTGTCCTGACCGCCAACCGGGGTCGTGGAATCAATGACGATGTCGATATAGAGCCCGTTTTTCTCAAGGAGCACATGCCCCTCAGAAGACCCCGCGAACTGGCTCGGATCGGCCAGCCCGGTCTCGCCCATCGCACCCTCAACCAAAAGCATATCGCCCTTGACCGTCAGCCCGGTCACATCGGCCCACGACCCACCGGCCAACGGCACGGCGGCATCCAGATGCGCCTTGGCCCAGGCAATCACCCGCGCGCCGCGCTCCGGATCATAGCCCTTTCCAGACGGCAAATCGCCCAGCGCATCCGTGCCGTAGAGCGCGTCATAGAGCGACCCCCACCGCGCATTCGCCGCATTGAGAGCGTAACGCGCATTGGTGATCGGCACCACAAGCTGCGGCCCCGGCTTAGACGCGAATTCGGAATCGACATTCGTCGTCTCGATCTCAAAATCTGGCCCCTCTTCAAGGAGATAGCCAATGGACTTGAGAAAGTCCTGATAGGCCTCCATATCCTCAGGCTGACCCTTGTGCGCGAGGTGCCAGGCGTCAATCTCCGCCTGAATTTTCTCACGTTTGTCGAGCAACATGCGGTTGATCGGCCCAAAGTCCGTCACCAACCCGGCCAGCCCATTCCAAAACACATCCGGCGTCACACCGGTGCCCGGCAAAGCTTCCTCCTCGATAAAAGTCGCAAGTGTGTCGGCAACCTTGAGGCCCGCTTTGTCGATGAGTGCCATGTGGAATCACTTCTATGTTGGGAAATTTCCGCGTCAGACTAGGGGCTTGCTCCAAGGGAAACAAGCAACTGGCCCCCTCCGGCTCCCCCTGCGGCGCGTGCCACAAATTCGCAGGCCTGAAAATGCAAACAGGCCGCTGCGTTCTCGCGCAACGGCCCGTCTCCTTCACTCCCCCTTACGCGGGGGCGCGGTTATTCACTTGCCGGGGCTTCGCCTTGGGTCACGACCGGCGACGGCTCCATGCTGTCGTCATCAAAGGCGAGGTTCGCCACCGCCATGACCATCAGCAAGCCCACAAGTACCGCCGCCGCGATCCCGGCGAGCGGAAATTTATGCTGCTTTTCTTGCGTCTCAATATTCGTTCTCGGTGCGGACATGTTCACGCTCCTGTGTCTGGTTCACGTTCTACGGAACCGCCATTGCGGCTCACGCCTCACCGAACTAACGTCCAACCCTGACGTCAGGTTCCATTTTTAAGAGGCCCCACCATGAATGCCCCCGCTCCGCAAACGATCTATCTGAAAGACTACACCCCGTTCGGATACACGATCGATAGCGTTGAGTTGACCTTCCGCCTGACCCCGACCGCGACCCGGGTGCTCTCGAAAATCGCCTTCGCACCGAACCCCGCCTCTCCGGACACACGGTTCTTTCTCCATGGCGAAGACCTCACTCTGATCTCCGCCAAGATCGACGGGGCCGCGATCACCCCACGCATGGTCGAAGGCGGGCTTGAGGCCGATGTGCCCGACGCGCCCTTTGTCTGGGAGGCCGAGGTCGAAATCTCGCCCGAAACCAACACCGCGCTCGAAGGGCTCTATATGTCCAACGGCATGTATTGCACCCAATGTGAGGCCGAGGGCTTTCGCAAAATCACCTATTACCCGGACCGCCCTGATGTCATGGCGACCTTCACCGTGCGGATCGAGGGCGATCTGCCCGTCATGATGTCGAACGGCAACCCGGTCGCCAAAGGTGACGGGTTCGCCGAGTGGCATGATCCCTGGCCAAAACCGGCCTATCTCTTTGCGCTCGTCGCGGGCGATCTCATCAACCACCCCGGAAGCTTCCCCACCACATCGGGCAAAGAGGTTGAATTGAATATCTGGGTCCGTCCCGGCGACGAGGACAAATGCGCCTTCGGGATGCAGGCGCTCAAGGACAGTATGAAGTGGGATGAGGACACCTATGGGCGCGAATCTGACTTGGACATTTTCAACATTGTGGCCGTGGACGATTTCAACATGGGCGCGATGGAGAACAAGGGACTGAACGTCTTCAACTCGTCGTGTGTGCTCGCCTCGCAAGAGACCTCGACAGATGCCAATTTCGAACGCATCGAGGGCATCATCGCGCATGAGTATTTCCACAACTGGACCGGCAACCGCATCACCTGTCGCGACTGGTTCCAGCTCTGTCTCAAAGAGGGTCTGACCGTCTACCGCGACCAGATGTTCTCCGGCGACATGCGCAGCCATCCCGTGAAAAGAATTGAAGAAGTTCTCACACTCCGCGCCCGCCAGTTCCGCGAGGACAACGGCCCGCTCGCCCACCCGGTGCGGCCCGAAAGCTTTGTCGAGATCAACAATTTCTACACCGCCACCGTCTATGAGAAAGGCGCGGAGATCATCGGTATGCTCCGCCGCCTCATCGGGGATGAGGCCTATGCCAAAGGCTGCGATCTCTACTTTGAACGTCATGACGGTCAGGCCGTCACCATCGAGGATTGGCTCAAGGCGTTCGAAGACGTCACAGGCCGCGATCTTTCCCATTTCCAACAATGGTACGCGCAGGCGGGCACCCCGCGTCTCAAGATGAGCGAGAGCTGGGATAACGGCACGTTGACCCTCACCTTTACGCAATCGACGCCGCCGACACCGGGGCAAGAGACGAAAAACCCGCAGGTCATTCCCATCGCCACCGGCCTCATCGGCCCCAATGGCGATGAGGTGGTGCCGACCACCGTGCTTGAGATGACCGAGGCTGAGCAAAGCTTTACCTTTGAGGGGTTGGGCGCGCGGCCCGTGGTCTCTGTGCTCCGCGATTTCTCCGCGCCGGTGATTTTGGATCGCCCGCTCGACAACGACACCCGCGCTTTCCTTTTGGCGCATGACACCGATCCGTTCCAGAAATGGGAAATGGGTCGCGCGCTGGCCAAGGACACGCTCATGGCGATGATCCTCGACGGCGCGGCCCCTGCCCCGGCCTATCTGGACGCGATCAAAGCGGTGCTGGTGGACGACAGCCTCGACCCCGCCTTCCGCGCGCTGACGCTTGGGCTGCCGTCGCAAGACGATCTGGCGCAGTCCTTGGTCGATGCGGGCGTCACCCCTGATCCGCAGAAAATCTACACCTCCCGCGATGCGCTGCGCCGACATCTTGCCCGACACTTGTCCGACGTTTTGCCGACGCTGTTCCGACCCACAGACCCCGGCACCTATCGCCCCGATGCCGAGGGTTCCGGTCGCCGGTCTCTGAGCCTCTCTGTGCTGTCGCTTTTGACCATTCTGGACGATGGGGACGCGGCCAAGGCGCTCTTTTCGCAGGCCGACAATATGACCGAACAGGCCGGCGCGTTGCAGGCCCTTCTGGCCGAAGGGCTTGGCCAAGAGGAACTCGAAGCCTTTGAAAACCAGTGGAAAAACGACCGTCTCGTGATGGACAAATGGTTCATGTTGCAGGTCGCCTTCGCCGCTCCGGATCAGGCGGCGGCCACCGCCGAGGCCCTGACGAAGCACGAAGGATTCACCAACAAGAACCCGAACCGTTTCCGCGCGGTCTTTGGGGCACTGTCGGGCAATCACGCGGGCTTTCACCACGAGAGTGGCGCGGCCTATAAACTCCTTGCAGATCAACTGATTAGCCTCGATGCGCTCAACCCGCAAACCACTGCGCGCATGACCGGCGCGTTCGAAACCTGGACCCGTTACGACGCCGACCGACAGGCCATGATCCGGGCGGAACTCGAACGGATTCTCGCGACGCCCAACCTGTCGCGCGACACGACGGAAATGGTCACCCGTATCCTCTCCGCCTGAGAGACTCCGCTCAGCTGAGCACAACCTAAAGGACCGTTTGCGCAAACATATGCATTTGCGCAAACACCTCCCCCGCATAACAGAAAGTTGAACCGTTTCCGCAGGTTGCGGAGCCGGACGCGTGAGAATGTCACATTCAATTTTTTGAAACTTGTGCCATTATCGTTTTTATCGCGCGGGCGACATGCCTCTATTTTTAGTGACCAGACAGGGAATCCCTATCCAATGCGTAAACTCATCCTTTCCACCGTCATCGCGGCCACCGCGGCCACCACGGCTGCCACCGGCGCTTTTGCTCAATCCCCCTCCGACATCGCCAAAGCTCGCCGCGCCTTCTACACGCTCGTCGGCTTCGAAATGGCAACGCTCGGCGGCATGGCCCAAGGCAAAATCGACTATGACGCTGATATTGCTTCTCAATCCGCCAAAGACATCATGACCCTCACTGGCTACACCACCGCCGATCTCTTTGCCCCTGGCACCTCGAACGAGGATCTTCCGGGCGAAACCCGCGCCAAAGCCGACATTTGGGCCGATATGCCGGGTGTTCAGGAAAAAGGCATGGCCTTTTACCAGGCTGTGGTTGAGCTCAATGAGGTGGCTGGCGACGGTCTCGACGCGCTCCGCCCGGCTGTGGGCAAGCTTGGCGGCACCTGCAAGGCCTGCCACGACAACTACCGCGCCGCTGATTTCTGATCGCGGTTGAGGGCATAACATGTCGGAAAAGCTAGAGAAAACCTACGTCTGGGATCCGGTCGTCCGGATTTTGCACTGGGCGCTTGTGATCGCCTTTTTCACGGCTTTTGGGCTTGGAAAATTCGGCCCAGACCAGATGACCCTGCATTTCTACGCGGGGTATGCTGTGGCCGGGATCGTCGCGCTTCGGGTGATCTGGGGGTTTGTCGGCTTTTCGACGGCACGTTTCGCCAATTTCGTCAAAGGTCCGGGCACGGTTGTCACCTATGCCCGGACGCTCCCCTCCCCTAAACCCTCGCGCTCTTTTGGGCACAACCCGGTGGGCGCAATTTTCGTGGTCGGTGTGCTAATCGTTCTCGCGATGCAGGTGCTGACGGGCATGCTCTCTGACCCGGAGGACTACATCAACATGGGACCGCTGGCGCAATACGTGTCGATTGAGACAGCGCGTCAGGCGCTCTCCTATCACGAGCCGCTGTCCTTTTTGTTGCTCCTGATGATCGCGGGCCATATTGGCGCGATCTTCTGGTACAAAAAGCGCAAGGGCGAGAACCTCATCAAACCGATGGTGACGGGCTACGCCGAGCTTCCGCCGCGCGAGACACCGGCGGAGTGAGAACACGAGAAAGGGCGCCCTTGAGCGCCCTTTTTTATGAGATATGTCTGTGGGTTACAGCGCGATCGGAATGGTCACACGTCCGCCAAACCCGGAGGCCGCAGAGCCAGACAAGGCGACCGTCTGCTGCGCAAGTTCTTCCGGCGTGTTGTCACGAAAGATACCATCGCGCGCGAAAGACGTCCGGGCGAGGTTGCGCGTCGAGGCCGCATAGTCCGAGGGTGCGGCCTCATAGATCGGGCCAATCTCATGCTCGGGAAAGGCGACCTGCGCCGTGAGCAAAGAGCGACCGCCGGACACCGCCGCCTCTGCACTCTCGAACACTTCGAAATGGATATGCGGCCACCGCCCCGGGTAACAGCCGGGGACAATCGTCTCGAACGTCACCTTGCCCTCGGCATCCGCAACGCCAAGGCCCCGCAGCCAATTCGCCTCCGCGACATTATACATGGAGTAATCGCCGACCGCGTCACAGTGCCAGATGTAAATCGCCGCCCCTTCGAGAGGCATACAGCCCGGATGGTCCTGAAGCGTCATCTCCAGAGTGAGCGGCACACCGGGGGCGCGGCCCTCGTAGCTCCCGAAAGAGGCGGTGATGTCACGGCGCAGAACGCCCTCTTGCGCCAGAATATCAACGATTTGCCCATTGCGCCGGTTGGACCCATCCGCCGGAAACGGCCCCGCCGTCTCCCAAGGCAATGCCACACAGTCAAGCGCGGCTGCGGGCAGTCCGGCGGAGGCCGAGAGGCCGAGACCGCTCAGCACAGTCAGAAAGCGGCGGCGGCCCAAAAGATTGGGCAAATCGTGGCAAAACCCGTGATCCGTATGGTCGTCGGCATGTGGCATGTGCGAGTCTCCGTCGGTGAACATATTTATATGTAACGCCGCCACGCCGGAATTTCGTCGCCCGACGCCATAACATGCGCGTGATCTGCCCTATGCCGGTTCAAATCGGACCGGGACGGCGTTCCTCGGACAGCACCACATTGGCCTCCACGTTCCCCACCCCCGGCAGCGTCATGATCCGCCGCCGCAACACGCGTTCGAAATCCGGCAAGTCTTGCGCGACAACGCGCAGACGGTAGTCGAACAGGCCCAAAACGTGCTGCACCGTCTGCACCTCCGGGATGGCGCGCACGGCCCGTTCAAAATCCTCAAGACTCACGCGCCCCTTGGTGGCAAGTTTCACGCCCAAGAACACGGTGACACCAAAGCCCAAGGCCTCAAGGTCCAAATCCACCCGACGCGGGCCGAACACGCCCGCCTCCCGTAGCCGCTTGATCCGCCGCCATGTCGCCGGTTGGCTAAGGCCCAATTCACGCCCTAAGGCCCCTGCCGATTGCGTGGCATCCTCGCAAAGCGCGCGGATGAGGTGGCGGTCAATGTCATCAAGCTCAATCACAGCGGCACCGATTGGCTATCCTTGATTGTCGCCACCTGCATCAGCGCCTCGATGTCGGTCATATGCGGCAGGGTCAGGATTTTCTCGCGGTAGACCCGTTGATATTCCGCCATATCTCGCGCAATCACCAAAAGCCGTGCGTCCACCCGGCCCAGAAACGTGCCGATGGAAATCACCTCGGGCACCTCGCGCGCAGCCTGAATGAATTCGTCAAAGGCGCGCGGCTCGGCTTTGTCGAGCGTGATCCTGAGGCTGACCTCCACCGCATAGCCCATGGCGCGCCAATCGACCTCTTCGCGAATGGCTTTGACCACGCCCGCGTCGCGCATCCGCTCAAGGCGGCGCGCAAACGTGGCGGGGGTCACCCCCGCGCGCTCCGCCAGATCGGCGGGTTGCGCCTCCGGTTCGGCCTGAATCTGGCGCAGGATTCTGCGGTCTGTGTCATCGACTTGCATGATATTTTCGTATTTTAAAATTTTGACGCATGATTTTGTCTCACAAAATGCAAATCAGGTCAAACTTTGCCTCGCAAACGCGGGTTTCATGCGCGATAAAGCCCACAGACACAGAGGCGGCTCCCGTCCCTGTTCGACAGACACAACAAGACGACAAAGGAGCGCCGAACATGCGCGTTTATTACGATCGCGATTGCGATGTGAACATCATCAAAGAAGCCAAAGTTGCCATCCTCGGCTACGGGTCCCAGGGTCACGCCCACGCGCTGAACCTGCGTGACTCGGGCGCGAAAAACGTGGTCGTGGCTCTGCGCGAAGGCTCCCCGTCCGCCAAAAAAGCCGAAGCTGAAGGCCTCAAAGTCATGGGCATTGCCGAAGCCGCCGCTTGGTGTGACGTCATCATGTTCACCATGCCCGACGAACTTCAGGCCGAGACCTACAAGAAATACGTCCACGACAACCTCAAGCCGGGCGCAGCAATTGCCTTCGCTCACGGCCTGAACGTGCACTTCGGCCTCATCGAGCCGAAAGAAGGCGTCGACGTGATCATGATGGCCCCGAAAGGCCCGGGTCACACCGTGCGCGGCGAATACACCAAAGGCGGCGGCGTGCCCTGCCTCGTGGCTGTGGACACCGACGCCACCGGCAAAGCGCTTGAAATCGGTCTGTCCTATTGCTCCGCCATCGGTGGCGGCCGCTCCGGCATCATCGAGACCAACTTCCGCGAAGAGTGCGAAACCGACCTCTTCGGCGAACAGGCCGTGCTCTGCGGCGGTCTCGTCGAGCTGATCCGTTGCGGGTTTGAGACCCTCGTCGAAGCCGGTTACGCCCCGGAAATGGCCTACTTCGAGTGTTTGCACGAAGTGAAGCTCATCGTGGACCTGATCTACGAAGGCGGCATTGCGAACATGGATTACTCCATCTCCAACACCGCGGAATACGGCCAGTACGTCACCGGCCCGCGCATCCTGCCCTACGAGCAGACCAAGAAAGCCATGAAAGAAGTCCTCACCGACATCCAACAGGGCAAATTCGTGCGTGACTTCATGCTGGAGAACACCGTTGGCCAGCCGACGCTCAAAGCGTCCCGCCGCGCCAACGACGAGCACCTCATCGAGGAAACCGGCAACAAACTGCGCGGCATGATGCCGTGGATCACCGCCGGCAAAATGGTGGACAAAGAGCGCAACTAAGCTGCGCGACTTATTGTCAAATCGGAACAGGGTCGGCACAGTCGGCCCTGTTTTCTTTTGAGGTCTTTCATGCGCGACGCCCTGCCTGACATTACGCCCAAAAGTTGGATCATGGTTGGCATCCTCGGCTTTGTCTGGGGCTCGACCTTTATGGTGATCGAAATTGCGCTGACCGGCATTTCGCCTTTTTGGCTCGCGACCTTTCGCCTCGCCATTGCGGCGATGGTGATGGCGATCTTTTGGGGCCGCGAAGGCTTTCGCATGGGTACGGACCCGGCCAATCCGCCGAGTGCTCTGGCCCTGATCTGGACCGGTGCAGTGTCCTCGGCCATTCCTTTCCTGCTTTTAAACTGGGGACAGCAATATGTGACTTCCGGGTTCGCAGGCACTTCTATGGCCGCCGTGCCCTTGGTCGTTTTGCCCATGGCGCATTTCATGGTGGCGGGCGAGCGCATGACGCTCCGCGCGGTCATCGGCGTCTCCATCGGGTTCGCAGGCGTGCTTTTGCTGGTGGGCGACGGGGCCTTTGACAGCACGGGATCTGACCTAGAGCTTTGGGGCCGCCTCGCCTGTCTCACCGTCGCCTTTTGTTATGCGTTCAATTCGATCACCATCCGTCGCCTGCCGCCGATCAACCCGACGGCCCTGACCACGCTCATGATGCTGACTGCGACGCTGATCACCCTGCCCTTTTCTCTCCTGCGTGAGGGGCTTCCGGGCGTTCCGCCACTCAAAGCCTTTGTCGCGCTGCTGTTTTTGGGCGTCGTCTCCACCGCCGCCATGAACCAGCTCCGCGTTTTGGTGATCCGCTCTGCGGGGCCGACCTTTATGACGCTGGTGAATTATCAGGTGCCGGTGTGGTCGGTGATCCTTGGCGGGCTGCTCCTCAGTGAGGCCCTCCCCCCGACGCTCTTTATCGCGCTCGGTTTGATCCTCTCCGGCGTCGCGATTTCTCAGTGGACTGCGGTCAAGCGACTCTTTGTCCGCCGCTGATCGACCGTCATTGCTTGCGGTCGCGGGGAATTCCGCGCTAACTGCCCGCAAAGGAGCCTTTCACATGACAGAGCCGCACGACGAGCACCTCCCCAAGGACATGACCCCCGACAATGAGGCCGACATCCGCGAAGAACGCGCGCGCATGTTCACGCTTGGGTTCTGGAAAAGCCTGCTCGCCGGTCGCGAGGGCATGGGGGACACGTTTTGGGCCGGGAACTACCTGGCCGCCCTGTTTTTCATTCCGGTCTATATCGTGCTCTTGGCGATCCCGCCGCTCTACGGGTTGATCCCCGTCGTGTTCATCCTCTTCGGGGTCTACCTTTTGTTCGTGGCCCGCGCCGTCTGGATCGCGAAACCGAAAGGCGACTCTGGACTGGGCCTCAAAATCTTTGGCGTGATCTGGACCCTGATGAACGCGGCGATGTCCCTGGCCTACACACCCTTCACCGGCGGTTCTTGATCTCGGAATAGCCTTACCAAAGCCTTAATTTCGCACCCCTCTGCCCGAAAGCTGATGACGCACCTCCCCAGCCGTCATGAGTTCGATGCAGATCAAACCGTTTCTCACAGCACTCGCCTTTGCCTCCGCCCCCGCCTATGCGACGGAGCTTGGACCGGATTACGCCCTCGTCCCGCTGGCCTCGCACCATTACGGCGACTGGGGCAAAAAGCACGGGGACGATTTCAATGAGTTCAATCCCGGCCTGATGCTCTCTTGGGCGGAACGGGCCTATGAGTTGAACTACACGGTCGGCGCCTATCGCGACAGCCAGTCCGACACCTCCGTGCATCTCTCCGCCGCGAAAATGTGGGACATCGGCAAACACGCCCAAATCGGGTTGGTCGGCGCCTATATCCATTCTCTCGGCAAAGGCTATACCGGCGTCGCCCCGTCGATCCAGCTGACCTACAAAGCGCTCTTTCTCAATGCGGCGACCGGCTATGATGACGGGATTTACGGCGTTCTTTCGACCGGCTTCATCATCCCGCTAAAGTAAACCGCTGTCAGGAATTCGACATTTCCATGCAAAAGGCGGCCCGATGAGCCGCCTTTCTTGTCCAAATCGAACAAATCCGCTTAGCGCGTCGCGACTTCCACAGCCTCGACCACGCTTTCGACGGCCTCATTCAAAACCGTCTCGGACAGGCTCTCCGCCATCACGCGGATGAGCGGCTCCGTGCCAGATTTCCGAATAAGCAGACGTCCGTTTCCTTTGAGCTTGGCCTCAGACGCGGCAATGGCGGCTTTGACGCCTGCGTCGTCAAGCGGGGTTTGCCCAGCTCCGTAGCGCACGTTTTTCAAAAGCTGCGGCACAGGCTCGAACACCTGGGTCAGCTCAGAGGCCTTTTTGCCCGTCTCCACCATCGCGGCGAGGAATTGCAACCCGGCCAAAAGCCCATCGCCCGTGGTGGCGTAATCGGTCATCACGATGTGCCCGGACTGTTCGCCCCCGAGGTTAAAGCCCCCCTGCCGCATCCGCTCGACCACATAGCGGTCGCCGACGGAGGTGCGTTCGAGGCGCAGCCCCTGCTCTTCCAAAAACCGCTCCAGCCCGAGGTTCGACATCACGGTCGCCACCAAGGCCCCGCCGGAGAGACGCCCCTGGTCGGCCCAGTTTTTCGCCATGAGGCCCATGAGCTGATCGCCATCGGCAACGCGCCCCTTTTCATCGAGGATCATGACACGATCAGCGTCCCCATCGAGGCAGATGCCGACATCCGCGCCATGAGCCACGACGGCCTCAGCGGCGGTTTGCACATAGGTCGACCCACAGTGATCGTTGATGTTGCGGCCATTCGGTGCGGTGCCGACCGGGATCACCTCGGCTCCCAACTCCCAAAGCACCTCCGGTGCCGTGCGATAGGCCGCGCCATTGGCGCAGTCGATCACCACTTTGAGGCCCTGTAGGTTCATGCCGCGCGGCAGGGTCGATTTCACCCGCTCGTTGTAGCGGAAGCGCCCGTCATCAATCCGTTTCGCCCGCCCGATGTTCTGCGCCTGCGCGGGGTCCACACCCTCTTCCATCAGACGCTCAATCTCGGTCTCGGCCTCGTCCGAGAGTTTGAAGCCATCGGGACCGAAAAACTTGATCCCGTTGTCCTCGGCGGGGTTGTGCGAGGCGGAGATCATCACGCCCACATCCGCGCGCATGGAAGTGGTGAGCATGCCCACGGAGGGTGTCGGCACTGGGCCGAGCAGAAACACGTTCATCCCCGTTGAGGTAAAGCCAGCGGTCATCGCGGTCTCGAACATATAGCCCGAGAGGCGCGTGTCCTTGCCGATCACCACGCGGTGCTCCGTCCCCGCATCATTGCGCCGGAAATATCGACCGGCGGCCGCGCCGAGTTTGAGGGCCATTTCGGCGGTCATCGGGTGGCTGTTGGCGCGCCCGCGCACGCCATCGGTGCCAAAGAATTTACGTGTCATCTGTGATCTCCTGACCATGGACCGCTTGCCATAGGGCAAAGGCCTGTCTGGTTTCCTTGATGTCGTGCACCCGGGTGATCTGGACCCCTTGGGCGACACCGGCGAGGGCCACGGCGATGGAGCCGGGCGCCCGATCTTGGGCCTCGGGCGCTTTGCCGATCTTGCCGATAAAGCCCTTGCGCGAGACGCCGAGCAGGATCGGACAGCCCAACCCATGGAACAGCGCCAACCGCTCCAAGAGCGCGAGGTTATGCGCCTGGGTTTTGCCAAATCCGATGCCCGGATCGACAAGGATGCGTTCGCGCGGGATGCCCGAGGCTTCGGCAATCGCGATCCGCACGGACAGGAAATCGAACACATCCAACAGCACGTCGTCGTACCGCGGATCGTCCTGCATGTGTTCCGGATCGCCCTGCGCATGCATAAGGCACACGGGCACATCGTTTTGCGCCGTCACACAGATCAGATCGGGGTCATGAGTAAAGGCGTAAACATCGTTGATCAGGTTCGCACCCGCCTTAAGCGCCTCGACCGCCACCGGAGCCTTGCGCGTATCAATCGAGATCGGCACATCGGAGCCGGAGCGGATCGCCTTGATCACCGGGGCGGTGCGGCGAATTTCCTCGTCGATCTCCACATAGGCCGCGCCGGGACGCGTGCTTTCGCCGCCGATGTCAATGATGTCGGCTCCTTCTTCTGCCATCGCGCGGGCATGAGCCAGCGCGGCGTCGGGTCGGAGGAACTCGCCACCATCGGAAAAACTGTCGGGGGTGACGTTCAAAATGCCCATGAGGTTCGGACGCGACAGATCAAGCCCCGCGAGCGGCGCGCGCGGCGATGTGAGGCGCGAGCGGTCCAGATCCGGCAGATCATGCGCCGCAATGATGTTCGGTGACAGGTCGCGGGACAAGACCTCCACACGGTCAAACCACGCCCACCCACCGGCCAAGGGCAACGCCCCCTCAGGCCGTGCGGGGTCCGTGGACACTATGGGGCGATAGTACAGTCTATCTTGCATGGCTCACCCAATCTCAACAGGCCCGTCGAGGTCCAGAATACGGCTCCCGGGGATACCGGCGTCGCCGAGGCACACCACCTCGGTCGCGGAGAGCTCTTCGGCCAGCCAAGGCACCATGTCGGACATGCCGCCTTTCGGGCCGTGCACCGCATCGAGAACAAGTTTGGATGGCGCCCAGACGGAAATCTGGCCCTGTTTCATAGCCCAGTCGAGTTCCGTGCGCGTCGCCCGCACCACACAGCGCGCATCGCGTGCGGCCAAGGTCCAAGCATTTTGTTCAATCGCCAAGAGGTCAATCCGGCGCTGTGCGGCGGGATGGTCGGCCTTGGGCCAGTCCCCGTCCGGCAGACCCACGGTGAGGATCACCGGTTGCGGATCGACAGAGAACGCGTCAATCCATGCGGTCAGCTTGGGCGAATTCAGGGCCTCAGCACTCAGATGCACGATCCGGGGATGCGGCACAGGGGCCTCCATCGCTTCGGCCTGCGCCGCTGTTTGATCGACACTGCGCACGATCTCGACGCCAAGCGCGCCGGGACCACGGTCGAGCTTTTCCACCCGCACGAAGACGCGATAGGCGCGGGGCTCGGCGAGGATACGGATCGCGATGCGCTCCGCCAGTGTCTCCAAAAGGTTGAGACGCTCTGCGGCCAGCTCGATCTGGATCGCCTCGGTGAGACGGTCATAGGACAGGATGCGGTCGACATCGTCATCAATCGGGCCGGTGAGCGGCGTCAGTTCGACCACGATATTGAAAGAGACCCGCTGGCGCACACCGCGCTCCGCCTGAAACGCGCCGATCTCGACATCGACAACGTGATCGCGCAGGGAGATCCGGTCCAGAGGAATGGCCTCCGCAGTGGCGGCGGCGCGTTCTTCGGGATGCGCGAAAGCTTGGCGAATTTCAGACATGTCGACCCTCTTGGAACAGGTTGGCCCTTGCTATCCGCTCAGGCCTGCGGGGCCAAGACCAATCTGACTTCCCCGCATGCGACCTGCGCCAAAAGCAAAACCCCGCCAATTTCCGGCGGGGTTTGAAACAATCTCGTGAAGCGAAGACCGAGCGGGCCTCAGGCCTGCGGCATCCGGTAGAACAGGTGCACACCAATCTGCGCGGTGCGGGCGAACTGACGCGCCCAACGCGGGTTCACGGCCCGGGTGTGATAGTGCGTGGCGCCCTGCGTCAGGGTGCGCGGCGCGCCGTCGAGCATGAGGCGCGCAACCTTGGACACGCGATCATAGGCCCCTTTTTCACGGATCACATCCGCGTAGCCGTCGCAGGTGTAGGTGAACTGGCATTGGTACTTTTTGCCAGTGCCTTGGTTCACGACGCCGCAGACGCTTCCGGGAAAGCGGGAGGAGGCGACCCGGTTCAGGATCACTTCAGCCACAGCAAACTGGCCTTTGACGCTTTCACCGCGCGCTTCAAAGTAGAGTGCCTCAGAGAGGCAGGCCCATTCGGCATCGCCCGTGGCGGTCGGCAGGGCATCCAAGAAATCACTGGTATAGGAGATGGCCGGCACGTCAGGGGCCGGGACAAAGCTTTCGAGCATCCGCTCAATCGCTTCGGAACCATCTTCCATACCGCTGCGTTCCTGTTTGAGAAGAGCGGTCAGTTCCAGGCCAAGCGCCTGGGTCGGGTCGTTCGAGTGGCTCAGGGTCACTTCGGCATGCGAGGGTCCAGACAACGCACAAACGCCGAGCGTGGCCGCAAGGACAAGGGCCTTGAGCCGGGGCAGATATGTCATCATTCTATCCTTCCATTGCGCCCCAACAAACAGGGCCTCACGGGCGGTTTCGAGCCGGGACATAGGATAAAACGGCCACGGGGTCCACCCTACGGCCTTCAAGCGGCTTTTCGGAACGTCAAGAACTACGCGAAAAATCGCGCAATCTTTCGAAAAATGGGCCAATCGTCGCCTTTATTTTCAGCGACTTGTCATGTTTCTGTGATTATTTTGCACCTGCAGCAACAAGTTGCGCAGCGGCAAGGCGCGCAACAGGCACCCGGAAGGGCGAACAGGACACGTAATCGAAGCCTGCGTCCCGGCAAAAGGCGATAGATTCGGGGTTACCGCCATGTTCACCACAAACGGCGACGGTGACATCCGGACGCGCGGCACGCCCCCGCTCCGCCCCGATCTGCAACAGCTCCCCGACCCCTTCGAAATCCAACATGTGGAACGGATCTTCGGGGAAGACCCCCTGTTGCACGTAGGTATTCATGAACCGTCCAGCGTCATCGCGCGACAGGCCGTAGGCCATCTGGGTCAGGTCGTTGGTGCCGAACGACAGGAAGGCCGCGTGTTGGGCAATGTCGCCCGCCCGCAGAGCCGCACGCGGCGTCTCCACCATCACCCCCAGACGGTAGGTGAAATCAGCCCCGGTCTCATTGCGCACAGCGGCGGCCACCCCGTCGATCTGGGTCTTGATCAGCTCGACCTCACGTTTGGCGGACACGAGCGGGATCATCACTTCGGGCACCACAGGTTCGCCGTGTTTGGACGCCTCGATGGTGGCCTCGAAAATCGCGCGGGCCTGCATCTCGTAGATTTCCGGGAAGGTCACACCAAGGCGCACCCCCCGCATGCCCAGCATCGGGTTGTATTCCGACAGCCAGTCAATCCGGCTCGTCACATCGGAGAGCGGCAGATCAAGCGCCTCGGCAAGCTCCTTGACCCCTTCGCGGGTGGAGGGCAGGAATTCGTGCAATGGCGGGTCGAACAGGCGGATACAGACCGGCAGACCTTCCATGATGCGGAACAGCTCGATGAAATCGGAGCGCTGCATCGGCAGGAGACGGGCAATCGCCTCGGCCCGGTCCTCGTGCCGAGAGGCGAAAATCATTTCCCGCATCACGGTGAGACGATCGCCCTCAAAGAACATATGCTCCGTGCGGCACAGACCGATGCCCTCCGCCTTGAAGTTCCGCGCCAAAGCCGCATCCGCGGGTGTATCGGCATTGGCCCGCACCCCGATGTCGCGGATCGCGTCGGCCCATTCCATGAGCTGGAGATACCATTGGTCCTTGACCGGCGGCATCAGCTTAGCCGCGCCCAAAAGCGCCTCGCCATGCGAGCCATCGAGGGTCAAAATCTCGCCTTCCGCGAGTTTGCGCCCATCGGACAGGATCAAAACCTTGGCCCGGGAATCGATGCGGATCGCCGCGCCCACGATACAGGGCACGCCCATCCCGCGCGCGATCACCGCCGCGTGCGACGTCACCCCGCCCCGTTCCGTCAAAATCCCGACAGAGGAGTGCATGCCGCGAATGTCTTCTGGCGTGGTTTCGCGGCGCACGAGGATGCAGGGTTCGCCCCGCGCCTCATAGGTCTGCGCCGTCGAGGAATTAAACACGATCCGGCCCACGGCCCCACCGGGCGAGGCCCCGATCCCTTTCGCCACCACGTCACGCGCGACCGATCGGTCGACCTGTTGGTGCAAAAGTTCTGTGAGCGACCGCGCGGGCACCCGCAAAAGCGCCTCCTCGCGAGAAATAATGCCATCTTCGGCCAGCTGGACGGCAACGCGCAGCCCCGCCTGCGTCGAGCGCGGCACACGGACAGCATCGAGCACGGAGAGATGCCCGTCAGAGAGCGTGAATTCGACCTGCATCTCCTCACGCAGACGCGTGCGGCAGATCCGGCTCATCTCGACGAGCTTCTCAAAGACTTTCGGGCAGGCCTCCTCCAGGGACGGCCCCCGCTCATCGGTGGTGAGGAACATCGCGTCCGCCCCGGCATCCAGAGCTTCGCGCCCTTGCGCCTGACGCATGTAGCGGCCTTTGATCGCGGGCGCGCCCGTGGTGGGGTCGATCAGTTGCATGACCCCGGCGCCGCTTTCGCCCGGGCCAAGCCCCAAAGACATCGCCTGAACAATCAACCCGAGACCTGCATCCGCAGGGGCTCCTTTGGCCTGACGCAAAAGCCGCGCGGTCGTGCCCTCCCACGCGCGCGCCATGGAGCGGAGCACTTGGCCAAGTTGCACGGCGGGGTCTTGTGGGAAAGGCTCGCCGGTTTCGTCTTCATGCGCCTGAAGCGCCTCCTTGAGCGCCTCACTCAACGGCACATCGGCGTCGAATTCAAAGAGCTCCGGATCGAGTCGTTCCACATGCACGGCAAAGGTCTGGACAAAGCGCAGATAGAGCGCGTCGGCCGTCTCAGGACCATGGGTATTGGACAGCTCAACATGCCGAAGGTTGTTCATCCCGATATTGAGAATTGCCCCCGGACCACCCCAATCGGGATCCTCGGAAGAGGGCCGCACAGAGAGCAGCGTATGCTCACCGAAAACACGAAGAATGGACTTCATATCAAAGGCTTGACCCTCGGCCAGCCGATGCACCGCCTCAAAGGACAAGGCCACGGTTTCCGGCACAGGCAGATCAAGACGGATCAGCCTCTGGAGGCATTTTGCACGCCCGCCATGAGTCTCCACCGCAATCGGCGCCACACGGCGGATACGTGTAAACCCGAGGATGTCACTTTCTTGCTGCACTGCGGCACTCCCTTTGGCGCAAAGCTACGCCCCCGACCCACGTGAGCGCAACCGTTAACCTTAACGGGCGTAAAATTTCATGAAGACCGTGGCGAGATGTAAACACCGTGCCCGCGCTCAAACCCCTGCCTGAACGCGGAAAGAGGGCTTATCCCTCAACGCGCGTCAAATCCGCCACCTGTGCACAGATGTCGCGAATACGACCCAAGAGATTCAGGCGGTTACGACGCACGATGTCCTTTTCGGAATTGACCTGAACCGCCTCGAAAAACGCATCCACAGCGGGGCGCATCTCGGCCATCGCGGTCATGGCGTCGGCGAAATTCTCCTCGGCCATGGCCGGTTTGATTTTGGCCTCAGCGGCGTCCAAAGCGGCAAAAAGCGCCTTTTCCTCGTCCGTTTCCGCAAATTTCACGTCGGGACCATAGGAATATTCGACACCGTCTTTGGCTTCGGCCTGCGTCAGGATGTTGTTGGCGCGCTTAACACCCTGAATGAGGTTGGTGCGCTCTTCCGTGTCGAGCATGGCATGAAGCGCACGGGCGCGTGTGACCAAAAGCGTGATGTCATCCGTCCCCGGCATGGCGAGACAGGCGTCGATCACGTCGTGACGAATGCCCTCGTCGCGCAGGAAGACTTTGAGACGATCGTGGAAGAAGGACAAGAGATCCTCGGAGGTATCCGGGACATCGCCCGCCGCCGCCTTGACCGCATCTACATCTTTTTCGTCGAGCTTGTCGGAAATCGCATCGAGCGCGGCCCCAAATACACCGTGTTCGGCAATCTCTTCGAGAATTTCCTTGAGCGTGTCGATGATCCCGTCGTTCTCGTCGGCGACCGCAATCTTATGCGCCAAAAGCTGGCTGTCGATGAAGCGGTCGAGATGCAGGCGCACATCGTTGGTGATCAGCAACCGGATCACACCAAGTGCTGCACGACGGAGCGCGAACGGGTCTTTCGAACCGGTCGGCTTTTCGTCAATCGCCCAGAACCCGGACAGCGTGTCGAGCTTGTCGGCCAGAGCGACCGCGACGGACACCGGATCGGTCGGCACATCGTCAGACGGACCAAGTGGCGAATAGTGATCGCGGCAGGCGTCGGCCACGGCATCGGACAGGCCGGCTTTCTTGGCGTAATAGCGGCCCATGATACCCTGAAGTTCCGGGAATTCGTAAACCATCTCGGAGGACAGGTCGGCTTTGGCGACTTTCGCGGCCAGAGCGGCCTCTTGGGCATCGGCCCCCACAATCGGGGCAATCTCGGCGGCCAGCGCGGCGATGCGGGCAATCCGCGCGCCTTGGGAGCCGAGCTTGTTGTGGAAGGTCACATTGTCGAGCGGCGCGGCCATGGCCTCAAGCCCTTCGCGCTCCACCGTGCGGACGTCGTTTTCCCAGAAGAATTTGGCATCCGAGAGACGCGCGGAGAGCACCTTTTGGTTGCCGTCCAGAATGGTTTTGCCGTGATCGGCGGTTTCGCGGTTGGCGACCGTCACGAATTTCTCGATGCGGCCCGTTTTCGGATTGCGCACGGAAAAGAATTTCTGGTGCTCTTTCATAGAAGTCTGGAGCACTTCGGGCGGCAGGCCGAGGAAATCCTCGCCAATCTCGCCCATGAGCACCACGGGCCATTCGACTAGCCCCGCGACTTCAGCCAGAAGACCTTTGTCCTCAACGACTTCCAACCCCTGCGCAAAGGCCTGATTGGTGGCGTCGTGCCAGATGTGATCGGCGCGCTCCGCCGGATCGAGCACGACAAAGTTCTGTTTCAGCTTGGTCGTGTAGTCATCGAACGACGACACGGTGAAGGTTTTGGGCGACATGAAGCGGTGCCCAAAGGCGGTGTTGCCAGAGGTGATCCCGTCGATGTCGAGCGGCACGACAGTGGCCCCGTCCTCGGCGCTCAGGATGCAGAGGATCGAATGGAGCGGGCGCACCCATTTGAGAGACCCGCCGCCCCAGCGCATGGATTTCGGCCAGGGGAAATTGCGGATGGCCGCTTCGAGCACTTCGGCCACGATTTCTGCCGCCGGGCGGCCCGGCTTGGTGATCTTGGCGAAATAGACCTGGCCTTTTTTCTCGTCGCGGATTTCCAAGTCGTCCTTGGACACACCCGTGCCACGCAGGAAGCCTTCGAGTGCTTTTTCCGGCGCATCGACGCGCGGACCCTTGCGTTCCTCAACCGTGGTCGGGCTTTCCGTCAGCAGTCCTTCGACCGAGAGCGCCAAACGGCGCGGCGTCGCGAAGGCGCCCGCAGAGGCATAGGTCAAACCGGCCTCGACCAGACCGTCGGTGATGAGTTTTTTCAGATCTTCCGAGGCGCGTTTTTGCATCCGCGCCGGGATTTCTTCGGAGAAAAGCTCGATCAGCAAGTCAGCCATGGTCAGTTTCCTTCAGGTGCGGGCGGACAGCCCACGGGAGCCGGGTCGCCATCGTAGACGGCTTGCCCGCACGGGTTGATCTGGTTCCAGGCAAAGCCGCGGCCATCCGGGTAGACGGCGATCACACGGTCGATGCCATAGGTAAAATTCTCTTCGCCCATGAAGGCGAGCGCACGCCCCGCTTCGAGGTCAGCCCCTATGGCTTTGGCGTCAAAACACCCAAACCACGTCGGCGCGACGAGCGGCGCGGGACGGGCGTAGGGCTCAAAGGTCTCGGTCATCATCGCCAAGGACATGGGCGTGTTGAAACAGGCGCGGAATTTGATCGGGGAGCTGTCGCCGGTGATGCCCTCGATCTCATTGAGCAAGAGGTCTTCGCGTCCGCCCATCAGGGTGGTGGCAGAAATTTGCGCCGCCTCAGAGGACACATCGAGCGGCTCATAATGCGCGTATTCGGTGCTGTAATACAGCCCGACACCAAAAATCACCGCCAGCACGACAATCCCTCCTGCAACCAGTTTGCCGTTCATTTATTCGGCCGCCTGCGTCTCGGGGACATAGCCGCCCGCTGTGGTCTGGACGAAGGCATCGGCACAGGCCTTGGCCAGCGCGCGCACGCGCCCGATGTAGGCTTGGCGCTCGGTCACGGAGATCACGCCGCGCGCGTCCAACAGGTTGAAGATATGCGAGGCCTTGATGCATTGGTCATAGGCGGGGTGCGCCATGACGATGCGTTTGCCGGTTTTCGGATCGACCTGTTCCTGGTCGAGAATGGCGTGGCATTCTTTTTCGGCGTTCACGAAGTCGGACAAAAGCTTGTCCGTGTCGGCCACATCGAAGTTGTGGCGCGAATATTCTTCTTCGGTCTGTTTGAACACATCGCCGTAGGTGAGCGCGATCGGCGCGTCCGGGTCGTTGAACGGCATGTCCATCACATGGTCGATGCCGAGCACATACATCGCGAGACGCTCAAGCCCGTAGGTCAGCTCGCCAGAGACCGGTTTACAGTCATGCCCGCCGACCTGTTGGAAATAGGTGAACTGGGACACTTCCATCCCGTCACACCACACTCCCCAGCCAAGTCCCCACGCGCCGAGCGTCGGGCTTTCCCAGTCGTCTTCCACAAAGCGGATGTCATGCAGATCAGTATCGATCCCGATGGCTTTGAGAGAGCCGAGGTACAGCTCCTGCAAATCCGGCGGGCTCGGTTTGATGAGCACTTGATACTGATAGTAGTGCTGCAAGCGGTTCGGGTTCTCGCCATAGCGCCCATCGGTCGGGCGACGCGACGGCTGCACATAGGCGGCGGCCCAGGGCGTCGAGCCAAGAGAGCGCAGGGTCGTGGCCGGGTGGAACGTGCCCGCCCCCACTTCCATGTCATAGGGCTGCAACACGGCACAGCCTTTCGAGGCCCAATAGGTCATCAGGCGGAGGATAATCTCCTGGAAGGAGCGCGGTTTCTCGGTCGTCATGGACATGTCTGGCCTCGATAGGGGCTGCAAATGCGGGGCTATCCCTATCCAAGGCCGGGGGGAGCGTCAATGACAACAGCCCGACTGACACAGAAATGCGCCAAACGCCGGAAAACCGTGCAAACGACACCTGTGCAAATATTGACCTTAACCGCAAACCTGTATTCTTTGCTTCGGGAACTGAGCATAGGGCCGAAAGAGCCCGTCAAGATTTAAAGGGTATCCATGAATAGGTCTTTCCACGTCACCTCTCTCGGGCTTGCGGCCACATTGCTTCTCTCCACGGCGCTCCATGCGGAACAGTGGATTCAGATCGAAGCCCAACCCAGCCTGACGACCGCCACGGAATCTGCTCAGGGTTATGCCGCCTCGCTGCCGAATGTTGTGGGCTTTGAACTGCCGGGCCGCTGGCACGCCATCGCGCTTGGCCCCTACGCGACCGAGGCGGAGGCCGAAGCGGCCCGTCAGCAACTCCGCGCACAGGGGCTGATCCCCGGCGACAGCTATCTCACCGATGGCGCTCGTTTTGGTCAGGCCTATTGGCCGGTCGGCGCGAACATGGCCGCGCTGACGGCCCCCTCCGCAGAGACCGCCGCCCCCCCGGTGGCGGAAACGGTGGAAGAGACCGTAGAGGAGACAGCGGAGGCCACCCCGGTCATCGTGGATGAAACCCCCGCAGAAGCCCGCCTCTCTGAGCGTGATCTCGACCGCCCGGCGCGTGAGGCGCTTCAGGTCGCTTTGAAATTCGAGGGGTTCTACACCTCCGCCATCGATGGCGCATTCGGCCCCGGCACCCGCAATTCCATGTCCGCCTGGCAGACCGCGAATGGCTATGAGCCGACCGGCGTCCTCACCACGCGCCAACGCGGTGAGCTTCTCGCGGCCTACACGCAGGTCATCGACAGCCTTGCTCTGGCCCCGGTGTCCGATGAGACTGCCGGGATCGACATCACTTTGCCAATGGGCTTGGTGGAGTTCGACGCCTACGCCCCGCCCTTTGCGAAATACAAAGCCAAGGATGGCTCCGGCGTTCAAGTCATGCTGATCTCGCAAAGCGGTGATTCCGCCACGCTTGGCGGGCTGTATGAGATCATGCAGACGCTCGAAATCGTTCCGATGGATGGGCCGCGCAACCGCAATACCAACAGCTTTACCCTGACCGGCACGAATTCCGAGTTCACCTCGCACACTGAGGCCCGTCTGGTGAATGGCGCGGTGAAAGGCTGGACCCTGATTTGGCCGACCGGCGATGAGAAACGTCGCGAGATGGCGCTTGAGGCGATGAAGACCTCGTTCACGCCGACCGATGCTGTGCTCCCCGATGCCTATGGTGATGGTGCCGCGCAAGACATCGACCTCTTGGCCGGCCTGGAAATCCGCCGCCCGGAGAAAGCCGGCACGGGGTTCTACGTCGATGCCAAGGGCCACATCCTGACCGATGCCGCTTTGGTCGCGAGCTGTGAGAAGATCACGCTGGATGACGGGATCGAGGCCTCTGTCGCGGCCGCCGCCGATGGCATGGCGCTGTTGACGCCTTCTGAGAGCCTCGCACCGATGTCCTACGCGATGTTTGATAGCCACCTGCCCCGCCTTCAAGCCGAAGTGTCCGTTGCGGGCTACGCCTATGAGGGCCGCCTCGGCGCGCCCACCCTGAACTACGGCATCATGGCCGAGCACAAAGGCCTCGCGGACGAACCGGATGTGATGCGCCTTGCGATGACCACGCTTCCGGGCGAAGCCGGGGGACCGGTCCTCAACGGCATGGGCGCAGTGATCGGCATGCTCTCGGGCGCAAACGACACCACCCGCAGCCTGCCCGAAGACGTGGCCTTTGCCTATGACATGGAAAAGCTCGTGGGCTTTCTCTCTGAGAATGGTGTGACAGTGTCCGCCTCTGAGGCACAGGGTGATCTGTCGGACACGGAGCTTGTGAGCGTCGGACGTGATCTCGCCGTCTTGGTGAACTGCTGGAACTGACCCCGTCAGCCGATATGAGATGAGAAAGCCCTGCCGTCCGCGGCGGGGCTTTTCTTTATCCGCGCCAGAACCGGATGGTGAAAAGCGCGAAGACCGACATGACCTCAAGCCGCCCGACCAGCATCGCGATGGCCAAAATCCATTTCGCGGGGGCATTGAGCGTCTCGAAATTGCCCGCAGGCCCAATGATGTCGCCCAGCCCCGGCCCCACACAGGCCAGCGCCGTGGCAGCGCCGGACACGGCGGTGATGAGATCAAGCCCCGTCGCGGCCAACAAAACAGAGGTCAGACCAAGGCTCACGATGAACAACGAGAAGAACGCCATCACGGAGGAGAGCACGTCCTCTGTCACAGGGCGGCCCTGATAGCGGGGGGTAAAGACGCCATGGGGGCTGTGAATCTTGCGGATTTGGGCGCGCATGGAGGCCCAGAGGAGCTGATAGCGGAAAACCTTGATCGAGCAGGCGGTCGAGCCCGCGCAGCCGCCGATCAGGCCGATAAAGAAAAACGCCACCGCCGGGAAGGCGCCCCAGAGTTGGTAATCGACAGAGGCATAGCCCGTCCCCGAGATGATCGAGGTCACGTTGAACAGACCCTCACGGAAGGAGTGTTCGAGGTGATCATCGTTCACAATCAGACGGTAGATCGCAAAGGCGATGGTCAGGGCAAAGATGATCACGAGATAGGCGTGGATTTGCGTATCGCGCCAGAGCGGCTTGGCCGTGCCTGCGAGGAGCTGGACAAAGCGCACAAACGGCAGGCTGGCGAGGATCATGTAGAAGGAAGCGACATATTCCGCCGGGCCTTGGAAGGCCCCGAAAGAAGCGTCATGGGTCGAAAATCCGCCGGTGGACAGCGTGGTCAACGCATGGTTCACCGCGTCAAAGACGCTCATGCCCACGAGGAGATAGGACAGGAAGCACATGACGGTCAGCGCGACATAGATCACGGAAATGCGCGAGGCGATTTCACCCGCACGGGGGAGCACTTTGCCGTCCGTGTCGAACGCCTCGGAGCGGAACACCTGCATCCCACCGATCTTGAGCTCCGGCAGGAAGACCATCGCGACCACAATGATCCCGACCCCGCCGAACCATTGAAGCATCGAACGCCAAATGAGCAGGCCCTGTGGCAGTTGATCGAGGCCGGAAAACACCGTCGACCCGGTCGTGGTCATCCCGGACATCGCCTCAAAAAACGCATCCGTCACTGAGGCCTCGGTCGCGCCCAGGATAAAGGGAATGCCCCCGAACATTGGCAGGACGAGCCAGATGACGGAGGTCAAAAGGAACATCTGTTGGATCGAGAGGCCCTTGTCCTGACCGTTCTGCGTGGCAAGCGTCAGGCCGGTGCCAAAGACAAAGGTGATCACCCCCGCCTCGAAAAACACGTCCCATTCCCCCGTGCCGTAGAGAATGTCGATCCCCATAGGGATCAACATCGTCAGCCCCAGAAAGGCCACGAGGGTTCCGATCACATATCCGACTGGGCGTAGGTCCGTCATGACGCCAAGGCTTGGCCGCCGTCGCGCGACATGTCAAGCAGGCGCATCGCGTCCGTCAGCCAACGTGGAAAAGCGTGGCAAAAAGTTTGGGATCAATGCTTTGTGCCTCAAATGTCGGCCCTTCTGTCAGGACAGAGACGGCATCGTGGGAATGGAGGCTCTCTTGGTGGCTCGCGACCACACGGAAATCTCCGACGCGCGGATCGGACTCGAGCACCTCGGAAAAGAGCCGCGCGGCATCCTCGACAAAGATCGGGTTCGCGGCGTTGAGTTCCGCAAAGGCCTGTTCGTCCTCACGTTTGACCATGACCTGCGTCTCGGTCGGCACGGCGGTGCGGCACATGTCGATGAGATCTTCGAACCACAGCATCCCGGCAGCGCGGTTCACGACGACCGACACACGGGCGACGGAGCGCTGCGAATGCGGGGTCGCAAGTTGGTGACGGGTGCGGCGCGCGTGCTCGGAAAGCTCCAAGGAACAGGGACAGGTCGAGCTATAGACGTAATCGAGATGCATGATCTCTTTCATCTCGCCGCCCTGATCCACCAGTTCGAGCGCGATGTCGTAATACTGATAGCCCTCAAGGCCGGAGCGCAGAGACTGCCGCTTGACCGGGAAGGAAAAGCGCATCTGGATACGCGCATCGAAGCTTTCAAGATCGGCTTGGTAGTCGCGCAGAGCGGCCTCGATCACCTCGAACGAAAAGCTCCGCTCAGCGTGTTTGTAGAAGGACCGCATGATCCGGGACATGTTGATGCCCTTTTTCTCGGCTTCCAAAGACACGGTGCCGGTGACGGAGGTCTCAAGCGTCAGATCGCCATTGTCGCGAGTCTTGAACTGGATCGGCAGGCGGAAGTTGGAAATACCGACGTGCTGGATTTGCCGTTTCGCACCCTTGATAAGGCTTTCCGGCCCGTTTTGGAGGTCCGGCAGGCCCTCTTTGTATTCGGGAGAAACCGCGAAATCTTCGGGATAGGCCCGACGGAGCGCCGGGTAATTCGCGAAACTGTCGGCCTCTGGCAAAAGCCGGGAGATCGCGGGGTCCAGCTCGGCCACCTCGGTGGGCGTCGCCTGAGCGGCCCAGGCGCGCAACACATCCAAGGCCGCCTCGGCAGCGGCCTTGTCAGTCGTGACGGTGGATTCGGACGGACCGGATGTATCGAGATCGCTTGGGTGCATAGTCATGGCACTCCCCCGTTCAGGTTCGACTCAGCATATAGGTAAATTTTACCCGTTCACCACCCCATACGCGCCACAGCCCCCCATGGATCACAGACGATCTAGCGCCTGAAGGACGTCCGCGATGATGTCCTCTGGCGCCTCAAGCCCCATCGACAACCGCACCAACCCCTCGGTGAGACCGACCTCGGCCCGCTTTTCCGCCGGCACGTTTTTGTGCGTCGTGGTACAGGGGTGGGTCGCGATGGATTTCGCATCTGCAAAGTTGTTGGAGATGGTAAACACCTCCAAAGCATTGAGGAATTTGAACGCCGCCTCTTTGCCGCCCTTCAGATCGATGGTGATCACCGTGCCTGCGGCCTCGGATTGCGACACGGCAAGCTCGTATTGCGGGTGGGCCTTATGCGCCGGGTAGCGCACGGAGGCGAGCGCCGGGTGACCGTCGAGCGCATCACAAAGTGCAAAGGCCGTCCGCGCCTGTTGACGCACCCGCAGATCGAGCGTTTCGAGCGCTTTGAGCTGAACCCAGGCGTTGAACGGCGAAATCGCCCCGCCGGTGTGTTTGATGTACATCTCGATCGGACCCCGGATCAGATCCTTGGACCCGCAGATGATTCCCCCGAGACAGCGCCCCTGCCCGTCCACATGTTTCGTGGTCGAATAGATCGACAGGTCCACTCCGGCCTCTTTGGCATAGGAGAAGATCGGCGTGCACATGGCGTTGTCCACCACGACGAGCGCGCCGACAGCATGGGCCAGCTCCGTAACGGCTTTGAGGTCGATCACCTCAAGCGTCGGGTTGGAAATCGACTCGAGGAACACGAGCTTGGTGTCGGGACGAATGGCGTCCCGCCACGCATCCAGATCGCGCCCGTCGATCATCGTGGTCTCGACGCCGAACTTCGGCAGAACCTCGGAAACGATATAAGAACAGGAGCCAAAAAGTGCCTTGGACGACACCATGTGATCGCCCGCCTTCAACAGCGCCAAAAGCGCGCCGGAGACGGCCGCCATGCCGGACGCAGTCGCAAACGCGTCCTCATAGCCCTCGATCTGGGCCATGCGGTCCTCGAACATCCGGGTCGTCGGGTTGCCGTAGCGGGCGTAGATGAACTCATCCTCACCCTGATTGACAAACCGCGCCTCGGCGGCCTCTGCGGTCTCGTAAACAAACCCCTGCGTCAGGAACAACGCCTCGGAGACCTCACCATATTGGCTGCGGCGGGTGCCGTGGTGGATCAGTTTGGTTTGTGCTTTCCAGTCGCTCTTGCTCATCTCATCAGCCCTTTCGCCAATAAAAAACCCCGTCTCGGTCAAGAGCGGGGGCGCGAGCGGGCTATTGCCCTGCGTCTCGTCTCGACCTCTTTAGCGGAATATTTTCCGTGGCCCGCAATCCGGTACACAAATCGCCACGTCACGCTTGGCTACAAATCCTGCGACAAACTGTCAACCGCGTGCGGTATCGTTAAGAAACTTTCACCCCATCTTTGCACAGTCGTGACCGCGATACGGGACACCCGTGACCGGAGCCATCCTGCGAGGATTTCACGACGATGCCTCTCTTGAAAATCAATGCTGACGGGGCGCATTTGCCCGAGGGGACGCGACAGGCGCTCACCAAATCGCTCGGACAGCTCCCTCACACCGCACCGGTCATCATCTGTGTGCATGGTTACAAATTCTCGCCCTCCACCCCCGCGCATGATCCACATCGCCATATCCTCGCCCTCGATCCCGACCACCCGTCAGAGCGGGCCGTCAGTTGGCCGCGCGCCTTGGGATTTGGCACCCGGACACCCGACGAGGGCCTCTGCATCGCCTTGGGGTGGGAAGCGCGCAGGTCGATCTGGCGCGCCTATCGTCAGGCCCGGCTCACAGGCGAAGCGCTCGCGCGGCTGATCTGGATGATCGACCGCCCGGTTCAATTGATCGGCCATAGCCTCGGCGCGCGGGTGTTGCTCTCCGCCCTGCCCCATGTGCACGCCGGCGCGGTCCAGCGCGCGATCCTCTTGGCCGCCGCCGAATTTCAGAGCAGCGCCCGCACCGCGCTTGAGACCGAGGCGGGAGAGGCCTGTGAGGTGCTCAACATCACCACGCGGGAAAACGACCTCTTTGATCGCATGTTCGAGATGAGCCTCACACCGGACCATCTATGCTGTGAGAGTTCCCCCCGCTCCCTTGGTCGTGGCCTCGGGCAGGCGCTCCACCACTGGGCCGACATCCAGATCGACGCGGTGGGCACGCGCCGCACCCTGTCGCGCATGGGCTTTGACATCGCACCGCCGGAGCGCAAGATTTGTCACTGGTCGCCCTACCTGCGCCGGGGGGTGTTCGACTTTTACCGCTCGGCCCTGCGTCAGCCCGAGCATGTGCCTCTGCGGCGGCTACGGACGCAGCACCCCGAGCCTCTTGTGCAAGATTGCGTAGATCTTCTTGCGTTGCGTCGCCGTGCTTTCCCCTTGTCCTTTTCAAGGAATGTTTCATCTTGAACCCCTACGCGTAGACACCCTTGTGCGGCTCAGGAGACACCATGTTCATTCCCCCCATCGACCTCTATTTCTGGCCCACGCCCAACGGCTGGAAAGTCGCCATCGCGCTCGAAGAGATGGGCCTGCCCTATGAGGTCACCCTCGTGAACATCGGCGCGGGGGATCAGTTCAAACCCGAGTTTCTCAAAGTCTCTCCAAACAACCGGATGCCCGCCATCGTGGACCCGGACGGCCCCGGCGGGAGGCCGATCTCGATCTTTGAGTCCGGGGCGATCCTTCAGTACCTCGCCCGCAAGACCGGCCAGTTCTATGGCGGTGGAGAGCGCGATCATGTGGTCGTCGATCAATGGCTCATGTGGCAAATGGGCGGCCTCGGCCCGATGGCCGGACAGGCGCACCATTTCCTCGCCTCCGCGCCGCAAATGACCCCGCCGCAGGTCATTCCCTACGCCCAGGACCGCTACCGCCACGAGACCGCGCGGCTCTATAAGGTACTCGACACCCGCCTTGCTAAGGAGGAATTCGTCGCGGGTGATTTCTATTCCATCGCGGATATGGCGATTTGGCCTTGGGCATCTCTGTGGGAAAAACAACAACAGACACTGGACGACAAACCCCACCTCGCGCGCTGGCTCGACCGTGTAGGCAATCGCCCCGCCGTCAAACGCGGCCGCGCGCTGGCCGCAGACAAACGTCAGGACGGCCCCTTGAGCAAAGAGGCGCAAGAGGCGCTCTATGGCAAAGGCACCAAACCGTGAAACTGGCGCGGCGGGAGATGATCCTTGGCGGGACGGCATTGGCTCTCTCGGGCTGTTCCGTGCCGCGCTTCAACCTGACCGAGGGTCTGGAGGCCCAGCAGGTTCAGGACATTCTCGTCGCGACCAACCGCTCTGTCTCCCCTGATCCGGCCTATGCCTTTGAGGGCGCGCGTTCAGACACCGTCACCTACGCGGATTACCGCATCTCTGTGCCGTCGAACCGACGCCCGGGGGAGTTCGCCTTTCCCCGTCGCGCGGTCGACCCCAATCGGGAATTCTTTGTCGCCGGAGACACGATTTTTGACGGTCAGAGGGATTTCATCAGCCGGTTGAATGCCCGCGTTGCCGCCCGTCCGCGCGGCGACCGGGGTATCGTTCTGTTCGTGCATGGCTACAACGTCTCCTACCCCGGCGCCGTGTTTCGCGCCGCGCAGATCGCCACGGATTTTCGCCTGACCCAGCCGATGGTTCTGTTTTCCTGGCCCTCCGCCGGACGGCTGTCGCGCTATGCTTATGACCGCGATTCCGTGCTTTATGCCCGGCGCGCCTTGGCAGAGTTGTTGAAAACGCTGGCGCAAAGTCAGGCCGAAAGCATCACGATCCTGTCGCATTCCATGGGCGGGCTTTTGACGATGGAGGCGCTCAAACGTCTCGCCCTCGAAGAGGAGCGCAGCGTGCTGGGCCGGATCAACGGCACGCTTTTGGTGCAGGCGGATATTGATGTGGACCTTTTCCGCCAACAGGTGGCGGACCTTGCGCCCTATGATGTCGAATTGGCCGTCGTCGCCTCGCGCCGGGATCGGGCGCTCAAGCTCTCGTCGGTGTTGACCGGGGGCCACGCGCGCGTCGGCGACGCCGAAGACATCGAAGCGGTGCGCAGCTTGGGCGTCTTGGTGATCGACATTTCCTCCGCCCCCGATGTCGGGGCCTTGGGTCATTCCGGGTTCATGCGCTCGCCGGAGCTGATTTCCGTGATTGCCTCAGGCGGGTTGTTGGAACGCATCGTGGCGGGCGCGCCGGGGCAAGACATCCTGATCGACGGTCTCGCCCTCACAGGCTCCGCCGCGCTGGCGATCGCCTACCTGCCCTACACGATTACGGGGACGTGATCCCGCTTAGCCTTCCTCAGTGTCTTTCTCTTCGGTCGAGTGGCGGCTCATAAGCCCCGATTGGAACATGAAAAACGCGAGCATCGCGATGGGAAGGCCAAAGGTTTTGAACTTGACCCAAGTATCCGTGCTCATCGTCCGCCAGATCGCCTCATTGGCGACGGCCAGACCAAAGAAGAACAGCATCATGCGAAATTCGAGCTTGCGCCAGCCCTCAGAATCCAAGGGCATCACCTCGCCCAAGACGAGCGACAGATAGCTTTTGGAGCGCAAAAGACCGACCCCAAGAATGCCGCCGAAGAGGATGTAGATCATCGTCGGCTTCATCTTGAAAAACCGCTCATCATTGAGCCAGATGGTCAGCCCGCCAAAAACGACAACCAAAACGAGCGTCATGATCTGCATCGCGGAGAGTTTGCCCGTGAGCCGCCAGAGCGCAAAGGTCGAGGCGGCCAGGATCGGGATGAACAGCGCCGTCATCACGATGAACCCGGAATACTCCGTCCCGCCAATCGTGAACACGCGGTCTTTGAGCGCCACATAGCCCGCGAAAAACGCAAGGATCGGCCCCATCTCCAACGCCGTTTTCACGGCGGGCTTGAGCTTTTTCTCTTCTACGGTGATCGGAGTGTCGTCTGGCATCTGGTTTCCTTTTATCCGCCCATCTCAACTATGACCGCGCCGAGCGCAATCAAGGCCATGAGCGACAATCGACGGGGACCGACCTTTTCGCCCAAGACGATCCAGCCGATGAGCGCGGCAAAGACGGTCGAAGTTTCGCGCAACACGGCCGCCTCGCCCACGTTGTCGAGACGGGTGGCGAGCATGATACAGCCGAAAGAGAAATAGGCCACAATGCCGCCGAAAAAGCCGCGCACGGCCAAGGGGCCAAGATCGGGTTTCTCGGGCATCTTTTTGTAGCGCAGATACGCCACCACAGGCATCACAAGCCCATCGAGGAAAAAGAACCACGCCAAAAAGGTAAACGGGTCCGCCGTCGCGCGAATGCCGTAGGCGTCATAGGTGGTATAGAGCGCCACAAACGCGCCCGTGAGTACAGCGAGCATGAGCGCGGGCACCATCGTGTCACGCCCAACGGTGATGGTCCGCAAATTGTAGAGTGCGAGGCCGAAAATCCCGGACACGAGGACAAACACGCCGAACCACTGAATCAGCGTGAAATGCTCTCCAAACACCAGCCCGGCGCCGATGACGGCGAAGAGCGGGCCGGAGCCCCGCACCACGGGATACACGACCGTGTAGGCCCCTTTGGTGTAGGTATACCCCTGCGCCACCTTGTAGCTGAGGTGAATGACAAACATCCCGAGAAAGATGATCCACATGTGCGGCTCGGGCCAAGGCACCACGAAAAGCGCGAAGGGCGCGGCCATCAGCCCGTAGAAAAAATCCATCGCCCCGCGTGAGAGCCACGGATCGTGACGCCCCTTTTGCAGAGCACCAAAAAGCGCATGGAGAAAGGCCGCCATGAGCGCCAGAATCAGCGCCGCGTGATGTCCGGCTTCTGTGCCCTCAAGGGAGATGATGAAGTCACTCATAGGCGTCTGCTATCCTGTCGCCCCGATCAGGTCCAGTGAGACAGTGCGCACACCCCATGTCAGCTTAGGCGCAATGTGAGGCCGCACTCAGGCCGCACGAGGCGCATCCATCCCCCAAAACGCGCCGAGATCGGCGTTGGGGTTCGGGACAAGCATCCCATCGGTCACTTCGACAAAGGGATAGGCCGCATCGAGACAGGCGGCGTTGATCAGCGCCTCTTCGAGCGTGCGAATGAGGAAGTCGGTCTGGTAAGACGGCAAAACGCCCATACCCCAGATGCGGGCCGGGCGGTCTTCGCGCTCCGGGTCGACCACGAGCATGGCGCAGGCCACGAGACGGTCCTGGTCGACGACGACCATTTCCGCGTAAAGTTCGCGGTCCTCGGGCCAGTCCTCGGCGGTTTCATCGGGACAGATCGGATGGTCAAAGAACATGTCCTGAATGGCTTCGCGGCGGGCAATCGCCTCGCCCCCGGCCACCCAGCTGTCCGGACCAATCGCGTGGTGAATTTCGAGCATCAAACCTCCAGGCCCGTCAGGGCCGCGGCAAATTCTTCGGGGTCGAACGGCGCCAGATCGTCGATCTGCTCGCCCACCCCAATGGCATGGATCGGCAGGCCGAACTTGTCGGCAAGGCTCACAAGAACCCCACCGCGCGCGGTGCCGTCGAGTTTCGTCATCACAAGGCCGGAGACATCCGCGAGCTTCTGGAAGGTCTCGACCTGAGAAATCGCGTTCTGCCCTGTCGTGGCGTCGAGCACAAGCAACGTGTTGTGCGGCGCGCTTTCGTCTTTTTTGCGGATGACACGGACGATTTTCGCCAGTTCTTCCATCAGGTCAGCGCGGTTTTGCAACCGGCCCGCCGTGTCGATCATCAACAGGTCTGCGCCGGTTTCCTGCGCCTTGGTCATCGCGTCAAAGGCGAGGCTCGCCGGGTCGGACCCCTCAGGCGCGGTCAGGACCGGCACACCGGCGCGTTCGCCCCAAACCTGCAACTGTTCGACGGCGGCAGCGCGGAAGGTATCCCCCGCCGCGATCACGACAGATTTCCCTGCGGCTTTGAACTGAGACGCGAGCTTGCCGATGGTGGTTGTCTTACCGGAGCCGTTCACGCCGACGACCAAGACCACCTGCGGCGTCTTTTGGTAAATCGGCATCGGTTTCGCCACAGGTTCCATGATCCGCGCAATTTCGCGGGCCATGAGGCGTTTGATTTCTTCGACCGAGAGTTTTTTGCCATAGCGGCCTTCGGCCATGGCGGCGGTCACCCGCATGGAAGTCTCGACCCCCATATCGGCGGTGATCAGCAACTCTTCGAGCTGTTCCAGCATATCGTCATCGAGCACACGGCGCGTGACGGTCTTTTGTTCTTTGCGGCCCAGAAGACGGCCCAAAAAGCCGGGGTTGACGGTCTCGGCGGGGGCCTCGACGATGTTTTCGACGGGGATCTCGGTCGGCATTTCGACGGGCATTTCCATCGGGGTGCTCATAGGCACTTCGATCGGGGCCACGTTCAGGTCGGGATCGGGAGAACCGGGGATCTCCTGCGGTGCGTCAGAGGGAATGCCCTCCGGTGCGGGCGTCGGCTCCGGGATCGTTTCAGGCACAGGCGCAGGTTGCGGCGGGAGGTCTGGCGCGGGCGTTGGCACAGGTGTCGGATCAGGCTCCGAGACGGCCTCGACAAACGCATCCTCGACACTGCTTTCCTCGCCGCCATCTTCGACAATGGCTTCCAACCCCTCATCGAGCTTCGATGAGGATTTTTTCAGACGAGATTTCAGTTTCGAAAAAAGCGACATGCGGCCTCCGTTTCTCGTGACTTAATGTGTCTTTGGCTCAGAAGGAAGCCCCCAAGGCCCCGACAGCCTCAGCCTTACGGCAGGAAGGCCAAGAGGATAAGCACCTGTGCCACGATATAGAGCGCCCAAAGCGCCCATCCGGCCCCGCGGGCGCGACCTGTACCCTCCGCCATGCGAAAGAGTTGCAGCGAGAGAATCAGATCGGAGATGAGGAAGGCCACCGCGCCGATCCGGGCCAGCGCGTAGTCCTGTGGCAGGTTCAAAGCCGTCACGGACATCGCGCAGATCAGGAGGACATAGATCCGCACGGGGACTTTCAAAGCGCCCGTATGCGGGATCAACCAAAGCTCGGTCGACAGCGCCAAAGCCACAAGTGGCAGGGCGGACCAAAACGAGAGCCCGTCCAGATGCATGGCGAAAAGCGCCGCGTAACAGACATGCGCGAGAGCAAAGGCAATGAGGCCATAGAGAAACGCCCGCTCCCCGTCGCGCGACAGGGCGAAATCGCCCAAAGCAGAGAGGGCCAAGCCAACACCGAGGAGCACAGGCGCGCCGGAGAGAGCCGCGATGAGGGCAAAGCCCACCACTGGAATGGTTTTGATCGCGCTGCGTCCATGTCCCACGTCACGCGATGTAAGCGGCAGGTAAGCCAGTGCAGACACGAGCGAGATCGCCCAGAAGACAGGCACCAAGTTCGCCATTTTTTGCTCCTCCCAAGGTCGCGCTCACAGCACCAAGTCCGCTTGTCCCCGACGCCCCGCCGTTTATAGTCCTGCCCGGAGCGCCATGGAAAGACGTTCGACCAGATGAGGAGCGCCGCAATGTCCGCTGCGACCACCCCGCATATCATCCGTTATTTCGCTGTCTCCACGATGGCCCCCGTGGCGCTTCTGGCGCTCGGGGCGATCTTGGGCGGGGTTTGGGCGGTGGCTGCGTTTCTCTACATGACGGCTTTGGCCTATTCGCTCGACCAACTGGTCGATCTCGCGCGCGATCCTGCCAATCCAGAGGCCGAATTCCCCGACGCCAATGCGCTCTCGGTCGTCTTGGCGCTGTGCCACTTTGCGCTCATGCCTTTGGCTATTTGGGCGCTCTCTGTGAATGATCTGGTGTTCTGGGAACGGCTGTTCATCTTTCTCGGCATGGGGATGTTTTTTGGCCAGGTCTCCAATTCCAACGCCCATGAGATGGTGCATCGGACGGATGCGACGCTTCGCCGTTTGGGGACATGGGTCTATATCACGCTCCTCTTCGGTCATCACGCCACCGCGCATGTGCGCGTGCATCACCGCTATGCCGCCACGGCCCAAGACCCCAACTCCGCCCCTCTCGGTATGAGCTATTACCGCTTTCTTCCCCGTGCCTGGTGGGGATCGTTCAAGGCCGGTCTCACCGCCGAAAACGCGCTGCGCGCACGGGGCAAGGCCACCGACCTGCATCCCTATGCGCTCTACATCGGTGGGGCGGTGGCCTGTCTCCTGATCGCCTATGTGATCGGCGGCGGCATGGGCGCGTTCAAATACGTCCTGCTCGCGGGCTATGCGACGTCTCAGCTTCTCTTGGCGGATTACGTCCAACACTACGGGCTGCGCCGGCGTGACACCTCTGACGGGACATATGAGCCGGTCGGACCCAAACACAGCTGGAACAGCCCGCAGTGGTTCACCTCTTTTCTCATGCTCAACGCGCCGCGTCATTCGGACCATCACAGCCACCCGATGAAGCCCTACCCGGCCCTCGAAATCACGGACGATATGGCGCAACTGCCGCGGTCTCTCCCCGCGATGGCGAGCCTCGCCCTCATCCCGCCGCTCTGGCGCAGGGTGATGGACCCGCGCGTGCGGCGGGTGATGGACTCAGATGAGGCGACCCAAGTGGGTTAACCAGCTGTTAAGATTGTGAATGGATCGACTCGCTCAAACCTGACAAGATCGCGCCATGATCAAGACCGCCCTCCTCACGCTTTCCGCCTGCCTCACCCTCGCCCTGCCGCTCATGGCCGAGCCGCTCAGTGGCCCGGAATTCGACGCCTACGCCACCGGAAAAACGCTCACCTTCGCGGAAAACGGCCAGCCCTACGGTGCGGAGGAATACCTCCCCGGCAATCGCGTTCGCTGGGCCTTTGATGCGGACACCTGCAAAGAGGGCATCTGGTACGAGCAGGATGACGACATCTGCTTCATCTATGAGGACGGCACGGCGCCGCAATGCTGGCAGTTCTTTGTGGAGAACGACAAGCTCAAAGCCGTGTTCCAAGGCGAAAGCGGCACGGAGCTTTACGAGGCCTGGGCCTCAGATCATCCTCTGGCCTGCCTCGGTCCCTACGTCGGGGCATAACACCTTAAAACAGGCTGCCTTGCTCCGGGCCGTTGTCCCCGCCTGCGGGAGAGGGTTTCGCCTTCTTGGGCTTGGACGGGCTGGCCACCCCGCCAGAAAGCTGCACCCGCCCATCTTTGAACTGCACCTCATGGATTTTTGAGGCCGATGTGGCAGAGGTAATCACGCCCCCGTCGGCATCCCGCACCACGGCATAGCCACGCTCCAGCGTCTTTTGATAGGACATTGCCTCCAACAGTGCGGCGCGACGGTCCAAGAGCGCGCGACGGCGGTCCTGATCGGTTTGAGCCACGCGGGAGAGCCGCGCGGAAAGTGCTTCAAAGCGTCCCCGCGCCTCAGTGGTTTTGCGCGCCACCCGTTCGGCTGTCAGACGCTGCGCCGTCCGTTCAAATTCCCGCCGTTTTTGCACCGAGGCCCGCGCCAAGGCCGGGGCCAGACGGCTGGACGTTCCGGACAGCCGATCTTTGCGGCGATCCAAACGCCCCTGAAGCAGGCCGGGCCGCAAGACAGAGGACCGCTCCGCCAAGCGAAGGCGGCGGTTGCGCACCCCATTGATGAGCGCCTGCGTCAGTTTCGCTTCCGCCTGATCCACGCGCTGGCGCGGCCCATCAAGGAGTTGTTCAACACGCGGCAAAGCGCGCGAAAGATCGACGAGGCGTTGCCGCCGCACGTCCATCCGGCCCGTCAACGCCCGGTCAATCCGCGCGCGCATGTCCTGAATCGTCACCCACAACTCGCGCCGCACCGGCACGGCCAACTCTGCGGCGGCGGTCGGCGTCGGCGCGCGTTTGTCAGAGGCAAAATCGATCAGCGTCGTATCGGTCTCGTGCCCCACGGCGGAGATCAATGGAATCTCCGAGTCCGCCGCTGCGCGCACGACGATCTCTTCGTTGAATCCCCAAAGATCCTCGACCGATCCCCCGCCCCGCGCGACGATGATCAAATCCGGGCGCGGGATCGCGCCGCCTTTCGGCAGGGCATTGAACCCGCGAATGCCATTGGCAACTTCTGCAGCTGACTTCTGCCCCTGCACCGCCACCGGCCAGATCAACACATGACGCGGAAAGCGGTCGCTCAGACGGTGGAGAATATCGCGAATGACGGCACCAGAGGGCGAGGTCACCACCCCGATCACCTCCGGCAACCACGGCAGGGGTTTCTTGCGCGCGGCGTCAAACAACCCTTCGGCGGCCAGCGCCTTTTTGCGCTTTTCCAACATCGCCATGAGCGCGCCCGCGCCCGCCGGTTCCACATTGTCGACGATGATCTGATAGCGCGACCCGCCGGGGAAAGTCGTCATCCGGCCCGTGGCGATGATCTCCATCCCCTCCTCGGGTTGAACCTCCATGCGCGCGACCTGGCCTTTCCAGCTCACCGCGTTGATCACCGCTTTGTCGTCTTTGAGATCGAAATACAAATGCCCCGAGCGTGGCCGCGACACGCGCCCCACCTCGGCCCGCACCCGCACGAAGCCAAATTCGCCCTCGATCATCTTTTTGACCGCGCCAGACAGCTCGGACACAGAGAATTCCGGCGCGTTGGACGTGCCTGCGGGGCCATCATCCTCGAAAAGATCGGACATCTTGGGTCTCCGGGGTCTGCTCGTGCTTGTGTCAAACTCGCTGTGACCTTAGAACGCGCGCAACCAAAGGTGAAGCGGAGAGCGTTGATGAATATCCTTATCCTCGGCAGCGGCGGGCGTGAACATGCGCTGGCATGGGCGGTGATGCAGAACCCGAAATGCGACAAGCTGATCGTGGCCCCGGGCAACGCAGGCATCGCGGCCATCGCGGAATGCGCCTCTTTCGACATCAACGATGGGGCCACCGTGGTGAGTTTCGTCGAGGAAAACGCGATTGATTTCGTCATCATCGGCCCGGAAGCGCCCTTGGCCGCCGGTGTCGCCGACGATCTGCGCGCGGCGGGGGTTCTGACCTTTGGCCCCTCGAAAGCCGCTGCTCAGTTGGAGGCCTCCAAAAGCTTTACCAAAGACATCTGTGACGCCTCTGGCGCGCCCACGGCGGGCTACGCCCATTTCACGGACGCCGAGGCCGCCAAAGCCTATATCCGCGAACAAGGCGCGCCCATCGTGGTGAAAGCCGACGGTCTGGCGGCAGGCAAAGGCGTGATCGTGGCGATGGATCTGGACACTGCACTTGACGCCATCGACGACATGTTCGGCGGCGAATTCGGCGCAGCGGGCGCGGAAGTCGTGATCGAGGAGTTCATGGAGGGCGAAGAGGCCTCTTGGTTCATCCTCTGCGACGGCGAAAACGTCCTGCCCGTCGGCACCGCCCAAGACCACAAACGCGTGGGCGATGGCGATACGGGTCTCAACACCGGCGGCATGGGCGCCTATTCTCCCGCCCCCGTGATGACGGACAGCGTCATTCAGAAGGCCATGGACGAGATCGTCAAACCGACCGTGGCCGAGATGGCGAAACGCGGGATGCCTTACCAAGGCGTGCTCTACGCGGGCTTCATGATCAAAGACGGCCAGCCGCGCCTCGTGGAATACAACTGTCGCTTTGGCGATCCGGAATGTCAGGTGCTCATGATGCGCCTCGGCGCGCAGGCGCTCGACCTGATGCTCGCCACCGCGCGCGGGGAGTTGGACCAGGCGCAGGTGAACTGGGCCGACGATCACGCGATGACTGTGGTCATGGCCGCGAATGGCTATCCGGGTGCCTATGGAAAAGGCTCTGTGATCCGGGGGCTTGATGCCCTGCCGGAAGACAGCAAAAACATGGTGTTCCACGCGGGCACGGCGGAGAAAGACGGCCAGATCGTCGCAACAGGTGGGCGCGTGCTCAACGTCACCGCGCGGGGCGAGAGCCTGCAAGAGGCGCGTGATCGGGCCTATGCCATGATCGATCAGATCGACTGGCCTGAAGGGTTCAACCGCTCCGACATCGGTTGGCGGGCGCTTAAATAATCTTTCGTGGTTAAGCCTTTGGTAACCTTACCCGTGGCATAACCAATCTGCGAAACGCACCACAGGCTCGAATGGCCACATGGTTTGACCCAAGAGGTCGCCCCGGTGTGAAAGCCCGACGCACATAAGTTGCGGCTGTCGCGACAGAAACAGAGGCGCGCTCGAACGGCGCGCCTTTTCTTTTGTGGTCTCCCCTTCGAAACCTACCTTGGGGGCCTGCCCCCGCACACACCACTCGCGGGGGCCAGCCCCCGCACCCCCGGGATATTTAAAGACAAAAGAAGACGCGTTCATCGGAGATTAACCTCAAGGCACCATGCTGGCAGCACGGTACAGGCGGGGACGCCGATGACCGTGACGGAAGAAGCCCTCTGTTCCGACACATCGGGACAGAGGGTAACGCCGAGGCCTCGGGACTGCCGAGGGCGCGTTGCTTCTTTTGTCTCTAAGTATCCCGGGGTGAATGGCCCACGGGGCCAGAGGGGCAGAGCCCCTTTTGCCGTCTTCTGAGATCAGCGACAGCTCAGATACGGCGCGAAGGATGCAGGGCCGTCATAGGAGGCGACCGGCTCAGAGACGAGTTCGCCGTTCTGCCACCGTGTTTCCATCACCTGGCTCCAGCTTGCATCCGCGGTCACAATCACAGGCGCGGCGCCTTCACAGTCGCGCACGCCCCCCTCGATCTCCGCCGCGCCGAGGTGGTGGTTGGTGAGGCCTTCGAGACGCGCCGAGGGGACCAGCATCCCCTCTTGGCCCAGCTTGACAGGCATCACAACAAGCGTCTTGGCGAGGTGCGGGCGATCCACATAGGCGATATCATCCACACCATCGCCATCAAAATCGGCAATCCCGGCAATGGCGAGCCATCTGTGGCGTTGGCCGATCGGCGCGTTGGATTTGACCGGCACCAAACGATCTTCGGCATCGAGTGTCCAGACCTGGACCCAGGCCCCGGTGGCAAAGCCGCTCACGACGGTGACGATCTCTGGACGACCGTCCTTGTCGAAATCATGGAGCCGTGGGGCCGTGTCCTCGAACACGCTTTTCTTGAACGCGGCCTCTCGGGTCGTACCATCGTCCAATGTGACCACCATACGGGCATATTCGCCGCCCTTAACAGCGCCGTGGCCATAGACCCCAGTCGGCTCCACATAGCGCGCGCCCACGATGTCGGCAGCGGCAAGCGGACTGGCCGCCACGGCGAGCAAAGCGGCCAGTTTCAGCATCAGATCTGTTTCTCGGGCATATTGACCACAAGCCCATCGAGCGCCTCGGTCACCTTGATCTGGCAAGTCAGGCGCGAGCGCACGGGGTCCGGCTCAAAAGCGAAATCGAGCATGTCTTCTTCCATGTCATCCTTCGCAGGGATCTTTTCGATCCACTCCGGCGCGACATAGACGTGACAGGTCGAACAGGCACAGGCCCCACCGCAATCGGCGTCGATGCCCGGAATGCCATTGTCGCGCGCGCCTTCCATTACGGTGCGGCCCACAGGCACATCCACGACATGTTCCGTGCCGCCAAACTCGACATAGGTGATCTTGACCATGCTCTGTCCTTCTCTTTCGATCTTCGGCAGAATGCTTAGCCCGCCTCTCGGCCTGAGAAAAGGGCGTTTTCGTCACATCTGGGTTATGCGGTCCCGCAATCTTCGTTTTGTGCAACAGATGGGCATCTCTTGGCCCCGGCGCTGGATTGAGGCTTTGGAAAATGCGCGGCCGGGGCTAAACTTGGCGCAAAGGACGGGGGAAAACCCTGACGAGCAGTGTAAGAGGTTTCGAGATGCAAAAGGCAGGGGTAAGAGGTCTGGCTTTGGTCGGTCTATGCGTGTTGAGCGCGTGCCAGATGACCGGGCCCTCCGAGGAGATCATCCGCGCCTCAGAGGCCGCAAATCCGCCGCCTAATGCCGACCCGAACGCCTGCTACGCGCGCCATGTCACCCCGGCGATCATCGAGACGGTCACGGAACAGGTCATGGTTCAGCCGCCCGAGATCGACGCCGACGGCAAGGTCGCCTACCCCGCCGTCTACCGCACAGAGACCCGCCAGAAAATTATCCGCGAGCGCAAGGAGCTTTGGTTCGAAACGCTCTGCCAAGAAGAGATGACACCTGACTTCATCGCCTCTCTGCAACGGGCGTTGGCGGTGCGCGGGTATTTTCAGGGCACAGTCAACGGGCGGATGGATCACGCAACGAAACGCGCCATCCGCAGCTATCAAAAGGAACAGGGGGTCGACAGCGACATCCTCTCCATCGCGGCGGCCCGGCAATTGGGCCTCAAGGAAGTCGCACGGACCGAGTGAGACCCCAGACATTTAGAATAGAAAAAGGCGGCCCGGTGAGGCCGCCTTTCTGTGTGATCTGAGAGGGTGCTTATTCGTCGCCGACACCAATGGCCACGAACCGGGGTTCACCGGCACGACGCACCAAGAGGAGCACGGTTTTGCGTCCGGCGTCTCGCGCCTCAACCATCCGCGCTTCGAGATCGGCGGCGGCGGTCACGGGTTGCTGACCGGCTTCGGTGATCACGTCCCCGGCGCGCAGCCCCTTGGCAAAGGCCTCAGAGGCTTCGTCCACTTCCATGACGGCCAGACCGTCCATGGTCGCGGATACGCCGAGCTGTTCGCGCAGCGTGTCGTCGAGCGGCTGAAGCGTCATGCCCAACAAAGACGAGCTTTCCGGAGCGTCGTCCATCGGCATGTCATCGGTCGGGAAGGCAACGTTTTCGGCCTCTTCGCGACGGCCCAGCGTCACCATGAGCGTTTTCGTTTTGCCATCGCGGAAGACGATCACGCGGACCGCCTTGCCGACTTCGGTCTCCCCCACGGTGCGTACGAGGGCACGGGTGTCGGAAACCTCGGTGCCGTCAAAGGACAGGATGACATCGCCGCTTTCGATCCCGGCGTCTTTCGAGGGACCATCCGGCACATCGGTCACGAGCGCGCCCTTGGCGGCCTCAAGGCCCATGGCCTCAGCCACATCGTCGGTCACGTCCTGAATGCGGACACCGAGCCAGCCACGACGGGTTTCGCCGAACTCTTTGAGCTGGTCGACCACTTTGGTCACGACGTTCGACGCCATGGAGAACCCGATCCCGATGGAGCCACCATTTGGGGACAGGATCGCAGTGTTCACACCGATGACCTGACCCTCCATGTTGAAGAGCGGACCACCGGAGTTGCCGCGGTTGATGGCGGCGTCAGTCTGGATGTAATCGTCATAGGCCCCGGAGAGCGCGCGGCCGCGCTGGGACACGATCCCGGCGGAGACGGAAAAGCCCTGACCGAGCGGGTTGCCCATGGCCATGACCCAATCGCCCATCCGCATCACATCACTGTCGCCAAAGGCCACATATTTGAGCGGGGTGTCACTTTCGACCTTGAGGAGCGCGATGTCGGTTTTCGGATCGGTGCCGACCAGTTCGGCGGCGAGGGTGAAGCCCTCAAAGAACTCGATCTCGATCTCATCGGCGCCCTCAATCACGTGGTTGTTGGTGACGATGTAGCCGTCTTCCGAGATCACGAACCCCGAGCCAAGCGCCTGAGAGCGACGCGGTCCCTGTGGGCCTTGGCCGTTGCGGTCCATGAAGTCGCGGAAGAAATCCTCAAAGGGGGAGCCTTCGGGCACGATGGGCTGTTGTTCGGTGGAGGCCTCGACCACGGTGGTGGTTGTGATGTTGACCACGGAGGGGCTGACCTTTTCCGCGAGATCGGCAAAGCTTTCGGGCGCGGCGCGCGCCTCGGCGGCGATCGTCGTGAGCATTAGTGCGAGCGCGCCCATCAGGGCAACGAACATCGCACGCAGGTCATATGGTCGGGTGACAGGAACGGCGCGAGCCTGTGTCATGGGTCTCATTTCCTCCATGTAATACGGGTGCGGTCGCAAAGCGGTTTTGCGGCCCAAACCTGAGTGTGTCCATGGGTACAAAGCAGAGCCTTGAGGCACAACTCAATGTCGGTCGCGCTCAGTCAACAGCATGTGAGGGGGGCGTGACAAGGGCGAACACCCTGATGTTCACGGGGAATTGCGCGGCGCCCTGCCCCGTGCGGCGCGCGGCAACATCCCGCGCAGGTGCCCCACGAAAAATCTAGACGAAAATCCAAGGCGAAAATCCAAGACGAAAAAGGGGCCGGTGTCCCCACCAGCCCCTTTCGAGATGTCAATCATCTGCCCCGAAGGATCAGAGCCCCTGTTACAGGCCCGAGTCTACCGGCCCTCTTCGGACTTCAGGTAGTCAAAGAACGCGCTGTCCGGTGAGATCACCATCGTCGTGTTCGACCCTTTGAGACCTTGGCGGTAGGCGTCGAGCGACCGGTAGAACTCAAAGAATTCCGGGTCGGCCCCGTAGGCATTCGCGAAGATGCGGTTTTTCTCGGCGTCGGCTTCACCGCGGGTGATCTCCGCCTGACGCTGTGCATCCGACTCAAGCTCGACCACGGTACGATCCGCCTGCGCACGCACACGCTGCGCCGCTTCTGCACCACGCGCCCGCTCGTCGGCGGCCTCACGTTCACGCTCTGCGCGCATCCGGTCAAAGGTTGCGTCAAGGTTCTGATCCGGCAGGTTGGTCTGTTTGAGACGCACGTCGACAACTTCGATCCCGAGCTGACGCGCCTGCGCGTTCGAGGCGGCCGTGATGCGGTCCATCAGGCTCGCTCGCTCCGAGGACAGAATGGTGTTCGACGTCACACCGTCAGAACCAAGCACGGTCCGGATGTTCGGGTTGATGAAACCGGCCAGACGGCTTTCCGCCACCGCGATGCCACCGGCGCCGACGGCCTGACGGAAGCGCACCACATCAGTGATCCGGTAGCGCGCGAAAGCGTCAACCACGAGACGACGGTCGTCAGACGGCGTCACCTCGATCTCCGGCGTATCGAGAGAGAGGATACGGTCGTCATAATAGATGACGTTCTGAATGATCGGCAGTTTGAAGGCGAGACCCGGCTCTTCTTTCACGGCCTTGATCTGACCGAATTGAAGCACGAGCGCTTTTTGCCGTTCGTCCACGATATAGATTGAGGACAGGGCACCGAGGATGATGACAACGATCAGTCCGAGGAAAATAGGAAGTTTTTTCATCAGTTTGCCTCCTGACCCGACGAGCGACGCAGTTCATTGAGCGGCAGGTAAGGCACCACGCCTTGTCCGCCCCCGGACCCGTTTTCATCGAGGATGATCTTGTCGAGACCGCCATAGACCTCTTCGAGAGCCTCGAGATAGAGGCGCTTGCGCGTCACCTCCGGTGCGAGGAGATATTCGGCAAGAACTGCCGAGAAGCGGCTGGCCTGACCTTCGGCGTCGTTGACGACCTGAGCCCGGTAACCTTCGGCCTCTTCGAGGATCTGCGCGGCGGTACCACGCGCGCCTGCAACAACGGTGTTGGCATAGGCATCGGCCTGACGCTGCAACCGGTCGCGTTCCTGTTCGGCGGCCTGCACGTCGCGGAAGGCATCAATCACTTCGCGCGGCGGGTCGGCTTTGTCGAGGTTGAGACGCACGACGTTGATGCCGCTGTCATAGCTGTCGAGCGTGGCCTGAATGGAGGCCTGCGCCAAATCGCGGATTTCTTCACGATCCCGGTTGAGGATCGGCGCGAGTTCGCGGGCCGCGATGATTTCGCGCATGGAGGCCTCGGACACGGCCTGAACCGTCTGTTTCGGGTCGGCGAGATTAAAGAGGTATCTCGACGGGTCGTTGATGTTCCAAACGACCTGGAAATCAATGTCCACGATGTTTTCATCCGTGGTGAGCATCAGGCCGGATTGGTTCGCGCCAACGCCGATATTTTCGGTCCGTTCCGTCGTGGTCTGAACCACTTCGGCGCGGATGAACGGCCACCAGGCAAAGTGCGGCCCGTCGTCCGTGGTGCGGTGATAGGCACCGAGGAAGGTCTCGACCCCGCGCTCATCCGGCTGAACCGTGTAGAAGGACGCCACAAAATACGCACCAACAGCCAGAAGGCCCCCGAGAACATAGGCCCCCTTGCCCGGACCACCCGAGCCGCCTTGGCCACCGGAGGAGCCGGAGCCACCGCCTTTGCCGCCCATCAGAACCTTGAGATATTCATTGCCCTTGTTGAGCATCTGGTCGATTTCAGGGATTTGCGGCTGATCGCCGGGACGACGGCCATTGTTGCCGCCGCGTCCATTGTCTCCACGGTTGTCTCCTCCCGAGGGGCCGGTCGGGCGATTGCCGCCGCCTCCGCCCCAGGGACCACCATTGTTGCTGGCCATACAGGTCATTTCCTCTTTCGCGTATGAGTAAAGCCCGGCAGGAGATCCTGTCAGGCGCTCGGGACTAACCTGTTCATTTCAGCCCCGAGTTTCAAGTGCGCGCCGGCGTCGCAGCCGGGCATTTCGTCGGTTTCTCGTCAATTATGGACGCGGATCGGCTCTTTCATAAGAACGATCTCCTCCGCCATGGTCGGGTGCACCGCCACGGTCGCATCGAAATCTTCCTTCGTTGCGCCCATTTTGATCGCCACACCCGCGAGCTGGATCATCTCTCCGGCCTGCGGTGCGATGATGTGACAGCCCAAAACCTTGCGCGTGTCGGCGCAGACGATGAGCTTGAACATCACGCGATGATTTTTCTCGATGAAAGCGTTCTGCATCGGGCGGAAGGCGGCGGAATAGACCTCGATCGGGCCCTCGTCGCGGGCCTGTTCCTCGGTCAGCCCCACCGCGCCATATTCCGGCTGGGTGAAGATGGCGGAGGGCACGTTGGTGTGATCCGGCTTGGTCGGGTTGCCCTTGAACACGGTCTCATGAAAGGCCACCGCTTCGCGGATCGCCACAGGCGTCAGTTGGATGCGGTCGGTCACATCGCCCACGGCAAAGATCGAGGGAATATTGGTCTGGGAATACTCATCCACTTTGATCTCGCCAAAGCGACCCAGTTCGACCCCCGCTTCTTCGAGGCCAAGCCCCTCGGTTTTGGGTTTGCGGCCCGTGGCATAGAGCACGACGTCAAAGGTGCCTTCGCGCCCGTCGGTCGCCTTGACCCAGATGCCGTCATCGCGCTTTTCCAGACGCTCGACATCGGTTCCAACATGCAGGTTGATCCCCAACCCGTCGATCAGCTCCGCGATATGGCCGCGCGCCTCGTCATCGAACCCGCGCAGGATTTGCGCGCCGCGATAATATTGCGTCACCTCGGAGCCGAGCCCGTTAAAGATGCAGGCAAATTCACAGGCGATATAGCCCCCGCCGACGATCAGGATGCGTTTTGGCAGCTCAGGGATGTCGAAAATTTCGTTCGATGTGATCGCGAGATCAATCCCCGGCACGTTGTCCGGCACAAAGGGCGTGCCGCCAACAGCCACCAGAATATGTTTCGCGGTCTTCTCCGTCCCATCGGCCAACACAACAGTGTGCGGATCTTTGACCGTGGCGCGTTGGGGCAGGATTTCGACGCCCGCATTCCCGGCGTTCTTGGTGTAAATCCCTTCGAGGCGGGACAGCTCGGCCTTCAGCTTATCCTGAAAGCTCGGCCAGTCGAATTGACCGATGCGAATATCCCAGCCGTATTTCTTGCCGTCCTCGGCATGGCTCGAATATTGCGAGGCGAAGACCATGAGTTTTTTCGGAACACAGCCGCGGATGACACAGGTGCCGCCCATGCGGAATTCCTCGGCCATGGCGACCTTTTTGCCGCCTGCCGCCGTCAATCGCGCAGCCCGGACCCCGCCAGAGCCGCCACCGATTACGAAAAGGTCATAGTCGAAATCCATCAGTCCCGCCTTTTTGGAAGAATTCTAAGTCGTCGACAGATGTAGGGGCTTTAAAGGCAAAGGAAAACCCCGCACGGGACGCACGGGGTCTTTGCAAAATCAGAGGTACGGGAGGATCAGTCGAGATCCGCGAAAATGTTTTCGCTTTCTTCAAACTCGATGTGGTCTTCTGTTTCCTCGCCCGAAATGATGTCCCGCGTCGTCACGCGCCCGTCGCCATGGCCGATGATCACCTTGTCGCAGATGTCGATAAAGAGACCGTTCTCCACAACGCCGGGGATTTGATTGAGCACAAGCGCCAATTGCCGCGCGTTGCCGATGCGTTGCAAATGCAGGTCGATGATGTGGTTGCCCTCATCCGTCACATAGGCCGCGTCGCCATTCATCCGAAGCGTCGAGTGCCGCCCGAGCACATCCATGGAGACAAGCGTCTCTTCCACCAGCGCCTTGGTCGTTTGCCAGCCAAAGGGGATCACCTCGACAGGCAGCGGGAAAGAGCCCAAAGCGTCCACTTGTTTCGACACATCCGAGATCACAATCATCTGATCCGAGGCCGTCGCGACAATTTTTTCCTGCAACAGGGCACCACCGCCCCCCTTGATCAGATTCAGCTCCGGGTCGAACTCATCGGCACCGTCAATCGTCAGGTCGAGCCATTTCGCCTCATCGAGAGAGACCACCTTGATCCCCTGTTGGCGCGCCAGCTCGGCGGTGCGGGTCGAGGTCGGGACACCCACGATGTTCAGCCCCTCTTCACGCACCATATCTCCCAGGATTCGCACCATCCACGCCGCCGTCGACCCGGTCCCAAGACCGAGCTTCATCCCGTCCTCGACAAATTCCACCGCCCGTTTGGCGGCAACGAATTTCGCGGTGCCGATGGGCGACAAGGTGTCGGACATGGTGCGGCTCCCGAAAGCAGAAGTGAGCAGAAAACTTTTCAAACTTATAGGCAGACCACAGCCGCTTTGACAGAGAAATTCGTGCCGCTTTTACGCCGGCCATTGGACAGCTGCGACGATGCGTATAGATGATTTCTTCAGGGAGAGATGTCAGGGTCAGATCATGACGGAACGCGTGGCAAAGTACATTCACCTCTCTCTCGGCACGCTCTGCGTGATCCTCGGGCTGATCGGCGCTGTGCTTCCTGTGATGCCGACGACCGTCTTCATGATCCTCGCGGCGTTCTTTTTCACCAAAGGCTCGCCAAAGTTACGGCAAAAGCTTTTGGACAATGCCTATTTCGGCCCGACCATTCGCACCTGGGAAGAAACCGGCGCGATCCCGCGGCGCGTGAAAGTGATCTCCATCGCGATGATGGGCACGGCCTTTACGGTGTCCCTCTTCTATCTGCCCACGATCTGGCTCGTGATTCAGGGCGGCCTCATCACCATCGCGATTGCCTACATCCTCACGCGCCCGGACGCGTGAGCACCTCTGCCAAGTCCCAAAGATGCGCCACGGGCAGGATCACAAGCATACCCGGCCCATCGAACGAGAGCCGAAGTATCTCGCCCGACATTTCATTCGACGTCCCGACCTTCTTGTCTGGACCAAAGGACAGACCCTCAATCGGCCAGCGCAACCCCTCTGACCAACCCGTCACATCGCCAAACGGAAAGAGCGACACGCGCGTGCCCATGGGCAAAGTCATCTCAAGGCTGTCGGGGATATGCACCACCACATCCTCCGACCCGACAATGAGACAGCGCCGGTCGGGATATTTCATCAAGACATGATAGACCGCCAATTCGTGATCAATTCGCGCGCCTGTGAAACCAAGCCCAAGGAACAGAGGCGCTTCCACCCGCGACAGGCATTTTTCAAAATCCGTGCTGTCCTGTTCCGGGATTGGAAACAAATGCCCCTCCGGCAAGGCCTCTCGCGACTCGGCAGTCAGGCTATCCATATCGCCAATGACGGCCCGCGGAACATGCCCCAAAGAGAGCGCCGTATTTCCTCCGCCATCTGCTGCAATAAGATGCGGTGCCCTTTTCAGAACCTCCTGCAATTGGGCAGGATCAACAATCCCGCCGCCGAGCAAAATCGCCCATTCTTCAAGTTTTAGAAGTGGTTGCGCCGTTTGCTCTGACAATCGCCTGCCCTTTTTCGATTTCTTTGCCACATTTCGGACAGGAAAAGATCACGACGTTTTCCCTGTTCTGTTCCGATTTGAGAACCAATTCATGGTAAACAAATAGACGGTGGGCAAGTGTAGAAAGCGAGTCATAGTATGGTTAATGACAGCAAAATTTTGACGGTTTCCTATGGAACCTTCTCCTGCACGTTGGAGGGATTTGACGATCCGTTCTCAACGATGCGGTCGATCGCGGAGTATTTCCGCGACCTTGCTGCGGATGACCGCTATTTCGGGGCCGAACCGCCGACGCCGGACCCGCAGATGCTGTCCTCTATCGCAGAAAAAGAAATCAAGCGCCGGGTCGAAGCGAGCATGCGCGACAACGGTCTTGTCCTGCGCCAAATGGATGAGGGCGAATCCACGCCTGCGCCAGTCGCTGCCGCTTCGGCACAAGAGGTTGCCCCGGCACCTGTCGCGGCTCCGGAACCGTCTGTAGCCCCGTCTGCGGCCCCGTCCGTGGCGCGTGACGAACAACCGGCCCCGGAGGCCCCCGTCGCGACCCCCGAGGTCAAAGCCGAAGAAGAACCGGCAAAAGAAAAACCAACTGCGACGCGTGTGGCCGCTCCTGCCGCCAGCGGTTCCATTGCCGACAAGCTTGAGCGCATCCGCGCCGCCGTGGCCCAGCGCAACGAGACCAGCTTTGCCGAGGATCAGATCGAACCGGAAAACTTCGGAATGGGCTTTGCTGCGACCGACGTTGAGGACGCGGTTGAAGACCAGATCGAAGACGCGGTGAGCGAAGCCCCGGTCGCTGAGGCTCCGATCATCGAAGAAGACGTTACCGTCGAAGAGGCGCCTGTCGCCGAAGCCGAAGCCGAAGCCGAAGCCGAAGCCGAAGCCGAAGCCGAAGCCGAAGCCGAAGCCGAAGCCGAAGCCGAAGAAGCTGTGGAGACCCCGGTCGAAGAGCAAGCCCCGATTGACATCGCCTCTGACGATGAGCCCGAAGTCTTTGAAGACACTGAAGAAGCTGCGCCCGCAATTGCCGCCCTCGACGATGCGTACGAAGACGACTCTGAGGATGACAAGATCGGCAACGTGCTCTCGTCCTTGAATGCGATTTCTGAGGAGACCGTCGAAAAGGCCACCGTCGAAGAGATCGCGGAAGAACCGGCAGAAGACGCCGACTCGGCCCTTCATGAGATGGACCCGAACCTCGCCGCCGACATCGCCGAGGCGACCCGCCCGGCCGAGGACATCGCAGAGGATGCGGAGATCGAAGACGAGCCGATGGACCCGATCCGTCGCGTCCGTGCCCGCGTCGTGAAAATGCGTCGCGCCGATTTTGAGGCCGAGATCGAGCATCAGAAAGCCCTGGCCGCACAAGACGAAGCAGAGCAAGAGGACGTCGCAGATGACCAAGAGGTCTCTGAGGACGATCTGACCGATCAACTGCGCCGCGAGCTGGGCACTTCGTCTCTCGACGCTGAGGACGAAGACGAGCTGATGCGCGAGCTGGCCGAAGTGACCGCGATTGGCGCGGAACCCGAGGTGGCAGAAGACGACGCAGAGACCGAAGAAGAGCCGATCTCCCTCACCGAGGCATCGGCTGAGACGGACAAAGAGGACGCCTCCGCGCCGGAGCACGACGACACCCGCAACATTTTCGATACCTCTGACACCTCCATGTCGCGTCTGATGGATGAAACGGACCGCGAAATGGCCAAGGGCGAAAACGCCCGCCGCCGGAGCGCGATCCAACATCTCAAGGCCGCCGTCGGCGCCATCAAGGCCGAGAAAAGCGTGAAAGGTGAAGAGGTTGAGGAGGATGAGGCCGAGGATTACAAAAAAGACCTCGCCCGCGTCGTCCGCCCGCGCCGCCCGGAAGGCTCCGGTCAAACCCGCCGCCAGCTTCCGCCGCTGATGCTTGTGTCCGAGCAGCGGATCGACACGCCTGCGGAAGAGACCGTGAAGAACGCAAACATCACCCCGGTGCGCCCGCGCCGCGTGTCCCGGAGCGCTCTGGCGCTTCGAGAAGAACAGCAAGCGGCGGATGCCGTCGCGCAGCAACCGAAAGAGCCGGAGCAGGACGTGGCCCCAAAGGTCGAAGCGACGCCCGCGCCCACGGCCGATATGACCTTTGCGGACTTCGCAGAGGCTCAGGGCGCTGACGATCTCGCTGATCTTTTGGAGGCCGCAACGGCCTATTCCACCTATGTACAGGGCCGCGAGTCCGTGACCCGTCCGCAGATCATGCGCCTCGCCTCTGAGGTGATGGAAGAAAAGGTCAACGTCGAGGAGCGCCTGCGCTCTTTCGGTCAGCTCCTGCGCCAGGGCAAGATCAAGAAAACCGCGCGCGGCCAGTTCGCTGTGTCGGACACCACGCGGTTCAAACCGTAAGACAACAGGAAACCCGTTTTCCACGGAAAAGGCCGCCTCTCGAGGCGGCCTTTTTGTTTCCAAGCGCTAGCGCCGAACTGCGCGCACACGGTAAAATTGTGAATATGCTCAGTCTTTTTTGACCGGCTGCGCGGGCGTCTCAGGATCGGCTTGCCCGATCCCTTTGAACACCGCCTTGAGCGGAAAGGCCCACAAAATCCCCATGCCAACATAAATCGCAAGCTCGACCCAAATCGAGGGCCGCTCGAACTGGGCGACGATCACCACGCAGAGCGTGATATAGACCGGCAGCCCCAGAACGAGCACCAAGAGCGCGAGACGCCGACGGGCTTTGTAGCTCAACGCCATCTCGGATCAGTCCGCGAAGGGGTCGGTGACGAGGATGGTGTCGTCGCGCTCGGGGCTGGTGGAGAGCATGGCGACGGGGCAGTCGATCAGCTCTTCGACGCGTTTGACGTATTTCACGGCATTGGCCGGAAGGTCGTTCCAGCTCCGCGCGCCTTCGGTCGACTCGGACCAGCCCGGCATTTCCTCGTAGACCGGGGTGCAGCGCACCTGATCTTCGGCGGCAAACGGCAGGTAGTCGAGCACTTCGCCATCGAGCTCATAACCAACGCAGATTTTCAGGGTCTCGAACCCGTCCAAAACGTCGAGCTTGGTGAAGGCGATGCCGGTCACGCCGGAGGTGGCGCAGGTCTGGCGCACGAGGGCGGCGTCGAACCAGCCACAGCGGCGCTTGCGGCCTGTCACGGTGCCAAACTCATGCCCACGCTCGCCAAGGCGCTGACCGTCGGCGTCGTCCAGTTCGGTCGGGAACGGACCTTCGCCCACGCGGGTGGTGTAGGCTTTGACGATGCCCAGAACATAGTCGATCGAGGTCGGCCCGATGCCCACACCGGTGGCGGCCTGACCGGCGATCACATTGGACGAGGTCACGAACGGATAGGTGCCGAAATCAATGTCCAGAAGAGCGCCTTGAGCGCCCTCGAACAGGATGCGGTTGCCGGACTTGCGTTTCTCGTTGAGAACCTTCCAGACAGGCGCGGCGTAGGGCAGGATTTCTTTGGCGATCTCTTTGAGATCATTGAGCAAACGGGCGCGATCGACCGGCTCGATGCCGAGACCTTTGCGGAGCGGATCATGGTGCTGAAGCGCCCGGTCCACACGCGCCTCAAGCGTCGCCTCATCGGCCAGATCGGCCACGCGCACAGAGCGGCGACCGACTTTATCCTCATAGGCCGGGCCGATGCCGCGACCGGTGGTGCCGATCTTGGTGCCCTTGGAGGCGGCCTCTTCGCGGGCGCGGTCCAGCTCGCCGTGGATCGGCAGGATGAGCGGGGTGTTTTCCGCGACCATCAGCGTCTCCGGCGAAATGTCGACGCCTTGCTCACGGATGGTGGCGATCTCTTTCACGAGGTGCCACGGGTCGAGCACGACACCGTTGCCGATCACGGACAATTTGCCACCGCGCACAACGCCGGACGGCAGCGCGTTCAGCTTGTAGACCTTGCCGTCGATGACGAGCGTGTGGCCCGCGTTATGACCGCCTTGAAAGCGTGCAATGACATCTGCACGCTCAGAGAGCCAGTCCACGATCTTGCCTTTTCCCTCGTCACCCCATTGGGCGCCGACAACGACGACGTTAGCCATAGTGAGTCCTTATGATCGGATGAAAACCCGTCGCTGTATAGCGATCCACACGGGGTGATGAAACCCCAATCTGCGGTGGTTTTGTGCTGTCGGCATCGCGTCGGATGTCTGTCGGACTTTTGTCGGACCCCAACGCGCGCTCGGCAGAGGAAAAATCAACGCCTCTTTCCCGGCGGACAGGCCGTCGCTTTGCGGCTAGGCTCACGGCATGACTTTGTTTGATCTGCCAGATGCCGACACGCTCTATACCGCGCTCCTCGCGCGCGACGCCTCCTATGAGGGGCGCGCCTGGGTGGGCGTCACTTCGACCGGCATATTTTGCCGCCTGACCTGCCCGGCCCGCAAACCGAAGGCAGAGAACTGTCAGTGGTTCGACAGTCTGGGCGCATGTATCGAGGCGGGGTTTCGGCCCTGCAAACGGTGTCAGCCACTGAAAGCCGCGGCAGATGCGGAGCCGGTGATCGAGGCCCTGCTGTCCGAGTTGGCCGCGCGGCCCGAGCACCGCTGGCGCGAAGCGGACCTGACCGCGATGGGCTACGACCGGGGGACCGTGCGCCGCGCGTTCAAACGGCATTTCGGGATGAGCTTTCTCGACCTCGCGCGGCTTGACCGGCTCCGACGCGGATTTGAGGTGATGAGCGAGGGAGGCACAGTCTTAGAGGCCGGGTTGGAAGCCGGGTTCTCCTCGCCCTCTGCATTCAGAGCACGGGTCGGCGCGCTTTTGGGGATGGCCCCCGGACGCCTCTCACCTGACCCGCTTTTGTCCATCGACTGGATCGACACGCCCCTGGGGCCGATGATCGCGGTGGCGGATGCGCGTCAGCTTCACCTCTTGGAATTCATGGACCGCAGGGCGCTTCCGACCGAGTTGCGCAGATTGGCGGAGGGCGCAAAAGGGCGGCTGGGGTTTGGACGCACAGAGGTACACGATCACCTCGCGACAGAACTCGCCGCGTATTTTGACGGCACGCGCATGGAGTTCACCGTGCCGCTGGCCTATCATGGAAGCGCCTTTTACAGCCAAGTCTGGGACGCGCTCCGCAAAATCCCGGCGGGCGAGACGCGGAGCTATGGCCAACTGGCGCAAGACATCGCCCGACCGACCGCAAGCCGCGCGGTGGCGCGGGCCAATGGCGCGAACCAGATCGCGATTCTCATCCCCTGTCACCGGGTGATCGGCGCGGATGGGTCGCTCACCGGCTACGGCGGTGGGTTGTGGCGCAAGCGGAGGCTACTGGAGATCGAGGCGGAGTCTCAGCGCGCGGTGAGAGAGGTGAGCGTCGCCCAGCCATAGGCCACCTCATTCAGAGACCCCTCCTCGGCCTCATCGATCCGCTCACGCACCGGCTGACCGCCGAGGTGCTCATAAAAGTGACGCGCATTCATATTGTCGGAGAGCACCCACAGCGCCGCCGCCTCATGACCCATCGCGATCAAGGCGCGGGCCGCCTCCGCCATGAGGGCCGCGCCGATCCCGCGACGTGGCTGGGCCACATAGATCGCGGAAATTTCGCCGGGATAGTCCGCGACCAAATCCGGGTCGCGCTGATCCCCGCAGGAAGCAAAGCCGACAATCTCTCCGGCGCGGTCGGCAACGATCACCGCCCCGCGCCCGCTGGCCGCGTAGCTCTCAAGGATTTTGGTCCACATCACTGCCCGATCCGGCACACGCAGTTGATCGATCAAAGCGTCCGGCACCAGACCGCGATAGGCGCTGTTCCAGACGGCGACCTGCACCTCGGCAATGGAGGTGGCGTCGTCAGGGCGGGCTTGGCGGAGGGAAAATGTGTCATTCATGCCGCCCAATCTGCGAAACCTGGCAGGAAACACAAGTCCCCGGTCGAAAACCCCGGAATTGCGGGTTGCGCGGCGCGGCCAGAGCTTTTAAGTAGCCCCATCGAACGACCCAAGAGATTGATCCATGGAAAACGTCATCCTCGTCATCCACCTGATCCTCGCGCTCTGCCTGATCGGCATCGTGCTGTTGCAGCGCTCCGAGGGCGGCGGCCTTGGCATGGGCGGTGGCGGCGACGTCATGACGGGTCGTGCAGCGGCAACCGCTCTGGGCAAATTGACCTGGATGTTTGCCATCGGCTTTATCATCACCTCGATCACCCTCACCGTTCTGGCGCGTCAAGATGCGGCCAATTCCTCGGTGATGGATGGTGCTGTGACCGACACGGTCACCGAAGATGCGCCTGCGGCCACGCCGTCGCTTCCGAGCGGTGCGGATCTTTTGCCGCCGTCGTCCTCGGATGCCCCTGTGGCCCCGCCGCGCGCCGACTAAGACCTCCCAAGATTTACAAAACCTTGGCGTTGAGGGGAAAACTCCCCTCAACATGTTGCGGTTTGGTTGCACGGGATGACCGAATCTGATAACTCTTAAATCCCGTGAACCGTGCAGTTTTTAACCGCACGATCGAGCAGATTTTGACCTTTATCGGGACGGCCCTGACCAAGGGATCGCCTGAACTATCACGGGAGCCTCTCGCCTATGGCACGCTATGTTTTCATCACCGGTGGTGTTGTTTCTTCGCTCGGCAAAGGTCTGGCTTCGGCGGCTCTTGGCGCGCTTTTGCAGGCCCGTGGCTATTCCGTCCGCCTGCGCAAGCTTGACCCCTATCTGAACGTGGACCCGGGCACGATGAGCCCGTTCGAGCATGGCGAAGTGTTTGTGACCGACGATGGCGCGGAGACCGATTTGGACCTCGGCCACTATGAGCGGTTTACCGGCGTCTCGGCGCGCATGACCGATTCCGTGTCCTCGGGCCGCATCTACACCAACGTGTTGGAGAAAGAGCGTCGCGGCGATTACCTCGGCAAAACGATTCAGGTCATTCCGCACGTCACCAATGAGATCAAGGATTTCATCGAGATCGGCGACGACGAGGTCGATTTCATGCTCTGCGAGATCGGTGGCACGGTGGGTGACATCGAGGGCCTGCCGTTCTTTGAGGCGATCCGTCAATTCGCACAGGACCGTCCGCGCGGCCAGTGTATTTTCATGCACCTGACGCTCCTGCCCTATATTGCGGCCTCCGGCGAGCTGAAGACGAAACCGACCCAGCACTCCGTGAAAGAGCTGCGCACCATTGGCCTCCAGCCGAATGTGTTGGTCTGTCGCTCGGAGCACCCGATCCCGGAGAAAGAGCGCGAAAAGATCGCCCTGTTCTGTAACGTCCGCAAAGAGGACGTGATTGCCGCGCCCGATCTCAAATCCATCTACGAGGCGCCGCTGGCCTATCACCGCGAAGGTCTCGATCAGGCTGTGCTCGATGCGTTCAACATCGCGCCCGCGCCGAAACCCGATCTCTCGGTCTGGAACGACGTGGCCGACCGGATTTTCAACCCCGAGGGCGAGGTCAAAGTCGCCATCGTCGGCAAATACGTCCAGTTGGAAGACGCCTATAAATCCATCGCAGAAGCCCTCACCCACGGCGGCATGGCCAATCGGGTGAAGGTCAAGGTGGAATGGGTCGACGCCGAAACCTTTGACCGCGAAGACGCGGCCCCCTACCTCGAAGGCTATGACGCCATTCTGGTGCCCGGCGGCTTTGGCGAGCGTGGGACCGAAGGCAAGATCAAAGCGGCGCAATTCGCCCGCGAGCGCAAGGTGCCCTACCTCGGGATTTGTCTCGGCATGCAGATGGCCGTCATCGAGGCCGCCCGCAATCTCGCCGGGATCACCACCGCAGGCTCCGAGGAATTCGACCACGAGGCCGGCAAGAAACGGTTCGAGCCGGTGGTCTATCACCTCAAGGAATGGGTGCAGGGCAACCACACCGTGCGCCGCAAATCCACCGACGACAAAGGCGGCACCATGCGCCTCGGCGCCTATACGGCGGCGCTCAAAGAGGGGTCGAAAGTGGCGGAAATCTACGGGACGACCGAAATCGAGGAACGCCACCGCCACCGCTATGAGGTGGACACGAAATACCGCGAAAAGCTCGAAGAATGCGGGCTGATCTTCTCCGGCATGTCGCCGGACGGCCGCCTGCCGGAGATCGTCGAGGCGAAAGACCACCCGTGGTACATCGGCGTGCAATACCACCCGGAACTCAAATCCAAACCCTTCGCCCCCGCGCCCCTCTTCCGCGACTTCATCCGCGCGGCGAAAGAGAACTCGCGACTGGTGTGAGTGCCGTTTCAGGCATGAAAAAGGCGCGTCCGATCTCTGTCGGACGCGCCCTTTTGTTTTGATGGAGGGGAGAGATCACTCCCCGCCCGAAAAACTCGCCAGAGCCTGCGCGAGGTCCACGCCCTGCTCTCCGGACTGCATCAGGCCGTCATACGTCCCCTGCTGATCCTCGGCGCTTTTGTGTTGGTTGACCTTCCATTTGCCCTCAACCTTCGTGGGCCGGAACCGCAGGCCCACGATGCCGCGTTTCAGCGCCGCGACATAGGGCACGGGGGCGTCTGAGACGGCCCAAGGCTCCGCGCGGCGGTCCTCGTTGCGGTTGGTCAGCGCCTCAAGATGCGCGCCAAGGCCCTCCGTGTCGTTGAAGGCCTCAAAGGTGCCATGCGCATGCACGACGATGTAGGCCCAGGTCGGGACGACTTTGCCATCCACCTGTTTCGACGGGTAAAACGAGGGGGAGATATAGGCCTGCGGCCCTTGAAAGATCAGGACAGAGCGCATCCCGGCCATCTTCCACTGCGGATTGGCGCGGGCGAGATGGGTCTCGATCACCGTCTCCCCCCCCTCAACACGCACCACGACAGGCACATGAGAAATCTCGATCCCCGCGTCATGCGGTGTCACAAGCGCGGCAAAGCCGATCTCCGCCATCACATGGCCGAGGAGCTCGGGATCGTCGATTGCGGAGTTGTCGGGTTTATACATGGTGGCCTGCCTTGTTGCTGCCCCCGCCTACCACGGGTGCGGGCGGGCCGCACTTGTTTTCCCCCATCGCTCGCGCTTTCTGCGGAGCCCCGCACAAAACGCCGACGCGCCTGTTTCCTTTGCTGTCAAAATACTCACGTCACACGTTCTTAGCCGCGCAGATCCTTGGGGCTCTCCATAACGATATAAGAGGTGATGGAGGCCACATTGGGGACCGTGGCCAAGACCTCTGTGTGAAAGCGTTTGTAGGCGTTCATATCCGCCGCCTCGACGCGCAGGAGATATTCGAAAACGCCTGCGATGTTGTGGCATTCCTTGACCTCGGGGGCGGCGGCCATCGCGGCCTCGAACCCTTTTTGCGAGGCCTTGCTGTGGACCGAGAGGCCGACGGCGATATAGGCCAGAAACCCCTCACCGACCTGATCGCGGTCAATCACCGCCCGGTAGCCGCGAATGACGCCGGAGCGTTCAAGCTCGCTCACCCGGCGTGAGGTGGCAGAGGGCGAGAGACCGATCCGCTCGGCCAAATCGAGATTGCTCAAACGTCCATCTCGGCCCAATTCGCGCAATATTTTGTCGTCTATATGATCCATAACCGTGACTTCGTGCAAAATTACCCCGATGACACACAATCTTTGCACGCCTATTGCGCCGGTGAAAGCCTAATCTCGCCGCCATGGATACGACACTCTTTCTCGCCCTTCTCGCTTTTGCCTTCGTCACCTCGGTCACGCCGGGGCCGAATAACCTCATGCTTTTGGCCTCTGGCGCGAATTTCGGGTTGAACCGGACGCTGCCTCATATGGTGGGGATCACGCTTGGGTTCACCTCGATGGTGTTCATCGTCGGGCTGGGGCTGGCGGAGGCGTTTGAGAGTTTTCCCCTCTTGCGACAGGTCATGATCGTCATCGCGGTGCTCTACATGCTCTGGCTCGCGTGGAAGATCGCCCATGCCTCGGCCCCGAAAGAGGGGCACGCGGACGGGCGGCCTTTGTCGGTGGTGCAAGCCGCCGCCTTTCAGTGGGTCAATCCAAAGGCGTGGATCATGGCCATCGGGGCCCAGACCAATTACGCGCAGGACACGACGTGGCTTGCGGCGGGGATCGTGGCGATGGGGTTCATGATGATGAACGTCCCGGCGATCACGATCTGGGCGTGGCTCGGTCAGGACATGCGCCGGATTTTGACCAATCCACGCCGTTTGGTGGCGTTTAACTGGACAATGGCCGCTCTTTTGGTCGCCTCCTTGCTGCCGATCCTTTTCCATTAAGAAACCGTCATATATGAGTGGTTAAAGGCGGCAATGATTTGCGCCGCCAGATGCGGTTTTTGACGAGAGAGGAGATGGAGCGATCATGAGCTTTGACAAAGATGCCCAGGACTGGCTGGAGGCCGAACTTGCCGACACGCTGGACGAGGAATGGGAAATTGAGCTCGAAGATTCCATCTTGTCGCGCGAGATCAAGAAGATTTACCAGAAAGAGCATCCCGATATGCTCGAACGGTCGGTCTATTTCCGCGAATTGCTCCGTCTTCAGGCCGAGTTGATCAAGTTTCACGACTGGGTGCAGGAGACCGGCCAGAAGGTCGTGGTGATTTTCGAGGGCCGCGATGCGGCGGGCAAAGGCGGCGTGATCAAGCGGATCACCCAGCGTTTGAACCCGCGTGTCGTGCGGGTCGTCGCCCTGCCCGCGCCGTCCGAGCGCGAAAAGAGCCAATGGTATTTCCAACGCTACGTGCCGCATCTGCCAGCGGCGGGCGAGGTCGTGTTGTTTGACCGCTCCTGGTACAACCGCTCGGGCGTCGAGCGGGTCATGGGCTTTGCCAATGAGGATCAGGTCGAACAGTTTTTCCAGGACGTTCCGGAATTTGAGCGGATGCTGGTGCGCTCCGGCGTGAAAGTGGTGAAATACTGGTTCTCGATCACCGACGAGGAACAGCAGATGCGATTCCTCATGCGCATTCACGACCCGATGAAACAGTGGAAACTCTCGCCGATGGATTTGCAGTCCCGCGTGCGGTGGGAGGATTACACCAAGGCCAAGGAAGACACCTTCTTCCGCACCAATATTCCTGAGGCACCGTGGTATATCGTCGAAGGCAACGACAAGAAACGCGCGCGGTTGAATTGTATCGCCCATTTGCTGTCGCTCTTTGACTATAGCGAGACGGAGCACGAGGACATCCAATTGCCGGAGCGGATTTACAAGAAAGACTACGAGCGCGCCGTGTTGCCGCCGGAGTTGTACGTGCCGCGCAAGTATTGAACGCAATCGCGTGAAGGCCGCCTGCGCGGCCTTTTCCTTTTGGCGCACGCCGCTTATATCCAATCCCATGTTCGGTGATTTTCTCAAAACGCTCCTGCAGCCGGAGCCAGCCCCCCTGCCCGATGCGGATGCGCGTTTGGCTTTGGCCGCGCTTTTGGTGCGGGTTGCGCGCTCGGACGGGCGCTATGACCCCGAAGAGGCGGATTTGATCGCTAAGGTGCTCTCTGAGCGCTACGCTCTCTCGCCGTTTGAAGCCAGCAAGCTGCGCGGTCAGGCGGAACAGTTGGAATCCGAGGCCCCCGACACGGTGCGGTTCACCCGCGCGATCAAGGATGCGGTGCCTTACGAGGACCGCATGTCGGTGATCGAGGGGCTGTGGTCCGTGGTCATGGCCGACGGGGCGCGCGACGAGGCGGAGGATTCGCTCCTGCGTCTGGTGGCGAGCCTGTTGGGCATCAAGGATCAGGACAGCGCCCGTGCGCGCCAACGCGTCGAAGCCCGGCTGGGCTAACCGCACAGGACGATCGGAATGATCGCGCAACTTCCCATGTATCTGCGGCCCGGAAATCTGGCCGCGCATCAGGCGTTTTGGGCCTGTCTTCGCGACGGGCTGCGTGACCGGGGGGTGAATGCCCCTGAAGAGCTTGACCTCAGTGAAGACTACGATGCCGTCTGGGCGCGCCAAGACCTTTGCCTGTCGCAGGTGTGTAACCTGCCCCTTCGCACCCTCCTGAAAGACCGCCTGACGCCGATTGCCGCCTGTGACTACGGGCTGGAGGGCTGCGCGCCGGGGTTTTACCGGAGCCTGTTCGTCGTCCGTGCCGATCACCCGGCCATGCGGCCCGAGGATCTGAGCGGCGCGCGGATGGCCTATAACGACGCGCTGTCGCACTCTGGCTGGGGCGCGGCGTGGCAGTGGGCGACAAAGCGTGGGCTTTGGTTTCAGGCGGCCATGAAGACGGGCGCGCATATCGCCTCTTTGGAAGCCGTTGTCGCGGGCGCGGTCGACTTTGCCGTGATCGACGCGCAGAGCTTTCGCGAGTTTGAGATCGACACGGCGCTCACCCAACAGGTGCGCGTTATCGGCGCGACAGAGGCCTCTCCCGGCCAGACCTTTTGCACCCGTGCGGGCCAAGACCCCGCGCCCTACCGCGCGGCCCTCAGTGAGGCGCTTGAAACCCTTTCGACAGAGCATCGTGACCGCCTTGGCCTCAGGGGAATCGTTGCCCTGCCGCCTGCGGCCTATGAACTTCCGGTCCCGCCTGCGCCCGCAGATTGGCACAAGCCCACAGAGAGTTTGCGCACGAGTTTCAACCAGACCGCGTTTTGAAACGCCCATCCTCTGAGCGGAAGCAGCACTTTTGATCAAAAAAAATGATTGACGCTATGTGACGCCCCGGCATTTCGCCAAAGATGATTGCATCTGCCAAAAGTTTAGCCCTAACTCTTGTCAATGTTGACCAATGACTCAAATTCCGAGACACCCGTCATCGAAATCCAGGGATTGCATAAATCCTATGGTGATCTTGAGGTGCTCAAAGGTGTGTCCATGACGGCGCCGCGCGGCCATGTGACCTCGCTCATCGGATCGTCCGGCTCCGGGAAATCCACGCTTTTGCGGTGCGCCAACCTGTTGGAAGACAGCCAGCAGGGCAATATCCTCTTTAACGGTGAACCGATCGTCTGGAAGGGCGAAGGCCTGCACCGTCGCCCCGGCGACGCCAAACAGGTGATGCGCATCCGCACGAACCTGTCGATGGTGTTTCAGCAATTCAACCTCTGGTCCCACATGACGATCCTGCAAAACGTCATGGAAGCGCCCATCACCGTGATGGGGCGCGACAAGGCCGAGGTCGAAGAAAAGGCGCGGATGTATCTCGACAAGGTCGGGATCGGCGACAAATGCGATGTCTACCCGGCCCAGATGTCGGGCGGCCAGCAACAACGGGCGGCAATTGCCCGCGCGCTCTGCATGGAGCCGCAGGCCTTGTTGTTCGACGAACCCACCTCCGCGCTCGATCCCGAGCTTGAACAAGAGGTGATCAAGGTGATCAAGGCGCTGGCCGAGGAAGGCCGGACCATGATCATCGTGACTCATGACATGCGCATGGCGGCGGATATTTCCGACCATGTCGTGTTCCTTCATCAGGGGCTGATCGAAGAGGAAGGGCATCCGTCCGCCCTTTTCGGCAGTCCCAAATCCGAACGCCTGAAACAGTTCCTCAGCGCGACTGTTCCGGCCTGAATAACAGCGCTATCTACGGGAGTAATTCATGAAGAAACTGATCTTGACCGCTGCCAGCCTCGCTCTTTTGGCAGGGGCCGCCTCGGCAGAGACCGTCCGCCTCGGCACCGAGGGCGCCTACCCTCCGTACAACTTTCTGAACGATGACGGCGAAGTTGACGGGTTCGAGCGCGCCTTGGGCGACGAACTTTGTGCGCGCGCCGAGCTTGAGTGCGAATGGGTGACGAACGATTGGGACAGCATCATCCCGAACCTGTTGTCCGGCAACTATGACGCCATCATCGCCGGCATGTCGATCACCGAGGAACGCGCCGAAAAGGTTGATTTCTCTGAGAACTACACCCCGCCGTCCTACTCCTCCTACGCCGCGATGGCCGAGGATGTGGACCTTGAAGGCGGTGTGATCGCTGCACAGTCCTCCACCATCCAGTCCCAGCACGTTGTGGACACCGGCGCGACGCTTTTGGAATTCCCGTCCTTCGAGGACAGCCTTGCCGCCATGCTCTCCGGTGAAGCCGATGCCGTGTTCGCCGACAAGGACACGCTGGTTCCCGTCGTCGAGGAAGGCACCGCCATGTTCGTGGGCGACGACATCGCGCTCTCCGTCGGCATCGGTATGGCCTTCCGCAAATCCGATCCGGAACTGCGCGCCAAGTTCGACGCGGGCATTGCCGCGATGAAAGAGGACGGCACGCTCAACGAAATGATCCTCGAATACCTCGGCGAAGACAGCCCGGTTTTCGAGTGATCGCCTGATCCGGTCTCACGACCCACAGGCGGGGCCACAGACGCGTGGCCCCGCACTTGCCCCAGAGGTGTCCCATTTTTTCCTACTGCGCCGATCCTGAGACGCTCGACCGCCTTGCCTGGCTGAGCTGTTACCTCACAACGGGAAAGCATATGGCTTTCTACGCCTCCTTTGGGACGGTGTTGTTCCTGTTGGCGGTCACGGCCCCCTTGGCCTTGGCGCTTGGCTTTCTCGCCGCAGCTGGATCGCGCTCGCATGTCTCGCCGTTCAAATGGCTGTCCAATCTCTACATGGCCGTGGTGCGCGGCGTGCCGGACATTGCGTTTTTCCTGTTTTTCGTCATCGCCCTCGACCAGGGGTTCGAATGGATGCGCCATCAGGTGCTCTGTTCCGACTGGGATCAGCCGATCCGTCAGGGCAATGATTTCATCGTCTGTCAGGCGGCCAAGCTGCCGCAGAATTCCGCCCCCGAGCTCGTGCACAAGATTTACGGCTTTGCCCTTGCGGTTCTGACCTTTGCCATCGTGTTCGGGGCCTTTGCGGGCAATGTGCTCGCGGGGGCGTTCAAGGCCGTACCCCATGGCCAGATCGAGACCGCAGAAGCCTATGGCATGACCAAGCGCCAGACGTTCTGGCGCATCATGGTGCCGCAGATGTGGACCTATGCCCTGCCCGGTCTGTCGAACCTCTGGATGGTGCTGATCAAGGCGACGCCCCTTTTGTTCCTCTTGGGGGTCGAAGACATCGTCTATTGGGCCAAGGAGCTGGGCGGCACGAAAAATGCGCGCTTTACCGATTACCCGCATGGCGATTGGCGGCCCTATTACTTTTTTGCGCTTCTGGTGTTTTACCTCGCGTTCACCAAAGTCTCCGAGATCGTCCTCGGTCGGTTGACCCGCAAGCTGTCCCACGGTCAGGCCACCGCCGCCGGTGAAAAGATGCGCAAAGCGGGAGCGGGCGCATGAGCTGTGTTGACACGATCACCGACTACGCCCTGCGGTCCATCGGGATCGGAGAACGGCTGTTGCCGCGCACCGATATCACCGTTTGCGATCAGTTCGTGCTCATTGGCTCAGGGATGCTCTGGAACGTCTATTTTGGCTTTCTCGCGATCCTCGCCGGGTTCTTTACCGCGCAGGCCGTCGCGCTGGCCAAGGCCGCGTCCAATCCGGCGCTGCGAAAGCCCGCCGAATGGTTCATTTTCGTGTTCCGGGGCTCGCCGCTCTTTATCCAGTTCTTTTTCGCCTACTTCCTGTTTTTGAGCATCAAGCGCGCGGTCCCTGTTCTGGACCCGCTCTCTGACGCGTGGCTCGGGGCGGCGGTCGTATTGTGGCTCAACACCACGGCCTATTCGGCGGAGATTTTCTACGGCGCGCTGATGGCCATTCCCAAAGGCGATCTGGAAGCCGCCGATGCCTATGGGTTCACAGGCTTTAAACGGTTCCGCCGGATCGTCTGGCCAACCATGTTGCGCCTCGCGTGGCCCGCCTATACGAATGAGGCGATCTTTATCTTTCACTCGACCACGCTGGTCTTCTTCTCCGGGTTTCCCGCGCTCAAACAACAGGGCGATGCGCTTTATTATGCGTCCTATTTCGCGGATAAGACCTTTAACCCGTTCATCCCCTACCCGATCCTTGCGGGGTATTTCGTGGTCGTCACCCTTGTGATCATCACGATCTTTTCCCTGATCGGACGGCGGTTGAACCGTCACCTCCCGCAGGCCCGTGTCACACGGCCGAAATTCACAGCACAGATATTCCGATGATTACGCCCCATGGCTGGCTTGCCCAGAATCCCGACGTCAAAACCATTCGCGTGGCTGCTGCCGATCTCAACGGGCAAGCCCGTGGCAAACGCATGTCCGCCCGCTTCGCCGGGAAGGTGGAGCAAGAGGGCACGCGCTTTCCGCTCTCCGTTCTGAACCTCGACATCTGGGGCGAGGACATCGAGGACAGCCCGCTGGTGTTTGAGAGCGGCGACATGGATGGGGTGCTTTTGCCGACAGAGCGCGGGTTTCTCCCGATGCCGTGGCTTCAGGGCGCGCCGACCGCGTTGTTGCCGATGTGGATGTTCCGTGAGGATGGCCGCCCGTTCGATGGCGATCCGCGTCAGGCGCTGGCTCGCGTGCTCGACCGGTACAAGGCGATCGGCCTCACCCCGGTGGTGGCAACCGAGTTGGAGTTTTACCTGATTGACGACAGTTCGCGGCAACTTCGCGTGCCGCGCTCGCCCCGCTCCGGCAAACGGCGTCCGGGGGCGGAGACCTTGGCGCTTCGGGCGCTCGATGCCTTTGACATCTTTTTTTCTGAGCTGTTCGAGGCCTGCGAAGCGATGGACATCCCGGCGGACACTGCGATTTCCGAGGCCGGTCTCGGCCAGTTCGAGATCAACCTCGCCCATTCGCCGGACGCCCTCAAAGCCGCCGACGATGCCTGGCTCTTCAAGCTCATGGTCAAGGGGTTGGCCCGCAAACACGGGTTCGCCGCCTCTTTCATGGCGAAACCTTACGACGAATACGCCGGCAACGGGATGCACACCCATTTCTCGATGCTCGATGCCGAGGGCGACAACATCTTTGACGACGGGACAGAGAAAGGCACGGACATGATGCGCCATGCCATCGCGGGCTGTCTCGCCGCGATCAAGGATTCGACCCTGTTGTTCGCGCCCCATGGCAATAGTTTCGACCGGCTCGTGCCCGGCGCCCATGCGCCGACGCGGATTTGCTGGGGCTACGACAACCGCACGGCGGCGGTGCGTGTGCCGGGGGGCTCGCACACAGCCCGCCGGATCGAGCACCGCGTCTCTGGCGGCGATGTGAACCCTTATCTGATGATCGCGGCCATTCTCGGCGCGGCGCTCATCGGCATGGAGGACAAGCTGGAGGCCCCGCCCGCGATGACCGGCAACGCCTATTCCCAAGCCTTCCCGGAAATGCCGGGGGACTGGGGCACGGCGCTTCAGCGGTTCGAGACCTCGACCCTCATGCGGCGGATTTTCCCCGACGAGTTGGTGCGCAACTACACGCTGACCAAACGGCAGGAATTGCGTGATTGGACGGAGCTGACGCCCGAAGAACAGGTGGAGTTGTACCTCGATACGGTTTGACGCGTGAACACGCAGTGAGCACGTCTTGGGCAGGTCATAAATTGCTCCGAAATATTTTGATCAAATTATGGCCGCCCCCTTGTGAGAGGGCAAAGCGAGCGCTAGCTTAGCCCCAAACGCAACCTTCGGTGACTTATGAAAATCGGCATTCTTCAATGCGGACACGCGCCTGACCCCGTGGCGCACATTCACGGGGATTTTCCCCTCATGTTCAAACGGCTCTTTGATCGCCCGGATTTCTCCTATGAGGCCTTCGACGTCGAGCACATGGACTTTCCCCAAAGCCCCGATGACGCCGACGCCTGGCTTTTGACCGGCTCCAAACACGGGGCCTATGAGGACCACGCGTTTCTGCCGCCGTTGGAGGACTTTATCCGTGAGGTCCACGCCTCTGGCAAACGCATGCTCGGCATTTGTTTCGGCCATCAGATCATCGCCAAGGCCTTGGGCGGCACGGTCGAGAAATATCATGGCGGCTGGGCCCTCGGGCGGCGGAGCTATGAGTTGGAGCCGCTCGGCGAGGTGCATCTCAACGCCTGGCATCAGGATCAGGTGACTCAGCTCCCAGAGGGCGCCGAGGTTGTGGGCCAGAACGATTTCTGCGCCAATGCGGCGCTGGTCTATGGCGATACGATTTTCACCATCCAGCCGCACCCCGAACTGCAACCGCCAATCATCGCGGACTATCTCAAGGCCCGTGCCTCTGATCCGACCTATCCGGCGGAGTTGATTGCCCAGGCGAAAGAGGACAACGTGAAACCAACGGACGATCTGCGCGTGGGGCGTATGATGGCGGCGTTTCTGGAAACCGGCCGGGAGGCATTGGCATGAGCGACTTTTACGACAAACTGCCGGAGGCCACGATTGAGTTCCTCGACGGACGCAAGGTGGACGAGGTCGAATGCATCGTCGCGGACCTCTCCGGCATCGCGCGCGGCAAGGCCATGCCGGGGCCGAAATTTGCCAAGCAGAGCCATTTCTACCTCCCGAACTCGATCTTTCTCCAGACGATCAACGGCGATTGGGTGGACGACGCGGACGCGCCGTTCACCGAACCCGATATGGTGCTGGTCCCGGATTTCGAAACGGCCACAGCCGCGCCCTGGACGGCGGACTGCACGCTTCAGGTGATCCACGACGTGCTCGACCAACAGGGCGAAATGGTCCCCGTCGCGCCGCGCAACGTGCTCAAACGCGTGGTGCAGCTTTATCATGACCAAGGCTGGGATCCGATTGTCGCGCCGGAGATGGAGTTTTTCCTCGTCGCCCGCAACACGGACCCGAACCAACCCGTCGAGCCGCCCATCGGGCGCACGGGGCGGCGCGCGGCACAGCGTCAGGCCTATTCCATGTCGGCGGTCGATGAATACGGCCCCGTCATTGACGACATCTACGACTTTGCTGAGGCACAGGGCCTAGAGATCGACGGCATTCTGCAAGAGGGCGGGGCCGGTCAGATCGAAATGAACCTGCGGCACGGCGATCCGGTGAAACTGGCCGACGAAATGTTTTATTTCAAACGGTTGATCCGGGAAGCGGCGCTGCGCCACGATTGTTTTGCGACCTTTATGGCGAAACCGATTCAGGACGAGCCGGGGTCCGCGATGCACATTCACCACTCGGTCGTGGACCTGACCAGCGGTGAGAATATCTTTTCGACCGCAGACGGCGGCGAGAGCGAAGAGTTCCACTATTTCATCGCCGGGTTGCAAAACCATCTGCCCTCCACCATTGCGATCCACGCGCCCTATGTGAACAGCTATCGCCGTTACGTCCGCGACTTTGCCGCGCCGATCAACCTTGAATGGGGCCGTGACAACCGCACGACGGGCCTGCGCGTGCCGGTGTCTGGGCCGGAAGCGCGGCGGATCGAAAACCGTCTGCCGGGCATGGATGTGAACCCCTACCTGTCGATTGCGGCCTCTCTGGCCTGTGGCTATCTCGGTCTCATGGAGCGGCGCGCGCCGCGTGAGGAATATATCGGCGATGCCTATGCCTCCGCCGATGGCATTCCGGACACGCTTTCCGAGGCGCTCGATCTTTTGGAAGAGGCGAGCCAGATGCAAGAGGTGCTCGGCCCCGATTTCGTGCGGGTCTATACGCAGGTGAAACGCGCCGAAAACAACGCGTTTTTGCAGGTGATCAGCCCGTGGGAGCGCGAGCACCTGTTGCTCAACGTCTGAGACCGCAACGTGACAAGAAAAACAAAGGGCGTCCAAGGGCGCCCTTTTGTGGTGTCTCGCGTTGGTCTCTGTAACGGTTTTGCGAAATTTCGCCACCGACAGTGCACAAGAGTAGATTTTTGCCCGCCGTACACTTACAGTTATTCCGAAAAGAGAATTTCAAAAAGGTGAAACCATGTCCCAGGCGCCCAATGTTTACGATGCGGAACCGATCCCCGAAGAGGCCCGCGCGATTGTCGAACGCCTTTTGGCCTCCGGCGACCTGTTTCGCTACACCGCGCCCGAGAATGCCCCAGTGACGCTGTTGGAACAGGAATTCGCCGAAATGCTGGGCGCGAAATATGCGCTGGCTGTGGCCTCCTGTTCTGCTGCGTTGTTCCTGTCGCTCAAAGCCCTCGGCCTGCCGCGCGACGCCAAGGTGCTCATCCCGGCCTTCACCTTTGCCGCTGTGCCCTCCTCCATCGTACACGCCGATTGCACGCCCGTTCTCGTGGAATGCGGCGACAACTACCGGATCGACCTCGACGATTTCCACGCCAAGATGGCGGACGCCGATGCAGTGATGATTTCGCACATGCGCGGGCATACGTCGGACATGGATGCCATCAAGACGGCCTGTGACGCGAAAGGCATCCCGCTCATCGAGGACGCCGCGCACTCCCTCGGCACCGTCTGGGATGGCCAGAACATCGGCACGATTGGCAAGATCGGCTGTTTTTCCTTCCAGTCCTACAAGCTGTTGAACGCGGGCGAAGGCGGGATCCTGATCACCGACGACGCCGAGGTGTTTGCCCGTGCCGTCATCATGTCCGGCGCCTATGAGCACAACTGGGCCAAGCACAACCCGCAGCGCGACAATGCACTCGTGGAGGCCTTTGCCAAATGGCAGAACCAGCTCCCGCTCTACAACACGCGCCTGTCGAACATGTCCGCCACGCTGGTGCGTCCGCAGCTCAAGGAAGTCGCGCGCCGTGTCGCCGACGGGCGTCGCAACCATGACTATACCGCCGAACGGATCGAGGCCTCGCCCTATCTGACCGTGCCCGCCAAGCTCGACAAAGAGGTCCGCGCGCCCGACAGTTTGCAATTCAACCTCGTCGATTTCAGCCGCGAAGAGGCGATTGCCTTTCAAGCGGCGGCCAAGGCGCGCGGTGTGTCCGTGCAGGTCTTTGGCCTCTCGACCGACAATGCGCGGGCCTTCTGGAACTGGCAGTTCCTGGGCGAGACGCCGGAGCTTCCGAAAACCCGTGAGATGCTGTCCAAGGCCTGCGACACCCGCCTGCCCGCGCGTTTGACGGAAGAGGAGTGCGACTTTATCGCTGAGGCGCTGATCGCGGCGGCCGGTGAGGCCAAAGGCGTGCGGCTGGCGGCGGAATAACCGCCCCTCACGCAGAAACCCGATCCAAGACGCCGCCCCTCACCCGGGCGGCGTTGTCATGTCATGAGTTTGAGATAGCCGCCAAGCCACGGGTAGCGGGCGATCATCGGGTCGACCACATGGCTTTGCAGCAGAGGCCCGAGTTGATCGGCCACCTCATGCGCCATTTCCGACATGCCGTCCCGGCGCACGGTGAGGGAAATTTTGCGCGACAGAGGCGCAACCGGGAGCGGGATCGCCTCCACCTCATCGGCATAGCGGCCCGCGTTTTGCACCCCGAGCGAGGACAGGATCGTCCACCCGGCCCCGCCCGCCACCATGGCGATCATCGCCCGGTAGCTGTCCATCTCAAACCGATGCGACAACGTGATCCCGTGGCTCGTCAGATGGTCCGCCAAAAGCCGCCCCATGGCGTGACGCCGGGTGTATTGGATCAGCGGCAGGGATTGGATCGCGGCGTGATTGCCCTTGGGCACGACGGCGACGAGCGGGTCTTGCAACAGCGGGTGATATTCACACCACTCCGCGCCCTGATCGAATTCCGCCGCCACGATGACATCGAGCACGCGGGTTTCCAGCCGGTCGAGCAACCGGTGCGACGGCCCGGTTTCCAATTCGAACCGGGTTTCCGTGAGCTTGTCCGCCATGCGGGTGATCAGAAGCGGCGTGACAGAGGCCTCGAAATCCTCGACCATGCCGAGGCGCAATTGCGCCAGATGGCTGAGGTCCAGCCCGGCGATCTCGGACCGCGCGCGCGCCGCCTCCACGAGAATCGCCTGCGCCCGGCGGCGCAACACACGGCCCGCAGGCGTCATGCTCATAGGGCGTTCGCGCCGGTTGATGAGCTCCGTGCCGAGAGCGGTTTCCAGATTGGAGATCTGTTGCGAGATGGCGGAGGGCGACGCGCCCAGCCGCTTGGCCGCGGCCGAGACGGAGCCCTCCTCGGACACGGCGAGAAACACCTCCACCCCCCAAAGGGTGAGTTTGCCAACCTTGTCGCTCATGGCCGCCCTCTCCGTCTTCTTCTTGGCCTAAATACTCAAACAAGATCACCGGCCAAAAGAAAACCCCGCCGTGGCGGGGTTTGCCGATGCTCTGTCACAGGTCTCATTGCATCTTGGACAGTTTGTCCTGCAGCTCGGAGAGCTGTTTCTTGATGGCGTCGAGATCTTCCTTTTCGCCGCCCTCTTCCTTAGAGGGGCCGGACCAGTTTTTGCCCATGGTCCCCACACCGCCCATGCTGCCGGCCATGGCCTTGAGAAAGGCCTCCTGTTGGGCTTGAAGGGCTTCGAACCCCGGAATTTGGGTGCCGAAGTTCTGCATCATCTGTTCTTGGCCCTGACGCAGCATCTCAAAGCTCTGGGCCAGGAATTGCGGCACCACGGATTGGATGTCGGTGGTATAGCTGCGGACGAGATCGGTGAGCACGTCGAGCGGAAGGACGCTTTCGCCCCGGCTTTCGTGTTCTGCGATGATCTGCAACAGGTATTGGCGGGTCAGGTCGTCGCCGGATTTGAGATCGACGATCTGCACATCGCGCCCCTCGCGGATAAAGCCCGCGATGTCTTCGAGCGTCACGTAATCGGAGGTCTCAGTGTTGTAGAGGCGACGCGAAGCGTAGCGTTTGATCAGCAAAGGATCTTGTTTATCGGCCATTTGGGCTCCCCTCCCTAAGGCATGAAAAAAACTGCCGTCAGATTTCCGGGGCATGTCGCGTCTCATTCAGAAGACTGGAAATGCCACTTATCAATTCAGGTCCAGCCAAGCAGCGTTCCGCAGCGAACCGCAGAAGTCTTTGGCAGTGCAGCAAGCCTAAGCGACCGTTTTTGCAAAAGCAAAGCCTTTCCGCACCACAGCGTTATCGCAATCATGCCGCGCAGCGAAAACCCGCGGTCTCCCCGAGGGCGAGAGGGGCGGAGTCTGAGGTGGGGGACACGAAAAAACGGGCCCTTGAGACAAGGGCCCGTTTGCGATCCACGACCTCAGGGAGGAGGAGAAGGTCGATGGAGAGGTAACCTAGCGGTCGCTTATTTCGCGGTCGCTTTTTTGGCGACTTTGGTCATTTCGTCCGTTGCTTTTTTCGCAGCGGCGGTCATGTCCTCGCCCATGTCTTTGCCGGCGGCGAGCATCAGTTCGATGGTTTCCATCTGAACTTTTTTCGCAACTTCAGCGAAAGCAGCCATGTTTTCAGCGGCGAGTTCAGCCTGGGAAGAGGCGAAATCGGTCATCGCTTTCGGGTAGTCGGTCGGCTCTACTTTGACGGTGGTCACGGTGGAAACCTTGCTCAGGGTTTCTTTGGTCCACTTGGAAGAGATTTCGGTGGATTTCTCAGCGGCCTCAATAGCCACTTTGGAGAGTTTCTCAGCGAAAGACGCCTGCGCTTTGAAGCTGTCCTGCATCGCAGACATATCGAACGGGACGGAACCCATCATGTCTTTCATCAACTTGGTGAAATCTTCGGTCTTGGCCATGTCACATATCCTTTTGCGTTTGCCTTGCGGCGTTGGTTTACGAAAGCGCCTGAGGGGAGGATCTCGGGCCTAGCTTCCGCGTTTGTGCGGCGGGCCGTTTCTGCGCTTGCAAAATGAATATGGATGCTGCGGTGCAGAAAATCAAGATATTTTTGCTGCACCGCAGAATAATATCTCCGAGCGACGGAGATATTCTTTTTAATCAGGGCGTTGCACTGACGGTCACATAGCTTCCCGGAGCATCGCCGAGGGTTTTACGCCCCGAATCTCCCGGATGACGGGCCGGAATCTTCTTGCCGGAGCGCTTGCGAAGCCAGCTTTCCCACCGCGGCCACCACGATCCTTCGTGGAATTCGGCCTGGTTTTTCCAGCTCTGTGCATCGAGGCTCAGATCTTCATTGGTGTAGTGGCCGTATTTCTTTTTGGACGGCGGATTGACGATCCCCGCGATATGGCCACTCTGGGACAGGATAAAGGTCTTGTTGCGCGATCCCATCTGTTGCACGCCCGCGTAAGAGGCGTTCCAGGCCGCGATATGATCGGTCTCACAGCCGATGGCACAGAGCGGCACATTCACATCGGAGAGTTTCACAGTGGTGCCACAGACCGGGAACCCGGTCGTCGCAAGCTCATCGCGCTGACACAACCCACGCAGATATTCGACCGCCATTTTCCCCGGAAGGTTCGTGGCATCGCCGTTCCAGTACAACAGGTCAAAGGCCGGAGGCGCCTTGCCCAACATGTAGCTGCGAATGGCGGGCTGATAGATCAGGTCGTTGGACCGCAGGTAAGAGAAGGTGCGGTTCATATAGAGCGACTGCATGAGGCCGGTGCGTTGCGCCTCCGCCTCGATCCCGTCGACGAAATCGTCATCGAGGAAGACCCCCACCTCGCCCTGATCCGAGAAATCGGTCAGCGTGGTGAAGAAGGTCGCGGATTTGACGGAGGTGTCCTTGCGCTGTTTCATCAGACCCAGCGTGATCGAGAGCGTGGTGCCCGCGATACAATAGCCGATGACGTTGATCTTTTTCTCACCGGTGATCTCTTTGACCTGATCCATCGCGGTGAGGAAGCCCTCCTCGACATAGGTGTCCATGCCGACGTCGGCATAGCTTGCGTCCGGGTTGACCCAAGAGACGACGAAGACGGTGTAGCCCTGATCCACGACCCATTTGATGAAGGAGTTCCGTTCGCTCAGGTCGAGAATGTAGAATTTGTTGATCCACGGCGGGAAAATCAAAAGCGGCGTGGTGTGCACCTGTTCCGTGGTCGGCGCATATTGGATCAGCTCGAACATGCGGTTGCGGAACACCACCTTGCCCTCGGAGGTCGCGATATTTTCACCGAGGTGAAAGGCTTCCTTGTCCACGAGGTTGACGATCATCTGACCGTGGTGGTCCTCCAGATCGCGTACGAGGTTTTCCAGCCCCTGCACAAGGCTCTCGCCATCCGTGTCAATCGCCTGCTGAAGCGCATCCGGGTTGGTCGCGAGGAAATTCGTCGGCGCCATCATGTCGACGATCTGGCGCGTGAAGTAATCCATCCGCCGGCGATCTTTGTCGTCCATGACCTCAAGATCGGTCACGGCGGTCTTAATCGCCTCCGCGTTCATCATATACTGTTGCTTAACGAAGTTGAAAAACGGGTTGCTTTCCCAGACGGGGTTTTCAAAGCGGCGGTCTTTCGGTGTCTCGTCTGCGGGCGGCTGCAGGTTGCCATGGGTCAGGCGGTGCTGCGCGTCGACGTAATGCTTGAGGGTTTTGCCCCAATGGCTCACCTGATGTTCGATGACCCGCGCCGGGTTGTTCATCATCTCTGTCACATAGGCCGACGCGGCCTTGGCAAAGAGTTCCTGGCTCGGGCCCTGAAGGCTTTGAGGAATCGGTTTCTTTTCTGCAAGTGCAGCAACAAGTCGTGCGGAGAGTGCCTCGATCTTTGTAATGTTAGCGTTCAACTTGTCGAGATCATGCGAATTTTCTTTCGTTTTAATGTCACCATCTGCCACTTTTGTGCCCCCTCCCCTATTTTGCGCTTGCAGCACTGAGGCATGCTGTAAGAATATATCACTCACGTTAACGGTAGACCGACCCTGTGGGAAGACGTCACAGCGCCTGTCTTTCTCGAATACCTCATCAGAACCAGGAGGGTTACATGCGCTACATGGCCACCTACGACCTCATGGAAACAATTCGCAACACCAATCAATGGCTTGGTGCGACGGCTCAGGCGATTGGCGCCTACCCCGGATTTGCGATGATGCCCTCCCCCGCAATCCAATGGATGCGTGCCTGGGGTGAAGTCACGGAACGCTCTTTCGCGCGCATGGTCACCAAACCGGACTGGGGCATTGGCTCTGTTGTGGGCGAAGATGGCCGCGACCATCTCGTGGATGTGGTGGTTGAAGTGGCGCACCCCTTTGGCGACCTGATCCACTTTAAAGTGCAGGGCCGCGGTGAGATGAAGCGCCGTGTGATGCTGGTCGCACCGATGTCGGGCCACTACGCCACGCTCTTGCGCTCCACCGTCATTTCGCTTTTGCCCGATTGCGACGTCTATGTCACCGATTGGCACAACGCCCGCGACATTCCCGTCTCTGAGGGTAAATTCGACGTTGAGGATTACACCCTCTACCTCGTCGACTTTATGAAATACCTCGGCCCGAACACCCATGTGATCGCCGTGTGTCAACCGGCACCGCTCACGCTGGCCGCGACAGCCTATCTCGCCGAAGAAGACCCGAAAGCGCAGCCGCGCTCGCTGACGCTCATCGGCGGCCCGATCAACCCGGATGCGACCCCCACCGAGGTGACCGATTTCGGCAACCGCATCACCATGGGCCAGCTCGAACAATCTATGATCCAGCGCGTCGGCTTCAAATACGAAGGCGTGGGCCGCAAGGTCTACCCGGGCCTTTTGCAGCTCAGCTCCTTCATCGCGATGAACGCCGACAAACACGCGGACGCCTTCTCCAGCCAGATTCAGCGCGTGGCGCAGGGCGATGCCTCGGAACATGACAAGCACAACAAATTCTACGACGAGTATCTCGCCGTCATGGACATGACCGCGGAATTCTACCTCTCAACCGTTGAGCGCATTTTTAAAGGTCTCGAAATCGCGAAGAACGAATTCGTTGTGGCGGGCAAAAAGGTCGACATCGGCAAAATCACCGATGTGGCCGTCAAAACCGTCGAAGGCGAAAATGACGATATTTCCGCCCCTGGCCAATGTGTCGCCGCACTCGATCTCTGCACTGGCTTGCCGCCGGAGAAAAAAGCGTCGCACCTCGAACCGGGGGCCGGTCACTACGGCATCTTTGCTGGCGGCAGCTGGCGCAAGAACATCCGTCCGCTGGTGCTTGAATTCATCGACCAGAACTCCGGTCCGCGCGTGGTGGGCGGCAAAGACACCGAGGCCGCGAAAGCGAGCTAAGGCGGATCGTGCCGAAAGTGATATAAGAAAACGGCGCTTTCGGGCGCCGTTTTTTTTGTCGCCTGTTTTATTAGCGTAGGACGAATGGTGCCTCTTCGGACAGCCACTCCCGGAGCGCCCGCGACACGGTTTGCGGCGCTTCCAGGCTCGGCAGATGCCCGGCTTTCTCGATGAGTTTGAACCGACAGCGCGGCATGAGCTGCGCGATGAAATCCTGACGACGGGGCGGACAGATCGTGTCAGCGGCCCCACCGATCACAAGGGCCGGAATGCGGGCGCGCCGCAGGACATTTTGATGATCCGGGCGACGTTGCAGAATGCGCGACTGGGTCAGATAGGTCTCAAGCCCCGCCTCCACGGCCATATCCATCCAATAATCGCGGATCGCATTGCGATGCGGCCCGTCAAACAGTGTGGTGGAGGGCAATTCCTCCAACAGCGCCTCGCCAAAGCGACCTGTCTTGGCCTTGATCATTCGGGGTTCGCGGGCGGCGGCGGCATTGGGCGGCTCGGGTTGAGCAGAACCGCAGATAAGCGCGATGCGTGTCACACGACCGGGCGCACGGCGCAGGATTTCGGTCGCCACAGAGGCCCCGAGATCATGTCCGGCCACGGCGAATTTCGGCGGCGCGACGGAGAGCACGTAATCCGCCATCTCGGTCAGGCTCTCGCCAATGAGCGGGGCCACCATGACGGCGGCCTCCCGGCTCAAATCCGTGATCTGATCGGAAAAAACGCGCCCGTCCGCCAGGAAACCGGGGATCAGCACGAGGCTTTCATTCATGGTTTTCATTCACCGTGGCAAAACCTGCAAAATGTTCGATTGTGTCATCTTATTGTGCCAGATCGCAACTGAGCGGGGCAATCATGTTCGATTGTCATCGGCTCAAATCCGCGCGATCACATCGAAAATCGCCGCCTCAATGGCCTTGAGACAGTCCACGGTGGAAAAGGAATGATCCGCGCCTTTGACGAGGGTTAGACGGATATCATCGCCTTGGGCGTGATCGAAGAGTTTGAGGGCGGTTTCCTGCGAGACAGAGGTGTCCTCTGTTCCTTGAAGGAAGCGTACAGGGAACGGGAGCGCCAGAGGGCTCCGCAGGATCAGATGATCGCGGCCATCCTCGATGAGGCGCTTCGTGATCGGGTAATCCTCCTCATAGCCGGAGGGCATCATGACGACGCCGTCACGGGCGAGCGTGTCACGTTGCTCCTCAGAAAACCCGGCCCAGAACCCGTCCTCCGTGAAATCCGGCGCGGCGGCGATGGTCACGAGACCGGCGACACGCTCATGCGCGCGTTTGCACATCAACAAAGAAATCCAGCCGCCCATGGAGGAGCCGACCAGAACCTGCGGCTCATTGGTCAGCGTCTCGATCACCGCCTGCGCATCCTCGGCCCAGTCGCCAATACAGCCATCGCGAAACGCGCCCGCGCTTTGCCCGTGGCCGGAGTAGTCGAACCGAAGGAAGGGTCGCCCCTGCATCCGCGCCCAATCTTCGAGCGCCCCCGCTTTCGTCCCGGTCATGTCCGACATGAACCCGCCGAGAAACACCACCCCCGTGCCCTCGCCCTCAAGGCGGTTGTAGGCGATGCGGCGGCCGGACGGCGTGTCGAGGAAATCGGTCATGAAAGGCTCCAGTCGTTGTCCGGGTTCAACATAGGGAACAACGCAGCAATGCCAAGCCCCGCGCGGATGTCAGGCGTCGATGCTTTTGGCGAGAACGCGCGAGATGGTGTTGAGCGTCTGGCCGGACTGCGCGCGCCATGTGTTGAAGGCGTCCTGCACGGCAGTCTTGGCGGCTTTCGACGTCGGAGCCTTGTCGATCACGCCCTCTGCCACGAGCCGCGCGATCACGTCCTTGGAGAGGGTGAATCCGTCCCGCCCGGACCAGCGCATGACCATCGCGCCGGTGTTACCGCCCAAGCGGCTCCCCTCTTTCTTGAGCCAGTCGAGCAGATCAAAATAACTCTCGGCGGGCCAAGCGGCGATTTTCTTGCCGAACCCGCCCTCTTTGGCGGAGACTTCCGAGATAAAGACGGCGTTTTCCTGAATGGCGCGGATTTTCGGGGCGGAGCGGATGACGCGGGTGTCTTTGAGCAGTTCATCGAACCAATCCTCTGACATGAGGGCCACGCGGCCCACATCAAACCCCTCGAACGCCTCCACAATGTCGGGCCATTTGGCGTCGACCACCGACCATGACATGCCGGTATGAAAAATGTGGCGCGCCATGACGGAGAGAAACTCGCTGTCGGGCGTGGCCTCAAGCTCATGCGGGAGTTTGGGGATGTAGACCTCTCCCAACACCGCCTCGACACTGCCGTGCCGTTCGATGGCAATCGCGAGAATTTCGTCATAGCTGCGCATGGGCCTCATCCTTTCGCTCTGTCCTGACAGGAGAGTGGCGCGGCAGACGGCGCGCGATCAAGTCCGTTGCGTCGAGTTTTCACAAAGTTGGCCTAGCACGGGCTGTTCTCTAAGCAGATCGGCACGGGCATGGTCCAGAAATCAGGCAGATGTCCTGGACCGGCTCAATCGCGCTCCATGGAAAAGAGATGTACGCCTTTTTCGACCTCTTCGAGTCGCATGGCGACGACGGCCCCGGCCAGCGCGAGGGCGGCAAAGACCAAAAGCGCGATCTGCGGTCCAAGGGCGGAGGCGACCGCGCCGATGACACCGGAGCCCAAAAGGATCACCCCGATCACCGTGTTGGCGACCGCCGTATAGGCGGTGCGCTGATCCTCGGGGGCGAGATCGACGAGATAGGTGGAGCGGCCCTGACGCACACCGTGGTAACAGATCATGAGGAAGAACAGCGCCGTGGGAATGGCCCATGTGGAGGCCGAGAGGCCCATCACATCGAAGACGACCCCAAGGCCCAACGCCGCCGCGCCAAAGAGGCCGGAGAGCATGAGCACGGTCTTGGAGGAACGATCCGAGAGACGGCCCCAGACGTAAGACGACAGGAAAGAGGCCAAGGCGGAGGCAAGGACGGACGCCCCAAGCGCCTCGAACGCGCCATTCCCGGCCTGCGCGCCAAGCATGATGAGGTACGGCGGCGCGAGGGCCGTCCCGGTCAACAGCCCGCGTGCGTAGATAAAGCGGCGCAGCATGGGCTTGGTCTTGAGAAGAGACAGCTGGGCCAAAACGTCTTCGCGGCCTTCGCCGGGGTCTTTTTCCTCCTCCATCGTGGAAAAGAGCAAAAACGCCGCCCCCCAAAAGAGCGCGGCGAGAACCAGCGCGCCGAGGACAAGCGTCATCCGCTCCACCGGCGCCCAAATGAGCAAAAGCGCAAAGGCCACGACCACGACCGAGGACACAGAGGCCGCCGTGCCGGTGACCGCCCCGCGCCGGGTCTTGGCGATGGTTTTGCCAAGGATGTCTTTGTAACTGACCGAGGCGATGGAGCGCGACAGGGCGAGGAAGGTGACGGCGAGACAGGCGGCCAACCCGGCGACCCAGCCGGTGAGCGTCAGCGCGATCAGGACGAGGGCCGCGGCAGAGAGCCCCTGCCCCAGACAGGCCAAAGCCCAGGCCCATTTGCGTTGCGGCATCTTGTGAATGCGCGGCGCGGTGAAGAGTTGCGGCAAAAGCGCACCCGCCTCGCGGATCGGCACGAGCAGCCCGACAAAAACGGAGGGCGCGCCCAAAGTGGTGACGAGCCAAGAGAGGACAAGTTTCGGATCAAACAGCCCATCGGCGGATTTCGTCAACGAGAGAGAGCCAACATGGCGCAGGAAATTGCGGGCCTCTGCGTCTCGGGCGTGATCAGACAACCCCTCGGCTGTGTCCTGCGCGCCAGAGAGACGCTGAAACACGGAACGCGCAACACTCATGATATACCTTTCAGATTGACTTGGCCTGCTCAAAGAAGGACATAGGGCGCGAAACCAAACCCGCAACCGGGCGTTCCGTGGGCGCCAAACTGACGAGGAGTGCCGATATGGCCCAAGTCTCCCTTACTTTCCCCGATGGCAATGCGCGTGAGTTCGACGCCGGTGTGACCGCCGCCGAAGTGGCCGCGTCGATCTCCACCTCCCTTGGCAAAAAGGCGATCTCTGCGACCGTGAATGGTGTGCATTGGGATCTCCAATGGCCGATTGAGGCCGACAGCACCATCGCCATCCACACCATGCAAGACGACGAACAGGCGCTTGAGCTGATCCGTCACGACCTCGCCCATATCATGGCGCGGGCGGTGCAAGAGCTTTGGCCGGATGTCAAAGTGACCATCGGCCCGGTCATCAAAGACGGCTGGTATTACGATTTCGACCGCGCGGAGCCGTTCACGCCCGAAGACCTCGGCGCGATCGAGGCGAAGATGAAAGAGATCATCAACGCCCGTGACGAGGTGCGGACCGAAGTGTGGTCCCGTGCGGACGCCATCGCGCATTACGAGAAATCTGGCGAGCCCTATAAAGTCGAACTGGTCAATATGATCCCGGACGACGGCCAGCCGATCCGCATGTATTGGCATGGCGATTGGCAGGATCTCTGCCGCGGCCCGCATTTGCAGAACACCGGTCAGGTGCCGAACAACGGGTTCAAACTCATGTCGGTGGCCGGTGCCTATTGGCGCGGCAACAGCGACAATGCCATGTTGCAGCGGATTTACGGCGTGGGGTTCAAAGACCCGAAAGCGCTCAAGGCACACCTCACCATGTTGGAAGAGGCCGCCAAACGCGACCACCGCAAGTTGGGTCGCGAAATGGACCTGTTCCACATGCAGGAAGAGGCGCCGGGTCAAATTTTTTGGCATCCGAACGGCTGGAAAATCTACACCACGCTGCAAGATTACATGCGTCGTCAGCAGGACCGCGACGGCTATGTCGAGGTGAATACGCCGCAGGTGGTGAACCGCAAGCTCTGGGAAGCCTCGGGCCACTGGGACAACTATCAGGACAACATGTTCATCGTCGAAGTGGACGAGGATCATGCGCGCGAGAAAACCATCAATGCGCTGAAACCGATGAACTGCCCTTGTCACGTGCAGGTGTTCAATCAGGGTCTCAAGTCCTACCGCGACCTGCCGCTCCGCATGGCGGAGTTTGGTTCGTGCAACCGCTATGAGCCGTCGGGCGCGCTCCACGGCATTATGCGGGTGCGGGGCTTTACGCAGGACGACGCGCATATCTTCTGCGAAGAAAAGCACATCGAGACCGAGACCAAGAAGTTCATCGAATTCCTCGCGGGCATCTATGCCGATCTCGGGTTCCATGACTGGTCCATCAAACTCTCCACCCGTCCGGAAAAGCGGATCGGCTCGGAGGAAAGCTGGGACCACGCGGAAGAATCGCTGGGCAACGCTTGTAAGGCCGCTGGCTATGATTTCGAAATCCAAGAGGGCGAAGGCGCGTTCTACGGGCCGAAGCTTGAGTTCGTGCTGACCGACGCGATTGGCCGTGAATGGCAATGTGGCACGCTTCAGGTGGACCCGAACCTGCCGGAGCGCCTGGATGCGAATTACGTGGGCCAAGATGGCGCGAAACACCGTCCTGTCATGCTCCACCGTGCGGTGCTCGGCTCCTTCGAGCGCTTTATCGGTATCCTGATCGAATCTCATGCGGGCAAACTGCCGTTCTGGCTTGCCCCGCGTCAGGTGGTCGTCGCCTCCATCGTGTCTGAGGCGGACGACTATGTGCAGGAGGTCGTTGCGACCCTCAAAGCGGCGGGTGTGCGTGCAGAGGCCGACATCCGCAACGAGAAGATCAACTATAAGGTCCGCGAACACAGCCTCGGCAAAGTGCCGGTGATCCTCGCCATCGGGGCCCGCGAAGTCGAAGAGCGCACCGTGTCTGTCCGCCGTTTGGGCGAAAAACAGACCTCGGTCATGTCACTTGACGCCATCGTCGGTGAGCTGAAAGACGCTGCCTGTCCGCCAGACCTGAAATAATTACAGTCAGATCGAAACAAAAAGGCCCCGTCTTCGGGGCCTTTTGCATCGCAGCACACGGGCGTGCCACCCGCGCGTGATCTTTGTTACATTTGAATTTCGCCCAAAGGGCGCTGTTTATGCGCCTCACAGCGCTTGCATTCAGATTTGGGCATGGAAAATCGCCTCCGAGGGCCGATTTTTTCCCAAAATCAAGTCACAAACCCGTTTGTTTCATGTCCTGACACCCGCGTCAGATGACGCCCCCGTGAATGGTCAGTGAACACTCCCATCGGCCAATATCTGCCTACCACCACGTTGGTGGAAACGCATGATACTGGAGACACACACATGTCCAAACATTCCAAAACCCTTTCCCTTCTCGGCGCGATGACCGCCGCTATTTCCCTCGCAAACGTTGCTCACGCAGAAGAGCAGGAAAAATGCTTTGGCGTCGCGCTGGCCGGTGAAAACGGCTGTCAGGCGGGCCCGGGCACGACCTGCGCCGGCACCTCCAAAGTCGACTATCAGGGCAACGCCTGGACCCTCGTTCCGGCGGGCACCTGCGCGGACATCGAGCTTCCTGCGATGGCGGACGGCTCCGAGCGCATGGGCTCCCTTGAAGCTCGTGAGCGCGACCTGCCGATGGACAGCTAAGTCCTTTGCCTCTTTGTCCCGGCCCATACGCGTGGCCGGGACACTCCCTTTTGAGACGGAGAAGATCGATGTTGGACCGCATCAATACCCTGCCGCTTGGAGCGGGTGTCGGATATAAGCCCGAGCACTTTTCGAACATTTCAGAGGGGGAACACCCGGTAGAATGGCTCGAAATCCATGCAGAAAACCACATGGGCGCGGGCGGACGGCCTTTGGCGCAACTCCGCGCCCTGGCGGAGCGCTTTCCGATCTCGGTCCATGGCGTCGGCCTCTCGATCGGCGGCGAAGGCCCGCTCAACACGGATCATTTGGCGCGGTTGAAAGACCTTATCGGTTGGCTCAACCCGGCGTCCTTTTCCGAGCACCTCGCCTGGTCCAGCCACAACGCAGGTTTTTTCAACGACCTTCTTCCCCTACCCTATACCGAGGCCTCTCTGGCCCGGATTTGTCGCCACATTGATCAGGTCCAAGACGCTCTCGGACGGCGGATGTTGTTAGAGAACCCCTCGTCGTATCTCGCCTTCGCGGAGAGCACCTTAGGCGAGGTGGAGTTCCTGCGCGAGATCACGAAACGGACGGGCTGCGGGCTATTGCTCGATGTGAACAACGTCTTTGTGTCTGCCACCAACCTCAAACTCGATGCCTATGAGTATATCGACGCCTTCCCGCATGAGGCGGTGGGCGAGATCCATCTCGGCGGTCATGCCGAGGACGAGGATGAGGACGGCGCACCGCTATTGATCGACAGCCACGGCAATGAGGTCGCGGACCCGGTCTGGCGCCTCTACACCTACACGATTGCCACGGGCGGACCGAAACCGACCCTGATCGAATGGGACACGGATGTGCCGGCGTGGCCGGTGCTCGCCGCCGAGGCCGCGCGCGCCGCGGAACGCCTCTCGAAGGTGCCGGTATGAGTGTCCCGCTTCAGTCCCGCTTTCTCAAAGCCGCGCTTGACCCGGTGGCGCCGGTGCCAGAGGGCCTCGTGACCCCGGACGGCCGACCCGCCGAAAAACGGTTCAACGTCTATCGCAACAATATCGTTGTGGGCCTCAAAGACGCGCTTGCCCAGGGCTTTCCAGCCACGCAATCTCTTGTCGGCGACCAGTTTTTTGCTGCACTGAGCGGGGCTTACCTGCGCGCGCACCCTCCGAGCGACCCGCGCCTTCCGCTTTATGGCGAAAGCTTTGCCGCTTTCATCGAGGGGTTTGAGCCGACACGACAAATCCCCTATCTGCCCGATGTGGCGCGGCTCGAATATAGGCTCAGGCAGAGCTACCACGCCGCCGACAGCACGCCGATGGCGCAAGGCGCGCTCTATGATCCGCTCTTGTTTTCGCGCGCGGTCCGCCTCGCCCCAAGCCTGATGTGGATGCGGAGCCGCTATCCCGTCACCGCCATTCGCGCCTTTGCCCTCGGGGGCGATGCGCCCAAGGGCGGCGCAGAGGATGTGGTGATCACCCGGCCCGCCTATGACCCGGTGGCCACCACCTTCCCAAGCGGCACGGCGCAAGTTCTGGACGCGCTCTCAGACGGCGTCGCCTTGGAGGACGCGATCGAGCTGGCCCCCGCCGGACTGGACCTCACCCGCTTTCTCAGGGCGCTCCTCGACGGGGGTGCCATTACCGACATCGAGGAGACACAGCATGTCCGCCACGCATCCTAACCCGCTCGCCCCGCTCAACCGCTTGTCGGGCGATCTTTTGCCCCTCCTCGCGCGGCTGACCTTTGCCGCCGTGTTGCTCCGGTATTTCTGGTCCTCGGCGCTCACCAAACTCGACGGGCCGTTCAGCCCAAGCTTTAACGCCTATGCTCAAATCTTCCCGCGCCAGATGGAGGCGGCGAGCTATGACATTTCCGGGTTTGGTCTCTGGCACTGGCTCGTGATCATGGCCGGGAGCTACGCGGAACTGATCCTGCCGCTGTTGATCCTTATCGGTCTGGCGACGCGACTGGCAGCGCTTGGCATGATCGGGTTTGTCATCGTCCAATCGCTCACCGATGTCATCGGTCACGGCGTCGGCGCGGCCACACTCGGCGCGCTCTTTGATCGGGCTTCCGATGGGGTGATCCTCGACCAACGGGCGCTCTGGATGCTTTTGTTCGTGACCCTCGTTGGGCTTGGCGGCGGGTGGCTGTCGCTCGACCGGCTGATCCTCCGCCGGGTTTACCCGAGCAAGGCGGACTGAACGTCCTTGCCCCAACCGAGGTACAATTTGCTCTCTGTTTCGATCACCGGGCGCTTCATCAGCGTCGGGTGATCGGCCAAAAGTTCAAGCGGCGGACGGGCGCGCTCGGCGTCTGAGAGACCGCGCCATGTCGTCGACCGGGTGTTCAAAACTGCGTCTCCGAACTCTGCATGGAATCGCGAAAGCTCCGCCTGAGAGAGCGGGTCGGTGCGAATGTCGTGCAACTCCGCGCCTAGCATTTTGACGGCCTTTCGGCAGGTGTCGCAGGTCTTAATCCCGTAAATCTTGATCATTTTGGCCTCTCTAGCTGCGATTTGAGGCATTTCCCGCGCGAAATTTCCTCACCAAAGCAGTGTTACGATTTTGTCGCTTGCCTTTATACCGAACTGCGGCACACTCGAAAGTGTGACTGCTGACTTTCTGGAACGACCTCTCCTTTATGGAGCAGCTTGAAGACTTGGAAGACCTGGCTGCACCGGACCCGCCGCACGTTGCGACGGACACTAGATAGGAGACTACGGAGAATGCCCACCGGCACCGTCAAATGGTTCAACACCACCAAAGGTTATGGTTTCATCGCGCCTGATGATGGCGGCAAAGATGTTTTCGTTCACATTTCCGCTGTTGAGCGTGCTGGGATGACCGGCCTCGCCGACAACATGAAAATTGGCTACGAGCTGCGCGAAGGCCGGGATGGCCGCGCCTCTGCGACAGAGCTTCAGGCCCTCTAAGGTGGGCCCCCTTGTCGGGCCCTTTGACCTGAGCGCAAAAGCGTGATTTGAAAGTCGGCGGTTCCGGACACGGGTTCGGAACCGTTTTCTTTTGTGGCGCGCACTCGGGAGATCACCATGCCCCTCATTCTCACCTTTGGCGACAGCAACACCCATGGCACCCAGCCGATGGTGACACGCCCCTCGGATCGCCCGCGCCACAACCGACGATGGCCGGTGGTCATGGCCGAGGAGCTTGGATGGGACTTGGTCGAAGAGGGCCTGCCGGGGCGCACATTTGCCTTTCCCGACCCGGAGATGGGGCCGCATATGGACGGGCGTCTGGGATTGTTCATGGCGCTCGAAAGCCACGGGCCGATTGACGCGATGACCATCATGCTCGGCACCAACGATCTCAAGGCGCATTTTGAGGCGACGCCCGAAGAGATCGCCGCCGCCCTCGGATTTCACCTCGATGTGGCGCTCTCGGAAGAGATGCAGGCCCGCCACGGCGGGTTTGAGCCCTTGGTCATCCTGCCGCCACGCCCCTATGCGGCCGGGATTTTGGCGGAGATTTATGTCGATGCGGCGGACCGCGGCGAGGCGGTTCAGGCCGCCATGCGCGCGGAGGCCGAGAAACGCGACATCGCCGTGTTGGACGCCAATAGCGTGATCGCGGTGTCTGAGGTGGACGGCGTGCATTTCGACGCGGCCGCGCATGAAACGCTTGGCCGCGCGGTGGCGGCGTTCATTCGCTCTGAGCTCGAAGAGTGAGGCGCAGAGGCGTCACTTGCCGAGGTTTTCGCCCAGCATGAACTCTTCGCCCGACGGCGCGAGATAGGGCGCGGGCGCAACGACAACACGCGGCGTCGCAACAGAGGCGCCCGAGTTCCCGGTGCTCCCAACCACGCCACAGCTGATCCCATCGAGACCCACCACGGGCTGGGTGCCGACAGGGCAATAATTGCCCTTGGTCCCGGTCCAGGCAAAGGTTTGCACATAGGGATCATAGGGTTGCGTGCCCTGCGCCAAAACAGGGGTCGCGGCACAGAAAAGTCCGGCAAGAGCAAAAACGGCTTTCATAATCATCACTCCTCTGGCGATTGAACGGGTCAATCGGCATCACTTGGTGTTGGAAAAATCGTAGCCGTCAAAAGGAGATGCGGCAAGTTTTGCGATGGGCGCGGATGGCATTGTTTGCGACACCGGAACAATCCACGCGAATTTGCGCAAATTTTAACGAATCCACTCAACAGACTCGCAGGCCGGTGCCTCTTCTCTCAGCACGAGGCGCGAGACCTCTCGCCACTCAGAGGCGTCGAACTCGGGAAACCATGTGTCCGCGTCCGCGACAACGGCGTCCACTTCGGTGAGGAGCAAACGATCCGCGAGCGGCAGCATCACCTCGTAAATCCCGTACCCCCCCATGGCGTAGATGCGAGCGCGGCCCTCGGCGCGGGCGAACGCAATCGCCTCATCAACGGTCGCGAAGACGTGCTCATGATCGACGCCTTGCGAGGAGACGACGATATTGAGCCGGTTTTTCAGGGGCTTGAACGGCAGGCTGTCCCAGGTGTGACGCCCCATGATGACCGCCCCGCCCATGGTTTCACGCATGAAGAATTTGAGATCTTCGGGCGCGTCCCACGGGATGGTGTTGTCCTTGCCAATGGCCCCGTTGCGGTCGCGGGCGGCGATAAGCGTGATCATCTCGGGCGCTCCTTATACCGCGACCGGCGCTTTGATCGCGCCGTCGGGGGCATAATCGAGGATTTCGATGTCATCGTAAGTGAAGTCAAACAGGCTTTTGACCTCCGGGTTGAGACGCAATTTCGGCAGCGCCTTGGGCGTGCGCGAAAGCTGCAATTCCACCTGTTCCATGTGGTTCGAATAGATATGCGCGTCGCCGATGGAATGCACGAATGTGCCCGGCTCATAGCCCGTGACCTGTGCCAGCATGGCGAGCAAAAGCGCGTAGGACGCGATGTTGAACGGCACGCCGAGGAACATGTCGGCGGAGCGTTGGTAGAGCTGGAGATGCATTTTTCCGCCGAGAATTTTGACCTGCCACAGGGTGTGGCACGGCGGCAGGGCCATATTGTCGACCTCCGCCGGGTTCCACGCGGAGACGATCAAGCGGCGGGAATCGGGGCTTTTGCGGATGGCGGCCAGAAGGGTCTCGATCTGATCGATCGCACCGCGTTCCGCCCCCGGCCATTTGCGCCACTGCGCCCCGTAGACCGGACCAAGATCGCCATTCTCATCGGCCCATTCGTCCCAGATCGAAACGCCGTTCTCTTTGAGGTAGCGAATGTTGGTGTCGCCCGACAGAAACCACAGCAATTCATGGATGATAGACCGCAGGTGCAGCTTTTTCGTGGTCACCATCGGGAAGCCATCGGCGAGGTCGTAACGCGCCTGAAGTCCGAAATAAGACCGCGTACCCGTGCCGGTGCGATCCGTCGTATCGACGCCATGCGCGAGGATGGTTTTCAACTGATCATGGTATTGCTGCACGGGACATCCCCCAAGATGTAGTGGCTTCGGAGAGTCCAGTCATACAAATGCAAAGGCCCTTCGCCAAGACAGTAGACAGGAAAAAATGGAATTCCGCGCGGGTCGGTCTAATGTTGCCGCAAACAGTGACAATAGGAGGATGCGACATGCGCTATCTGCACACGATGGTTCGGGTGAAAGACCTGGAGACATCCATGGCGTTTTACGAGCTACTGGGACTGAAAGAAACCAAACGGATCGACAGCGAAGGCGGCCGGTTTTCCCTCATTTTCATGGCCCCTGAGGGTCAGCCAGAATGCCCGGTGGAACTCACGTATAATTGGGATGGGGATGACGCCCTGCCCTCTGATAGCCGCCATTTCGGGCATCTGGCCTATGAGGTCGAGGACATCTACGCGCTCTGTCAAAAGCTGATGGATGCGGGTGTGACGATCAACCGCCCGCCGCGCGACGGTCACATGGCCTTTGTGCGCTCGCCGGACAACGTATCGATTGAGCTTTTGCAAAAGGGTGACAATCTCGCCCCGGCGGAACCCTGGGCCTCGATGGAAAACACAGGCCACTGGTAAGACGGGTGCCGGATCAGGAGAGGTTTTGAGCTGCGCGGCGTTCTGCTGCGTGGCTCGGCCAAAATGGTCTTTGGATCAATAAATATAGCGAATCTGGTCGGACCAATAGCGTTCGACGCGTTTGAGGGAACTGTTGATGTCCTCGATCCCCTCAGACGAGATCACACCACGGCCCTGCAAGCCCTCGGCATGGCGGGAGAACAGCTCCGCCACCGTGCGCCGCACCTCATCGCCTTTGTCCGTGAGCTTGACTCGCACGGAGCGGCGGTCAATTTCACAGCGCTGATGGTGCATATAGCCCATGTCGACGAGCTTTTTGAGGTTATAGGAGACGTTAGACCCCTGATAATAGCCCCGGGTTTTGAGTTCCCCGGCGGTCACCTCGTTTTCGCCCACGTTGAAAAGCAAAAGCGCCTGAACCGCGTTGATTTCGAGGATTCCGACGCGTTCGAATTCGTCTTTGATGACGTCGAGGAGCAACCGATGTAGTCGCTCCACGAGGGAAAGTGCCTCAAGATATTGAGACATGAAGGGGGTTTCCACGGGTTTCGCGAATGCTGAATGCATACTCATCTGTCACTCCGCATAGAGTTGTGTCAGAGGACAGAGTGCGCTGAATTCCCCAAAATATCGTTAAGTGGAGAAATTTTTACCCGAGCGTGCGCAAGGGAGGATTATCCCTTAACGCCCCAGCTCGCGTGATCGGCATCCGCAATGAGTTTGTCGAGCATCGGTTTGAGCGGCGCGGGCACGGGTTTGAGGCCGGTCGCATAGGCCAGAAGATCCTGATCGTGTTCGTCCATGAACTGTTCGAACTCATCGAGCTCGGCCTCCGTCATGGTGGCGAGATGCGCATCGGCATAGCCGCCGATCAAAAGATCCATCTCTTTGATCCCGCGCCGCCAAGCCCGGATTTTGAGACGTTTGCGACGTGTTTCGGTGGTCTCGGTCATGCTCTGGCTCCCTTTTCCGCGCTTTTTGCCTCTCTTGGCCGATTATCGCAAGCGAGACCTTGGCGGCCCTGCGAAATTACAGTTAATTGTGACGCGACTGACCGCCATTTGACAGGATATATTCATGGCTTTCCTCTCCGACACCCTCTCCCGTGTGAAACCCTCTCCGACCATCGCCGTGACCAACAAGGCGCGCGAGCTGAAGGACGCGGGCAAGGATGTCATCGGCCTCGGCGCAGGCGAGCCGGATTTCGACACGCCGGACAACATCAAGGCGGCGGGCATCCGCGCCATTGAAGAGGGCAAGACGAAATACACTGCCGTCGACGGGTTGCCGGAACTGAAAGCTGCGATCTGCGCCAAGTTCAAGCGCGACAACAACCTCGATTATACTCCCGCACAGGTCTCTGTGTCGGGCGGCGGCAAACAGGTGCTCTACAACGCGCTGGTGGCGACGCTGAACCCCGGCGACGAGGTGATCATCCCGGCGCCCTACTGGGTATCCTACCCGGATATGGTTCTCTTGGCGGGCGGCACACCGGTCGCGATTGAGGGCAAACTCGACAATGAGTTCAAGATCACGGCAGAACAGCTTGAGGCCGCGATCACGCCGAACACGAAATGGTTCATCTTTAACTCGCCGTCGAACCCGACGGGCGCGGGCTATTCGAAAACGGAGCTGAAGGCGCTCACAGACGTCTTGATGAAACACCCGCATGTTTGGGTGATGTCGGACGATATGTATGAGCACCTGGCCTTTGACGGGTTCGAATTCTGCACCCCGGCCGAGATCGAGCCCAAGCTTTACGAGCGCACGCTCACGGTCAACGGTGTGTCCAAAGCCTATGCGATGACCGGTTGGCGGATCGGCTATGCGGCGGGTCCGGTGGAGCTGATCGCAGCGATGCGCAAGGTGCAGTCGCAATCGACCTCGAACCCCTGTTCGATTTCGCAATATGCGGCCATCGAGGCCCTCAATGGCCCGCAGGACTTTATCGCGGAAAACAACGTGGCGTTCGTACGCCGCCGCAATCTCGTGGTCGACATGCTCAACGCCGCAGAGGGCATCACCTGTCCGACGCCAGAGGGCGCGTTTTACGTCTATCCGGACATCTCCGGCTGTCTGGGCAAGACCTCCGCAGGCGGCGCGAAGATCGAGACTGACGAGGACTTCGCCTCCGCGCTTTTGGAGGAGAACGGCGTCGCCGTGGTGTTTGGCGCGGCTTTTGGCCTGTCCCCGAACTTTCGCGTCTCCTATGCGACCTCGGACGCGGCCCTCAAAGAAGCCTGCTCGCGCATCCAGGCCTTTTGCAAAGGGCTGACATGACCGAGGTGATCACAGCCAATCTGCCTGCGCGCGATTTCGACAAGACCGAGGCGTTCTACACGCGCCTCGGCTTTGAAACGCGGTTCAGGAATGAGGGCTGGATGATCATGGGCTTTGGCGACACGCAAGTGGAGTTTTTCCCGCATCCAGAGGTGGACCCGAAAGCCAGCTGGTTCTCTGCCTGTCTGCGGTCTCAGGATATCGAGGCGCTGCACGCGCGGTTTTCCAAAGCCGGTCTGCCAACGGATCGGCACGCCACACCCCGCCTTACCGAAATTTTCAAACTGGACAACGCCCCGCGCATGTTCGCCCTCGTCGATGAGGACGGATCGCTCTGGCGGGTGCTCGATGAAACGGACCTGCCCGCATGAGCGTCGATCTGCCCGAATACTACTTCCGTGTGCGCGAAAACGGCGCGTTCGTCTTTCGCGTGGACACGGAAAATCGGCAGCGCCGGATCGAGATGGACCAAATCGCAGCCATCAACATCAAGAACGGCGAGGTCAAACCCCATGGCGGGCGCGAGTTGTCCGAGGACGATCTGCGAGTCATCCGCGACTGGATGGCGGAGCGCACCGAAATCCTCGCGCGTCGCGACATTGACGACATTCATCGGGCGGTCGATTACCTGAACCTCACGGCGCAATGGGCGCAGACCCGTGCGACGGAGGCGCAGTTGGAAAACGTCACGGACGCGCTTTTGCTGGCGATGCATGACCTGCGCACGGTTTTGGTGCGCAAAAAGGCGGATCGCCTACTGAGCAAAGACGCGCAAGAGTGAGGCGACGCGCTTACGCGCGCCGCGAGATGTGGGATTTGTTGATCCAGAACCGGTAGCTCATGCTGATCCAGGCCGCAGACAGTCCAAAGACAAAGCCGATCCAGACGCCTGTCGCGCCCCAGTCCAAGACAAACGCAAAGAGGTAAGAGGCCGGAAGGCCAAGCCCCCAATAGCTCACGGCCGCGAACCACATCGGCACCGCAGTGTCATGCAACCCGCGCAGCAGAGACAGCGACATCACCTGCCCCCCGTCTGAGAATTGCATCATCGCGGCAAAGATCATGAGCGTCGCGCCGATGGCAATCACCTCATCGCGCGCAGGCTCATCGGGAGCAATGAAGAGGCCCAAAAGCGGCTCTGGAAAGAGCAGGAAAACGGTCGAAGCGATCGCAGCCATACAGACAGAGAGCAGCACAGCGACAAAGGCCCCTTTGCGCAGGTCCGCCTCATCGCCCCGCCCCATGGCGTTGCCCGCCCGGATCGTCGCGGCCTGAGAGAGGCCGATCTGGGTCATAAAGGCAATCGCCGCCAGTTGGAGCGCGATGCCATGCGCCGCGAGCGTCGCCGTGCCGATCCAGCCCATCATCAGGGCGGCGGCATTGAACAGGCCCACTTCGGCCAGCGAGGTGATCCCGATCGGCACACCCATTTTGAACACGGTGGCAAACATCGCCCAATCCGGTTTGAACGGGTTGCGAAAGAGGTCGTGTTCCGGCGTCGCCTTGGCGGCATAGAGCGCGAGAACCCCCATCATCACAAAGCTGACGATGAAAGAGGCAATCGCCGAGCCGAGCACACCAAGCTCCGGCGCGCCAAAATTGCCGAAGATGAAGATATAGTTCAGCCCCGCGTTCAGGATCACAGCGCCTATGACCGCAAAAAGCACCACGCGCGTGCGCTCCAGCGCAGAGAAATAGCTCCGAAACACGGCAGCGATCAGCGCGGGGATCATTTCGATCCCGGCGACGGCAAGATAGGGGCGCGCCTCGGCGGCAATATGCGGCTGTTGGCCCAAGGCCATGAGAATGACGTCGGAAAAGCCAAAGATCGGATAGATGACCACGGCGGCCATCACTGAGAGCCAGATCGCCATCCGGGTCGCGCGGCGCACGGTGGTGCTATCGCCCTGGCCCGAGGCGGTCGCGACAAGCGGCATCACCGCAAAGGCGAAGCCCGCCAAAAGGATAAAGAGGATGAACCAGAACCCGGAAGCCAGCACCAAAGCAGCCAGCTCATCAAGGCCGTACCAGCCCATCATGATGACATCGGTCATATGGACCGCAAATTGCGCGATCTGACTGCCCGCCAAAGGCAGCCCCAACACCAAGAGCCTCTTGGCGTGCTCACGATATGTCCGTTCTATAGTCATTCGACGGCCTATAGGCGGGTTTTTTCGAACCGCCTAGTCAAAAATCCTGCACAGGGTCATATCGAACTTTGATGAGAGCGGATCAACGCCGACGGGCGGGGCTGAGCTGGCTCACGTCATACCCGTTCCACGACAGGATTCCATGCACGGCGATCTGGCGATCTGCGGGCAAGGTCATCTCACGTGACAACACATGCGCTGCGCCATTGGGGCTCCCGATCACGGCGGTGTGATAGGTCGCATCAACCCAGAGCACCCAAATCTCATCGCCTTCAAAGGCAAACCGCCCTGGACCAATCGGACGCGCCAGCCCGGTGCGGGGCGCGCCATCTGCACAGGGGCCTTCGGTCACGGTCATGCTGCCGTCTCTCTGCGGGGTAAAGGTCACCGCGCCGAGCACACAGGAGGCGCCCTCCGGCACAAAGGCCTCGACCTCGTACCAACGCCCGGCAAACTTTTGGAGATCGAGCACAGCGATGGAGGACATGGCCACCTCCGGATCACGTGTGCCGCCGCCCGTGGGCTGTGACGGGGCCAGACAGCCGGAGAGGGAAAGAGCCGCCGCGAGAGACAGCGCGAGGCGCAAAAGGCCGTAGCGCCCCCGCATCAATCCACACAGAGGCTGACGCGACGCCCCTCGCCATCCAGCGTTTCGTTACAGCCGAACAGCGGCGTGATCGGCGCGCAGGTGCCGGAGCGCGCGAGACACAGGTTCGTCGAGCAATCCGTGGAACGTTTGCAGGATTTGCCCGCATCGCGCGGCGTCTCGAAACAGGTCATGAACCCCGCCAAACCGCCGGAGCCCCACCGCCCGCCCCGCGCCTCACAGGCGAGGCGCTGTTGCTCGACCTGACTGACCGAAGACAGCGCGCCGGTCGGGGTCTCTGCCGTCGGCTGACAGGCCGAGACGGCGATCAGGGCCAGAACGGCGAAAAGGGGCGCTGAACGCATGATGTGTCTTTCTTAGAATGGCATCGGATGGGCCTTGTGGACCTTTTCCAGATCTTTCAACACCTCCTCGGACAACACAAGATCGCGCGCATCGAGAGATTTCTCAAGCTGATCCACAGAGGTCGCCCCGATAATCGGCATCGTCTCGAAAGACCGTGCAAGGGTCCATGCCACCGACATCGTGGTCACATCGAGACCATGTTTGTTGGCGATCTCGACATAGGCCGCAACCGCGGGCCAGGCCCGGTCCGTCACGCGTCCCCCGAGATCGCCATTGAGATCCATACGCGACCCTTTGGGGATCACCGTGCCGCCCTTGTATTTGTCGGTCAAAAGCCCGGCGGCCAGCGGCGAATAGGCCAAAAGCGTGATGTCCTCATGGACCGCCAGTTCCGCGAGATCGAGATCGTAGAGACGACACATCAGCGAGTATTCGTTCTGGATCGACTGCATCCGGGGCGCGCCCATCTCGGTCGCGAGGCGCAGCCACTCCGACATCCCCCAAGCGGTCTCGTTCGACGTGCCGAATTCACGCACCTTGCCCTTTTTCTGCAAGTCCGTCATGACCTCCAGCACGCCGCGCATGTTGTCCTCGACCTCCGCTTTAGAGGGCTGGGTCGCCGGGTTATATTTCCAGTTCTGACGGAAATGATACGAGCCGCGATTGGGCCAGTGGAACTGATAGAGGTCGACGTAATCGGTCTTGAGGCGCTTGAGACTCGCGTCGAGGCGCGCCTCAAGATTGGAAGCCAGAATCCCCTCGTCGTTGATGTTGCCCGGCCCCGCGATCTTGCTCGCGATCACCCAATCCTCGCGCCCGCCGCGCGCGGCGAAATACTGGCCGATGATCTCTTCGGTATCGCCAGCCGTCTCTTTTCTGACCGGGTTCACCGGGTACATTTCCGCCGTGTCGATGAAATTGATGCCGACCTCTTTGGCGCGGTCGATCTGGGCATGTCCTTCGGCTTCGGTGTTCTGGCTGCCCCAGGTCATGGAGCCAAGACAAATCTCCGACACCAAAAGGTCGCTGCGGCCGATTTTGCGCATTTTCATAGAGGTCTTTTCCCTTCGTCATCTGAATTTGCCCCTACCTTAGCGCCCCCCCGCCTCAGGACAAGCCATTGCCCCCGCGCCTGCCCCTCGGAGACCGGTTCATTCCTGCAAAGCAAGAGTGCAGAATTACATCTCGAAACCAACACGCCTAGACCCCAAATAGCCCATGAGGTCGCGCGGCTCTTCCGGCGACCTCTCTCCCTGTTGGACTTGGCGCGCATCCCTCCGGTTTGCGCGCCTTTTTTTGTTCAACGCCGCTGGGCACTGGCCCTTTGTCCGGAAGCGCGATAGGAAAGCGTCAAGACATATGCAACGGACCGGACCACGACCCTCATGGCACGCACCCTCATCACCTCCGCCCTGCCCTATATCAACGGCATCAAGCACCTCGGCAATCTCGTGGGCTCCCAGCTCCCTGCCGATCTCTACGCGCGCTACCGTCGGGCCCGGGGCGATGAGGTTTTGTTCCTCTGCGCCACCGACGAACATGGCACGCCCGCCGAGATCGCTGCGCAAAAGGCCGGAAAGCCCGTCGCCGACTATTGCGCCGAGATGCACGACGTTCAGGCCGAAATTGCCGGAGGGTTCCGCCTGTCCTTTGACCATTTCGGGCGGTCTTCGTCGCAGCCGAACCACGCCTTGACCCAACACCTCGCGACCAAACTCTATGAGGCAGGTCTGATCGAAGTCATTGAAGAGACCCAGATTTATTCCGAGACCGACGGGCGTTTCCTGCCGGATCGCTATATCGAGGGCACCTGCCCGAACTGCGGCTACGACTCCGCGCGGGGCGACCAATGCGACAACTGCACGAAACAGCTCGACCCCACCGACCTCATTGAGCCGCATTCGACGATCTCCGGCGCAACGGACCTTGAGGAAAGGGTTACGAAACACCTGTACCTTAAACAGTCGAACATGCGCGACGCCCTCAATGAGTGGATCGACAGCAAGGCCGATTGGCCGGTGCTCACCACCTCGATTGCCAAGAAATGGCTCAACGATGGCGACGGCCTGCAAGACCGGGGCATCACCCGTGACCTGAGCTGGGGTGTGCCGGTGCAGTTCGAGGGCGCGCCCTGGGACGGCATGGACGGCAAAGTCTTCTACGTTTGGTTCGACGCGCCGATCGAATACATCTCCTGCGGCGCTGAATGGGCGACGAAACAGGGGTTGGACGATGCGGCCTGGGAACGTTGGTGGCGCACGGACAAGGGGGCAGACGATGTTCGCTATGTGCAATTCATGGGTAAGGACAACGTGCCCTTCCACACGCTTTCCTTCCCGGTCACCATGCTCGGCTCGAATGAGCCGTGGAAGATGGTCGATTACATTAAATCGTTCAACTATCTGAACTATGACGGCGGCCAGTTCTCCACCTCGCGCGGGCGCGGTGTCTTCATGGATCAGGCTCTGTCGATCCTTCCGTCGGATTATTGGCGCTGGTGGCTTTTGTCCCACGCCCCGGAAAGCTCGGACTCCGAGTTCACATGGGAAAATTTCCAGCAATCGGTGAACAAAGACCTCGCAGACGTTTTGGGCAACTTCGTCTCCCGCATCACCAAATTCTGCCGCTCGAAATTCTCCGAAGCCGTGCCGGAAGGCGGGGACTACGGCGAACAGGAACACGCGCTCATTGCCGATCTGACCGAAAAAGTCGCAGAATATCAGAGCCATATGGATGCCATCGACGTGCGCAAAGGGGCCACTGCGCTCCGCGCCATCTGGGTCGCGGGCAACGAATACCTGCAATCCGCCGCGCCTTGGGCCACCTTCAAGGAAGACCCTGAAAAAGCTGCCGCGCAGGTGCGCCTCGGCCTCAACCTCATCGGGCTTTACGCGCGCCTCTCCGCCCCCTTCATCCCGGATGCCGCAGGCAAACTTCAGACCGCTCTGGCGCTGCCGGATCTCGATTGGCCGGAAGATGTCGCCACCGCCCTCACCGCGCTCAATCCCGGCGATGCCTTCGCTGTGCCGGACAACCTGTTTGGCAAAATCACGGATGAACAGCGCGAAGAGTGGCAGGAAAAGTTCGCGGGAACGCGGAGCTAACGCACACGGCTCAAATGTTCGAAAAATGCAATAAGCCCTTCGATCTTCGAGGGGCTTATTGCGTCTGCAAAGCGTCGGACATGTGTCGGACTTTCGGCGGGCAAATGCCCGACACATCAGAAACACTCTCTAGACCCTAAGGACATTTCGCCGTCGGACGCCGCGTCTGTCAAAACCGGATACGCTGTGCGGATCGGCTCAGCCACGCAGGGCAGAAGACCGCCCGTTGTCAGTCAGCCCGAAACGCTTTCTGGTGTGCTTTTGCGGCCAATTTATTGGTCCAAAGACGTCGCTGTTTGCGCAGCTGGTAGAACCGCGCGCGCCGCACATCTTTCGGCTTTTTCGCGGTATTGATGTCGCTTTCGACGCCCGTGGGCGTAAACGGCACGCCGGTCAGCCCAAGGCCTGCGTCCGTCTTTATTCCCCAGTAGCGCAAGAAATGGTCGACCGGCATGAAAATAGGGTAAGCCGCTTTGACAAACGCCTCTGCACCGGCGCGCGACCAGAGGATTGCCGTCGTCGTATCTGGGAAATAATGCGCCCGGCAAAGCTCTACGGGCCTATCTCCGTGCAAGCTCTGAAGAGACGCAATGGGCGTGAAAAAACGTTTGACCGGCCGCCCGAGATTGACCATGTGCCAGTCACGTAAGGATTTTTCCGCTTCAAGATATGCGATGATGTCTTGAACCACTGCCCCGCCATTCTCGACGACCGATAGATCGTCCTCAAGGGCAAGACCATATTTCGCATCGCTTTCCAGGAACTTCTGAGCGACATCGACATGAGAAAAATAACAGCCAAGCTCTCCCCCGGACAGCTTGCGTCCAAACCAGGACATCGCACGGGCTTCGTCATATTCCGGTCGTGTCGTCGGATCGAGTTGACGCCCATCGAACGCAGACAGGCGCTCGAAAGGAATACCCGCCGCCTTCAGTTGAGCAGAGGCAACCGCCAGCCGCTCAGTGGAACTGTCCAAATTGATCAGATAACTCGCGACCCGGTTCATACGGACGCCTCTTCGGACGTGACGGGGCGATAGATGTCAGGAAAGAGCTGAGCCATCCAAGCGTAATCCTTCGCGTAGAGCATCTTGGTTCGGGCAACTTGCGCCTCACTCGGTTCAAAGCGGCTTTGGGACCTATTTTTGCGTGCCTCTGCGGCAGGCGCCTCACCAGCCTCCAAACCGAGTTTGACGCCCAAGGCGTGAATATCCTCATTGAGATTTTCCACACGCGCAATGAAACCGTAATCAATCATATCCGGGCGCAGATTATAGAACTGTGGACGGAAATGCTCATCCATACGAGAAACATCCGCTTTTTCGCAGGCCTCAATGTAGTCGAGATAGATATCGAATTTCGCACTGTCGTCCGCAGCATCAGACATGCCCATCGCGTCCCAATGTGCTTCGTGCTTGAGGAAACTGCTGTTTTTCTGATCGAGTACAAAATCTGTGAACCCAGAGACACATCGTTTGACGGGATCTCTAAGAATGGTCACTTTCAGGCACTCGGGGTCGAAAAGCGCCGTTGCAATATCTGGATAAGCCCACAAGCCCTGCGACAAGGTCTGGTCGCGGTGAACGGTCCTGCCGGTGTATGCCGTCCCATGTTCCCATGCGTAAATCTTGTGGCACAAACTGGTACTGGCGGCCTTGGAGTTTTTGACAAACAAGGCTTTTCCATCAGCAAACAACAGAGAGTGGACCGCCATCGGGACCAATTCAGGAGGTAATTCGGCCAATGTTTTTAAATGGCTGTACCTTTTCATGAAAGGAGCGAGGAGCGTCGCTTTCGTAAAACTGTACCGCTTATGCAAAAACACCTGTGCCATAAGAACATCCCTTAAGATGAGCCCCCTAAGTGGTTGACCTGTGGTACCCGCGGCCGGACTCGAACCGGCACGGCCAGTTACGGCCTAAGGATTTTAAGTCCTCTGTGTCTACCATTCCACCACGCGGGCCAAAGTGGCGCGACCATAACCATCGAGAAAAGAATGTAAAAGCAGGTTTCTCTTGACCTGCGGAAGATTGCCACCACATTTTGCGCAATGTTCCCCATTCGCGATCACAATCCCTCCCGCAATCCGGCCATCGTCACCTATATCTTGATGGCGCTCAACATTGCGGTGTTTTTGGCGATGTTGCCGAGTTACGGCAGCGATCGCGCGCTTTTGGGGATATATGCGGACTGGGCGCTGGTGCCGGCACGGATGAGCGCAGGGGACGGGTATTTCACGTTTTTCAGCTCAATGTTCATGCATGGCGGGTTCATGCATATCGCGGGCAACATGTTGTTTTTGTGGATCTTCGGCGACAACCTCGAAGATGAGATGGGGCCTTTGCGGTACCTTGGGTTCTACCTGTTTTGCGGGGTGGCGGCGGGGCTGGCACAATATCTGGCCGCGCCGGATGCACGGGTGCCGATGGTGGGGGCATCCGGCGCCATTGCGGGGGTGATGGGCGGCTATCTGTTGCTTTACCCCAAGGCCCGCGTCGACGTTTTGTTCATTTTCATCATCATTTTCAAGATCGTCCCCCTGCCCGCCTGGGTCATGCTCGGCGCGTGGTTTGCCTTTCAGTTGATCGGTGAGTTGGGCAATGCCGGTCAGTTGGGCGGCGTCGCCTATATGGCGCATGTGGGTGGGTTTGTGGCCGGGGTGATCGGGGCCTATCCTCTGTGGAGGCGGCTGGGCGGCACGGCGTTTTGGTCGCGCACGGACGGGCACCCGGCTCATAGCCCGGCACGCTATCGCCTGTCGCAAAGCTCGATCCCGACGGTCCGGAGGCGCAAATGAGTGTAGAGGTGGATTTTTCAGAGCCGGTTCAGGTCACCTGCCACTGTGGCGGCGTGGAACTGCGGGTGCTTTTGAAAGACGGGCTGACCACCGCGCGGCGCTGTGATTGTTCGCTGTGTCGGCGGCGCGGGGCGATCATGGTCTCGGCGCGGCTTGCGGATTTGGAGGTCGTGCGCTCCGACACGCTGGGCCTCTATCAATTCGGAACCATGGTGGCGAAACACTATTTTTGTCAGAGATGCGGGGTGTATACCCACCACCAAAGGCGCTCTAACCCAGAGGAATACGGCGTCAACGCGGGCTGTATCGCGGGCGTGAACCCATCAGAGATGGGAGAGGTGCCCTGGGTCGACGGGGTGCATCACCCGCGCGATGGCGTGTGAATCGTCAGTAGACGATCACTTCGATGCTTTCGACCTCGTTGTTCAGGCGCTGCGTAAAGGCGAACGCCCCCTCCCAGATGATCGCCATCACCATGATACTCAGACCGATGATCGCTGAGACGAGCACAACAAAATCGACCGTGATGGCTCCGGTTTCTTCGGCCTGAAAGCGGCGAAACAGCGATTTGAACTGGGTAATCACAATTATCCCTCCGATGGATGGTTCGTTTCAAACTAGAGGGACAAAACGGCGCGATTGCGGCAAAACATGTGATTTTTTGGAGCAGCGCCTCGACAATCCGCGCCTGCGCCCCGCCACCTGCGCACAGATCGAAACAAATTTCGCGAAATTTGTTCTGAAACCGGCAAGGCCATGATGTCAAAGAAAAAGCTGCCTCCCCCGTGGGGACGCAGCTTTTCGACATTTTGGAGCTAGAGGGCCGCGCGTCAGGCGCCGCGGATCACCTTGGCAAAGCGGTCAAAGATCGCCTCGTTGGCACAGACGATCTCGCCCTCTTCGACCGGGTTCTCATCCGGGGTGATGGCGTCGACGAGACCACCGGCCTCTTTCACCAGCAAAAGACCCGCCGCCATATCCCAGGCGTTCAGACGGCGCTCCCAGAAGCCATCGTACCGGCCCGCAGCCACATAGGCCAAATCGAGCGCAGCAGAGCCCCAGCGACGCACACCGGCGGTGGCGGGCAGCAGACGGGCGAGGTCTTTCAAGGTTTCCGGAAGATCGGCACGACCACCGAACGGCAGGCCCGTGGCAAAAATCGACTCGATCATCTTGGAGCGATCAGAGACACGGATACGTTGCTCGTTCATCCAGGCGCCCGCACCTTTTTCGGCCCAGAACAGCTCGCCCTTGGCCGGGTCGAAGACGACGCCGGAGACGATCTCGCCCTTGTGCTCAAGCGCGATGGAAATCGCCCAATGCGGCAGACCGTGCAGGAAGTTCGTGGTGCCATCGAGCGGATCGACGATCCAGCGACGGGTCGGATCCTTGCCCTCGACAGGTTTGCTTTCTTCGCCAAGCCAGCCGTAGGTCGGGCGGGCTTCCATCAGGATGTCGCGAATGATCTCTTCGGCCCGGATGTCGGCACGGGACACAAAATCGCCCGCCCCTTTGGAGGAGACCTGAAGGTTCTCGACCTCGCGGAAATCCTTGACGAGGGAACGGCCAGCCAGGCGGGCGGCTTTGATCATGACGTTGAGATTGGCACTGCCTTGCATGGGTCCGGACTCCGGGGCGTAAAGTGTCGAAGATGTTCAGACCGCGCGTATACGCCGCGAAACCCTGTCTGCCAAGGGTTTGTGGCAAAAGAAATGCCCTAAATGAGGGGTTTTCCGTGCTATGATTTGCTCAAATGTCGAGAGGAGGACGCCATGTCACATTTCCAGATCGCGGTCATTCCGGTGCCGACGGAAAACCGCGACGCCTATAAAGCGCTCGCTATCCAGATGGGCGCGCTTTTCAAGGAATACGGCGCGCTTCAGGTGTTTGAGGGCTGGGGCGCCTTTGTGCCGCCGGGAGAGATCACCTCTCTGCCCATGGCGGTGAAGCTCGAAGAGGGCGAAACCGTCGTGACCTCTTTCATCGAATGGCCGGATGCCACGGCGGCGCAGACCTGTATGGAGGCCATGCGCACGGACAAACGCTTTGCCGCCGCAGGCGACATGCCGTTCGATGGCAAGCGGATGATTTTCGGCTCGTTCGAGACGCTCATGAAACTCTGATCTGAACTCTGGTTAGCCGCGCTGAAGCTTGACCGCCTCGGTTTTCGCGATCCTGAGCACATGCGCCATGTAGGGTTTGGTCGCATCGTCGCTTCGCACGGCGGCATACATCCGACGGGTCACGCCGATCGCGGTCAAGGGCCGCACGGCGTAGTCCGGATGGTTGCGAATGTCGCGCATCACCCAATCGGGCAGAACGGCCACACCGCGCCCGGCGGCGACCAGCATGAGGATCACATCGGTGAGTTCCACCTGTCGCTGTTTCACCGGCTCAACCCCGGCGGGGGTCAGGAGGTCTTTGAACACATCGAGGCGCGAGCGGTCCATCGGATAGGTGATGAGCGTCTGATCGCGAAAATCCTCCGCCTCGACATAGCGTTTGTCTGCCAAGGGCGATTTCGAGGACATGACACACATGGGTGCATAATCGAACAGCGGCACAAAGGTGACACCGGGAATGTCGTCCGGGTCCGACGAGATGACGAAATCCACCTCTTCGCGCTCCAACGCCGGAAGCGCGCCGAACGCGAGGCGTTGGCGGATGTCGACATCGACCTCTGGCCAGGCCTTGCGGAATTGGTTGAGCACCGGGAACAGCCAGTCGAAACAGGCGTGACACTCCATCGCGATATGCAGCCGACCTGTCGTGCCCTCCTCAATGCCGCGAAACTCGGCCTCCAGCGCCTCGATCTTGGGCAGGATCTCTTCGGCCAGGCCCAAAAGCTTCATCCCCGCCGCAGAGAGTTTGAGTGGTTTCGAGCGACGCACGAAAAGCTCCACCCCGGCCTGATCCTCAAGCCCCTTCACCTGATGCGACAGCGCGGATTGGGTGATGTTGAGCCGGTCTGCGGCGCGCGCCAGACCGCCCTCCTCATGAATGGCCTTGATCGTGCGCAGGTGCCGAAATTCGAGATGCATGTTGAACGCGCCTCATGTTGATCTTGAGAATTATGAATTTGTCTCACATGCGCCTCTGTGAGACAAGGCCCCTCGAACCATCCCGGCCCCGCACGGCCAACCCCGGAGAGACCCATGTCGAACGCACCCAAGATTTCTTTCGAGTTCTTCCCGCCGAAGAACATTCAGGCCTGTTTCAGCCTGTTCGAAACCGTTGAGGCGCTCAACGATATGGACCCGTCTTTTGTCTCCGTGACCTATGGCGCGGGCGGGACGACGCGCGAGCTGACCCATGACGCGGTGGCGTTGCTCAACAAGGAATACGGCTGGAACGTCGCCGCGCACCTGACCTGTGTGAACGCGACCAAGGAAGAGACGCTTGCGATCGCGAACAGCTATAAAGAGGTCGGCGTCAATGAGATCGTGGCGCTTCGGGGCGATCCGCCGAAGGGCGCGGGCACGTTTACGCCCGCTGAGGGCGGGTTTGCCAACTCCATCGAACTCATTGAAGCGCTGTCTGAGACCGGCAATTTCAAAATTCGCGTGGGTGCCTACCCGGACCCGCATCCCGAGGCTGCGGACTCGGACGCCGATATTTTCTGGCTGAAACGCAAGTTTGAGGCTGGCGCAGATTCGGCGATCACGCAGTTCTTCTTTGAGCCGGAGAATTTTTTCCGGTTCCGCGAACGCTGCGCCCGCGCCGGAATCACCGGCCAGATCATTCCCGGCATCCTGCCGATCACGAGCTGGACGGGTCTTCAGAGATTCGCGGCAAGCTGCGGCACGCCGATCCCGATCAGCTATGAGGCGGCCTTTGAGCATTCGCAGGACCACCACCAGCTGTCCATCGACCTGTGCACCAAGCTCTGCGAAAAGCTGATCGCGGAAGGCGTGGAAGACTTGCATTTCTATACGCTGAACCGCCCGACCCTCACCAAGGCGGTGTGCCAGAACATCGGCGTTGCGTAACGCGGGGCGCCTTACCGTTTGAGCGCGGGGTGGAGCACTTCTGACGGGTCTTTCCCGACCTGACGCGCGGTCCGCATCAGGAAGAATTTGCCCCAACCCCGGTTTTGCCCGATAGACGGGCCATGCGGGTCCGCAAGGAACCGCATACGCCAATCTTTGGGCAGCGCCAGCCCTGCCCCCTCCGCCTTGTCGAGCATCCAGACCAGCGCGGCGTTTGAGAGGCGGCGCTCCGGGTTATACCCCGACAATTGCCCGCCCACATCGCCATGGGTGCCCGGAAACCACATCTGTTGCAGGGTTTGTCGCGTCCCTTCGATCACAGGCGGATTCGGGTTGGTCTCGAACAGCACGGGCGCATAGGCGCTTCGACGTTCGTGATAGGCCAGCGCGTGATAGACCCGTTTGATGTTTTGGGCGGGCATATAGTCGTGGAATTCGTGAAACACGGTGGAATAGCGCCAGAGCACCGGGAAATGGATGCCCAGCGCGGAGACCGTGTCCCAGACACCCAGGAACTCAATCGGGGTTTGCAGGTGGCAATGGGATTGGGAAAAGGCCTTGGACGAGGCGCTATGCGGAGCCATTTGATAATGGCGGAAGGCGTCACGGATGTTGCGTTCTGTGGCCTCCTCCGGGCGCAAAAGGCCGATCATGTCGATAAAGCCCGAGAGAGAGCGCACCGCATAGGCCCCGCGGGAATAGCCGAAGAGATAGATTTTGTCGCCGGGACGGTAGCGGGAGGCCAGAGCGCCGTAGACACGCTGGATTTGGCGATTGATGCCACGGCCTTCGACCACATCCAACGTGTCGCGCCAATCGCTCCACTGTACGCCGGCCTCATAGCGCACGAGCATGTTTTCGCTTTGCGCCACTTCGACCAAGAGCTTGTAACTCAGCCCCGCGTTGGTCTCCAAACCGGGTGAGAGAGAGGACAGCGTCCCGTCCATCAAGATCACATGGGAGAGCGGGCCACGGGAATGATGGCCCCCGGAGGTGCGCACCCGCCGTTGGAATTTGAACAGCGGCCCGAGTCGCGAAAGAAAGTTCGGTTTCTCTTCCATGTCAGAGATTTAGCATGAAAATATGAAAAATCCCCTCTCGTTTTCGAGAGGGGATGTCACGTCGTGGACACGTCGACGAGATCGTGCGGCTTAGAGTTGGCGGTGCACCGTTTCGACGGTGATCTGGCCAAAGCCGTTGAATTTGGTCGCGGTGGCGACGGAGTAGGCGCCGAGACCGTAGAAGACCACGTGATCTTCCTCTTCCATCGACACCGGGAACGCGAGCTCAGACGGCAGCTTGTCCAAGCTGTCGCAGGTCGGGCCGAACACGGTGCGGTCGACGGTTTCGCCGTCGCGTTTCACGCCGTGCGGGCCGAACACGCCGATGCGGTCGATGACGCCGACGAGGTGCAGCTCGGAGAGCGCGCCGTAAACGCCGTCATTGAGGAACACATGGGCATCGTCGCGGATCGCTTTGACGCGGGTCACGAGAGAGTAGCTTTCGGCCACAAGACCACGGCCCGGCTCACAGACGAGCGCCGGCATATCGTCGCCAAAGGCTTCGCGCGCCACACGACCGATGAGGTCAAAGGTCGGCTCAAGCTGCGGCATCACCTCGTTGAGGCGGTGGGACGGGAAGCCGCCGCCGACATTGAGACGCGCAATTTTGACGCCAGCCAATTGAGCGATCTCAGCCGCTGCACGGATGTATTTGTCCCAAGCGTGCGGATCGGTGCACTGGGTGCCCGGGTGGAACGTCAGGGACGGGGTGAAGCCGAGCTGGGAGGCGAGAAGCAGAAGCTCAGCCGCTTTCTCGACGGTCGCACCAAATTTGGCCCCGAAGTTGTAGGCAGCGCCCTCAACCGGCAGTTTGAAGCGCACGGAGATTTCCACACCGTCGGCCGGGACAAGCTCGCCGAGTTTCACGAGCTCCGAGTGGCTGTCCACGGAGTAGGATTTCACGCCGAGTTTGACGGCATGCAGGATCTCGGTGCGGGAGCGAACCGGGTTGTTGTAGTGCATGGCAGCGCCGGGGGCGATGCGGGCAATGGTGTCCATCTCGACCGGGGAGGCCACGTCAAACCCACGGACGCCAGCGGCCACGAGGTTGGCGAGCACTTCTTCGTCCGGGTTGGATTTCACCGCATAGGTGACAAGGCCCGGAAATCCTTTGAGGAACCGGCGCGCGGTCGCCTGAAGGATGGTCGGGGAGAAAAACAGCACCGGATGCTCGGCAGCATGAGTGCGCAGGTAGTCGCTGGGCGTTGCCCAGATGGTTTTTGAGAGCCCCATTGGTCGTGTCCTTTACCAACAGAGCGCAGCCACATCTTGCCCGGGAAAGTCCGGTTGGGATTGCGCTTACGCGGTTAATCCGAACCAGGCCAGGTGCGATTTGAAGGCTCCTTCTGCGCCGTCTCGCCGTCCTGTGTTCCTGTCATTTCATGAGCGCTATATGCTTGTTGATTTTGCCGTTCGAAAGGGTAAAATCATGCATTATGCCGATCATTTTAACGAAAATGTCGGTCAAATTGACATAGTATTCTTGGGCAGTTCAATCGCACCGCCCCTCGAAGCGCTTGGAGGCCCCCCGTGGACGATCTCGACAACAAGATTCTGATGGCGCTCGCCGCCGATTCATCGACCTCCGTGTCGCGACTCGCGCGCCGATTCAAAGTGGCGCGGTCGACCGTGCAGGCACGCCTTGAGCGTTTGGAGACCTCCGGCATCATCGCGGGCTATACGATCAAGCTCGGCGATGTGGCGCTGGCCCGCCGGATCAAGGCCACCGTCCTCCTCCAGGTCGAGCCCCGCACCTCGGCCTCTGTGGTGACGAAACTCAAGGCCCTGCCAGAGGTCGAGATGGTCGCCACCTCCACGGGCCGTGTCGACCTCATCGCCCAGATCGCCTGTGAAACGACTGAAGAGATCGATCAGACCCTCGACCAGATCAACGGCATCACCGGCGTGCAGGACATCGAGAGCCTCATCCACCTCTCGGTCAAATTCGACAGGGCGATCTAGGGGCGATCTAGGGGCTATCTCGCGGCGACATCTAAAGGCCCTCGGGTCTTTCACCCTTTCCCTTGAGCGCCCCAAAGGCTACATAGCCCGAGACCCTTCGCGCCCCCGCGAAGAGAGACGAATTTGTTGAGACGGAAAGCGACATGGCACTGGAAAAGACGTTTGACGCCCAAGAGGCAGAAGCCCGCATTTACAAAGCGTGGGAAGACGCCGGCGCGTTCAAGGCAGGCGCGAACAAGAGCCGCGATGAAACCTTTACGATCATGATCCCGCCGCCCAACGTGACGGGCGCTTTGCATGTGGGGCACGCCTTCAACAACACCGTTCAGGACATCCTCGTCCGCTGGCACCGGATGCGTGGCTTTGATACGCTCTGGCAGCCGGGTCAGGGCCACGCCGGGATCGCGACCCAACTTATGGTCGAAAAGGAACTGGCCAAGACCGGCCCGCCGTCCCGCGCCGAACTGGGCCGCGAAGCTTTCCTTGAGAAAGTCTGGGAGTGGAAGGGCAAATACGGCGCGACGATCATCAACCAGTTGAAACGCCTTGGCTCTTCCTGTGACTGGTCGCGCAACGCCTTCACCATGTCCGGCGCCCCCGGCGCCCCGGCGGGCGAGGAAGGCAATTTCCACGACGCGGTGATCAAGGTCTTCGTCGATCTTTACAACAAGGGCTACATCTATCGCGGTCAGCGGCTGGTGAACTGGGACCCGCATTTCGAGACGGCGATCTCGGATCTGGAGGTCGAGAATACCGAGGTCGCGGGCCATATGTGGCACTTCAAGTACCCGCTGGCGAACGGCGCGACCTACGAATATGTCGAGCGCGACGAGGACGGCCGCGTCACCAAGCGCGAGACCCGCAACTACATCTCGATCGCCACGACCCGCCCCGAGACCATGCTGGGCGACGGCGCGGTGGCCGTGCATCCCTCGGACGAGCGCTACAAGCCCATCGTCGGCATGCTGTGCGAGATCCCG